>NZ_BAABKB010000030.1:0-453977 GCF_039543605.1 Streptomyces siamensis | reverse complement strand
GGCCAATACACGGCCAGCGCATCCCCGGCCATCTCGTACGACTTCTTCAACTTCTTCAACTGCTTCGGCACACCCGAGAACTCATCCCCGAACGCCTTCGCCGACTTCCCCGCCCACTTCAGAACAGCGTCCTCGTCCGCCATCCCCTTGACCGACCGCAACGCCTCCCCGACATCGTCCGCGAAGTCCAGCAAACTCTTCGCCAGATGCCGCACCCGGTCCGGATCACCCGGCGTCGGATCCTTCTCCAGATCCAGGACATGCCAGTCCCCCGGCCGATTCCCCGCCACGCCGCAACCCCCGTCACGTTTGCCGCAGTAACTCTCGTACGCACCAGTGAAGTTACTGGATGTTCCTGTCCGGCGTGGAGGACAGCAGGTCCGGAGCAGCGACTGGCGGACGCGGCGAGCGGGGTGAAACATTTCCGGGGGTCCACCGCATCGAAGAAGTGAGGACGGGGAGCGCGCCACCGACGTCATTCCGGATGTAGCGGATCCGGGCACCGCCGACGGTGACACGACCCTGCGGCTGACTCTGGTCGAGGCGCTGCGCCGACTGCCCTCGAAGGACCGGGCCGTGGTCGTCCTGCGCTACTGGGAGGACCGCAGCATCGAGGCGTTCAACGCGGGGAACCAGGAGAGCGCGGCGACCCGCGCCACCCCCGCGCTGACCATGAAGGAGCTGCGGACGATCGCCCTCGGCCCGAAGTGGCACGAGCTGCTCAAGTGACCCGCACGGCCCCTCAGAGGAAGTCCGACCAGGGCTGGTCCCAGATCTGCTTGACGCACAGGACCAGGAAGAGCAGCCCGGCGATCGCCAGCATGGCGTTGCTCAGCGGGCCGTTGCGCCATTCGCGGGGCGTGCGGGAGGAGTTCAGGAGCCAGATCAGGGTGAGGGCGAGGAAGGGGAGGAAGGCCGCGCCCAGGACTCCGTAGAGGATGACGAGCCGGAAGGGTTCGCCCTGGAAGAGGAGCACGATCGGAGGGAAGGTCAGCCAGAGCAGATAGGCGCGGAAGGGCCAGGACTTCTCGCGCCCGCCGGCCGCGACCTCCTCGCCCGTGACCTGCTCCCGGGTCCGGTAGCGCGCCACGAAGTCCGCGAACATCAGGCTCACGCCGTGCCAGACGCCGATGAGCGAGGTGAACGAGGTCGCGAAGAAGCCGATCAGGAAGAACTTCGCGGTCGCCGTGCCGTACTCCTCCTCCAGGATGTCGCCGAGCTGGATCAGCCCCTGGTCGCCACTGGCGATGGCCACGTTCGCCGAGTGCAGCAGCTCCGCGCCGACGAAGAGCATCGCGACGACGAAGATGCCGGTGGTGATGTAGGCGACCCGGTTGTCGAGGCGCATCACCTTCATCCAGCCCGTGTTCGTCCAGCCCTTGGCGTTGACCCAGTAGCCGTACGCGGCCAGGGTGATCGTGCCGCCGACCCCGCCGATCAGGCCGAGCGTGTTGAGAACCGAGTCCTTCTCGTCGGGCAGGACGGGGAGGAGTCCCGCGAGGGCGTCGCCGAGGTTCGGTGTGACCCGGACCGCGAGGTAGACGGTGACGACGAACATCACGCCGACCAGCACCGTCATGACCTTCTCGAAGACCTCGTACCGGTTGAACCAGACGAAGACCAGGCCGACGAGCCCGCACAGGACGGCCCACGGCTTGATGGACCAGTCGTCCGGGAAGACGCCGGGGAACAGGGCCTGCAGCGGCAGCGCGCTCGACGACATCGCCGCCGCGCCGTAGACGAAGCCCCAGACGACCGCGTAGACGACGAAGAAGTACGTCGTCCAGCGGCCGAGGCTCGCCCAGCCGTCGAAGAGGGTGCGGCCGGTGGACAGGTGCCAGCGGCCCGCCGCCTCGGCCAGGGAGATCTTGACCAGGCAGCCGATGACGGCGGCCCACAGCAGCGTGTAGCCGAAGTTGCTGCCCGCGATGAGGGTGGCGACGAGGTCGCCGGCGCCGACGCCGGTCGCGGCGACGACGATCCCGGGCCCGATGTACTTCCAACTGGACTTGCGGGGGCGGGAGTCGGTCTCCTCCGACGCCGGCTTCTCGGACTTCCCGGTGGTCTCCGTCATGCGGTCAAGAAAGCGTAAAGCGCGGTAGTGGCACAAGGGCGCGTACGCCGATCGCCACGCGATGTGCACCCATCGGGCACACGACCCCCGGCCTCGGCGGGCGGGCGCGGGCCGTGCCCGGACCTTGCGCATGCGCTCGTCCGCACGCCGGGCACCGCGCCGTGCCCGGCGTGGGGCCGCGTACGCCACCGGGCTGAATTTCGGCCGATTCCCGCCATCGGCACTTTGTCATCGCTTGACCTGCTCATGCCATGGCCGCACCATGAGCGCCGCACCCGCACCAGGCACGTCGCCATGAACCACCCCCCGCTCCACTCCCCACATTCCGGAGATCCCGGAATTCCTGGAGACACAAGGAGACTTCATGCGACTTCGCATACGCGGCAGCGGCGCGACCGGGCCGAGGAGAGGCGGCCGGCGCACAGCCGCCCTCGCCGTCCTCGCGGCCTTCGCCCTCGCGGCCCCCCTCACCGCCACCGTCACCGACGCCACCGCGAGCGGAGCGGGAGCCCACGCCCCCTCCGCCGACGACGTCCGCCAGTACGAGATCCATCAGGGCACCACACCGGTGACCCGCACGGCCATCCAGCAGACCGGTGTCACCGTGGACGAGGCCGACGAGGAGACCGTCGTCGTCTCGGGCCGCGCGGACCAGATCAGGAAACTGCGCGCGCTCGGCTACGACGTCTCGCCGCTGGGATCGGCACCGGACCGGTCGGGCGGCGCCGGTGACGTCCGGCTCTTCGACTTCCCGTCGGCGGACTCGAAGTACCACAACTACGCCGAGATGAGCACGGAGATCGACCAGCGCCTCGCCGCGTACCCGAACATCATGAGCAAGCGGGTGATCGGCAAGTCCTACCAGGGCCGGGACATCGTCGCCATCAAGGTCAGCGACAACGTGGCCACCGACGAGAACGAGCCCGAGGTCCTCTTCACCTTCCACCAGCACGCCCGCGAGCACCTGACCGTCGAGATGGCCCTGTACCTGCTCCGCGAACTCGGCGCGGGCTACGGCTCGGACTCCCGCGTCACCAACATGGTGAACAGCCGCGAGATCTGGATCGTCCCCGACCTCAACCCCGACGGCGGCGAGTACGACATCGCGACCGGCTCCTACCGCTCGTGGCGCAAGAACCGCCAGCCCAACAGCGGCAGTTCGTACGTCGGCACCGACCTGAACCGCAACTGGAACTACAAGTGGGGCTGCTGCGGCGGCTCTTCGGGGTCGAAGTCGTCCGAGACCTACCGCGGGGCGTCCGCGGAGTCGGCACCCGAGGTGAAGGTCGTCGCCGACTTCGTCCGCGGCCGGGTCGTCGGCGGCAAGCAGCAGATCACCGCCGGGATCGACTTCCACACGTACAGCGAGCTGGTGCTGTGGCCGTTCGGGTACACGTACTCGAACACCACCACCGGGATGACGGCGGACGACTACAACGCCTTCAGGACCGTCGGCGAGAAGATGGCCGCCAGCAACGGCTACACGCCCGAGCAGTCCAGCGACCTCTACATCACGGACGGCTCGATCGACGACTACCTGTGGGGCACCCAGAAGATCTTCAGCTACACCTTCGAGATGTACCCGTCGTCCGGAGGCGGCGGCTTCTACCCGCCCGACGAGGTCATCGAGCGGGAGACGGCGCGCAACCGCGACGCGGTGCTGCAACTCCTGGAGAACGCCGACTGCATGTACCGGTCGATCGGGAAGGCCGACCAGTACTGCAGCTAGCCGGGGCGCGGTGCCCCGCGCCCGTCACGCGGCGTCGCCCTCGGCGTCTTCCGCGGCGTCCTCGCCGTCCTCGAAGTAGGCGTCCAGGACCTCGTCGAGCCGCGACTCCCACTCCTTGAAGCGCGACCTGGCCGTCGCCTCGATCTCGATCGGGTACCAGCGGCGGTCAGGCGTGTGGACGGTGACGGTGAACCGCTTGCCGAAGCGCGGGGACTCCGTCTCGACGGCCCCGATCTCGTCCCAGCGGAATTCCGCCTCCTGGTCGTCCAGCCGCAGCCGTACGCCGCGGTGGTCGGCCGTGATCGAGGCGCGGCGGTCGGAGGCCTCGAAGACGGGACCGTCGGGGTCGGCCGCGTCCTCCGCGTCCGCCTCGTCCCTGTCGCCGTCCGCTTCCTCGTCCTCGTCCTCGACGGAGACGTCGGCGGCGGCCTCGCGGGGATCGTCCTCCGCGGTCTCCGTGCCGTCCGCGTCGTCCGTCGCGTCGGAGGCCGCCTTCTCGGCGTCCTCGACGTCGGACGCACCGGACTCCGCCGCCTTCGGCGAGGTCTCCCCGACCCCGCCGTCGTCGGCCGCGGCGTCCTCGGCCGCGGTGCCGGACACCGCGTCCTCGGGCTCCGCGGCCGCGGGCGAGGTGAGTCCGGGGACGAAGGCCGGGTCGAATCCGGCGCCCAGGGGCTGGCTGCTCGAACCTATGCGCTGCTCCACAGCGGGCAGTATGGTCGACGATCCTGTGTCGCACACAGCCAGCCCCGACTTCGTTATCAGACGCCTACACGACCAGGCTGACCGCGGCGGCCACGGCGAAGCCCGCCACGGACAGCACGCTCTCCAGCACGGTCCACGTCTTCAGCGTGTCGCGCTCACTGATGCCGAAGTACTTGGCGACCATCCAGAACCCGCCGTCGTTGACGTGCGAGGCGAAGATGGAGCCCGCCGAGATCGCCATGATGACCAGGGCGACGAAGGCCTGGGAGTGGTGACCCTCCGTCAGCAGCGGGGCCACGATGCCCGCGGTCGTGACGATGGCGACCGTCGCCGAGCCCTGGGCCACCCGCAGGACCACGGAGATCAGGTAGGACAGGACGATCACCGGGAGACCGACGTCGTTGAAGGTGTCGGAGAGCGCCTGGGCGACGCCGCTCGCCTTCAGCACGGCTCCGAAGATGCCGCCGGCGCCGACCACGAGCAGGATGTTGCCGACCGGCTTCAGGGACGAGGTCGACACCGTCTCCAGGGACTTGCGGGACCAGCCGCGGCGGATGCCGAGCAGGTAGTACGCGAGGAGCAGGGCGATCGTGAGGGCCACGAACGGGCTGCCGAAGAACTCGATGACCGAGCGGACGGTGGACGGGTCCAGGGCGATCGACGAGAAGGTGGCCGCGAGGATCAGCACCAGCGGCGTACCGATGATGCCGAGGACCGTGCCGAGCGGCACCGGCTTCTCCTGGGGCTCCACTCCCGACGCGCGCTGCTCCTCGACGACCGCCTGCTTGGCCTCCGCCGCGGCCTCGACCATGTCCTGCGGCACGGGGACGAACAGGCGCCTGCCGATCCAGGCGGCGTACACCCAGGCGGCCAGGACGGCGGGGACGCCGCAGACGATGCCCATGAGGATGACCCAGCCGAGCTGGACGTGCAGCAGACCGGCCGCGGCCACCGGGCCGGGGTGCGGGGGCAGGAACGCGTGGGTCATGGACAGGCCGGCGAGCAGCGGCAGGCAGTAGAGCAGGATGGACTTGCCGGAGCGCTTGGCGGCGGCGTACACGATCGGCGCGAGGACGAAGATGCCGACGTCGAAGAAGACCGGGATGCCGAAGATCAGGCCGGTCAGGCCCATGGCGAGCGGTGCGCGCTTCTCGCCGAACAGATTGAGCAGCCGGGACGCCAACACCTCCGCGCCGCCGCTGACTTCGAGGATGGCGCCGAGCATGGTGCCCAGGCCGATGATGATGGCGACATGGCCGAGGATGCCGCCCATGCCGGACTCGATGACGGAGACGGCCGTCGACCGCTGGACCGTGCCGAAGAGTTCGGTGACCGACAGTCCCGAGGCCAGGCCGACGGCTATGGAGACGGCGAGCAGGGCCACGAACGGCTGGAGTCTGGCCTTGATGATGAGGAACAGCAGCAGGGCGATGCCGAGGGCGGCGACGGTGAGCAGCCCGGCGGTGCCGTCGACGAGGAGGAGCAGACCGCCGGTGTGGGGTGGTGTCTCAGGGGTGGCTGGAGCCGGCGCCGCGAGCGGATGCGACGGCACCGAGGACCAGAGGGACAGGGGGGACGCCATGGAGGGCCTCTGTTTCGTAAGTGCATGGTGCTTTCGGGCAGGGGGAATCGCGGCACGGCGCCCCGGGGATGACGGGTATGGGGCGCCGCGCCGTGACGGCGTGCGGGAGTGCGGGTGGTGCGAGGGTGCGTGTCAGCCGAGGACGGCGAGCACGTCGATCTCGACGAGGAGTCCGGCCGGCAGTCCGACGTAGACGGTGGTGCGGGCGGCGGGGGGCGCGGTGAGGCCCTGCTCCTCGAAGTACTGGTTGTAGATCT
The DNA here is from genome assembly GCF_039543605.1 of Streptomyces siamensis. Classification (NCBI taxonomy): domain Bacteria; kingdom Bacillati; phylum Actinomycetota; class Actinomycetes; order Kitasatosporales; family Streptomycetaceae; genus Streptomyces; species Streptomyces siamensis. The sequence continues at coordinate 447,630 of NZ_BAABKB010000030.1, read as the reverse complement.
CGTTCATCTCGGCGAAGTGACCGACGTCCGTGAGGTAGACGCGGATCATCATCGCGTCGTCCCAGCTCGCGCCGCCCTCTTCGAGGATCGCCTTGACGTTCGCGAGGGTCTGGAGGGTCTGCTCACGCAGCGTCGGGCCGGCGGGCGTCGGGGGCTTGCCCTCCTCGGCGGGCAGGAAGCCGACCTGGCCGGCGACCTGGAGGATGTTGCCCTTCTTCACACCGTGCGAGAACTTCGCGGGCGGGGTGGTGTGCGTCTTCGGGGTGAGGGCGATCTTGTCCGTCATTCCGTGCTCATTTCTTGGGGGGCTTCCTTCGTGGGGGTCCTGCCCGAGTAGTCGCCGCTGATGGCGTCGGCGGTACGGCGCACCAGCGGGAGCAGGGTGAGGAGTTCGTCGGCGGTGACGACGACATTGGGCGCGGAGACCGACATGGCGGCGGCGACGCGTCCGTCCGCGCCGCGGATGGGGGCGGCGACGCAGTTGATGGACTCCTCGTGGCCACCGAGGTCGGTGGCCCAGCCCTGTTCGCGCACCGTCGCCAGCTCCTTGAGGAAGGCGGGCGCGTTGGGGATCGAACGGGCCGTGTACATGGGGTAGTCGAGCTTGTCGGCGAGAGCGCGCCGCTCGGCCTCGGGGAGGTCGGCGAGCAGCAGTTTGGCGACCGCGGCGACGGTGATGGCGACGGGCTTGCCGATGCGCGAGTACATGCGCACGGGGTAGCGGCTCTCGACCTTGTCGATGTAGAGGACCTCGTTCTCCTCGTAGACGGCGAGGTGGACGGTGTGTCCGCACTGCTCGTTGAGGCGTACGAGGTGGGGGTGGGCGATCTCGCGCACATCGAGGTTCTCCACGGCCTCCTGGGCGAGGGCGAAGAGGCGGGCGCCGAGCCGGTAGCGCTGGTCGGACTGGCGGTAGACGAGTCCGTGCTCGTGCAGGGTGCGCAGCAGCCGCAGCGCGGTGGACTTGTGCACACCGAGCCGGTCGGCGACCTGGCCGAGGTCGGCGGGGCCCTCGGCGAGCAGCGGCAGAATGCTGAGCGCGCGGTCGACGGTCTGACTCATGGCGTGCGTACCTCCTCCTCGGCCCGATCGACGGTTCGATCGGCGGCGTGGCCGATGGTTTTCGTCCAGCCGGGGCCGAGTCGAAGTCTCCCCCACGCGTCGTCGTCGAGAGCGGCCAGGCGGTCGGCGTGGTCGCGGGACGGCGGCGTGGCGAGGTCGCCGGGGACGGTGAGCGCGGCGGCGGCCATGAGGTGGCCGTGCCGGAGCCGGTCGCGGACGGGCAGTCCGCGCAGGGTGGCGGAGAGGAAGCCGGCGGCGAAGGCGTCGCCGGCGCCGACGGCGGCGACGACGTCGACGTGCAGTGCGGGCACGAAGGTGGCGGTGTCGCCGGCGCCGCGCCCGGACGCGGCTGCGCCCTGCCCCCGGCCGCCGGGGGCGTCCCCTTCGTCGATCCCACCGACGCCGACGCGCGTCTCGCCCCGGCCGCCGAGGCCTTCCCTCTCGCGCCCTTCGTCCCCGCCGTCCGTGACGTCCGTGCCGTCCATGCCGTCCATGCCGTCCATGCCGTCCGTGCCGTCTCCACCGACGCCGACGCCGACGCCGACGAGCGTCTCACTCCGGTCGGTGACGGTCTTCTCGAACACCGTCGCCCCCGCCTCGCCCTGCTTCACGACCAGGACGCCGGGCTCGGGCAGGGCGTCGCGGACGGCGCGCGCCCCGCGCAGTCCCCAGGCCTCCCGCGCCTCGTCCTCGCCGACGAAGACGATGTCGGCGCCGCGGGCCAGGTCGAGCAGGACCCGCGGGCCCGCGGCGTCACGCCACAGTCCGGGGCGGTGGTTGACGTCGAAGGAGACGAGCGGACGGCCGGGCCGAGGCGCGATGAGTTCGCGCATCAGGCCGAGGCAGTCCTCGGACAGCGCGGCGGTGATGCCGGACAGATGCAGGACGCGGCCGGCGCGGACGGCGCCGAGGTCCAGGGTGTCGGCGGCCATCGCGGAGGCGGCGGACCCGGCCCGGTAGTAGGCGACTTCGTGGGCGTCGGTCGCCCGGTCTCCCGCTGTGCGGAAGTAGATGCCGGTCGGGCGCTCGGGGTCCCGCCGCACGGCGGAGGTGTCGACGCCGTACGCGGCGATGGTCTCCACGAGGTGGTCGCCGAACCCGTCCGCGCCGACCCGGCCGACCCAGCGCGCGCTGTGCCCGGCGCAGGCGAGCACGCACGCCACGTTGGACTCGGCGCCCCCGATGCCCCGCTCGAAGGACGGGACGTCGGCGAGGCGGCCCGGCCGGGAGGGCAGGAAGGTGACCATGGACTCGCCGAGCGCGACCACGTCGACGGGGCCGCCGAGGCCGGCGGCGGCGTCGTGGGGCACGGTGTCGGCGGGTCCGTCGGTGGTCACGATGGCTGAGGCTCCTTGCTCTCGCGGGCACGGCATGGTGGACACTCCAGGGCCTGCCGTCGCGCTCCCCTCCGCCCGTCGAGCGGGCGGCGGAGGATTCGACGGCAGGACCTCGCGGCCAACGGCACCGTTGACCCTGCGTTGGCTGGGATGTTAGACAGCAGTAAGCGACATACGCAATGACCGTTGCACATCGCGCAACGCACCAGCGGAACGCGGGCAACACACCTCATCAAGGAGGCCCCATGGGCGCCGACACCGCCGCAACACAGCTCGCCGCTCTCACGGCGGACCGTGTCGACCACCGCTTCAAGGGCCTCCCGCCGGAAGCCGACGGACTGACCGTCGGCGAGCTCGCCGCCCAGCGCCGCAACCTGTTCACGGACGGCTTCACCACCCCGGTCCTCGCGCTCTCCGCCGAGCGGCTCCAGCACAATCTCGCCCTGATGGAGACGTACGCCACCCGGCACGGCCTCGCCTTCGCGCCGCACGGCAAGACGTCGATGGCCCCGCAGCTGTTCTGGCAGCAGATCGAGCACGGCGCGTGGGGCATCACGCTGGCGGTCCCCCACCAGGTGCGTGTCGCACGGCGTTTCGGAATCGACCGGATCTTCCTGGCGAACGAGCTCGTCGACCACGCGGCGCTGCGCTGGATCGCCGCCGAGCTCGCCCGGGACGAGGACTTCCGCTTCATCTGTTACGTGGACTCCGTGCGCGGTGTGGAGCTGATGGACGCGGCGCTGGCCGGCACCACCCGCCCCGTGGACGTGGTCGTGGAGCTCGCCGCGGGCGAGGGCGCCCGCACCGGCGTCCGTACGGAGGCCGAGTGCGCGGCGGTCGCCGACGCGGTGGCCGCGACGACGACCCTGCGGCTGGCCGGCGTGGCGGGTTACGAGGGCGAGGTGCCGCAGGCGGACCCGGAGCGTGTGCACGCCTGGCTGCGCCGGCTCACCGCGCTGGCGGCGGACTTCGACAAGGCGGGCCGGTTCGCGGGCCTGGAGGAGATCGTCGTCAGCGCGGGCGGCAGCGCCTGGTTCGACGCGGTCGCCGACGTCTTCGCGGAGATCCCCGCGCTCTCCCGGCCGGTCCTGAAGCTGCTGCGGTCCGGCGCGTACGTCTCCCACGACGACGGCCACTACCGCAAGCTGACCCCCTTCACCCGCATCCCGGAGGAGGGCGCGCTGCACCCCGCCTTCCGGCTGTGGGCCCAGGTGGTCTCCCGGCCCAGCGCCGACCAGGCCTTCGCCAACGCGGGCAAGCGGGACGCGGCGTACGACCTGGATCTGCCCGAGGCGCAGGTGGTGCGGCGCGACGGCGTCGAGCACCCGGCCGACGGCGTCGAGGTGACCGGGCTCTCCGACCAGCACGCGTGGCTGCGCACCTCCCCCGGGGCGGAGCTGCGGGTCGGCGACTGGATCGGCATGGGCCTGTCCCATCCCTGCACGTCGTTCGACAAGTGGGAGCTGATTCCCGTGGTGGAGCAGGACGGCACGGTCGTCGACTACGTCCGCACGTTCTTCTAGGAGGTCGCCGTGTTGGATCTCGTCATCCGTGACGCGGACGTCGTCGACGGCACCGGGGCGCCCGCCTACCGCGCCGACGTGGTCGTCGACGGCGGCCGGATCGTCTCGATCGTCAAGGAGGCCGCCGCGGCGGGCTGCCAGCGCCCCACCGCGTGCCGGGAACTGGACGCCGAGGGCCTGGTCCTCGCCCCCGGTTTCATCGACATGCACGCGCACAGCGACCTGGCGCTGCTGCGCGACCCGGACCACAGCGCGAAGGCCGCGCAGGGCGTGACCCTGGAGGTCATCGGCCAGGACGGCCTGTCGTACGCGCCGGTGGACGACCGCACGCTCGCCGAGGTCCGCAGGGCGATCACCGGCTGGAACGGCCACGGCGACGACATCGACTTCACCTGGCGGTCGGTCGGCGAGTACCTGGACCGGCTCGACCACGGTTTCGACGGCGAGGGCATCGCGGTCAACGCCGCGTACCTGATCCCGCAGGGCACCGTGCGCATGCTCGCGGTCGGCTGGGAGGACCGCGAGGCGACGCCGGCGGAGCTGGACCGGATGCGCCGGCTGGTGGCCGACGGCCTGCGGGAGGGCGCCGTCGGCATGTCGTCCGGGCTGACGTACACACCCGGGATGTACGCCAAGGACGCCGAACTGACGGAACTGTGCCGGGTGGTGGCCGCGCACGGCGGCTACTACTGCCCGCACCACCGCTCGTACGGGGCGGGCGCCCTGGAGGCGTACGAGGAGATGGTCGCCCTCACCCGCGAGGCCGGCTGCCCGCTGCACCTCGCCCACGCCACCATGAACTTCGGCGTCAACAAGGGACGGGCCCCGCAACTGCTGGCCCTGCTGGACGAGGCGCTGGCCGGCGGCGCGGACATCAGCCTGGACACCTACCCCTACACACCGGGCTGCACCACGCTCGTGGCGATGCTGCCCAGCTGGGCGAGCGAGGGCGGCCCGGAGGCGATCCTCGCCCGGCTGCGGGACGACGCGACCGCCGAGCGGATCCGGCACCACATGGAGGTCGTCGGCGCGGACGGCTGCCACGGCGTCCCCATCGAGTGGGACACCATCGAGATCTCCGGCGTGAGCGAGCCCGGCCTCGCCCCCTATGTCGGCCGCACGGTCCGGCAGTCCGCGGACGAACGCGGCGAGACTCCCTGGCACACGGCCCGCCGTCTGCTGGTCGAGGACCGGCTCGGCCCGACGATCCTCCAGCACGTCGGCCACGAGGAGAACGTCCGGGCGATCATGCGTCACCCCGTGCACACGGGCGGCTCGGACGGCATCCTGCGGGGCGACAAGCCGCACCCGCGGGCGTACGGCACCTTCCCGCACTACCTGGGCCGGTACGTACGGGAGTTGGGCGTGCTGTCCCTGGAGGAGTGCGTCGCGCACCTCACCGGGCGGCCGGCCGCCCGGCTGCGGCTGCCCGACCGCGGGATCGTCCGCGAGGGCAACCGCGCCGACCTGGTCCTCTTCGACCCGGCCACGGTCGCTGCGGGTTCCACCTTCGAGGCCCCGCGCACGCTGCCGACCGGTATCCCGTACGTCCTCGTCGACGGCCGTTTCGTGATCGAGGACGGGCGCAGGACGGATGTGCTGGCGGGGCGGGCGGTCCGCCGCGAGCCGACCGGATGACCACCCGCCGCGCAGCGGTTACGGCTTGGGCAGGGTGCAGCCGGAGCGGCTCAGGTCGAGCTTGTTGTCGAGCCCGAAGCACGGGACGATCTGGTAGGTCTCCTCGGCGTAGTTGATGCCCTGGCGGACCGTCACCGTGCCGTTGGCGTCGACCTCGCAGGGGTTGTTGACGGTGCAGCGCCCGCCGTCCTCGTTGCCGGTGTTGTTGACGGCGACGACCTTGCCGGTGGAGTTGTCGACGACGGGTGAACCGGACGTGCCCCCGATGGTGTTGCAGGCGGAGGTGTAGCGGACCGAGTCCTTCCAGGTCCAGTCACCCTCCTTGAGGCGGTACACGAACCCGTCGATGTTGCAGCTGTAGATGCGCTTCCAGTAGCCGGAGACGACCTTGATGGCCGTGCCGGCGACCGGGTGCGTGTCGCTGAGCGTCAGCGCGCTGATGCCGTACGAGCTCTTGATCTGCGCGTAGGTGCGGGTGAGCTGATAGATCGTGATGTCCGTGTCGGTCATCGTGGAGTACGCGACCTTGCCGGCGCGCAGCGTCGCGACCCTGGTGCCCGCGGAGTTGAGCAGGCCGAACGAGCGGCTGGAGGCCTGGTCGACGATGACCTCGCCGGGCTCCGGGAAGCCGGTCTCCAGGCAGTGGCCGTTGGAGAGCACGAGCGCGGGGTCGTCGTCCTCGGAGGCAGGCATCCGGACGACGGAGCCGGAGCAGTTGCTGAGCGAGACGGTGCCGGCGAAGTCCACGGCCTGAACGGCGGGCGCCCGGTCGGGCGACGCCTTCCCGGCCGACGCCTGCTCCTGGACCGGTGATGGCGCGGCGCGGTCGGGTGCGGGCGCCGCGACCGCGGGTGCCGCACCTGCCCCGGCGATCACCAGGGCGAAGAGCGCGGCGACGAGAGGCTTTCTCATGTGGGGGTCCCCTCTTGCGACTTGGGGCGACCGAAGGTTTTCCGGTCACCCTTCTCTTTTGTCATGCGCATTGTGAGGCGCGAGGGGTGAGGGGACAAGGAGTTGTTTCCGGCCGCGTTTCGGCTTCCGGGTATGCGCCGGCGGGAGATCCGCAGGGCTACTTGGGCCGCTTGGTGGCACCCTGGCCGTGACCGGGGCGGCCGTTGGAGTTGCCGGGGCCCGACGAGGACGTTCCGGTGGCCGTGGGGCTCGGGGACGCGGTGGTCTTCGGAGCGCCGGACGACGAGGGCGAGGCCGTCGTCGTGGCGGAAGCCGTGGCGTCACGGGTCGCGGAGGCGGACCCGCCGGGCGTTCCGCTCGCGGTCGCGCCGTCCGTGGCGCCGTCCCCCGCGCCCGCGGACGGGACGGCCGGGACCTCGGAGTCGTCACCGGCGCCGTCGCGCGCCCCGCGTCCCGCGGGCGCGGGGCCCCCGGACGGTGCCGAGTCGAAGGCTCCCGAGAGCGCCGCACCGAGGACGACGACGCACACGGCTCCGGCACCCACGGCGAGCCGGCGGACCAGTCGGGTGCGACGGCGGCGGCGCAGCCGGTCGCGGCGGCCCGCCGCGTCGCCGGCGGCCGGGTTCCATGCGGCGTCCCACGCCTGTGCGGGGTCGTCGTCGGCCGGGTCCCGCGCGATGTCCCGCTCCTGTCCGATGTCACTGTCCGCGGGGGCCGGCGACCCGTCGGCGGCGGCGTCACCGGCGACCGTGTCGCCGACGCCGTCGTATCCCTCCTGCCAGCCGTGCGCCTCGGCCGGGTCGGCGTAGGCGTCATAGGCCGGGGAGCCCTCGCCGTCGCTCTGCGGGAGGTACACCTTCGGCTGGTTCTCGGGGTCGCCGGGCTGCCAGGACATGAGGGCGGATTGTAGAGAAAGCAAGGGGTCCGGGCCCAGCCCGGGGACGAAAGCGGCGGAACCGGCACGTCTCACGTGGTGGAAAACACCCCCCACCATGCGTTACGCGGCCGTAAGCTCACGGGCATGCAGGTGATCCAGTCCACGAAGCTCGCCAACGTCTGCTACGAGATCCGGGGTCCGGTTCTTGAGGAGGCGATGCGGCTGGAAGCAGCCGGTCACCGCATCCTCAAGCTCAACACGGGCAACCCTGCCGCCTTCGGGTTCGAGTGCCCGCCGGAGATCCTGGAGGACATCCTCCGCAACGTCTCCTCCGCGCACGGGTACGGCGACGCCAAGGGCCTGCTCGCCGCGCGCCGGGCCGTCGTCATGCACAACCAGACGCTGGGCATCGAGACGGACGTCGAGCACGTCTTCATCGGCAACGGCGTCTCCGAGCTGATCGTGATGGCGATGCAGGCCCTGCTGGACGACGGCGACGAGGTCCTGGTGCCCGCCCCGGACTATCCGCTGTGGACGGCGGCCGTGTCCCTGTCCGGCGGTACGGCGGTGCACTACCGCTGCGACGAGCAGTCCGACTGGATGCCCGACCTCGCCGACGTGGAGCGGAAGGTCACCGACCGCACCAAGGCGATCGTCATCATCAACCCGAACAACCCGACGGGTGCGGTCTACGACGAGGCGATGATCCGGGGGCTCACCGACATCGCCCGGCGGCACAATCTGCTGGTCTGTTCCGACGAGATCTACGACAAGATCCTCTACGACGGGGCGACGCACACGGCGACGGCGGCGGTGGCCCCCGACCTGCTCACCCTCACCTTCAACGGCATGTCGAAGGCGTACCGGGTGGCGGGCTACCGGGTGGGCTGGATGTCGGTCTCGGGGCCGCGCGCGCACGCCGAGTCGTACATCGAGGGGCTGACGATCCTCGCGAACATGCGTCTGTGCGCGAACATGCCGGGCCAGCACGGAGTGGTGGCCGCACTGAGCGGACGGCAGACGATCAACGACCTGGTGCTGCCCGGCGGCCGGCTGATGGAGCAGCGGGACGTCGCCTACGAGCTGCTGACGCAGATCCCGGGCGTGACATGCGTCAAGCCGAAGGGGGCGCTGTATCTCTTCCCACGGCTGGACCCCAAGGTCTTCAAGATCAAGGACGACCGGCAGATGGTCCTCGACCTGCTGCGCCGCGAGAAGATCATGGTCGTGCAGGGGACGGGCTTCAACTGGCCCGAGGCGGACCACTTCCGGGTGGTCACCCTGCCGACGGTCGCCGACCTGACGGACGCGGTGACGCGGATCGGGAAGTTCCTGGACGGCTACACCCAGCCCTGACGCTCACGCTGTGTACGCGCTGTGCACAAATCTGCGACTCGACTCAACTTTAGACGAAATCCAAGCTAGGATGGTTTCCTGTCAGAGCACAGGAGGCCATCCCATGTACGAACCGATCCGCACCAAGTCGGTCCACACGATGGCCGGCACCACTTCCTCGGACTTCCCCCACCGGTCGCGCGAGGAGGAGCTGGACATCCAGCTCGCCGGTCACCTCGCGGCGCTGCTCGCGGTCACGGACGAGATCCGCGCTCTGGCGCCCTCCGCCGACCTGGACGCGGCCGCCGAGCGGCTCACCGCGCAGGTGGCGCGGCTGCGGGGCGGGGCGACGCCGGTGCGTGCCGCGGTGGCCGCCGCCCTGCACGAACCGCACCTGCCGGCGCTCCACCAGCGGGCGCACGCGCTCGCCGGCCGCGCCCTCGTCGTCGCCGCGTCCCGCGCCGACACCGCGGCGGCGATCCTCGCCGCCGAGCGCATGGACGCCCATGCCCCGGTCGCCGAGCCCCGCGAGCTCGCGCCCCACTGAGCCTCCGGGCTCCCCCTTGACGGCCCCGGTCCGCGTGCACCCGCAGCGACGCGCGGACCGGGCGCCATATGACCCGCACCTCGCGGTCCGGATCGCCCGGCCATCCGAACGGGTGAGACAGCGTGGTGGGGTGCGCCGTGCGCGCCGGCAGGAGGCGCCCCCTCCGGTTGCGTACCGGGACCCGGTGGTCACCCCCTGTTCACCCGCCGAGACCGGGAACGTTGGGTTCCGAGGCGCACGCTCCAGGCGTGAGACGTATCGCAGGAATCGTCCTGGCGGTGCTGTTGATCGGCGGAGTGGCAGCAGCCGTCGTCGCAGGCCGCGAAGGTCAGGACAAGAGCACGGCAACGAAGACCGTGCGAGGAGTGATCGGATCGGAGAAGGCGGAGTTCTTCGCCGATCCCGACGTGGTGAAGGCCCTGGCCGCCAAGGGCTACACCGTGAAGACGGAGACGTCCGGGTCGTGGGCCATGGAAGGGCTCGACCTCAAGGGGTACGACTTCGCGTTTCCGTCCAGCCAGGCACCGGCCGACGAGCTCGCCGGCAAGTACCACGCGCGGCAGCCGCTGCCGAGGCCCTTCTACTCGCCGGTCGTCGTGGTGGCGCACCGCAGCGCGGCACAGGTCCTCGCCGCCAACGGACTCGCCACCCTCGACCGGAACACCGGCACCCTCAAGATGGGGGCCTATCTCGACGCGGCCCGGCACGACCGGACCTGGCAGCAGCTCAAGGGCGCCGCGGCACACGGTGAGCTGACCGGCACGCTCTACATCGCCACCACCGACCCGGCCACCTCCAACTCCGGTGCCCTCTACCTCGCCGCCGCCTCCTACGTGGCCGACAAGGGACGCGTCGCCGCCTCCACCGCCGACGTCGAGCGCACCGCGCCCCTGATGCGCAAGCTCATCAGCGTGCAGGGCGCCCAGCAGTCCAGCACGGACGCGGCGTTCCGGGACTTCGTCAGCGGCGCGGGCAATCCGCTCGTCCTCGTCTACGAGTCCCAGGTCGCCGCGCTGCTCGGCGAGGACGGCGGACGGGAGGCGGGCGACCTCACCGTCCTGTACCCGGACACCACGGCCAACAGCGACCACACGGTGGTCCCGCTCACCGATGCCGGCCGCGCGCTCGGCGAACTCCTCAGCACCGACCCGACGCTGCGCGGGCTCGCCGTCCGCCACGGGTTCCGGCCGCAGGGCGCGACCGCCGAGTTCACCGCGGCGACCGCGGGCCGCACCTCGTACCTCAATCAGAAGCTGACCGGCGTCCGGCAGGCGCCCGTGCCCGCCTCCAAGGTGCTGCACGAGATGGCGCGCCGGGCCGGGAACTAGGGGGAAGCACCAAGTGACCAGCACAGAGAACGAGTTCACCCTCACGCCGCCGGAAGCCGTCACGGCCGTGCCCCGCGACAGGGCCGGCGGGCTCGTCCCCGTCGAACCGACCGTGCGGGACGAGATGGCGCGCCGCGCCGCCGAGTACGTCGGCGGACTCGCGGGCCTCGACGCCCGCTCGCCCGAATTCGCCGGCAAGGTCGGCGAGATCACGGGGCTCGGCGCCGGGGAGATGCGGGGCGCCGCCGCACAGTCCAACCGCATGCTGGAGCGCACCCTGCGCAGCCTGCCCGGCAAGGGCGAGGACGCCCAGTCCCACGTCGCGGGCTCCCTCGTCGAACTCCGGCGCGTGGTCGAGGACCTGGACCCGCGGGACCTGCCCGCGAGCAAGGGAAGGAAGTTCCTCTCCCGGCTCCCCGGCGGCAACAGGCTGCGCGACCACGTCGCCAAGTACGCCTCCGCACAGGGCACCCTGAACAAGATCGTCGGCTCACTTCGCGGCGGCCAGGACGAACTGCGCCGGGACAACGCGGCGTTGCAGACCGAGCGGGTCCGCCTGTGGGAGACGATGGGCAAGCTCCAGGAGTACGTCGTCCTCACCCAGGCCCTGGACACGGCCGTCGAGGAGCACATCGAGGGCGTCGGGACAACGGAGCCGGCGCAGGCCGACAGCCTCCGCTCCGACGTGCTGTTCCCGGTGCGCCAGAAGCACCAGGACCTGCTCACCCAGCTCGCCGTGTGCGCCCAGGGCTACCTCGCCATGGACGTGGTGCGGCGCAACAACGACGAGCTGATCAAGGGCGTCGACCGCGCGGCCACCACCACGGTCTCCGCCCTGCGCATCTCCGTGATGCTGGCCTCCGCCCTGGACAACCAGCGCAAGGTCGTCGACCAGGTCAACGCCCTGCGCGGCACCACCGAGGACCTCATCCGCGGCAACGCCGAGATGCTCGCCACCCAGAGCGGCGAGATCCAGCGGATCGCCGCCGACCCCGCCGTCGGCGCGGAGACCCTGCGCAGCGCCTTCCAGCAGATCTACCGCACGCTCGACGCGATCGACACGTACAAGGTGCAGGCCACGGAGTCGATGGCCGCGACGGTCGAGTCCCTGACGGCCGAGCTCCAGCACGCCGGCGCCCATCTGGAGCGCAGCCGGTCGCAGGGCGCGCTGGAAGGCGGGCTCGGATGAGACGACGCGCGGCGTGCGCCGTCGTGGCCCTCCTGGCGGTCGCGGCGTGCACGGCACCCGAGGACGAGAAGTCCGGCGGCGGGGCGCCCGAGCCCGGCACCCTGCGGGTCCTCGCCTCCAGCGAACTCGCCGACATGAAGCCGGTCCTCGACCGGATCCACGAGGACACCGGCATCACGGTGAAACCGACCTACATGGGCACGCTCGCCGCCGTCGACCTGCTGGCGAAGGGCGGCGCGGACCGGTCGTTCGACGCGCTGTGGCTGTCGTCGAACGACTGTCTGCGGCTGCGCCCGGACGCGGCGCGCCGGGTGGTCTCGGAGACGCCCGTCATGTCGAGCCCGGTGGCCATCGGGGTGAAGCCGGCCACCGTGACCGAGCTGGGCTGGAATCCGGACGACGTCACCTGGTCCCAGGTCGAGAAGGCCGTGGCGGACGGGAAGCTGACGTACGGGATGACCGACCCCGCGCGCTCCAACTCCGGCTTCTCCACGCTGATCTCGGTGGCCTCGGGCCTGTCCGGCGCGCAGTCGGCGCTCACGGACGCGGACGTGCGGAAGGCGACCCCGCGGCTGCGGGAGTTCTTCGCGGGACAGAAGCTGACGTCGGGGTCCTCGGGCTGGCTGGCCACCGCGTACCGGCGGCGCGGCACCGTGGACGCGCTGTTCAACTACGAGTCGGTGCTGGAGGGGGTGAAGGGGCTGACGGTGATCCGGCCGCGCGACGGCGTGGTCACCGCCGACTACCCCCTCTCCTCGCTCGCCACCGGCTCGGCGGACACCCGCCAGACCGTGCGCCGCCTCGCCGAGGCCCTGCGCACCCCGGCCGTCCAGCGGGAGATCACCCGGCAGACGCACCGACGCCCGGTCGTCGCCTCGGTGCCCCCGGCGCCCGGGCTCGACACGAGCAGGCGACGTGAACTCCCCTTCCCCGGCAGCAGTTCCGTCGCCGACCGCCTCCTCGACTCGTACGAGAACGAACTCCGCCGGCCGTCGCGCACCGTCTACGTCCTGGACACCTCCGGCTCGATGGGCGGCGACCGGCTCGGCCGGCTGAAGAAGGCGCTGACCGATCTGACGGGCGACTTCCGCGACCGCGAGGAGGTGACGCTGATGCCGTTCGGCTCGAAGGTCAAGAGCGTCCGCACGCACGTGGTCCGGCCCGAGGACCCGGAGACCGGGCTCGACGGCATCCGCGAGGACACCCGCGGGCTCACCGCCGACGGCGACACCGCGATCTACACGTCGCTGGAGAAGGCGTACGGGCATCTCGGGTCCGACGGCGACACGTTCACGTCGATCGTGCTGATGACGGACGGCGAGAACACGACGGGCGCGGGCCCCCGGGAGTTCGACGGCTTCTACCGGCGGCTCCCCGCGCGGCAACGCGAGATCCCGGTCTTCCCCATCCTGTTCGGCGACTCCGACCGGAGCGAGCTCCAGCACATCGCCGACCTGACGGGCGGCCGTCTCTTCGACGCCCGCAAGGGCTCGCTCGACGGCGCCTTCGAGGAGATCCGTGGCTACCAGTAGGCTCGTCCGCTTCCTCGAATCGCGCAAGAACCTCGCCGGCAGCGCGTACGGGCTCCTCGGCCTGGCGCTGACCTTCACCGGACTCGCGGGCCCGTACTGGCCCTTCGTCGTCGCGGGCCTGTACGGCGCGGGCGCGCTGATCGCCCCGCCCGAGCGCCCCGCCCTCCCCGACTTCCCCGATCCGTCCGCCCAACTGGAGGAACTGCGCGCCGACTTCGGGAAGCTGCGCGAGTATCTGGACGGCGTCGAGCTGCCGCCGGCCGCGGCCGGCCGGCTCACCGAGCTGACCGGACTCCTCGCGGCGCTGCTGGATCCCGGCTGGGTCGCCGAGGTCCTCGCCCAGGACCCGGAGGGCGTGCACATGCTGTCCCGGGCGGTGCGGCAGGACATCCCCGAGGCCGTCGACACGTTCGTACGGACGAGGTGGTGGACCCGGCTGGCGCCGGGCGCCGAACCGCCGGAACGGCATCTGGAGCGCCAGCTCACCCTGCTGCACGAGGAGTCGGACCGGCTCGCGACGACGCTGCGGGAGGTCGAGGCACGCCGGCAGGAGTCGCACACGCGCTATCTGGAGGACCGCGGCCGCGCGCAGTGACGTCACGCCGCGCGCGGCGCGGCGGGCACGGCATCGGTCCCGCCGCGACGCCGTACGGGGATTCCGGGAGCGCCGTACGGGCGGGCCCGGGTGCCGTCAGCTCATGAGCCCGATGATCACCAGGACCACCAGCACCGCGATCAGGACGGCGACCTTGAGGGCCGCGGGCCACGAGCCGTCCGGGTCACCCGGGTGCTGTCCCCGCCGCGGGTCCGGCACGGGCACGGACACCGGCGCCGGCCCGTTGAACACGTCGTGCCCGGTGGTGGCCGCCCGGGTGCACCAGGGACAGGACGTGAGGTGGGAGCCGAAGGTGTGCAGCGGGCGGCTCGGGCAGACCCGCACCAGGGACCGCTCCTTGTCCAGCGCGCGCAGCCACGCCTCCGCCGGAGGGCGTGCGGCGGGCGCGTGCACGCCGGGGCCGAAGGCGGCGCGGGCCAGGGTGAGCAGTTCGGGGGGCAGTACGGACGGGTCGATGGTGCCGCGCGGGATGACCACGCGCTCCGGGCGTACGACGTAGGAGCAGCTGGCGGCGATGTTGTCCTTGACGGTGGACTCGGAGGCGCTGTCGTGCGGGACGCCCCCGAAGGGGTGGTTGCCGGCCGTCAGCAGCTGGTAGACGAGGACGGCGAGGGCGAAGTCGTCGGTGGCGCGGGTGGCGGGGCCGCCGGCCTGCCGCTCGGGGGACGAGTAGTCGGTGGTGTGCATCAGGCAGGGGAAGAGCTCGCCGTTCACCGGGTCGTTGAAGGCGATCGAGTCGCAGTCGAGGAAGGTGACGAAGCCGTTCGCGTCGACCACCACGTTGCTGCTGGAGAAGTCCCCGATGACGAGGTTGTCGTAGTGCATGCGGGCGGTCATGAAGGCGAGGTTCCAGGCGACGCCGAGCAGGAAGCGCCAGTCGGCCCGGTCGGGGAACAGCTTGAGGCGCTGGGCGCGGGTGAACAGGCCGATGACCTGCACGTGATCGGGTTCGCCGAAGCGGCGCATGGCGTAGCCGAGGAACTCCCCCTGCGGGCCGCGGGCGAGCGCGGTGGGCCAGGCCAGTTCGGGCGGCTGGGAGCGGTCGGTGGGGCGGGCGGCGAGCGGGGACATGGTCAGCATCCGCATCAGCCGCCGCTCCTGCTCCATGCCGGGCGGCTCACGGTAGAGCTTCACGACGATGCCGTCGTCACCGACGACCGGGAACACGGCGGCCTGGCCGCCGCCCTTGAGCGGCAGTTCCGCGAGGGTGACCGGCTTTCCGTCGAGGAACACCGTGAGCCCGCTCATGGCCGCGCCTTGAGCACGGCCCGCAGCAGTGTCTTGTCGTCAGCGTTCAGGGCGGTCAGGCGGTCCGACCTCAGCAGGGTCGCGAGGCCCTCGTGGGCGCTGTCGGTGACCGGGCCGGGAGCGTCGAGGGAGCGGAACACGGCGTCGACGAACGAGACGTTCGGGGACGGCGCGCCGCCGCCCGCGCGGTTCAGCGCGGCCTGCACGAGTCCGTCGGTGGACAGCAGCACCCCGTCGATCCCCTCGTCGGACACGCAGTCGGTGTGCACCCAGCGGGCCGCGTCCGGCGAGGTGAGGAACACCGTCTCGTTGCTGTACTCGCTCGCCGCCATCGCCTGCGGCAGCAGATGGAACTGCCGCTCGCCGTCCTCCGCGCCGGCCCGCAGCACGACGAAGCCGTCGCCCACGGTGAGATGGCCCAGCCAGCCCGGCGCCAGCACCACGACGGTGAGGGTGGTGGCGAAGTCCGCGGCCTCGGCCCCGGTCCGGTCCAGGAACACCTTGCTGACGTCGTGGAAAGCGTCCTCCAGCAGCTCGTGGACGGCCTCGCCGGGGTGGCAGTCCGCCGCCGCGGCGGCCCGCCGCGCGAAGTGTTCCGCGGCCAGCTCCACCGCGAGCCGGGACCCCTCCTCGGAGCGTGGCCTGCTGCCGGCGCCGTCCGCGACCGCGAGGACCGCCACCGACGGCGACGTGGCGTAGGCGCAGGCGTCCTGGCAGGGCAGTCCCTGGCGGCGGTGGCGGTAGCCCTCGACGCTCATGCCGTGGATCCGCCACGGCGACTCCCGCTCGTCGACGGTGGCCATGGGTCAGGATTCCCAGGCCGGGCGCTGCGTCTTGAACTGGCTGAAGATCTTCTCGAAGACCTCGTCGCCCGCGCCCTTCTGCTCGGCGTTCGCGCTGGCGGACATCATCTGGAGCAGCTCGCGGAAGGGGAATCCCTGGAGCCGGGCGTTGAACTTCGGCGCGAAGGCCTGGAGCACCTGCTCGCCCCTGTCGGTGATGCCGCCGACGCCTATCGCGTACAGCCGGAAGCGGCGGGCGCGCTGCTCGTCGGCGAGGACGGGGATCAACCGGTGCCAGGAGTCGGTGAGATGGCCCGTGCCGTCGGTCGGCAGCCCGTCGGTGACCAGGCAGATCTGCGGCCGGTAGTACTGGAGGCCGGAGGCCCGCAGTTCGGCCTTGCGGGCCGCGACGATGTGCATCGACAGCTCCAGCGCCTCCGTCATCAGGGTCACCCCGGCGGCGGTGAGCTGCGGCGGCTGGAACGTGTGCGCGGGCACGAAAGGGCTCACCGCGGCGCGGGGGGCGAGGAGCTGGGGACCGCGCCAGGCGGCGACGCCCTGTCCGCCGAAGGTGACCACGGCGACCTCCACGCTGTAACTGAGGCTGACGTCGTCGTGCAGTTCCCGGGTCCACTCCATGAGCGCGTTGTTGAGCGTCTGGATGGGCTGTCCGGCCATGGAGCTCGACGTGTCGAGGCAGAGCACGAGCGGCAGCCGCTGCGCGTTGTTCTCGAACTCGATGTCGGCATACTCCGCCGGCAGCGTGGGCGGGTACTCGCTGTGCATCTGTGTCTCCCGGTCTCAGGTCCTGGTGCCGTTGGCGTGCCGTCCGGTGGCCGGCGGGAACGCGTACAGGACGTCGGAGTCCCGTTCCCGCGCGTCGGTGACGTCGACGAGCCCGCCGGGGGCGGGGGGCGGTCGGCCGGGCTCCGCCCACACCGCCCGGTACAGCACACGGTCGATCTCGACGTAGCCCTGCGGGTGCAGTTCGGTGCGGACCACGGCCGACCTGGCGGGCCCAGGGACATTGCCGACCCTGCGTCCGTACCGGGGTGTCGGTGTCACCCTGAGGCGGGTGGTGGTCTCGTCGCGCGGTGGGGTGGTGGTCTCGTCGCGCGGCCGGACGCTGGTCTCGTCGCGCCGGCGGGTGGGTGCCGTGGCGGGCGGGACCGCCCCGACGCCGGGTGCGGCGAGGGCACGGCGGGACAGCGTGCCCACCGCGCGGGAGGACCGGCGGATCAGGAACAGCAGGGCGGCGAGCAGGACGACGAGCAGGACGCACAGGACCGCGAGGATCTGGGTGGCGGTGTCCCAGCCGGCGTCCGAGGCCTGGTCCGAACCCTTGCCCGCGCCCTTGCCCGCCCCGGACGTCTGCTTGCCGTCGGCCTTCTCGGTGTTCCTGGACGTGCCCGAGGGGGTGCCCGTGCCGCCGAACGGCGGGCCGGAGGGTTCGGCGATGGCGTACGTGTGCTCGGAGAGGTCGGCCGCCAGGTGCTCGGCGATCAGGTCGGCACCCCGCAGCGGGCCCTTGGCGAGCCGGGCGCACAGGTCCTTGGGGTTCTTGGGCCGGCAGGCCTGGAGGTTCGTCAGTTCGCTCACGGCCTCGGCGGGCAGCCGGTCGATCGTGGCGTCCTGCTCGACGAGCCGGCCGGTCGCGTTCGCCAGCAGGAGCAGCGCGGTGCCGCCGCCTCCGGTGTGCCGGTTCTTCGGCACCTCGACGACCAGGTGGGCGCGGTCGCGCCACAGGGCGCCCTCGACGGCCCTGCGTTCCTGCGCGCCGCCGTCGAACCGCACCGGTTCGTCGAGGGTGACCCGTACGGTGCCGTCGCCGATGTTCCGCGACCAGCACTGGAGGCGCTCCCTGAAGTCCTTGCCGCAGGACGCGTCGGCCGCTGATCCCGGTACCGCCGCGGCGGCCGCCGGAGCCGTCGCGAGCAGCATTCCGGAAAGCGCGATGGAGCAGAACGAACGCCGCATGGGCAACCCCCCGTGGCCTGAAAGGCGCACCCCCGTCGCCTTGAAAGGCACTCGCCCATATTGGGGCCAACCGGTGTGCGTCCGAAAGGGGTTCGGGCCACATGACGGGTTTCACTTCTACAACTTGAATACCTGATGGCAGCGGGTGAACATCTGCCGCGCCCGTTCCACCCAATCACTGGCCAAAGCATCGAAATCCGTTTGGGTCATGCGGCAGGTCAGCGGGAGGTCGCACACTCCTGCCAGGCAGGGGCGTGGTCCGCGTACGTCCCACACGGACAACATGGGGTTCAGTTGTTCGGTATTCCATGCGTTCGACGCCGCGGCGGCGACGGCCAGTTGATCCTGGCGCAGATAATGACCGTCGGTCGCGAACGCGACGAGAAGCCGTTTGGTCGTCATGAATCTCACGGTGACCATCCGTCCCGTTTCCTTCAGATCGAATTGCATGGAAACGGAAACGGTGTCGGTCACGGTGTGGTAATTCCGCCTGGCCACCCAGTTCTGCACCAACTGCCGCCAGTGCGTGCCGATCTCGAGGATGTCGTGGCCCCGGCCGGGAAAGGACTCAGGCGTCGCCACGGCCCACCGCCTCGGCGACCATCCTGTCGGTCAGACCGGCGTCCAGCAGCGCCTGCGCGTGCAGCAGCAGGCAGGACGGCACGGACTCGCTGACGCTCTGCCGGCGCCGGTTCGCCAGTTCGTGGGTGCGCACCTTGATGCTGTGCGCCACGGTCGGCGGCGGCCAGGACGCCGGCTTCGGGGTCTGCTCCAGCAGGTCGGCGAGCAGCGTGTCCAGTGCGGGCCGGTCCTGCGGCTGTTTGGCCAGGCATCCGGAGATCAGCTCCCGCATCCCCGCGGGAACGCCGTCGAGTTGGGGTTCGGCCAGCACGACCCGGTAGCGCACGGCCTCACCGCTGCCGTGCGGCGGCCGGCCGGTCAGCGCGTACACCAGGACGCCGCCGAGGGAGAACACGTCGCTCGGCGGGCCCACCGGAGCCCCCTTGATCTGTTCCGGCGACATGAAGGGCGGGGTGCCGACGACGACGCCGACCTGGGTGAGGCCGGGAGCTCCGTCCACCCGGGAGATCCCGAAGTCGATGACGCGCGGACCGTCGGAGGCGAGGAGCACGTTCGCCGGTTTCAGGTCGCGGTGCACGACGCGGGCGGCGTGGATGGCCTGGAGCGCCTCCACCAGGCCCGCGCCGAGCCGGCGCACCTGCGGCTCGGGCAGCGGCCCGTCGGTGCGGACCGCCTCGGCGAGCGAGGGGCCGGGGACGTACATCGTGGCGAGCCAGGGGAGTTCGGCCTCCGTGTCGGCGTCGACCACGGCCGCGGTGTAGGCGCCGCTCACCACGCGTGCCGCCGCGACCTCGCGGGCGAACCGCTCCCGGAACTCGTGCTCGGCCGCCAGTTCGGGCCGCACCACCTTCACGGCGACCTCGCGCCCGGCCGGCGATCGTCCGAGATACACCCATCCCATCCCGCCGGAACCGAGCCGTCCCACGATGCGGTAGGGCCCGATCTTCATGGGATCGCTGACCGGTGTGCGCACCCCGCTCACCTCATTTCGGGGTTAGATGCAGGATGTCAGGAGTGTCCCGCGAACATGCGACTTTTTCAGCCGGTCCGGCACGTTCCGCGCACCGGGCACCGCGGACCCCGGGACGGGCGGGGGCGGCGGGGAGCACGCAGAGAGCCGGGACCCCGCACGCCGTTGTGCGGGGTCCCGGCTCTTGTGAGGTGGTATCACCGCGGCCGGTCGTGACGATCGCTGGTCAGGGCACATCCAAACCGGCCGCGGAGTCTGTACGGGGACTCAGCCCAGGCGCTGCACCAGCGCGCGGTACTCGTCCCACAGTTCCTTCGGGGTGTGGTCGCCGAAGGTGTTGAGGTGCTCGGGCACCAGAGCGGCCTCCTCGCGCCACACGTCCTTGTCGACGGTGAGCAGGAAGTCGAGGTCCGACTCGGACAGTTCGAGCCCCAGAGTGTCGAGGGCGCCCTTGGCCGGCAGGATGCCGATCGGCGTCTCGACGCCCTCGGCCCGGCCGTCCAGGCGGTCCACGATCCACTTCAGGACGCGGCTGTTCTCACCGAAGCCCGGCCACACGAACTTGCCCGCGTCGTTCTTGCGGAACCAGTTCACGTAGTAGATCTTCGGGAGCTTCGACTGGTCCTTGTCCTTGGCGACGTCGACCCAGTGGCCCATGTAGTCGCCCATGTTGTAGCCGCAGAACGGCAGCATCGCGAACGGGTCGCGGCGCAGCTCGCCGACCTTGCCCTCGGCGGCGGCGGTCTTCTCGGAGGCGACGTTCGCGCCGAGGAAGACACCGTGGTTCCAGTCGAAGGACTCGGTGACCAGCGGGACCGCGGTGGCCCGGCGGCCGCCGAAGAGGATCGCCGAGATCGGCACGCCCTTGGGGTCCTCCCACTCGGGCGCGATGATCGGGCACTGCGAGGCGGGCACCGTGAAGCGGGCGTTCGGGTGCGCGGCGGGCGTGCCGGACCGGGGCGTCCAGTCGTTGCCCTTCCAGTCGGTGAGGTGGGCCGGAGTCTCCTCCGTCATGCCCTCCCACCAGATGTCGTTGTCGTCGGTCAGCGCGACGTTGGTGAAGACGGAGTTGCCCCACAGCGTCTTCATCGCGTTGGCGTTGGTGTGCTCACCGGTGCCGGGCGCGACGCCGAAGAAGCCCGCCTCGGGGTTGATCGCGTACAGCCGGCCGTCCTCGCCGAACCGCAT
This sequence comes from Streptomyces siamensis, assembly GCF_039543605.1. Classification (NCBI taxonomy): domain Bacteria; kingdom Bacillati; phylum Actinomycetota; class Actinomycetes; order Kitasatosporales; family Streptomycetaceae; genus Streptomyces; species Streptomyces siamensis. The sequence goes on along the minus strand of NZ_BAABKB010000030.1, from coordinate 426,987 downwards.
CCAGGCGATGTCGTCGCCGATGGTCTCGACCGTCCAGCCGGAGATCGTGGGCTCCAGCATGGCGAGGTTGGTCTTGCCGCAGGCGCTCGGGAAGGCCGCGGCGACGTACTTGGACTCACCCTGCGGCGGGGTCAGTTTGAGGATGAGCATGTGCTCGGCGAGCCAGCCCTCGTCGCGCGCCATGACGGAGGCGATGCGCAGGGCGTAGCACTTCTTGCCGAGCAGCGCGTTGCCGCCGTAGCCCGAGCCGTACGACCAGATCTCGCGGGTCTCGGGGAAGTGGGAGATGTACTTCGTGGAGTTGCACGGCCACGGCACGTCCGCCTCGCCCTCGGCGAGCGGCGCTCCGAGCGTGTGCACGGCACGCACGAAGAAGCCGTCGGAACCGAGTTCGTCGAGGACCGGCTGTCCCATGCGGGTCATGGTGCGCATGGACACGGCGACATAGGCGGAGTCGGTGATCTCGACGCCTATCGCGGAGAGGTCGGAGCCGAGGGGGCCCATGCAGAACGGGACGACGTACATCGTCCGGCCCTTCATCGAGCCGCGGAAGATGCCGCCCTGCCCGCCCTCGCCGGAGAAGATCTCCCGCATCTCGGCGGGGGCCTTCCAGTGGTTGGTCGGGCCCGCGTCCGCTTCCTTCTCGGAGCAGATGAACGTCCGGTCCTCGACCCGCGCGACATCGGTCGGGTCGGAGGCGGCGTAGTACGAGTTGGGGCGCTTGATCGGGTCGAGCTTCTTGAAGGTGCCCTTGCGGACGAGCTCCTCGCTCAGTCGCTCGTACTCGGCCTCGGATCCGTCACACCAGACCACGCTGTCCGGCTCGGTCAGTGCTGCGATCTCGTTGACCCACGAGATCAGTTCCTGGTGGTTGGTGGGGACGGCGGTTGTGGGAGCCGCGATGTCGCGCGCCACGATTGCTCCTAAATGAGGGGTTTTGTTGTTGTGCCCCGTGGGGGCTGCGACCCGGATGCTTCACGGTTGTCGATCTCTGGCGCTCATCCGGTGCCGACCGCACTCATTTGATCATCCGACGCATCCGCGCATATGTCCAGAGGTCCTCACACCTGAGCGGAGTGAGCATCGCCACTCGCCGGAAGGTTTCCTCCCGCACACCCGGGGTTCATCCCGGGTACCCGCGGGCCGGGGCGGGTCACCCGTGCGGGCCGGGCAGCCGTTCCCCGCCGCCCGGACACCCCGCGGAGCACGCACTTCGCGTACGAACACGGCCGGAGTCCGGACCGCGCCGGAGGCCGACCGGCTCGCCGCACCCCCCGGGCGCTCCCGCCGCTCGCGTGAGACCATGGCCACTAACAGCGGTCCATCACGCCGTGCTGATACGTAACTTACGGTTCCGTAGGTACCATGCGCCCATGACTGCGTCCGTCCCCGACGCGCCCACGGACTCGCCGGCCGACGGCCGCGGTCCCGATGCGCTCTCCCCGTCGCATCCGGTCAAGCCCAAACTGCGCGGCTGGCTGCACCTCGGCATGTTTCCGGCCGTTCTCGTCTCGGGCCTGGTGCTCACGGCCCTCGCGGACTCCACCCGCGGCCGTATCGCCTGCGGGATCTACGTCCTGACGGCCTGCCTGCTGTTCGGCGTGAGCGCGCTGTACCACCGGGGCAACTGGAGCCCCCGCATGGACGGCGTCCTGCGCAGGCTCGACCACGCCAACATCTTCCTGATCATCGCGGGCACCTACACCCCGCTGACCATGCTGCTGCTGCCGAGCGCCAAGGGGCAGTGGCTCCTGTGGGGGATCTGGGCCGCCGCGGCCGCCGGCATCGTCTTCCGGGTGTTCTGGGTCGGCGCACCGCGCTGGCTCTACACCCCCTGCTACATCGCCATGGGCTGGGCGGCCGTCTTCTTCCTCCCGGACTTCATGCGCGCGGGCGGGATCGCGGTCCTCGTCCTCGTCATCGTCGGCGGCCTGCTCTACAGCGCGGGCGGGGTCATCTACGGCATCAAGCGGCCGAACCCGTCACCGCGCTGGTTCGGCTTCCACGAGGTCTTCCACTCCTTCACCCTCGCGGCGTTCGTCGTGCACTACGTCGGCATCTCGCTGGTGGCCTACCAGCACGGATAGCCCCCGAGACCTCCCTGCACCGAAGGGCCGCGGCTTTCGAGCCGCGGCCCTTCGTCGTACCCGGACACGGCTTCCGGACCACCCCGGGGCGGCCTCCGACCCTGAGCCGTATTGACAGGAACCACTTTTTGAGAGCTACTCTCATTTCATGGTGACTCTCACGGATGACGGCGCCGCAGGGCGCGACCCCCGCCGCTGGTGGGCCCTCGGGGCCCTGGTCGCGAGCCTGCTCGTGCTCGGTTTCGACCTGACGATCCTCAATGTGGCGCTGCCGACGATGGCCCGGGACCTGGGCGCCTCCACGGGCGAGCAGCAATGGATGGCGGACGCGTACGTCGTCGTCTTCGCCGCGCTGATGCTCCCGGCGGGCCTGCTCGGCGACCGCTTCGGGCGGCGCCGCATGCTCATCACCGGTCTCGGCGTCTTCCTCGCCGGATCCCTGGTCGGCACCCTCGTCGACGACGTCGCCTGGGTGATCGTCGCCCGTGCGCTGATGGGGATCGGCGGCGCGCTCGTGATGCCGCTCGCCCTGGCCGTGCTGCCCTCGCTGTTCGGACCGGACGAGCGGACCAAGGCGGTCGGCGCGGTCTCGGCCGCCTCCGCGCTGGGGCTGCCGCTCGGCCCGATCGTCGGCGGCTGGCTGCTCGACCACTTCTGGTGGGGCTCGGTCTTCGTGATCAACGTGCCGATGGCGGCCATCGGCATCACGGCCTGCCTCTTCCTGCTCCCCGAGACCCGCGATCCCTCCTCCCCCAAGGTCGACACCGTGTCCACCGTCCTCACCGCGGCCGGGCTCAGCATCCTGATCTACGCGATCATCGAGGCCCCGCACCGCGGCTGGGGCGACCCACTGGTCCTCGGCCTGCTCGGCGCCGCGCTCGTCCTGGTCGCGCTGCTCGTGCTGCGCGAGCGCCGCAGTGTCCGCCCGATGCTCGACCTCTCCCTGCTCGCCCAGCGCGGTTTCCTCCTCAACACGCTGGCCGCGACGCTGGTCATGTTCGTGCTGTCGGGCCTGATGTTCGTGCTGCCGCAGTACCTCCAGGCGGTGCTCGGGCACGACGCGTTCGGCACGGGTGTACGGATGCTGCCGATGATGGGCGGACTGCTGATCGCGTCCCGCGCCGCGGGCCCGGTACTGGCGCGGTTCGGGCCACGCGCCGTGATCAGCGCGGGTCTCGTCGTCCTCGCCTTCGCCGCGATCCTCGGCAGCCGTACCTCCGTCGACGACGGATACGGCTTCACCGCCCTGTGGTTGTCCGTGGCCGGACTCGGCTTCGGTTTCGCCGTGGTGCCCGCGATGTCCGCCGCCATCGGCGCGCTCCCCCGCGACCGGGCCGGCAGCGGCTCCGGGCTGCTGATGACGGTGCGCCAGGTGGGCAGCGCGACCGGCATCGCCCTGCTCGGCTCGCTCCTCGCGAGCGCCTACACCGACCGCCTCGACACCTCCGCCCTGCCGCGCGCCGCCGCCGACGCCGCCGGCGACTCCGTGGTCGGCGCCCATGTGGTCGCCGGCCGGCTCGGCGACCACGCGCTGGCCGCCTCCGCGGACGCCGCGTACATCCACGGCATGGACCTGGTCCTGCTGGTCAGCGGTGTCGCCGCGCTGGTGACCGCCCTGCTGGCCGCGGCACTGCTGCGCAATCCCGAACCGGCGTCCGGCACCGCCCCCGAGCCGCACACCGGCATGGCCCCGGCACCCGCCGATGCCGGACAATGAACACCATGGCCGCCACCGCACACAGTTCCGCCTCCGCCGCGGGGCCCCGGCCCGGGCTCCGCGAGCGGAAGAAGATGAAGACCCGGACCGCGATCCGCGACGCGACGTACCGGCTGATCCAGCAGCAGGGGTACGACGCGACCACCATCGAACAGATCGCGGAGGCGGCCGAGGTCTCCCCGTCCACGGTGTTCCGCTACTTCCCGACCAAGGAGGACATCGTCCTCACCGACGAGTACGACCCGATGCTCGAGGAGGAACTCCGCGCGCGCCCCGCGGACGAGCCGTGGTTCGACTCCCTGCGGTACGTGCTGCGCAAGGCCATCTCCCTGGGCGACAACGAGGGGCCGGAGGTGACCCGGCTGCGCACCCGGCTGATGGTGGAGGTGCCCGCCGTGCGCTCCCGGATGATGGAGAGCATGTCGGTCACCGGCCGGCTGCTGTGCCGGGCCATCGGCGAGCGCACCGGCCTCGACCCGGAGGGTCTGGAGGTGCGGGTCTTCGCGATGTCGTTGATCGGCGGCCTGATGGAGACCTCCCTGTACTGGGCCGAGGGTGGCCACCGCGAGGACTTCGCCGAGGTCGTGGACCGGGCGGTGGACGTCCTGGAGCACGGTCTGGGCGGCGCCGCCGGCAAGGCCGCGGGCGCGGAAACCCCCAGGCCCCAGGGGCACCCCGCATGACATGCTGACGGGGTGAACGGACCGGAGATCGACGTCGAATTCGCCCCCGAACTGGGGATGTTCGTCCCGCACGCGCGACGCACGGGCGCCACCGCCGTGGGCACCGACGGATCCTCCACGCTCGGCCATGTCGTCGAGTCGATGGGCGTCCCGCTGACCGAGGTGGGAGCCCTGGTCGTGGACGGGCGACCGGTGTCCTTCTCGCACATCCCGGCGGCCGGCGAATCGGTCCGGGTGCGGGCGGTCGAGCGCCCACAGCGGGTGCCCGGCGCCCCGCTCCGCTTCCTCCTCGACGTGCACCTCGGCACGCTCGCCCGCCGGCTGCGGCTGCTGGGCGTCGATGCGGCGTACGAGTCCACGGACATCGGCGACCCGGCACTCGCCGCCCGGTCCGCGGCCGAGCGACGCGTCATGCTCAGCCGCGACCGCGGCCTGCTGCGCCGCCGTGAGCTGTGGGCGGGCGCCTACGTCTACAGCACCCGGCCCGACGACCAACTCCGCGACGTACTGGGCCGGTTCGCCCCGGAGTTGAGGCCGTGGACGCGCTGCACCGCGTGCAACGGCCTGCTCGCCGAGGCCACCAAGGAGCAGGTCGCCGACCAGTTGGAGGGCGGCACCCAGCGGTCGTACGACGTCTTCGCGCAGTGCGGAGAATGCGGGCGCGCCTACTGGAAGGGCGCGCACCACGACCGTCTGGAGGCCATCGTGGTGCGCGCCCTGGCGGAGTTCGGGAGCCGCTGAGGCCGCGACTCCCGGAGATCTAACGCCTCACCAGATCCCGTGCCCCGCAGGCGAGTCCGTCCCTGCTGGGGTCGAGCCCGAGCGGATCGTCCTTGCCGTTGACCTTCAACCGTCCGTAGTCGTTCTTCTTCAGCCAGGCACAGCGGGAGGCCGTGGTCCTCCTCACGCCGTCCGGGAAGACCGTCGGCACACAGACACCGACGCCGCCGTAGTGGCGGTCGCAGCCGGAGACGGTGGTGCCGACCTTCTGCGAACTCCGCTTCCGGCCCGGCTCGGCGACCTTGCCCTCCAGGGAGTCGGCGAAGGAGTGGACGTGCGCCGAGGCGGTGTCCGCCGCGAGCGCGGACGGTCCCTGGAGGTGCACCCACTTGGCGACGGAGGGCACTCCGTTGGCATCGACGGCGAAGAGCATGTACCAGCCGGGCGGCGCCAGATCGGGATTGCTCGTCACGTTCAGGTCGACGTTGTCGCCGTCGACGGACAGCGGCAGGTCCACGAATCGCTGGTTGGGGTCCGAGGAGTGGGTCACCGCGGCCGGGCGGATCAGCTCGGCCTTGACGATGGGCCGGTCGACGGTGATGCGCTGCGTGTCGCCGTACACCCACTCGCTGTCGATCACCGAGGTGATCGTGGGACGGGTTCCCTTGAGGAGATAGGGCGGGGTGTAGATCGACACGTTGTGGTTCCAGGTGCCGTTGCCCGGGTTGTCGCCGGTGGCCATCACCCGGCCGTCGGGCAGCAGGAACGCGGACGAGTGGTAGCCGCGGGCCTCCGGGTCGGCGGCCACCGGGTCGAAGGCCGAGGTCGCCGGGTCGAAGATCGACGCCTCGAAGACGGGGTCGGCGCGGTTGTGCAGACCTCCGCCGGTCTCCAGGACCTTCCCGTCGGGCAGCAGGACGGCGGAGACGTACATCTTGCCCTGGTCGCCGGTCTGGGCGACCTTGCCGTCGCCCAGGTCCACCGTGCCCTGCGGGATCGGCGGACCGGCGGTGTAGACGGGATCGGCGGCCTTGAGGTCGATGATGTCGGTGAGCCGGCCCGCGTCCGGGTTGGAGTCGATGTTGCCGCCGCCGAGCGTCAGGACCTTCTGGTCCTGGGCCGGGGGCAGCAGCACGCTCGCGGACTGGTCACGCTCGTCCTTGTTCCGGAGCCCCGGGACGGCGGTCGTGGTGTTGGCGTCGTAGTCGTAGATCGCGGAGCCCGTGCCCGGGGTGCCGTTGCCGAAGACATGGCTGCCCGAGTAGAAGAGCCGGCCGTCCTGCATCAGGATCATCGACGGGTACAGGCCCCAGTACGACCAGGTCTGGTTGACCTGCCACAGCGGCAGCCACTTCTGCTCGGCCGCCGACCAGCGCTCGGCGGTCACCGAGCCGGTGGAGTCCTCGCGCAGTCCGCCGAAGGAGATGATGTCGCCGTTGCCGAGCTCGGTGGCCGACGGATACCAGTGGCCGTCGTTCATGTCGTTGGTCCTGCTGTACGTCTCGGTGTCCGGGTCGAAGACGTACGAGTCCTTGTAGCCCTCGTAGCCGTGGCCGCCCGCGACCGGGAACGCCTTGTTGCCGCTCATGACCAGGACCCGCCCGTCGGACAGCTGGACGTGCCCGGCGCAGAACATGTCCTTCGGCGTGGGGATCACCTTGTACGTGCCGTTCGCCGGGTCGTAGACCGCGCTGGTGAACGTGCCCGCCTCGAAGTTCTCCTCGCTGTTGCCGGACCCCGCGATCAGCAGCACCTTGCCGTTCTTGAGGACGACGGAGTGCATGGACCGCACCGGGTTCTGGGTGGGCAGCACCGTCCACCTGCCGTCGGCGCACTCCTTCGCCGTGCCGGTGCACTCGGCGGGCGGGACCGGGTCGGAGACCTGTTCCATCGTGTAGTCGTCGGTGGTCGCCGAACCCGTGCCGTACACCGAGACACCCCAGGTGATGCGGTCGGTCCCGGCCGGGACCGCGGGCGTGCGGACCGTCGCCCGGGTCCAGTCGGCCGCCATGTCCAGGGTCTTGAGGTCGGTCCAGTACTGCCAGCCCGCCGTCGTGTCGTGCCGGAAGAGCGTGATCGCGGCGTCGGGGGTGGTGGTCCTGTACCAGAGCCCCAGGTCGTACTGCTTGCCCACGCCGACCACCGGGGCGCAGTCGGTGGACTCGGTGATCAGCGCCTTGCGGTCGCCGTCGGCCCGGCGGGTCAGTGTGACCTTCATGGCCTTGGTCCCGGAGTGGGAGTCGGCGACGGTGGCGAACGTGAAGTCGTTGTCGCCCCAGCCGGACTTCTCCCAGCAGTGGGGCATGCCGTCGGTGCCGGCGGTCTCGAACCCCGGGTTCGTGACGAGGTTGGCGGCGGAGGCGGGCTGCGGCGCCACGAGCAGCAGTCCGGCGGCGAGGCCCGCCACGGCCAGCAGCGAGGTGGTCCGGCTCGGTCGCCTGCGGAATCCGGTTCTGCTCACGCGCTTCTCCTCGCTGTGCGGCTCCGGTCCGCCGACGTGCCACGCCGGCGGGGCAGATAGATCAGCGCCTCGGTCCCCACGAAGCGCAGGACGAACGTCGTCACCAGGGCCAGTGCGGTGGCACTGAGCGCGCCCATCCCGAAGCGGTCGACGAACAGCGCGATCAGCGGGATCCGCAGCACCAGGTCGGCATTGGCGAGCAGCGCGAACCGGCCGACGCGGTCCCACCAGTGCCGGTGCCCGCGCCGCTCGCGGAACAGCAGGTGCTCGATGAGCAGGAAGTTCCAGGCGACCCCGAGCTGGTTGGCGAGGATCTCCGCCGGTACGTAGTGCATTCCGGCGGCGGTGAGGGCGTACAGGCCGAGCAGGTTCGGCACGAAGCCGGTGGCGCCGATCAGCCCGAAGACGATCATGCGGGCGACGGGTGAGGCGGTGCGCAGTCCGACGAGGTGGCGCAGGAAGCGGAAGCCCTCCTGCGCGGTCGACTTGGACTCGCCCGCGTACCGGTCCTGGAAGACGAAGGGCACCTCGGTGACCTGCCGAGGGCGGCTGCGGACGGCGAGTTCGAGCAGGATCTTGTAGCCGAGCGGCTGGAGGACGTCGGCGGTGACGACGCTGCGGCGGATCGCGAAGAAGCCGCTCATCGGGTCGCTGATGCCGCTCAGTCGGCGCGGGAAGAGCGACTTGGTCAGCCAGGTCGCGCCGCGCGAGACGGCGACGCGGTAGCCGCCCGCGAGGCCCGCGCGGCTGCCGCCCTCGATGTACCGGCTGGCGACGACGAGCCCCGCGCCGGAGCGTTCGCCGCGGGCCACCAGTTCCGGCACCAGGGACGGCGGATGCTGGAGGTCGCCGTCCATTACGACGATCCAGTCCGAGGTGGCCGCCTTCAGTCCCTCGACGACCGCGCCGCCGAGCCCGCCCACGGGTTCGTCGCGGTGCAGCACGGTGACGGGGAACGGGCAGTCCTGCGCCGCCCGGGAGATGACGTCCGGGGTGTCGTCGGTCGAGTCGTCCACGAAGACGACCTCGCAGGGCAGCCGCGCGGGCACCGCGTCGGTGATGCGGCGCAGCAACTCCCGTATGTTCGCCGACTCGTTGAACGTCGGTACGACGATGGTGACGGCGCCCGGCTCGGGGATCTCGGCCGGGTGTACCGCCGGATCCCCCAGCTCGTCCGGGACGGTGCTCTCGAAGCCGCTCATCGACTGCCTCCGGACGTCGCCGTGGTGGTGGTGTCGTTGATGTGCCTGATCTCGATGCGGTCCTCGCCCCGGCCGAAGGTCGCGACGGGTGTCGAGTGCTCGATGGCGGCCTTCACGGTGGGCAGGTCGACGGCGTCGCGCCGGACCGTCGGGGAGGCGACGACGTAGTCGAGGTCGCGCCAGCCGCGCGGCATCGTCCTGGTGACCGCCGGGTCGAGGTCGGCCTTGTAGAACCAGATGACGCCGAGGCCGGGCCGGTAGCCCTGGTGCACGAGGTCGAGCCAGAGGGCGTCGTCGACGAGGACCCGGGTGTCCCGCGGGTCCTTCACCTCGGTCCGCAGCCAGGCGGACGCGGCCCGGTACGGGGCGTTCGCGTCCGTGGTCACGGCGGTGCGGTCCCCGTCGTACCAGTCGGGCACGACATAGGCCCCGGCGGCCACCACGAGCACCGCCGCCAGGCCGCGGCGTCCCCAGGTGACGTACGTCTTCTCGGCGGTGCCCCGCCACCGTCGCAGTACCGCGTGGGAGACGCTCGCGGCGCCGCCGGCCAGGACCAGGGCGAGGAACGGCAGGGCCTGGATGACGTACATGGCGGGCAGGTAGCCGCTGGGGCGCATCGCCACCAGCGCGAGGATCGCGACGGTGAGGGCGGGTCCGGCGAGGGCGCGCGCGGTGACCGACCAGCGCCAGGTGACTAGGAGCAGCACGGCGCCGGCGAGCCCGCCGAGGGGCAGGACGCGGTCGTAGTACAGCCAGGAGTGCAGGACCCCGTACGAGCCGCTGCCGGGGTCGAGGACGAAGCCCGAGCCGGGGCGGCTCATCTGGTACGTGATGCCGTCCCAGAGGGAGACGTGCCCGGAGCCGGGAAACAACTCGCCCTTGAGCAGGGCGAAGAGCGGGTACGCGAGGCCGATCAGCACGCAGGCGGTGACGGCCCCGGTGAGCGCGAACTTGCGGGTGTCGCGGTGGCTGTGGCGCCACATGGTGACGAACAGCGCGGGCAGGACGACGAGCATCGTCTCCTTGGTGAGCACGGCGGCCGCGGCCGCGATGCCCGCCCCGAAGTGGTGCCACAGATGGCGGCTCGGGGACGCGGCCAGGCAGAACGCGAGGAGCGTCCACATCACCGCGATGTTGTCGAGGAAGATCTCGCGCTGGAGCACGACCGACAGCGGGGACAGCCCGAAGAGCACCATCGCGAGGCCGGCCGCCCACGTCGGCAGCGAGAGGCGGCGGGCGAGCACGTACACGAGGACCGCGCTCACGGCGCTGATCAGCAGCATCGCCGTGCGCATCGAGCCGACGGTCATCGAGGAGGGGCTGAGGTGCGCGGGGATCCAGGTCAGCAGGGCGATCTGGATCCAGCCGAGCGGCGGGTGGTCGTACCAGTACGTGTAGTGGGCCAGGCCCTTGCCCTGCTGGACGGCCCAGGCCTGGGCGAGGTAGGTGCCCTCGTCGTCGCTGAGGGTGGGGTGGTCGGCGATGTTCCAGCCCTGGACGACGAGGATCGCCGCGAGCAGCACCCCGCACAGGACGAGATCCGGGCGTGAGCTGCGAAAGCGTACGGACGGGCGGGTGTCGGGGACGTTTTCGGGCGCAGGCGGCCGCTGCGCGGGGACCGTGGGTGTGGTCGCCGCGGGAAGGGTGGAGGTCACGCGGGAACGTCCTCTCGGATCGCTTCGGTGAGGTGCGCGCCGACATGACTGGTCAGCTCCCAGTCGTTGCGGCCCCGTTGCTCGCGCCAGACGGCGCGTACGGCGGCGCCCGCCAGCAGCACCTGGTAGAAGGGGCCGCCGACGATCAGCTTCAGGTAGTGGACGAAGCGGACCCGCAGCCCGTACTGCTTGCCGAAGTCGTGCAGTCCGACCAGTTCGAAGACGAACGTGACCAGGGCGGTCACCGCCGGCAGGAAGGTGACGAAGGCGATGCCGACCGGCACGTCGAGGAAGAGCGCGATGGCCACGTTGAGCGGGATGATCACGCCGGAGACGGCCTGGAGATAGGGCGTCATCAGCGTGTAGCGGGCGAGCAGGCGCTGCCCGAGACCGGGAAGCTGTTTCCAGTCCCTCTTCCGGTAGACCTGGAGGAAGCCCTGGTTCCACCGGGTGCGCTGCTTCAACAGGGACATCAGCGAGCCCGGGGTCTCCTCCTTGGTCACCATGTCGGAGTCGTAGGCGACGACGACCTTCTTGCCGACGCTGGAGAGGCGTACACCGAGGTCGCAGTCCTCGGCGAGGCAGTCGGGGTCCCAGCCGTCGGCCTCCCGCAGGACGTCCGTGCGGACGAAGACGGTGTTGCCGCCGAGCGGGATGAATCCTTTCTGCGCGTGCAGATGGAGCCGCGAGCGGAACCAGAAGAAGTACTCCAGGCAGTTGCGCAGGCTGTACCAGCTGGAGTGGAAGTTGATGAGCTGGACGCCGCCCTGGACGACGTCCGCGCCGGTGGTGCGGAAGGCGTGGTCGACGTGGGCGAGCAGCTCCGGATGGACCTGGTCCTCGGCGTCGAAGACCCCGACCACGTCGCCCCGGCAGTGCGGCAGGGCCGTGTTCATGGCCTTCGGCTTGTTCTTCTTCTCGTGGTGGTCGACGACCACGCGCACCCGCGGGTCGCGCGCCTCGGCGGCGCGGGCCACCGCGGTGGTCTCGGGGTCGTCGTGTCCTACGATCACGATGATCTCGAAGTCGGTGTGGCCGGATTCGAGCAGCCGCTGGACGGTGTGGTCCAGCACGGCCTGCTCGTGGCGCGCGGGCAGCAGCAGCGAGAAGGACAGGCCCTCCCCGCCGTCCGGGCTGCTGAAGCGGGTGGAGGCCAGCACCTCGGGCGTACGCCACGCGTGCATCTGCCACCACAGGGTGAAGGCGGCCATCCAGAAGAGCACCAGTGAAATGGCAGCAATGAAGACAGATGTGAGCAAAAGATCCCCCCAGATCCCCTGTAACCCCCGGTCGCGACAGTGAGTGACATCTGTCGCGTCCCGGTCAGACACTATGGGGGATCTGTGAAGCGCACGGGATCTTCCGGTGAAGAGCGTGTTTCGTCACACTCGGTCGACTAACTGAACAATCGGAACACTGGTGACGTTTGGGCGAGTTGGGGATCAGACCTTTCGGCCGCTCAGGGCCGCTTCGAGCCGATCGGGGTCGGTCGTCGGGACGTCGCAGGCGAAGTTACGGCAGACGTACGCGGCGGGCCGCCCGTCGACCAGAAGTCGGCCGGAAAGCAACGGTAGTTCGTCACTGTCCGCCACCCCCGCGGCGACGACGGCTCCCGGCGCCGTGCCCAGGAGCGCCGTACGGTGCAGCGCCCTGGTCGCCGGATCGCCGTCCGGTCCCACGACCGCGACCTCCCGCGGTCCGTCGAGGAGCGCCTCGGCCACCGCGAGACCCCATCCGATGAAGCGCGGCGCGCGCGGCCCCAGCGCCTTCACCACTCCCAACGCCCGCTCGGCGGCGGTGCGATGGGGCTCGGCACCGGTCTGCGCGGCATAGCTCAGCAGCGCCCCGGCCGCGGCACTCCACCCCGAGGGCGTGGCGTTGTCGGTGGGGTCCTGCGGCCGGCGGATCAGCTCCTCGGCGTCGGCTGCCGTGTCGAACAGGGCGCCCGACTCGGCGTCCGTGAACTGCGTGAGCACATGGTCGAGCAGGAAGCCCGCGAACTCCAGCCAGACCCCCTCCCCGGTGACGGACGCCAGCGCCAGGAAACCCTCGGCGACATCCGCGTAGTCCTCCAGCACACCGGCGTTGGCCCCGACGTGACCGTCCCTGCTGGTACGGGCCAGTCGCGCGTGGTCGTCCATGTGCAGCCGCACCAGGAGGTCGGCCGCGCCGATCGCGGCGTCCACGAGGTCGGGGCGGTCGAAGTAGGCGCCGGTCTCCGCCAGTGCGGCGACCGCGAGGCCGTTCCACGCGGCGACCACCTTGTCGTCCCGGCCCGGGGCGGGACGACCGGCGCGCGCGGCGAACAGCCGCTGCTGCACGGAGGCGATCCGGTCGGCGTCGACGACGCCCTCGTGCTGGGGCAGCCGCAGCACGGAGGCACCCTCCTCGAAGGTGCCCTCCTCCGTCACCCCGAAGTGCTGGGCGGCGAGTTCGGCGTCCTCGCCGAGGACCTCGCGCAGCTGCTCCGGGGTCCACACGTAGTACGCGCCCTCGACGTGGCGGCCCGTCCCGTCGTCGCTGTCGGCGTCCAAGGCGGAGGCGAACCCGCCCTCCTCGGTGCGCAGTTCACGCACCATGAAGTCCGCGGTCTCCAGGGCGACGCGGCGCGCGAGCTCGGAGCCGGTGACACGCCACAGATGGGCGTAGACCCGGCACAGCAGCGCGTTGTCGTACAGCATCTTCTCGAAGTGCGGCACGATCCACTCACGGTCGACGGAGTACCGGGCGAACCCCCCGCCCAGCTGGTCGTAGATGCCGCCGCGCGCCATGCGTTCACAGGTGTCCACGGCCATCTGGAGCGCGCCCTCGGAGCCGGTCCGCGCGTGGTGCCGCAGCAGGAACTCGATCACCATGGACGGCGGGAACTTCGGTGCCCCTCCGAATCCGCCACGCGCCGTGTCGTAGTCCCGGGTGAGCCCGAGGAGCGCGCCGGCCAGCTCCTCCTCGCCGGGCACCCGGCCGTCGCCGAAGCTCATCTCGCGCCCGGCCAGATCCCGCACGATCTTCCCCGCGACCTCGGCGACCTCGTCGCGCCGGTCGGTCCAGGCGCTGGTGACACCCTCCAGGATCTGCGGGAAGGACGGCATGCCGTGGCGCGGCGCGGGCGGGAAGTAGGTGCCGAAGTAGAACGGCTCGGCGTCCGGTGTGAGGAACACGGTCATGGGCCAGCCGCCCTGCCCGGTCGCCGCCTGCACGGCCTCCATGTAGACGGCGTCGACGTCCGGCCGCTCCTCGCGGTCGACCTTGACGCTCACGAAGTGCTCGTTCAGGTACGCGGCGGTCGCGTCGTCCTCGAAGGACTCGTGCGCCATGACATGGCACCAGTGACAGCTGCTGTAGCCGACGCTCAGCAGCACCGGCACGTTCCGTCTGCGGGCCTCGTCGAAGGCCTCGGTGGACCACGGCCACCAGTCGACGGGGTTGTCGGCGTGCTGGAGCAGATACGGGGACGTCTCATGGGCCAGTCGGTTCACACTCCCACTCTCCCACGGTGTCCCGGGCGGCGGAGAAGCACGCGGGTGCCGGGCGCGCCCCCGTGGGTGAGCCGTCCGCGCCGGGCCCCTGAGGCCCGTCCGGCGTGGAGGAACAGAGCGGGCACTGCGCGAATGATCGACGGTCCTCTGTCCTTCACGTCCCGCACGAAGGACACTCGTAGGCCAAGGAGTTGCTGCCGGAGGGGGACGTGACATGCGGGACAGCCATCGGGCGGAGGCCGAGCGGCTGTTGGCCCGGGCCGTCGAGGAAGAGGTGCGGCGCTCGGGCGGGCGCGTCGACGGAGGCGTGCTGCTGTCGCGGGCACGGGCCGCGCTCGACGCGATGGGACAGACGGCCACCGAGGAGTACGGAGCGTACACACGCGCACTCGACGAGGCCGAGGCAGGACAGCTGACGTTCGGGCAGCGCTACGCACGGGAGCGCGCCGGCACGTCCTTACTGGTCACAGCCGTGGCGGCGGCTGCCGCCGTCGTCGCGGACCTGGCGTTCGGCACCGGCGCGGGCACGGCGGTCGGCGCGGGCGCCACCGTCGCCGTGGCGGGTGCGGCGGCCACCGTGCTCAAGGTGACCGCCTCGCACGTGCCGGCCGCCAGCCGTCGGGCCGGCGCGCTCGGGCAGCCCGGTGGCGCCGAGCAGCTGCGCCTGCAGTGGCTGACCGCCCTGGAGGTCCGGGGCATCCGCCCCTTCCTCGACCAGCAGCGCGTGCTCAGCGCCTCCACGGGCGCCAAGCAGGGTGCGCCCCAGCTGCGCCGCACCGACAAGAGCGCGGCCGCCCGGCGACGCAATGTCCTGGAGCAGTCCTTCGGCCAACTCCCCAAGCCGGAGGGCCCGTTCGCGGGCCGGCGGACGGAGTTGTCGCGGATCGCGCAGTGGGTGCAAGCGGCACGGGCGAGCACCGAGACCCGGCCGACGGTCGTCGTGCTGCACGGAGCGCCCGGCTCCGGCCGCAGCACCCTCGCCGTCCGGGCGGCGCACGACCTCAGGGACCAGTTCCGCGGCGCGTGCGTGGTGGACCTGCGGGGCGACAGCCCGGACGACCCGCCGCTGACCACCCGGGACGCCCTGCTGCACCTCCTCAACCGGCTCGGCGCGCCCCGCGAACAGCTCCTCTTCCGCGAACGCGCCTCACAGGACCAGCAGGTCAGGCGGCTGAGCGAGCTCTACCACCAGCATCTGACGGACCTGCCCGTGACGATCGTGCTGGACGACGCCAGCGACGCCGGACAGGTGCGCACCCTGATCCCCGAGCGCTCCGACAGCCTGGTCCTGGTCACCTCCCGCAAACCGCTCGACCTGTCCGCCGACCTCACCGCGTGGGTGCACCAGCTCCCCGTCGAGGCACTGGACGCGGCGGGCGGCGAGGAACTGCTGAACGCGGCGGCACAGGACGCCTCGGGCCCGTACGACGCCGAATCCAGCGACCGGGTGCGGGAGTTGTGCGGCGGGCTGCCGCTCGCCCTGCGCATCGCGGGCTCCTGCCTCGGCCCGCGCACCCCGCGCCGGCTGGCCACCGACCTGGAGGCGTACGGCCCGGTGGAACCCGTCGAGCGGGTGCTGTGGCTGCGCTACACCGACCAGTCGGACATGGCCCGCCGGCTGCTGCGCCGGCTGGCCCTGGCCGGCCGCGCCTCCCTGGGCGCCGCGGCGGCGGCCTCCCTGCTGGCGACGGACGAACCGGAGGCGACCCGCCATCTCACCGCGCTCTCGCAGGCGGGGCTGATCGACCACGTGCGCGGCAGCCGCTACCGCCTGCACGACCTGGTCCGCTCCTTCGCCGCGGCCCGGCTGATGGACGAGGAGGAGCCCTCCGAGCGCACGGCGGCCCAGGAACGCCTGATCGTGAACTACGCGGAACTCGCCGACTCGGTGATCCGCCTCGTCGACGGCAAGACGTCCACCCGTGCGGACCAGTTCGGCCCGCACGGCTTCACCTCGCTCGACGCGGCGCTGCGCTGGCTGGACGACGAGTCGAGCTTCATCACGGCGGCGCTGCGGCACGCCGAGGGCGTCAACCAGGCGGCGGTGCTCAATCTGCTCGGCGCCCTGTGCGACTACTGCCTGCTGCGCGGCGACCTCTACCGGCTGGGCGAGATCAGCGAGCTGACCCAGGCCGTCGACCAGGGACTGCTGGTCCGCTCGGTCCAGTGGCGCACCGGCATCGCCGCCCGTCAGCTGGGCGAACTGGACAAGGCGCGCACGACGCTGGCCTCCGTCGTGGACCTCTACTTCGAGGCGCACCACGACGCGGGCGCGGCCCGGGCACTGTGCTCCCTCGGCATCACCCTGCACCACCAGGGCAACCTCACCGAGGCGGCGGCCAAGCTCCAGGAGGCGATGGACCTCCAGGCCTCCCCCGACCTGGCGGCCGACCGGGCCTGGACGATGCACGCGCTCGCCGCGGTGGAGCGGGACCGCTCCCGGCTCGCCCAGGCGCTCGACCTGCTGACCCAGGCTCTCGTGCTGCACCGTGAGAGCGAATCCGTGCACGGCGAGGCGTGGACCCACTTCCACCTCGGCCAGCTGGGCCTGCGCATGGGCGACGTGCCACGCGCCGACCGCGAGCTGCGCGAGGCCCTGGACCTGTACGGCCGCACCCGCGACCCCCGTGGGGAGGCCTGGGCCCTCACCCAGCTGGCCCGCGCCCGGCTCGTCGAGGGTGACCCGTCCTCCGCGGTCGACGGCCTGCGCCAGGCCGCGTCCCGCCACCGCGAGAACGAGGACGCGCGCGGCGAGGCCTGGACCGTCTACTACCTGGGCCAGGCCCTGGAGGAGACCGGCAACCTGAACCAGGCGGTCCGGGAGCTGGAGCGCTCCCGCACGATGTTCTCCCGCATGCGGGACGTGTACGGGCTCGCGTGCGCCCGGCACCACTCGGCCCGGGTCACCCGCGACCAGCGCGCCGCCCAGACCGGCTCCCTGCGCAACTCCGGCTTCGCCCGCCAGCTCCTCGTCGATGCCCGCGCGGACTTCCAGCGCGTCGGGGTCGCCCACGGCGAGGCGTGGACCTGCCTGGAGCTCGCGGTCGTCGACGCGGGGAACGCGCGCACCCAGCAGGCCCTGACCCTGTGCGACGAGGCCGTGGACCTCTTCACCTCGTACGGGGACCGGCGGGGCGGGGACTGGGCCCGCTTCCTGCGCTGCACCCTGCTCCCGTACGCGGCCCCGGGGGGCTACGAGGTGGGCGCCGCCGTCGCCGAGGAGGAGCTCGCCCAGCTGTCCCGGGCCGGCCACACCTCCCGCGACGGAAAGCTGGACGACTGCATCGAGGCGTACCGGCTGCTGCTGGAACGCGGGGTCGACCTGGACGCCGGCTGGCAGGCCTGGCGCCTGGGCCTGGTCCCGGGCCGCCACGCCCGGGACGTGATGGGTGTGGCGGTGCCGTCGGCCCGGTAGGGCGGTGGTGGCGTTCGTGGGTTCACCCGGGGGAACGGCCCGGCGGGTGCGCACTCCGGCCGTCTGCGTCCGGAGTCCGCGCACCTGCCGCTGTCCCTGGCGGGCCGTTCGCGCCGAGCCCGGCTCGGCGCGAGGGCCGGCTCAGCCCTTCGCGGGGGAGGTCTTCCCGCCGGAGCCGACGGCGCCCTTGCCAGGGGTCGCCGTGTCCTTGTCCGGGTCCTCCTCGAAGGTGACCTTGCCCATGTGGCGGTTCATGGACTTCATCAGACCCCACACGGCCAGGGCCATCACCGCGAAGACGATGAAGCCGAGGACGCCGGGGGTGACCTTGTTCTCGTCGACCTCCTTGGCGAGGGGGACGAGGTGCGTCAGTGCGTGGCTTGCGCTCATGTCAGGCATTGTCGCGGATGCCCGCGAAGAGGTCGTCCTCGGGGAGGGAGGTGTCGACGAGGGACTTGGCGAGCTCGTACTCCTCGGTCGGCCAGACCTCCTTCTGGAGCTCCATCGGTACCTTGAACCAGCCGCCGTCGGGGTCGATCTGCGTGGCGTGCGCGATGAGCGCCTTGTCACGGATCTCGAAGAACTCGGCGCACGGGATGTGCGTGGTCAGCGTGCGCTCCGTGCGCTCGAACTCGCTCCAGCGCTTCAGCCACTCGCCGTACGGGGAGTCCAGGCCGCGGTCCAGCATGGCGTGGTGCAGCGCCTCGGTGCGCGGGCGGTTGAAGCCCTGGTTGTAGTACAGCTTCTGCGGCTGGAAACCCGGGCCGTACTCGGACTCCGGGTACTTCTCGGTGTCGGCCGCACCCTCGAACGCCACCATCGAGATCTTGTGGGTCATGATGTGGTCGGGGTGCGGGTAGCCGCCGTTCTCGTCGTAGGTGGTGATCACCTGCGGGCGGAAGGAGCGGATCTGCTTGACCAGTTCAGCGGCCGCCTTGTCCACGTCCTCCAGGGCGAAACAGCCCTCGGGAAGGGGCGGCAGCGGGTCGCCCTCGGGAAGGCCCGAGTCGACGAAGCCGAGCCATTCCTGCTTGATGCCGAGGATCTCGCGGGCCTCGTCCATCTCCTTCTTGCGTACCTCGTGGATGTGCTCCTCGATGTACTTGTCGCCCTGGAGCTTCGGATTGAGGATGGAGCCGCGCTCGCCGCCCGTGCAGGTCACGACCAGCACGTCCACCCCCTCGGACACGTACTTCGCCATGGTCGCCGCGCCCTTGCTCGACTCGTCGTCGGGGTGGGCGTGCACGGCCATCAGTCGCAGCTGGTCAGTCAAGACTCAATCCTCAGTCGCTCGGCTGTCGCCTCAGTGGTGGATCAGCGGTCGGCGCCCGGCGTGAGAGAGCGCCTCGGGCGGCTTCTATAGTGACGGAATCGGGGGGCCAATAATTCCAGGGCCCTGTCCACGGGCCCCCATCCAGGACCCCCTGGCCGGCCCTGCCGAGAGGACGATCATGAGTACGGCGAGCACCCAGCTGCCCGAGGGTCGCTACGGCCGCTCCGAGGACGAGCGCGCCGACCGGAAACTCAAGATCATCGGCGGTGTCCTGGGCGTCGCCCTGCTGGCCCTGATCGGCTGGTTCGCGTACTACTACGTCGGCGGCAGCAAGATCAGCGCGGAAGTGATCACCTTCAAGGCGGTCTCGGACAGCGCGGTCGAGGTGCACCTGGAAGTGCGCAAGGACGCGGGCGCACACGGTTACTGCACGCTGCGCTCGCAGTCCGAGGACGGCGGGGAGGTGGGCCGGGCGGACTTCCGCTTCGACCAGAGCTCGTCACGCGTCGACAAGGTGGTTACCCTGCGTACGACGGCCCGTGGCACCACGGCGGAGCTGCTCGGCTGTCACGCGGACTGAGCGGACCGGCAGGCGGCGGGACCACACGGGCGGGCATCACCCGCAGCTCCTACCAGCACATACCCGCTGACCTGCATTGACGTAATTCTGATGCGTTATGTCCTCCCTTTCGAGCCACTGAATTGTTAGGCTCGTGGTTTCGCCCACCCGTGAAGGAACATTCTTCTGGGTAGGGCGATGCTTTGTATTCCCAGTACCTACGAGGAGCACCTGTGACCCAGACCAGCGAGAACGTCACCTGGCTGACCCAGGAGGCGTACAACCAGCTCAAGGCCGAGCTGGAGTACCTGTCTGGTCCTGCGCGCACGGAGATCGCCGCCAAGATCGCGGCCGCGCGCGAGGAGGGCGACCTGCGCGAGAACGGCGGGTACCACGCGGCCAAGGAGGAGCAGGGCAAGCAGGAGCTCCGTGTGCGCCAGCTGACCCAGCTCCTGGAGAACGCCAAGGTCGGCGAGGCTCCCGCGGCGGACGGTGTGGTCGCACCGGGCATGGTCGTCACCATCGCCTTCGACGGCGACGAGGACGACACCCTGGTCTTCCTGCTGGCCTCGCGCGAGTACGCGAGCTCCGACATCGAGACCTACTCCCCGCAGTCACCGCTGGGCTCCGGTGTGAACGGCAAGAAGGTCGGCGAGGACGCCCAGTACGAGCTGCCGAACGGCAAGCTCGCCTCGGTGAAGATCCTCAAGGCCGAGCCGTACCAGGGCTGAGCCCGGGACCGACGACCACGACGATGCCCCCGGCCGTGCGGCCGGGGGCATCGTCATGTCGTGTCACGCGGTGGCGGACCGGTACTTGCGCACCGCCAGGGTCCGGAAGAGCACGATGATCAGGACCGAGTAGATCACCGAGGCCCAGACCGAGTGCTGCATGGGCCAGGCTTCCGACGTGGACTGCCCCGGGTTGGCGAAGAGCACCCGGCAGGCCTGGACGGTGGCGCTGAACGGGTTCCAGTCGGCGATGTGGCGCAGCCACGGCGTCATGTTGCTGGAGTCCACGAACGCGTTCGAGATGAACGTGACCGGGAAGAGCCAGATCAGTCCGCCGGAGGTGGCCGCCTCGGGGGTGCGCACGGACAGGCCGATGAGCGCGCCGATCCAGGTGAACGCGTACCCCAGCAGGAGCAGGAGGCCGAAGGCGCCCAGCACCTTGAAGACGTTGGTGTCGCCGTCGGAGCCGACGCGCCAGCCGACCAGGAGGGCGACCACCGCGAGGACCAGCAGGGTCAGCGCGGTCTGGACGAGGTCGGCGAGGGTGCGCCCGGTCAGCACCGCTCCGCGCGCCATGGGCAGCGAGCGGAAGCGGTCGATCAGGCCCTTGTGCATGTCGTCGGCGATGCCCGCGCCGGCACCCGCGGTGGCGAAGGTGACGGTCTGCGCGAAGATGCCCGCCATCAGGAAGTTGCGGTAGTCGGTGGGGCTGGTGCTGCCGCCGATCTGCATGGAGCCGCCGAAGACGTAGCTGAACAGCACCACGAACATGATCGGCTGGATCAGCCCGAAGATCACCATCTCCGGGATCCGGGACATCCTGATCAGGTTGCGCTTGGCGACGACCAGCGAGTCGCGCACGGACTGGCTGACCGGGTTCGAGGGTGCCGTGAGCTGCACGGCGTCACTGGCGGCACTCACTTGCCGGCCTCCTTCTTGCGCTGACGGCCCGTGCCGTCCGCCGCTGGGGTGTCCTCGTCCTTCGCCTCGGCCACATGGCCCGTGAGCGAGAGGAAGACGTCGTCGAGGGTGGGGCGGCGCAGGCCGATGTCGTCGATCTCGATGCCGCGGGTGTCCAGCTCGCGGATGACCTCCGCGAGGAGCTTCGCGCCGCCGGTGACGGGCACGGTGAGCTTGCGGGTGTGCTCCTCGACCGTGGTCTCGCCCTTGCCGAAGCCCCGCAGCACCTCGGAGGCGGTCGCCATGTGCTCGCGGTCGTGCACGACGACCTCGACCCGCTCGCCGCCGGTCTGCGCCTTGAGCTGGTCGGCGGTGCCGCGGGCGATGACGCGGCCGTGGTCGACCACGCAGATGTCGTGCGCGAGGTGGTCGGCCTCTTCGAGGTACTGGGTGGTGAGCAGCAGCGTCGTGCCCCCGGAGACCAGCTGCTTGATCACGTCCCACAGCTGCTGGCGGTTGCGCGGGTCGAGGCCGGTCGTCGGCTCGTCCATGAACATCACCGGCGGCGAGACGACCAGGGCGGCCGCCAGGTCGAGCCGGCGGCGCATGCCGCCCGAGTACGTCTTGGCGGTGCGGTCGGCGGCCTCGCTGAGGTTGAACTGCTCCAGCAGCTCCTCGGCACGGACCTTCGCCGCCTTCGCCTTCATCTGGTAGAGCTGGCCGACCATCTGGAGGTTCTCGCGGCCGGTCAGATACTCGTCGACCGCGGCGAACTGTCCGGAGAGGCCGACCCTGCGGCGGACCGCGTCGGGGTTCTTGAGCACGTCCACGCCCGCGACGACCGCCTTGCCGCTGTCGGGGCGCAGCAGGGTCGTCAGGCAGCGGACCGCGGTGGTCTTGCCCGCGCCGTTCGGACCGAGCAGGCCCAGGACGGTGCCCTCCGGGACATCGAGATCGACGCCGTCCAGAGCCCTTACGTCACCGAAGGTCTTCACCAGGCCTTCGGCATAGATGGCGCCTGGCATGTGAGTTTCTCCACGTCGTTGGGGATTTTCGCTGAAATGTCTTGCTTTTGCCCTGTACGGCACGCCCGGCGGTGGGGTCTTCGTCCGCGGGCCGAGCGTGCGGCAAGGGGCACACCGTAACGCGATGTATCGCGTCACTCAACAGATTTTTCCATCCGGGACCGACAGGGGGACGAACAGTGGCCCTGACCTCGACTGATGCCTCGCCGGGCTCAGTCGATGACGGTGTACCCCGCCTCGCGCAGCGCCAGATTCACCTCGGCGCAGTGCTCGGGCCCCTTCGTCTCCAGGTGCAGCTCGACCTCCACCTCCGTGAGCCCGAGCCGTGGGTCGGTCCGTACGTGGCTCACATCGAGGACGTTAGCGTCCGCCACTGACAACACCCCGAGAAGTGTGGCGAGGGCCCCGGGACGGTCGGTCAGCCGCAGCGTGACCGCGAGGTAGCGGCCGCTCGCCGCCATGCCGTGCCGCAGGATGCGCTGGATCAGCAGCGGGTCCACGTTCCCGCCCGACAGCAGGGCCACCACCGGGCCCTCGAAGCTGCGCGGATCCCGCAGCAGCGCGGCGACCGGGCTCGCGCCGGCCGGCTCCACGACCAGCTTGGCCCGCTCCAGGCACAGCAGGAGCGCGCTCGACAGGTTGTTCTCGGAGACCGTGCGGACCTCGTCCACCAGTTCGTCGACGATCCGGAACGGCACGTCACCGGGCCGGCCGACCTTGATGCCGTCGGCCATCGTCGCCGGGTTGTCGATCGACAGCGGGCGCCCCGCCGCCAGCGACGGCGGGTACGCGGCGGCGCCCTCGGCCTGCACGCCCACGATCCGCACGTCCGGGCGGATCGTCTTCACGGCGAGCGCGACGCCCGCGGCCAGCCCGCCGCCGCCCATGCCGACGACGATCGTGCGCACCTCGGGGCACTGCTCCAGGATCTCCAGCCCGACCGTGCCCTGGCCCGCGATGACGTCCGGGTGGTCGAAGGGGTGGATGAAGACGGCACCCGTCTCCGCCGCGTACGTCTGAGCGGCGGCGAGCGTCTCGTCCACCACCTGGCCGTGCAGCCGCACGTCGGCCCCGTACTCACGGGTGGCCGCGACCTTCGGCAGCGGGGCGCCCGTCGGCATGAAGACCGTGGCGCGCACGCCGAGCAGCGAGGAGGCCAGCGCGACGCCCTGCGCGTGGTTGCCGGCGCTCGCCGCGACCACGCCCGCCGCGCGCTCCTCCGGCAGCAGCCCGGCGATCCGCACGTAGGCGCCGCGCAGCTTGAACGAACCGGTCCGCTGGAGGTTCTCGCACTTGAAGTGGACCGGAGCGCCGACCAGCTGGGTGAGGTACCTGCTTCCCTCCATCGCGGTCATCCGCGCCACGCCCGTGAGCATCTTCTGCGCGCCACGGACGTCGTCGAGAGTCACGCTGGGAAAGGAGTCAGCCGTGCTGTAGCTCATGACCACCAGTCTCGCAGTTCACGCGGGTCCGCTCCCTGCTTGACCACGCTGCGAGACTGGTTTGCGCAGCGCCGGTACGACCCGCCTCCCGGCCGCGTACCCTGTCCCCCAACCCAGCCTCCCACGCATGAATTGAGCCCCCGGCCATGCCCACAACACCTGAAATGTCGATGGACATGACGACCGTCGGTGACACCGGTCTTCTCGACACGCTGCAGCACGAGGTCGCGGTGTTCGCGCGCCGTGCCGAACAGACCCGGCTCGGCGGGGTGGGGCAGGTGCGCAACTCCATGGACCGCGCCGCGTACCTGCTGCTCAACCGCCTGGACAAGGAAGGCCCGATGGGCGTCAAGGCGCTCGCCGCGAGCATGGGCATCGACTCCTCGACGGTCACCCGGCAGGTGGCTCCGCTCGTCGACACCGGTCTCGTGAAGCGGACCTCGCACCCCGAGGACGGGCGCGCGGTGGTGCTCCAGCTGTCGCCGCGCGGGCAGGCCCGGCTCGACGAAGTGCGATCCTCCCGGCGTCAGTTGATGGCCGAGCTGACCCACGACTGGGCGCCGGAGGAGCGTGAGGCCTTCTGCACGCTCCTCACGCGCTTCAATGGCGCCCTCTCCGCACGTCAGGCGGCCCAGGGCGGGCCCGTCGGCGAGTCCCAGCCGACTTCCTGAC
Organism: Streptomyces siamensis; assembly: GCF_039543605.1. Lineage (NCBI taxonomy): Bacteria > Bacillati > Actinomycetota > Actinomycetes > Kitasatosporales > Streptomycetaceae > Streptomyces > Streptomyces siamensis. The sequence continues at coordinate 402,969 of NZ_BAABKB010000030.1, read as the reverse complement.
CTTTGAGGGCGCACTTCGCCGGGTCGCAGGCCCGGAGCGCCGTCGCCGCACGCGTGTGACGGCCCGCCCGGGGGACGGCCCCGGGAGGGGGTGTCCGGCGCGGGCGAGGTGTGCCCGCGCGCGAGGGTGTGCCCCGGGCTCTTGACCGGAAGGCGGCGCCTGGCCTCATATGAGACCGGGTCCTCCTCGTACGCGGTGCGGCATGCCGTACGCGGCCGGGACCCCGTCCCTTCGGGGGCGCTCTCAGGCGGGAGGCGTGGTGCGAGAACGGCAGGCGTCCCAAGGCGCCCGCCGGGCCCGGGAGTTCGAGGCGTTCGTCGCGGGCGCGGCAGGGCGGCTGCTGCATGCCGCCACGCTGCTCACGGCCGAACCCCGCAACGCCAACCCGCGTGCGCGGCGCCTGCTGGTGCAGGCCCTCGCCCACACGTACGCCTCCTGGGACCGGCTGCGCGGCGAGGACCCGTACGACTGCGCCCGCCAGCAGCTGGCCGTCCGCTTCGCGCGTTCGGCCTGGCACCAGTACGGGAGCTTCGGCCGGCCGCGCCCCTCCCCCGACCACGTGCTGGCCCGGCTCACGCCCCAGCAGCGGCTGATCCTGGTGCTCCGGCTGTACGAGGGGGTCGCCGAGGAACAGACGGCGGCCCTGCTCGGACTGCCGGCGGAACGGGTGCGGACGATCTGCGCCCGCTCGATGGCGACGCTGCTGCACCCGCCGCGGGGCCCGGCACCGGCCGTCGTGGAGGTGGCGCCGTCGTGAACCTGCACGAGCGTGAGGCGGCCGTACGGCGGATGCTGGAGCAGGCGCCACCCACGGTTCCGCCCGACCTGCACGCGGACGTCGTCCGGCGCGGAGGCCGCATGCTGCGCCGCCGGAGGGCGGCCCGGCGCCTGATGTGGCTGGTGCTGTTCGCCGCGGCTGTCGCCTTCACCGTCTGGGCGGCGACGGCCCGCCCGTGGGTGGAGCCGCCGTCGCAGACGACCCCACCGCTGACCGGCTGGTGAACGGCTACTGCCCGAGGGCCTGCTGAAGGTCCTGGAGCAGGTCGTCGACGTTCTCGATGCCCACGGAGAGGCGTACGAGGTCGGCGGGGACCTCCAGCGCCGAACCGGCCGCCGACGCGTGCGTCATACGTCCCGGGTGCTCGATCAGGGACTCGACGCCGCCGAGGGACTCGCCCAGCGTGAACACCTTGGCGCGGTTGCAGACCTCGACGGCCGCCTCCTCGCCGCCGTCGACCTGGAAGGAGACCATGCCGCCGAACGCCTTCATCTGCTTGGCGGCGATCTCGTGACCGGGGTGCTCCGGCAGGCCCGGGTACAGGACGCGGCTCACGCGCGGGTGCCGGGTGAGCATCTCGGCGATCTTGCCCGCGTTCTCGCTGTGCCGGTCCATGCGCACGGACAGCGTCTTGGTGCCGCGCAGCACGAGCCAGGAGTCGAAGGGGCCGGCGACCGCGCCCATCGCGTTCTGGTGGTACGCCAGCTCCTCGCCGAGCTCCTGGTCACCCGTGATCAGGGCGCCGCCGACGACGTCCGAGTGCCCGCCCATGTACTTGGTCAGGGAGTGCACGACGACGTCCGCGCCCAGCGCCAGCGGCTGCTGGAGGTAGGGGGTGGCGAAGGTGTTGTCGACGACGAGCCGGGCGCCCGCCTCGCGCGCGATCTGCGCGACCGCCGCGATGTCGGTGATGCCGAGCAGCGGGTTGGAGGGCGTCTCGACCCAGACGGCCTTCGTCTTCGGGGTGAGGGCGGCGCGCACCGAGTCGGGGTCGCTCGTGTCGGCCACGGACCACTCGACGCCCCACCGCGAGACGACCTTCGCGAAGAGACGGAAGGTGCCGCCGTACGCGTCGTTCGGGATGACCACGTGGTCGCCGGGGCTGAGCAGCGTACGCAACAGGCAGTCCTCGGCCGCCAGTCCGGACGCGAACGCGAGGCCGCGACGGCCGCCCTCCAGGGCAGCGAGGTTCTCTTCCAGTGCGGTCCTGGTGGGGTTGGCGCTGCGGCTGTACTCGTAACCGCCGCGCAGCCCGCCGACGCCGTCCTGCTTGTAGGTCGAGACCTGGTAGATCGGCGGGACGACCGCGCCGGTGAGGGGATCGGCGGTGTTGCCCGCGTGGATCGCGAGGGTCTCGAAATGCTGACTGATGTGCCTGTCGCTCATGGGTCCCGAGCGTAGTGCGCCCGGGCGCCCGATGACGTCGCACGCCCCTGACGCGACGGCCCGGGTCGGTCGGGGCGGATGCGGACGGGGACCGGAGCCGGTCGGTCCGGGTCCGCTACCGGGCCCGGACCGGTCGGCCGCACCGCTCACGGAGCCTGCCTGCCGACCGGCCGGAGCCTGCCTGCCGACCGGCCGGAGCCTGTCGGCCGGACCGATACCGGACCGGGTTGGCCAATTGTCGGACCCGTCTGGTTCGCTTGTGACATGGAGATTCTCTGGGTCCTGATGGCGCTGGCCATGTTCAGCCTGGTCCTGCTGCCGGTGCTGAGGCGCAGGAGTGCCGGAATTCAGCAGGTCGCGCCCGGCGACCCGGACGCCGCGGACCCGGCGGACTACGGATTCCTGCGGCAGGAGGAGCTGGACATCCGCATGCCCGGCCCGGACCACGACCTGCTGCAGGTGCTCGACCTCGTGCAGCGCACCCAGGACTACCGCGCCGCCTCGCAGCTCCTCGCGGGCACCGAGAGCGACGGGGAGCGCCGGTGGCAGCGGGTGCAGGCCTTCGCGGGCGCCGCGTCCCTGGAGCTCCAGCAGCGCCCCGGCGGGGTGAGCGAGACGCCCGGCGGGCAGTGGCTGCGCGTGTGGCGGGCCGAGGCCCCGAAGGACGCGGGCGGCGCCGCGGTGCACGCGGAGTTCCTGGTGCAGCAGGCGTGGCGCACGTCGACGCCCGGGACCGACGAGTTCCGGATCATCATGGAGGAGGCGAAGTCCGCCTGCGCCGAGGCCGCGCTGCTCGCCCCCGGCGACCCGGTGCCGTACATCGTCGAGCTGTCCGTGGCCCGTGGACTGTCCTACCCCCAGCCCGAGTTCGAGCAGCTCTGGCTGAAGATCCTGGACCGCGCGCCCTCCCACATGGGGGCGCATCTGGCGGCCCTGCACTACTGGTGCGAGAAGTGGCACGGCTCGCGGGACGTGGCCTACTCGTTCGCGGAGGCCGCCGCGGCGCGCGCCCCGCAGGGCTCGCTCCTCGCCGCGATGCCGCTCTTCGCGGTCTTCGAGCACCTCCCCGAGGTGAACCTGGTCCGCAGCTTCTACCAGAGCGAGGTCGTGACCAAGGCGGTGCACGGAGCGCTGTTCGCGGTGCACGCCGCCCGCCCCGACGACCCGATGCTGGCCCACGTCCGCCACCTCCTGGTCTTCTTCCTGGTCCGCAGCGAGCGCTGGGCCGAGGCCATGGACCAGCTCCTGCACGTGGACGGCCACGTGGGCGCACTGCCCTGGACCCTCACCTCCGACCCGGCCTCGGACTACGCGATATACCGCGCGCTCGCGGTGGCGGGCTACGAGGCGAACGGCGGCAGCCCGGCGACGCTCCCGCACTGACTCCGGCGGCCCTGCCCGGCCGGCGCCGCGCCGTTGATGAACGAGTCGCCCCCGTGGGCGAGTTCGATCCTCATGGCACCGCGGCTCAGGAAGCCGGGGCCCCTCTGCGGATCCATGGGGCCCTGCGGGGCCGTGTCGCGGGGCGCCGCCGAACCCGGCGCTCGGCGGACGGCCGGGGCGTCGAGCGGCGCGGCGGAGACCGCCGTTTCGCGCGGGACGCGAGACGGTGCACGACCGACGCGCGCGCGGCCCGGGGCGCACTTACGCTGAGAGGACTAACCGCCGACACGCAGGGGAATCCCGCGTTCCGCGGGTGGCGTGTGCGGCTCCTCACGGCACCGGAAGGTGGTCCCGTCATGGCCACTGCGTCTGACGCTCCCGTTCTCGACACGATCGCCGCGATGACCATCGATTCCATCGAGCGCTGCGGCATGGACGAGAGGACCCTGATCCTCACCCGTATCGCCGCGCTGGTGGCCATGGACGCCCCGCCGATCTCGTACCTGGCCCATGTCGATCCCGCGCTCAAGGCCGATCTGACCATCGAGCAGTTGCAGGACGTGCTCATAGCCATCGCGCCCGTCGTGGGCACGGCACGCGTCATGTCCGCCGCGGGTCACATCGCCCAGGCGTTCGGCGTCGCCATCGCGCTGGCCGACAGCGAGGCCGAGGCCATCGCCAGGGCCGAGGCCCAGAGCCGCGGGCATTCCTGAACGACGGCCGACCGCCCGGGACTCCCGGCACGGACGGCCGACAGAGACGACCGGCAAGGAGACGGGCAGGGACAAGGCAGGGATAACGGAAGGAGCACGACGCCTCCTGGCAACGTCAAGATCCATAGTGTCTGCGGCATGGACGGAATCGATGTTGCCAACGGCGTCGTGGGTGCCGTGCTCGGCATGGTGTTCGCGGTGCTGTTCCAGCAGCCGTTGCAGGATGCCTGGTACCGGCTGCGCCGGCGCTCGAGGAGCGCGATCCGCACGATGCGGCGGCGGGAGGAGTCGGAAGCGGCCTGGCGGACGTTCTCTCTCGGCCCCCTGCAGACGTCCGCCCTGATCGTCGAAGGCGACGGGGAGTCGCCGGTGCCGCCCGAGACGATCTACGTCCAGGTGCTGGAGGACGAGGTCCGGCTGCCCCCGGACATGGCCGGCTGGCGGGACGAGATCGCCGAGGAGAGCGAGCGGCTGCGCGCGGAGGGGCGCACTCCGCTGTGGAACGGCCCGCGGTACGCCGTCGAGTCGTTCGACATGTCCCGTACCGCCCTGGACGAGCGGCCCGAGGTCCACCTCAGGCTGCGCCCGACCGACTACTACACCTTCCTCGCCGCCCAGCAGCTGGACCGACGGCTCCCCGACGGCGCGACCCCCCGCTCCCGCCATCTCGATCCCGACGCGCCGCTGACGGCCCCGGCCTTCCTCCAGTGCAGCTTCGCCGTCAACGTCGCGGTGGTCACCGCCGACGACATGCTGGTGGTGAGCCGGCGCAGCGACCGGGTCCGCATGGCGCCGGGCGTCTGGAACTCCTCGGTCAACGAGGGCCTGTCACGGCACATCGACTCCTCGGGCAGGAGCGCCCCGGACCTGCACGCGGCGGCCCGTCGCGGCATGCGGGAGGAACTGTCCCTGGAGCCCCACGAGTACTCGCTCGATCTTCTGGCCTTCGTCCTGGACACGGACAAGCGGCACTGGAGCGCCCACTTCCACGCCAAGCTGAAGGAGCTCTCCGGCGAGAACCTGCGGACGCGGATGAGCCGGGGCGTCGCCGACCGGTGGGAACACCAGGCCATCGACTACGTGCCCTTCCGTCCGACGACGGTGGTCAAGTACATGCTGCGGCCCGACCGCATCCACCGCTGGGCGCCCCTGGCCCCGGCGCTCTTCCACCTGTCCCTGGTGCACGCCTACAGCCGTACGCACGTCGAGCGGGCGGAGGCACAGGTCCTGCGCCGCCTGTAGCGGCCCGGACTCGTCGTGCGCGGCTCGCCCGCCGGGCCCGTCGGAACGGCCCGGAAGAAATTCGGGCGGCGATGTCGAGAACGCGTGACCGGCTCCGTCCCCGAGGTGAACGCGACCACAATGGGTCGCACGAACACCGAGGAGACCACCATGGCCAAGTACCTGCTGCTCAAGCACTACCGCGGCGCCCCGGCTTCGTTCAACGACGTGCCCATGGAGCAGTGGACGCCGGAGGAGATCTCGGCGCACGTGCAGTACATGAACGACTTCGCGGCCCGGCTCGAGAAGACCGGCGAGTTCGTCGGCGGTCAGGCGCTGGCCCCCGAGGGAGAGTGGGTCCGGTACGACGGTGAGGGGCGTCCGCCGGTCACCGACGGACCGTTCGCCGAGACCAAGGACCTCATCGCCGGCTGGATGGTCATCGACGTCGACAGCCACGAGCGGGCCGTCGAACTGGCCGGAGAGCTGTCGGCCGCCCCCGGCGCGGGCGGGAAGCCGATCCACGAGTGGCTCGAACTGCGCCCGTTCCTGGCCGCGGAGCCCTCCGTCACGGAGTGCCCGCATCGATGAACGAGGCCTTGCTCCGGAGCCTCACGCCGAGCGTGCTCGCCGTCCTCGTCCGCCGCGGATCCGACTTCGCGGCGGCCGAGGACGCCGTGCAGGACGCGCTCGTCGAGGCGCTCCGCGTCTGGCCGGCCGATCCGCCGCGCGATCCCAAGGGCTGGCTGGTCACCGTGGCCTGGCGCAAGTTCCTCGACGCCACCCGCGCCGACACGGCCCGGCGCCGGCGTGAGGACCTCGTCGACGACGAGCCCGCCCCGGGTCCCGCGCCCGCGGCGGACGACACACTCCAGCTCTACTTCCTGTGCGCCCACCCGTCGCTGACGCCGTCGTCCGCGGTCGCGCTCACGCTGCGCGCGGTCGGCGGACTGACCACCCGCCAGATCGCCCAGGCTTATCTGGTGCCCGAGGCGACCATGGCGCAGCGCATCAGCCGCGCCAAGCGCACCGTCTCCGGCGTGCGGTTCGACCGGCCCGGGGACGTCGCCACCGTGCTGCGCGTCCTCTACCTGGTCTTCAACGAGGGCTACTCCGGCGACGTCGACCTCGCCGCCGAGGCCATCCGGCTCACCCGGCAGCTCGCGGCGTCGATCGACCACCCGGAGGTGGCGGGGCTGCTCGCCCTGATGCTGCTCCACCACGCCCGGCGCGCCGCCCGGACCGCTGCCGACGGCGGTCTGGTGCCGCTCGCCGAGCAGGACCGCGGCCGGTGGGACACCCGGATGATCGCCGAGGGCGTCGAGATCCTGCAGACGGCCCTCGCCCGCGACCGGCTGGGCGAGTTCCAGGCCCAGGCGGCCATCGCCGCGCTTCACGCCGACGCGCCCACCGTCGAGGAGACCGACTGGGTGCAGATCGTCGAGTGGTACGACGAGCTCCTGCGCCTGACCGACAGCCCGGTCGTCCGGCTCAACCGCGTGGTCGCCGTCGGCGAGGCCGACGGCCCGCGCGCGGGGCTGGCGGCGCTCGCGGCGCTGGACGACGCCTCCGCGAGCTCTTCGAGCGGCGGAAACCCCATGCCGCGCCGCACCGCGGTGGCGGCCTACCTCCACGAGCGCGACGGCGACCTGGTGACGGCGGCACGGCTGTACGCGGAGGCGGCCCGAAAGGCACCGAACCTCGCCGAGCGCGACCATCTGACCCGCCAGGCGGCCAGGCTCAACTCCCGCCGGAGCCGCTGACGGCTCTCGCGGGCTCGCGCGGCACCCGCTCCGGCGGCTCCGGGCCGATCCGGTCGCCCCGCACTTCGCAACGCACGCGGGAGGCGTGGGCTGCCGACGCGGAGGGGCGCCCGCGGGCCGTGCGGCCCGGGGCGCCCCTCACCGGCACGGAGGCCGGCCGATACTAGATCGTCGCGGTGTCGATCACGAAGCGGTAGCGGACGTCGCTCGCCAGCACCCGCTCGTACGCGTCGTTGATCTCGGACGCGCTGATCAGCTCGATCTCGGCGCCGAAGCCGTGCTCGGCGCAGAAGTCGAGCATCTCCTGGGTCTCCCGGATGCCGCCGATGCCGGAGCCCGCGAGGGTCTTGCGGCCGCCGATCACCGAGAAGAGGTTGAGCCGGACCGGCTCCTCGGGGGCGCCGACGTTCACGAAGGCACCGTCGGTCCTCAGGAGGGACAGGTAGGCGTCCAGGTCCAGCGGGGCCGAGACCGTGGACAGGATGACGTCGAACGTGCCGCGCAGCTCCTCGAAGGTCTTCGGGTCGCTGGTGGCGTAGTAGTGGTCGGCGCCCAGCTTCAGGCCGTCGTCCTTCTTGCGCAGCGACTGCGACAGGACGGTGACCTCGGCGCCCAGCGCGTGGGCGATCTTGACGCCCATGTGGCCGAGGCCGCCCATGCCGAGGACGGCGACCTTCTTGCCGGGGCCGGCGTTCCAGTGCTTGAGCGGGGAGTACGTGGTGATGCCGGCGCAGAGAAGGGGTGCGGCCACGTCCAGCGACAGGCCGTCGGGGATGCGGACGACGTAGTTCTCGTCGACGACGATCTTCTCGGAGTAGCCGCCGTAGGTGGGCTCGCCGTCCTTGCCGACCGCGTTGTACGTGCCGGTCATTCCGCCGCCGGTGCAGTACTGCTCCAGGCCCGCCTTGCAGTTGTCGCACTCGCGGCAGGAGTCGACCATGCAGCCGACGCCCACACGGTCGCCGACCTTGTACTTGGTGACGCCGGAGCCGACCTCGGAGACGATGCCGGCGATCTCGTGACCGGGCACCATCGGGAAGATGGCCTCGCCCCAGCCCTCGCGGGCCTGGTGGATGTCGGAGTGGCAGATGCCGGCGAACTTGATGTCGATCAGGACGTCGGACGCGCCGACCTCGCGGCGCTCGATGGTGGTGCGCTCCAGCGGAGCCTTGGCGGCGGGAGCGGCGTAGGCAGCAACAGTGGTCATGCCGGGAGTTCTCCTCAGGAGTGGTCTGTGCCGTGCCCGGCCGGCTCCGGCCGGGCACGCATCCCACACTGCCTCCGGCGCGGGGCTTCACCCAGGCCACGGCTTTGCGTACGTCCAGCGGTCCTACCACTGGCGGGGTCAGGATCCTCTGCGTACGACCGTGAATACTGGACGTATGAGCGAACAGCCCTCTCAGGAGCCCACCGGGGAAGTGGGCCGGTCGCTGGACCGGCGTGCGGAGCTGAGCGAGTTCCTGCGCAGTCGCCGGGCCCGGCTGAAGCCCGAGGACGTGGGGTTGCCGGACTTCGGACGGCACCGCCGCGTACCCGGGCTGCGCCGCGAGGAGCTGGCGCAGCTGGCCGGGGTGTCCGTGGCGTATTACACGCGGCTGGAGCAGGGCAACGGCCGGAACGTGTCGGCGGAGGTCCTCGACGCGATCGCGCGGGCGCTGCGGCTGACGGATGCCGAGCACGCGCATCTCACCCACCTGGCGAAGCCCAAGCAGCACAAGAGGAAGCAGGCGGCCCGGCCGCAGCAGGTGCGCCCGGCGCTGCGGCAGCTGCTCGACTCGATGGACGGCGTCCCGGCGTACCTCACCGGGCGGCGCTCCGACATCCTCGCTTGGAACCGGATGGCCGCGGCGATCTTCGGCGACTGGTCCGAGATGCCGCCGCAGGAGCGCAACTGGGCGCGTCTGGTGTTCCTGAAGCCCGAGTACCGGGACCTGTACGTGGAGTGGGAGCAGAAGGCGATCGACATCGTCTGCATGCTGCGCATGGACGCGGGCTGCCACCCGGACGATCCGCGACTGTCCGCGCTGGTCGGCGAGCTCTCCGTGAAGAGCGAGGACTTCCGCCGGCTGTGGGCGACGCACGACGTGAAGGAGAAGAGCCACGGGATGAAGCATCTGCGGCATCCCCTGGTGGGCGAGCTCTCGCTGCGCTTCGAGTCCTTCCGGCTGGTCGACGACGGTGAGCTGGCCCTGATCACGTATCACGCGGAGCCGGACTCGGCCTCGGCGGAGGCGCTGCGTCTGCTGGCGTCCTGGGGCACGGACGCGACCCGTGCGGGGGCGGCCGCGCCGCAGTAGGACCACCGGCACGCCCCGCACACCGGGTCACGCCGTCGTGCCGTGCGTCACGGACCGCCGCGACGGGCACCGCACCCGGCACGGCGGCTCGGTCACGCCCGGCACGCCCGGCACGGCGGGCACGTCACGCTCGGCACGGCGGCCCCGTCAGGGCTGGTACGGCGGTGCGGCGCCCCAGGTCCACTTCGGCACCGACTGCTCTGCCGGAGGGGTCGCGTCGGGGCCGGAGAAGTAGACGGCGAGACGTGTGCCCCACTCCACATAGGCGAGGAAGGCCGAGCGGAACTCGGCGTCGGTGGGCAGCCCGGCGTCGTCGGCGGCGTCCTGGAGGAGGTTCACCCAGCGGCGGCGCTGCACCTCCGTGATGTTCTTGCCGAAGTGCTTGGCGACCATGTGCCCGTGGCCGCCCTGCGTCTCGGAGTACGCCGGCGGGCCGCCGAAGACCTCGCCGAGCCAGAGCGCCACGTGGACGGCGTGCTCGGGGGCCAGGTCCGCGAACAGGGGCGCCAGGAGGTCGTCCTTGAGCACCTTGCCGTAGAAGGACTCGGTGAGCCGGGTGAAGGCCTCGGCGCCGCCCGCCCAGGAGTAGAGCGTGGGGACCGACGCGCCGGCACCCCGCACCGTCGTCGGTTTGTAGTGGCGCATCTCCTCGATGTCGCCGATGAAGGGGCGGATCTCGGCGAGGAAGCCGGGGAAGAGCTCCGAATTGCGGAAGCCCTCGATGTGGTCCTCGGTCGACGTCCAGGTGATCCGCAGGATGAAGTGCTCGAAGTCTTCCTCGCAGCGGGCGAGTTCGTAGTCGACGCACTGCGGGGCGGCGGCGAGGTGGACGGCGGCCCGCGTGTAGGCGGCCAGGAACTCTGCCGACTGTTCCTCGGGGATGCGGTAGCGGATGTATTCGACGGTCGAAGCGGTCATGCCCTCACACAAACACGGACGGCCCGTCGGAAGCTCTGCTTCCGACGGGCCGCCGCCGTGTGTCAGCGTTGGGCGAAACGAGTCAGCGCTCGGCGAACCCGAGCCCCGCCACCACGGTCACTTGCCGTAGTAGGCGTTGTAGATCGAGATCGTGGACTTGTTGCCCTTCTTGTCGGCGATCTTGGCGTGGAACGAGACGCCCTTGCCCTTCGCCGGGTTCTTGTAGGTGATCCTGCCGTTCCTGACGTCGACCTTGGTCCAGGTCTGGCCGTAGTCGTAGCTGACGTACACGGAAAGCGAGCCGAGGCCCGCCCCCGCGGCGGCGCCCTGGACGGTGACCGGGACGGTGACCTCGCGGCCGGCCGGTCCACGGCTGTCCAGGCCGAGGGGCGCGCCGAAGCGGGCCGTGGACACCGGCAGCTTCACCCCGTCGGCCTTCTTGGAGCGGAACGTCCAGGAGGCGTCGATCCGCGTGGAGGCCGCGGCCACCTTCACGGAGCGCTTGACGGAGGTGGTCAGCCGGTAGGACGCGTCGGCGTCCGGCACCTTGAAGCGGCCGCTGCCGTCGAGCGGGTCGTCGTTCTCGGCGATCTTCGTGCCGTTGCGGTACAGGGTCGTCCTGACCGAGGTCACGAGGGAGGCCCCGGCGTGCGACTGCCCGTCGGCGAGCATCGGCAGGTAGCCGCTGATGTAGCGGCCGTCGCGGAAGACGCCGTACGCACTGCTGAGCTTCGGCCCGAAGACGCCGGTGTTGAAGGTCTTCGTGTAGCTCCTGCCCGCCGCGAAGGTCTGTGGGTCACCGAGCGTGTAGAACGCGTCGCCGAGCGGGAAGCCGTCGGCGTCCTTGCCGCCGTACTGCTCGAAGTCGAGGCTCCACTGCACGCGGTCGCCGGTGGACACGTGCAGTGTGCGGGTGCCGGGCAGCTTCTGCTCGACCCCGACGCCGAAGGCGAAGTCGTCGGTCAGAAAACCGTACGCGGTGACGGCGCCCGTCTTGCCGGAGGCCGCGGCGCCCATGCCGGTCTTCACCGTGGCCAGGTCGCCCGCCTTGTAGTGCTTGACGTGCGCGCCCTGGAGCTTGGTCACCTTGCCGCCGGTGAAGATGTCGTACTCGGTGTCGTCGCCCTTGGTCCAGACGCCCGACCAGCTCTGCGTCAGGCCGGAGGAGAGCGCCGGGCCGATGTGGGCGACCCGCAGGTCCGCGAAGGACTCCACGCCGAAGCCGAAGCCGAAGTCGGAGGGCGCGTACATGTACGAGACGACCGCGGAGACGGGCTTGGCCCCGGCGTCCGGCACGGTGATGTCGGCGGACCTGGCCGTCCGCTGGTCGACGGTCACCGAGACGTTCCGGGTGACGCTCAGCCGGGGCTGGACGAGCCAGTCCAGGCCGCCTTCCAGCTTCTCGGGATCCTTCACCAGCTGGGAGCTCAGGGCGTAGGTGCCCTTGGGGACCCGGACGGTCTCCGTGGCGCCGGTGCCCTGCGTGACGTAGTCGCGGCCCGCTCCGGTGTACGGGGTCAGATCGGTGAAGTGGGTGGGCTTCTCCCCGTCCCGCGTCACGTACTTCAGCTTGACGTCGTAGGACTCCACCTCGCGCTGCACGGCGGCGGCGGTGCGCACGGACTGGCCGCCGCCCGTGGCGGTCACGTACGCCGCGTACGCGCCGTCGGTGGTGCCGCCCAGCTTCGTGTCGGCCGTGATGCCGACGGAGGCCTTGCCGCCCGCCGGGACCTTCACCGTCTTCGCGCCGAGCGTGAAGAAGCCCGCGGGGGCCGGCCGGCCCTTGGGGCCGGTGGCGGTCACCGCGAGGGTCAGGGTGACGTCGGTCTTGCCCACGTTGCGGTAGGTGACGCTGCGGGTCACCGGCTTGTCGTCGGTGTGCGGCCACTGCGCGACGGGGAAGGCGACCGAGCTGGGGTCGGCGATGACGGTCTGCTTGATCGCGCGGTCGACGGCGATCCGGCCGGTTCCCTGCTGGAACGGCGTGTACGCGCCGCCCTTCGCGGAGCCCGCGAGCGCGCCCTTGAGCTCGGCGAACGTCCAGTCCGGGTGCTCCTGCTTGAGAATCGCGGCGGCGCCCGCGACGTGCGGGGTCGCCATCGACGTACCGGAGATCGTCAGATAGCCCGGCGGCCTCTCGCCGACCTCCTTGGCGATGACGCTGCCCGGGGCCGCCGCGGCCGTGATGTCCACGCCCGGTGCGGTCACGTCGGGCTTGATCGCGCCGTCGAGGCCGGGGCCGCGGCTGGAGAAGGACGCCAGCTTGTCCTTGTCGTCGACGGCACCGACGGTGAGCGCGTCGGCCGCGCTGCCCGGGGAGCCGATGGTCTGCTCGCCGAAGTCGCCGTCGTTGCCCGCGGCGATGGCGAAGAGGATGCCCTTCTCCTCGGAGAGCTTGTTGACCTCCGCTTCCAGCGGGTCGATCTCCGGCGTGTCACCTCCGCCCAGGCTGAGGTTGACGATGTCCGCGCCCTGGTCGGCGGCCCACTCCATGCCCGCGAGGATGCCGGAGTCGTCGCCGTAGCCGTCGTCGCTGAGGACCTTGCCGTTGAGGATCTTCGCGCCGGGCGCGACGCCCTTGTACTTGCCGTTCGACTTCGCGCCGGTGCCCGCCGCGATGGACGCGACGTGCGTGCCGTGCCCGAAGTGGTCGGTGGCGTCGGCGGAGGTGGAGAAGTTCTTGGCGGCGATCACCTGGTCCTTGAGGTCCGGGTGGGCCGCGTCGACCCCGGTGTCCAGGACGGCGATCCTGACGCCCTTGCCGTCGTAGCCGGCCGCCCACGCCTTGGGGGCGCCGATCTGGGGCACCGACTTGTCGAGGCTCGCCTTGCGGACGCCGTCGAGCCAGACGTGCGCGATGCCCGCGGCGGCCGTGCCGTCGTCCGTGACCGCGTTCCACAACTCGGCCGTGTCCTGCCGCGGGGTGAGGACCGCGTCGGCGTTCAGTGACCTGAGGGTTCTGCGGACGGTGCCCGCGTCCCGGACGTCGGCCCTGGCGACGGCCGCGGCGCCCCGGTAGCCGACGATCAGCTTCAGGCCCTGCTTCTGCGCCTTGCGGGTGGCCGCCCGGTTCAGTTCGGTGACGTCGAAGAGGCGCTTGTCGAGCCGCCCGGAGGCGATCAGCCGCTGGGCGTCGGCCGGCACGACGTAGGTGTGGCCGGCCGTCTTGCGGACGAACACGGGTATGTGGGCGCGGCCTTCGGCGCGTTCGAAGCCGACGACCCGTCCCCCGGTGTCGACGGCCACCCGGTCGCCGGTGATCAGCGTGATGTGGTGCCGGGCGGTGAACCCGGAGGTCCCCTTTGCCGCGGAGGCGCTGCGCGCGTGCGCGGCCTCGGCCGACGCCGGGCCGGTCATGCCCGCCGTCAGGGCCACGGCGGCCGCCGTGGCGATGCTCGCGACGCACGTTCTTTTCACTTGTCTGCGCAAGTCTCCCCCTGGAGATGTGGTCCGGACGAGGAACTCGTTCATCCGGCCGGGGGAGGTCCCGTACACATGCGCGTGCACCCCCCGGACCACGCAGTATGCCCGGGGGGTGATCGGCCGCCAATACAGTGGCGAGGGTAAAGAGTTGACGGGGTTGTTCCGCTACGCCCCCGCACTCCCCCTTCTGTACGCCTTCATGCCTTCGCGCTTCCGGTGCCCCTTCAGGCCCCCGCGTTCTCCTTGACGGTGATCCGGCCCTTGCGGATCGTCGCGAGTCGCGGTGCCTTCTTCGCGATCGACGAGTCGTGGGTGACCATGATGAAAGTGAGCCCGTACTCCTTCCACATGGCTTCCAGTACGTCCATGATCTCGTCGCGCATGGACTCGTCGAGGTTTCCCGTGGGTTCGTCGGCGAGCAGCACCTTGGGCTGCTTGACCAGGGCGCGGGCGATCGCGACGCGCTGCTGCTGACCACCGGAGAGTTCGGCGGGCAGATGGCCGAGGCGCTCGGCGAGTCCCACCGACTCCAGTGCCGCGGCGGCCCGTTCGCGCCGCTCCTTCGTCTTCACGCCGAGGGGGACGAGAGCGGTCTCGACGTTCTCCTGGGCGGTGAGCGTGGGAATCAGGTTGAAGCTCTGGAAGACGAAACCGATGTTCTCGCTGCGCACTCGGGTCAGCCTGGCCTCGGACAGCTTCGCCATGTCCGTGCCGTCGAGTTCGACGCTGCCCGAGGTGGGACGGTCGAGTCCGCCCAGCATCTGGAGGAGGGTGGACTTCCCGCCGCCGGTGGGGCCCTGGATGACGAGCCGGTCCCCGGACCCGATGGTCAGATCGACACCGGCGAGCGCGTCGACGACTTCCTTGCCCCGCGTATAGCGCTTGGTGACGCCTCTGAGTTCGTACATGGTGCAACTCCTGGGATACGTGACTAGGTGGGGGCCGGGCTATTCGACGCGGCGCAGGGCGTCGGCGGGGCGCAGCCGGGAGGCGCGCCAGCCGCCGAAGGCGCCGGCGACGAGCCCGCCGGTGACGGCGAGGGCGACCGCGACGATGATGGTGTTGAGGCTGACGGGCGCGGTGAGCGCGACGTCGAGGGCCTTGCTCGCGGTCTGCCGGCCGGGGCCGCCGAAGGCGCCGCCGCCCGGACCGCCGCCACCGGGGCCGCCGGATCCGCCGTTCGAACCGCCCAGCTCCGCCTGGAGGGTGGGGCTGATCTCGGTGACGACGTACGCGCCGGCGAGGCCGATCGCGATGCCGAGGGCGCCGCCGACCAGGCCGTTGACGATGGCCTCGCCGACGACCTGGCGGGTCACCCGGCCCGACTTCCAGCCGAGCGCCTTGAGGGTGCCGAACTCGCGCACGCGGCGGGAGACGGCCGAGGAGGTGAGCAGACCGGCCACCAGGAAGGCGGCGACGAGCACCGCGATCGACAGCCACTTGCCGACGTTCGAGGCCAGGTCGGAGGCGGTGGACAGGGAGCCGGAGACGGTGTCGGCGAGGTCCGCGGAGGTGGTGACCGTGGTGCCGGAGATGTTCTTCTGGATGGTGCTCTTGACGCTGTCGATCTGCTGCGAGTCGGACGCCTTGACGTAGATCGTGGTGACCTTGTTCTTGGAGTCGCTGAGCGTCTGCGCCTGCTTGAGCGGGATGTACAGGTTGGCCGCCGCGTCACCGCTGTCGGGCGTCGCGATGCCGATGACCTTGTACTTGACGCTCTTGATGGTGACGGTGCCGCCGACCTTGAGCTTCTTCTCCTTGGCGTACGACTTGTCGGCGACGACGACCTTGGCGTCGGTCTCCGAGGTCTTGAAGGTGCGTCCGCTGGTGATCTTCGAGGAGGTCAGCGGGCCGAGGGCGGGCTTGGTGACGTCGGTGCCGAAGACCGAGTAGTTGTTGACGTCGAAGTTGGCGCCGCCGCCCTCGACGCGGCCCTGCGGGGGCTGCTGGGTGCCGGGGCCGCCCTGCCGGTTGCCGCCGCCGTTGTTCGGGTCCTGCTTGAACTGGCCGCGCGTGAACTGGCCGTTGATGCGGACGACCTGCAGGCTCAGGCCGCCGACGGAGTCCGCGACGCCCTGCTGCGAGTCCACCTTGGAGACGGTGGAGGAGGCCAGGGTCTGGAAGCCCTGCACCATGACACGGTCGCTGCTCTGCTCCTCGTCCGAGTCGCTGTCCCGGGCGTCGAAGTTGAACCGCGGGCGCTGGCTGGAGCCGGTCGCGGGCGCCGCCGCCTTGGTGACCGTCATGTCCGTGCCCAGTCCGTACAGCGACTGGAGGACCTTGCCCTGCGCCTTCTCCATGCCGGAGGACACGGAACTGACCACGATGACCAGGGCGATGCCCAGGGCGAGCCCGGAGGCGACGACGAGGGCCGCCTTTCTGCGGCGGCGCAGTTCGCGCCTCAGGTAGGTGAAGAACATGGCCGCAAGCTAGGTACGGCGCGTGATGAAGGGATAAGGCCGAAATAAGAGAACGATGAGAAGACTGTGCCGGGCCGTCAGAACGGCTGTGCACCGGCCCGGAACCCTGTGCGGACGGTGAGCACGCGGCCCGGCGAACGCGAAGGCGGCGGCGACCCCTCAGGGGGTCGCCGCCGCCTCGGCGGGTTCAGCGGGCTCAGATGGCCGAGCCGGCCTTCCACGCCGCCCAGTCCAGGTTCCAGCCGTTGAGGCCGTTGTCCGGGGCGATGGTCTTGTCGCCGGTGTTCTTCACCACGACGACGTCACCGATGAGCGAGTTGTCGTAGAACCACGCGGCAGGGGTGTTCTTGTCGCCGGCACCCTTGGTGTCGGACAGACCGACACAGCCGTGGCTGGTGTTCACCGCGCCGAAGATGGACTTGGCGCCCCAGTAGTTGCCGTGGATGAAGGTGCCGGAGCTCGACAGACGCATGGCGTGCGGCACGTCCTTGATGTCGTACTCGCCCTTGCCGTCGTCGTTCGTGAAGCCGACGGTCGAGCCGTCCATCCGGGTCTCCTTGAACTTCTCGGAGATCACCATCTGGCCCTGGTACGTCTTGTTCTCGGGGGAGCCCGCCGAGATCGGGATGGTCCTGATGGTCTTGCCGTCCTTGGTGACCTTCATGGTCTTGGTCTTGGCGTCGACGATCGAGACCTGGTTGCGGCCGATCTTGAAGGTGACCGTCTTCTGCTGCACGCCGTAGACACCGCTCGCGCCCTCGACGCCGTCGAGGTCGAGCTTCAGGGTCACGGTGGAGCCGCCGGTCCAGTAGCTCTCGGGCCGGAAGTCCAGGCGGTTGGCGTTGAACCAGTGGCCGACGACCTCCTGGCCGCTGCTGGAGGAGACGGTGATCCCCTTCTGCACGGCGGCCTTGTTGGTGATCGCCTTGTTGAAGTTGATCGAGACCGGCATGCCGACGCCGACGGTGGAGCCGTCCTCCGGCGTGAAGTTGCCTATGAAGCTGTTCGCCGGGGAGACCGTCGTGAACGAGGCGTTCTCGTGGGCGGTGCGGCCCTCGGAGTCGGCGGCCTCTGCGGCGATCTTGTAGGTGGTGGCCCGCTGGAGCTGGCCGGTGGGCTTCCAGCTCTTCTTGTCGGCGGATATCTGGCCCGCGACCGCGGTGCCCTCCGCGGTCTGCATGCTGACGGAGGTGAGCGTGCCCTTGCTCACCGTGACCGCGGTGCCGTTGTTGATGGAGGCGTTGTCGGAGCCGTCCTTGGGCGTGATCTTGATCTGGGCCTCTGAGGTCTTCTTGGCCGCCGCCTCGTCGACCTTGGCCTGCGACGAGCTGTCGCTGCCACCGTCGCCGTCGGCCTTGGCGTTGCCGTCACTGCAGCCAGAGAGCACCAGAACACCGCCGAGCAGTGCGGACGCGGCCATCAGGCCCTTGCGCCGCTTACTGTCCGTCATCACACGCTTCTCCATCGTCGCCGAATAACCAAATGTCTCGAACAGCCCCGTAGGAACCATCAACGCTACGACCGGTTCGTCCCGTTCCACACCTCTCGGAGGTGTGGGGCACACCACGTTCGGACATGCGCCGCGTGGTGCGGATGCGGTCAGTGCGTCTGGTGAGACGAAGAAACCCCGGACGGCGGTTGCCGCCCGGGGTCACGTTTCCCCAAGCCGCGTCAGCCGAGCGTGTCTTCCTCGTCGTCCTCGTCAGCATCATCCTCGTCGAGGTCCCAGTCGGGCGAATCGGGGTCGTATTCGATGGGCTCGCTGCTCCAGGACGCCTGCGCGAGCTCGATCCCGGGCACTTCGCTGACCAGGTCGAACGGGTCCACCAGATAGGCGAGGGCCTCGGCCGTGTCTTCCGTCACTGCGTTCTCGGCGTGCGCGCGCTCGTCCGCGGGCATGTCGGTGTCGCCGGCGATACGCCGCAGCGCGGCCTTGGTCACGGCGTCGGCGTCGTCGATCTCCAGCACGAGTTCGACACGAAGCCGTACAAACTGTGATGTCTCAGGAGTACTCATGGGACGGAGCGTAAGGCCCAGGGGTTGCGCGACTTTCCCACGACCCGCGCCTTTCATTAGCATCGCCCCACACGGCCAATTCGCCCGCGCCACAAGGGGATCGATATTTCGTGTCCGCCGCACGTCGATCGTTGCTGACCGCCACCGCAGCCGGGACCCTCCTGGGTGCCCTGTGGTTCGTCCCGTCCGCCAACGCGACCCAGGACCAACCCAGTCCGGGCGTCTCGGCGTCGGCCACCGCGACGACGACCCCCGAGGCACGCACCGCGACGGACTCGGACACGCAGTCCGACGGGACCCACACCCAGCTCGCCGACACCGGAAGCGTCGACACGACGCCGTACGTCGTCGGCGGCACCCTCTTCCTCGCCCTGGGCGCCGGATTCGTGACGTACTCGGTGCGCCGCGAGCGCACGATGGCCTGCTGAGCGCAGAACTCCGGTCCGGACCGACCCACGGGGAATCCATGCGAGACCTGACCGAGCTGACCGACGTCGAGGAGCCCTCCTGGCCGCTCCTGTCCGAGGCACTCGCCGCGAGCGGGGTGTCCATGGACGTCCTGCCCGCGGACCCGGCGCTGGGGCGCGCCACCCTGCTCCAGCTCCAGGTCACCGCGCGGTCCTGGCTGGGCGGTCTGGTGCTCAACTGCGGTGGCCTGGTGCTGGACAGCGGCTGGCTGCGCATCTACGGCAGCCCGGCCGCCGACACCTCCACGGGACTGCCCGGTGCGTCGGCGGACCTGCCGAGCCTGGCCGAGGTCAATGAGTTCCCCGAGCGGTTCGACCCGTCCTGGCGCCCCGCGAACGGACTCGTCGTCGGCCACGACGTGCTGGGCGGGGTCTTCCTCGTCAACGGCGCCGACCCGCAAGCGGCGGGCCGCCCCGGACGCCCCGGCGAGATCGTCTACTTCGCGCCGGACTCGCTGCGCTGGGAGGCCCTCGAAGTGGGCCACGGGGAGTGGCTCGACTGGTTCCTGCGCGAGGGCACCGACCGGTTCTACGACACCCTGCGCTGGCCGGGCTGGCGTGCCGAGTCCGGCCTCCTGGGCGGGACGCAGGGCCTCTCCGTCGTCCCGTTCCTGTGGTCGGCCGAGGCCCGCCGCGACCTGCACTCGACCAGCCGTCGCGCGGTGCCGCTGGCCGAAATCCTCCAGCTCCACCGGGATTTCGCCCTGAAGCTCGACAAGGTCGACCCCGGCTTCTTCGGCAGCCCCTGACACCGGTCCTGGCCCAGGGCCCGCCGGGTCCCCGGGGCGGTGCGGCGCCGCTCCCCCGGCGAGGCGGCCCGGCCGGGCGGCTCGCCGGGACAGGCCGGCGGGGCGGCCCGGAACCCGCCGCGCACCGGGCCGCTGCCGCGTGCCGGCCGGGCGCGGCACCTGCTGGCCCCACCCGGAGCCGCCAACGGGCTTCTGCGGGCGCGCTACGCGGCCCTGCGGCCGCCGCCGTCCCTGCCTCCGCCGTCCCTGCCGCCACGGCCGGCGCCACCACGGCTCTGCCCGCCGCGGCCGCGACCGCCGCCGCCGCTCTGCGCCACGGCATCCTGGCCACGACCCGTGCGGCGTCGCGGAGCGCGCCCGGCGCCGTCCGTGCGGGCCGAGCCCGTACCGCCCTCGGCCGTCGCACGGCGTCCGCCGCCGTCACCGGAACCGCCGCGGCGTCCCGTGCCCGTACGGGTCCTGGAACGCGGCTTCGGCTGCTCGGCGGGCTGCGGCACCTCGATGACCACGGGCACGCCGGAGGGCTCGCGCGCTCCGGTCAGACGGGTCAGCTCCTCGTCGCCGGACCTGACACGGGCGGTGCGCGGGGTGATGCCGGCGTCGGACATCAGCCGGGTCATCTCCCGCTTCTGCTCCGGGAGTACGAGAGTGACGACGCTGCCGGACTCGCCCGCGCGCGCGGTGCGTCCGCCGCGGTGCAGATAGTCCTTGTGGTCGGTGGGCGGGTCCACGTTGACGACCAGGTCGAGGTCGTCGATGTGGATGCCGCGGGCCGCCACGTTGGTGGCGACCAGCGCGGTGACCTGGCCGTTCTTGAACTGGTCGAGGGTGCGGTTGCGCTGCGGCTGGCTGCGCCCGCCGTGCAGCGCGGACGCCCGTACGCCGTTGGCGAGCAGCCGCTTGGTGAAACGGTCGGCGCCGCGCTTGGTGTCGACGAAGAGGATCACCCGGCCGTCGCGCGCCGCGATCCGCAGGGCGACGGCCTTCTTGTCGGTCTCGTCGGCCACGTGCAGCACGTGGTGCTCCATGGTGGTCACCGCGCCCGCCGACGGGTCGACGGAGTGCACCACGGGGTCGGTGAGGAACATCCGCACGAGACGGTCGATGTTCTTGTCGAGCGTCGCCGAGAACAGCAGTCGCTGACCGTCCGGCTCGACCTGCCGCAGCAGCGCCGTGACCTGCGGCAAAAAGCCCATGTCGGCCATCTGGTCGGCCTCGTCGAGGACGGTGATCGCGACCTGGTCCAGGACGCAGTCACCCCGCTCTATGAGGTCCTTGAGGCGGCCCGGAGTGGCCACCAGCACCTCGGCGCCGCGGCGCAGCGCACCGGCCTGGCGGCCGATCGACATCCCGCCGACGGCCGTGGCGACGCGCAGTTGGACGGAGGTCGCGTACGGCGTCAGCGCGTCGTCGACCTGCTGGGCCAGCTCACGGGTGGGCACCAGGACGAGGGCGAGCGGCGCCCTGGGTTCGGCACGGCGGCCCGCGGTGCGCGCCAGCAGGGCGAGCCCGAAGGCCAGCGTCTTGCCCGATCCCGTACGACCGCGGCCGAGGACGTCGCGGCCCGCGAGGGAGTTGGGCAGGGTCGCGCCCTGGATCGGGAAGGGCTCGGTGACACCGTTCGCGGCGAGGGTCTTCGTCAGCGCGGCCGGCATGTCCAGGGCGTCGAAGGAGTCGACGGCGGGCAGTGCGGGCGTGCGGGTCTCGGGCAGGGAGAACTCCTGCGGCGGCGTGACCGGGCGGGTCGCGCCCCTGCCCGCACCACGGCCGGCGCCGCGGCCGCCGTTCCGCGCGGCACCACCCGTCCGAGCCGCACCGCCGGACCTGGCGGAACCGCCGGTCCTCGCGGAACCACCGCTGCGTGCCGGGCCGTCGGACTTCGCGCCGCCGTTCTGCACGGCGCCGCCGCTCCTCGTGGCACCGCCGTTGTGGGCGGCGCCGCCGTTCTGGGCGTCGCCACGTGCGCGTGTCGGCCGCTTACGGGCGGGACGTTCGGATCGAGTCATGCTGGATCTGGTTTTCCTTCCTGGGCCCCACGGACTGCACGCACCGAGCCCGTCCGCGGACGGGCGTTCACAGCACGAGCCGGGGCCCGCACCCGAAGGTGCGGGCCCCGGCTCCGGAAAAGCGCGACCCCGGATCAGGCGGGGACGATGTTCTCCGCCTGCAGGCCCTTCTGGCCCTGCGTGACGTCGAACGAGACCTTCTGGCCCTCCAGCAGCTCACGGAAGCCGGAGCTCGCGATGTTGGAGTAGTGGGCGAAGACGTCGGGGCCGCCGCCGTCCTGCTCGATGAAGCCGAAGCCCTTTTCCGAGTTGAACCACTTCACGGTTCCTGTAGCCATGTTGTTCTCCCGAACAGGTAAGGGTCCCATCCGGAGATGCACCGGGAAAATGCCGGAGATGCCGGTAAAACAAAACGCGCCTGCGGAAGATTCCGATCAGGCGCACAAAGTAAATGGGTACCAAAACGTATCAATGCGAGACCCTAGCACACCGGGGAAGGCAGCCCGGTACGAAGGGGCGCCGACGGACGGCGCCCCTTCGCATGTCACGGGGTCCGCTACTGGAGCGGACCGGTGACCGGTTCCACAGCCGTCAGCACCCCGCCCGCGCGCACGAACGCGTCCGCCGCCTCCAGGTCGGGGGCCAGGAAGCGGTCCGGCCCGGGGCCCTGCACGCCGGCCGCGCGGACGGCGTCGATGACCGCCCGCGTCGCGGGGGCCGGGGCCAGGCCTTCACGCAGCTCGATCGCGCGCGTGGCGGCGTACAGCTCGATGGCGACGATGCGGGTCAGATTGCCCACGGCGGTGCGCAGCTTGCGCGCCGCGGACCAGCCCATGGAGACGTGGTCCTCCTGCATCGCCGAGGACGGGATGGAGTCCGCGGAGGCCGGGACGGCGAGGCGCTTCATCTCGCTCACCAGGGCGGCCTGCGTGTACTGGGCGATCATCAGGCCCGAGTCGACGCCGGCGTCGTCCGCGAGGAAGGGCGGCAGCCCGTGCGAACGGTTCTTGTCGAGGAGCCGGTCGGTGCGGCGCTCGGCGATGGAGCCGAGGTCGGCGGCGGCGATCGCGAGGAAGTCGAGCACGTAGGCGACGGGGGCGCCGTGGAAGTTGCCGTTCGACTCGACGCGGCCGTCGGGCAGTACGACCGGATTGTCGACCGCCGAGGCCAGCTCGCGCTCGGCGACCGTGCGCGCGTGCGCGAGGGTGTCGCGGCCCGCGCCGGCGACCTGCGGCGCGCAGCGCACGGAGTAGGCGTCCTGGACGCGCGGGGCGTCGTCCTGGTGGTGCCCGGTGAGCTCCGAACCCTTCAGCACGGCCAGCATGTTGGCGGCGCTGGCGCCCTGTCCGGGGTGCGGGCGGATGGCGTGCAGTTCGGGCGCGAGGACCTTGTCGGTGCCGAGCAGCGCTTCGAGCGAGAGGGCGGCCGTGACGTCGGCCGACTTGTACAGCGCCTCCAGGTCGGCGAGGGCCATGACCAGCATGCCGAGCATGCCGTCGGTGCCGTTCAGGAGGGCGAGTCCCTCCTTCTCGCGGAGCTCCACGGGGGTGATGCCGTGTTCGGCGAGGAGCTCGCCGGCGGGGCGGACGGTGCCGTCGGGGCCCTCCGCGTCGCCCTCGCCCATGAGCGTGAGCGCGCAGTGGGACAGTGGCGCCAGGTCGCCGGAGCAGCCGAGCGAGCCGTACTCGTGGACGACCGGGGTGATGCCGGCGTTCAGGATGTCCGCCATGGTCTGCGCGACCTCGGGGCGTACGCCCGTGTGGCCGGAGCAGACGGTCTTGAGCCGCAGGAACATCAGCGCGCGGACGACCTCGCGCTCGACGCGCGGACCCATCCCGGCCGCGTGCGAGCGGACGATGTTGCGCTGCAGCTGGGCGCGCAGCTCCTGGCTGATGTGCCGGGTCGCGAGGGCGCCGAACCCGGTGGAGACGCCGTAGACGGGCTCCGGCTTGGCCGCCAGCGCGTCCACGATCTCGCGGGCCGCGGCGAGGGCCGCCACCGCCTCGCCGGAGAGCTCGATCCGGGCGTCGTCGCGCGCCACGGCAAGAACGTCGGACGCGGTGACCCCGGACGTCCCCACCACCACAGTGTGCATATCCATATTCAGGAGCGTACGCAGTGAATTCGTTGATGTCACTAGTGGGTGCCGGGTTGACCCCTTACTCCGGCGAACGTCACAGCGGACCTCCGGAAGTCCCGGGTCGCCCGGTTCGCGACGGCGGGCAGGTCAGGGGCGCAGCTGGTGGCGTCCACGGAAGCGGCGGCGCTCCCCCTCGGTGGGCGACGGAGCGTCCGCGAGCTGCACGACCGGGTCGTCGGGGCCCTCGCGCCCGGCGACGACGGGCCGTGCCGCGCGGACGGCCTTGGCCCGGTACTGGGCCGCGTCCGCGAGCCGGAAGAGCCGGCGGGCGGACCGTACGGGCCCGATCGCCTCCTCGGTCGAGGCGACCCCGCACGCCACACCCTCGCCGAGCTCCAACTCGGCCGCACGGCGGCACAGTTCGTCGGCGATCCGTACCACGGCCGCCGCCGGGGGGCCCACCGCCAGCAGACAGAACTCGTCGCCGCCGAGGCGGGCGGCCAGGGTGCCCGGAAGCATGGCCCCGCACAGGGACAGCACCGACCCGAACCGTTCGAGGAGCCGGTCGCCGACCGCGTGCCCGCGGGTGTCGTTGACACGCTTGAGCCCGTTCAGGTCGCAGACCACGAGGCTCACCACGACGCCGTCCTTCTTGTACTGCTCGACCGCTTCGTCGAGGCGCATGTCGACGGCGCGGCGGTTGGCGAGCCCGGTGAGGGAGTCCGTGAACGCCAGCCGCCGCGCCTCCTCCAGGCGTTCGGTCTGCGCTATCCCGGCGGCGACGACGGAGGCGAGCACGGTCGCGAAGTCGGCGTCGGCCCGGTCGAAGACCGGGGTACCGGCGGAGCGGGCCACGTACAGCTCGCCCCAGGCCCGGCCGTGCAGGACGATCGGGGCGACCACGCAGCAGCCGCGCCCCCGGCGGCGCAGTGCGGCGACGCGCTGGTGGCAGTACCCGGCGCCGCCGCCCGCCGGGCCGTCGGCGGTCTCCACCCAGGCGTTCGGGCCACCGCCGCCCGCCCAGCGCTCGTGCAGGAACTCGGTGATCTCCGGGAACTGGTGCACCGGATAGGACTCCCCGTCCGGGAACTCGGCCTCGTCCGCCGCCCGGTCACCCACGTTGGCGAGCACCCTCAGCCGCCCGAGCTCGCGCTCCCACACGGAGAGCGCGGCGAAGCTTCCGGCCAGCGCGTGGCACGCGCCGAGGGCCGCGGCCCGCCACGACTCGCGCGGGGTGCGTGCCGCCGCCATCCCCTGCGCCAGCTCCACCACGGCCTTCAGCCGACTGTCCTCACCCATCACCCCAGGCTAGGTAAAAACATGGCATTTAGGGACATTGATACGGCGAACAGGGGTCCGAGCAGGCGGGCACGGCCGGAAGGGACCCGAGGGGGAGCCCGGCGGGAACCACCCGGGGCGCCGGAGGGAGCCGCCGGGAGGGGCCCGGAGGGGGTCACCGGAAGGGGGCCGGCGCGAACCGCCCGAAGCGTCGGAGGGAACCCCCGGGCACGGCTCGGCGCGAACCGCCCGAAGCGTCGGAGGGAACCCCCCGGAAGGGGCTCGGTGCGCACCACCTCAGGCGTCGGAGGAGACGCCGGAGACGGCGGCCGGGCCGCCCGGGGCGCCGGAGGGAGCCGCCGGAAGAGACGGGGAGGCCCCGGCGGGAGCCCTACCGGGCGTCCCCGCCGGACAGACGCCGGCAGGCCCTTCTCACTCGCCGGGCCACTGCGGGGCACGCTTCTCGTTGAACGCCGCCACGCCCTCGGCCCGGTCCCCCGAGAAGGCGACCGACCGCCATGCGGAGTCCTCGACCTCCAGGCCCGCACGCAGGTCCAGGCCGTGCCCGAGGCGCAGCGCCCGCTTGGCCGCGCGCAGGCCGACGGGGGAGTTCGCGGCGATGCGCGCGGCGAGCGCGAGGGCCTCCGCCGTGTCCCGCCCCGCCTCCACCAGCTCGTCCACGAGACCCAACTCCCGCGCTTCGGCCGCCTCCAGGCGCCGCGCCGAGAAGATGAGCTCGGCCGCGCGGGCCGCACCGACGCGCCGGGGCAGCAGTTGCGTGCCGCCACCGCCGGGGATCACCCCGACGGACACCTCGGGCAGCCCGACGACCGCCGTGCGGTCGGCCACGATCAGGTCGCACGACAGCGCCAGCTCGAACCCGCCGCCCAGCGCGAAGCCGTGCACGGCCGCGATGGTCGGCATCGGCAGCTCCAGGACGCCCGTGTACGCGGCCCGCGCGACCGGGCGCTGCCGCACCAGGTCGGCGTCGGTGAAGGAATTGCGCTCCTTCAGGTCGGCGCCGACGCAGAAGGCCCGCTCATGGGTGGACGCGAGCACCACCACGCGTACGTCCCGGTCGGCGGCGAGCGCGTCGCAGGCCCCGGCGATCGAGCGGGCCATCTCGGTGGACACCGCGTTCATGGCCTTGGGCCGGTCGAGGGCGAGCTCGGCGACGTGCCCGTGCCGCCGTACGGCGACGAACTCCCCGAACCGCCGCTCGTCGACCTGCTCCGTCGTCGACTCCGGCCCCTGCTCCGCCATGACGCCCTCCCGGTTAACGTGGGTTAACAACCGACGCCCCGATCATCGCAGCCGATGCCGCCCCAGGAAACCCGCTCCCCCGCCCCGTACGTCCCCGTTCGGGTGACATCCGGCCCAACTCCCGCCCATCGCGCGCGAACCGTGCATAACCTGCGCACCGCCACAGCGCTTCGGGGGGCGCGGGCACGTAGGGGAGGGACGACCATGACGAACGGCCGTACGACAGACGTCGGCAGGACCCGCCCGGAACCTCAGGCCGGCCCCACGAAGAACAGCGCGCCCCGGACCGGACCCGCGCCGGCCCGCACGACAGATCCGGCTCCTTCCGGAACGGCCCCGGCCCCCACCGCCGCGGCCCGACCGGCCGACCTCACCCGCACACCCACCGACACGACCGGGAACGCCACCCGCGGGGCCGCCGACGGCGACGGGTCGCCGGTCGGTGCCACGTCCAGGGCCGGCACGGACACCGGCGGCACCCCAAAGAGCGGGGCGGCCGTCGGCGGCACCCCGCGGGCCGACAGCACCGGCACCCGCCCCGCACCCCCCGGCACAGCCGGGAACGGGCCCGCGCGGACCGGCACGGGCGGCACGCGGCGCACCTCGGCTGCCGCACACGCCGACGGCGCCCCGGAGAGCGATACGGCCTCAGACGACACCTGGCAGGGCCGTGCACACGACAGCGGCGCCGCGGAGAGCGACACGGCCGCCGGCGGCGCCACGGAGGGCGCCTCGGGCAGCCCTCGGCGCTCCGGAAGCGGTGGTGCCGGCGCGAAGGGCGGCCCGGTCCGGTCCGCCCCCGTGGCGGACGGTGCCCGCGGGACCCGCACCGAGTCCTCGGGGCCCCGCCCTCGCGAGGGGGCGCCGAAGTCCGGGGACGCCGCCGTCACGCCCGGGCGGTTCCGCCCCGTGCGGGGCCGGCACCGCAGGCCGCGGCCGCGGCGGGTGCTCTTCGCCGTGGGGGGACTCGCGCTCGCCGCGGGGGTGCTGAGCCTCGCGCGGGTGGCCCCCGACTCGGTGATCGGGGGCGGCGGGAGCGCGGAGGCCGAGCCGCGCGCGGGGAACGCCACCGACCCCGCGGGCTCGGCGGGGTCCGCCGTCACCACGGTGGAGGCGGTGCCCTCGGCGCGATCGACCGCCGCCACGGCGTCCGGCGTGATGGGCGGTGCCGCCACGACTCCGGCGTCGGACGACGGCGCCACGCCCACGGCGCCCCCGACGACGCCCTCGGCCGTCCCGACGACGCCGTGGCCCCACGGCAGTGCCGTCGCGAGCGACGCACCGGGCGCGACGGGCATCCCCTCCGTGCCGATGACCACCCCGCCGCCGCGGGCGACGACCGCTCCGGCCACTCCGCAGCCGACGCCGGGCACCAGCAGTCACGCCCCGGCGCCGCGGCCCGAGCCGCCGGGCGTCTGCGTCCCGATCGTCGGCATCTGTGTGCACGGGCTGTCGGCGCCCGGGCTCCCGGGTCTGCCCGGATGAGCGGCGGACGGCCCGGCCGGTGCCCCGGTGTCCGGCCCGCCCCGACGACCGGCCCACGGCCGGGCCGGTGCGCGGATGCCCGGGGCTACGACTCGGTGTCCCGGCGTGCGAGCAGCCACGGCTCGATCACACCGAGGCCACGCACCGGGCGCTGCCACATCGGCTGGAGGGCGAAGCGGTAGGTGGGCGGCTCCTCGCCCTCCTTCTCGGCGGTGGCCGCGGCCTCGGCGGCCTCCGCCTCGGAGGCGGGGGCCTCGCCGGTGCGGATCAGTTCCTCCGCGAACGCGCCGTCCACCAGGACGGCGTCGCGCGGCGCTATCGACGTGAGCCGGCTCGCGAGGTTCACGGTGGTGCCGAACACGTCGCCCATCCGCGTGGTCACCGTGCCGAAAGCGATGCCGACGCGCAGCTCGGGCATCGTCTCGTCGTGCGCCATCGTCTCGATGAGCCGCAGCGCGATCTCGGCGGCGATCCCGGCGTCGTCCGCCGCGTACAGCACCTCGTCGCCCAGGGTCTTGATGAGGCGTCCCCCGTGCGCGGCCACCAGGTCGGCCGCCGTGGTCTCGAAGGCCTCGACGAGCTCGCCGAGTTCCTCCTCCTCCATGCGGCGGGTCAGCCGGGTGAATCCCACCAGGTCGGCGAAGCCGACGGCGAGGCGCCGGTCGACCATCTCCTCGTCGTCCGCCGCCTGCACGACCCGGCCGGTGGCGGCGGCGAGCTGGCGCCGCCAGACGTAGACGAGGAACTCCTCCAGCTCGGGCAGGAGCAGCTCGATCAGGGGGTACGTCACCTCGGTGCGGGTCATCCCCGGTTCCGGGGGCTCGGTGAGGCCCTCCAGGAAGGAGTCGATCTGCCACTCGGCGAGACGGGCCGTGGTCTGGCCGGTGGAACGGGCGACCTGCACCGCCATGGCCTCGCTGAGCAGCCCCGCCTCGACGAGACCGGCCAGGCGCCGCAGGGCGAGCACGTCCGCCTCGGTGAGCGCCTTGGCCTGCCCGATGTCGGCGAAGCCCATGGCCCGCCAGAAGCGGGACGCCAGCTCCATGGAGACACCGGCGCTGCGAGCCGCCTGGAAGGGCGTGTAGCGGCGCTCCGCGCCGAGGATGAGCCCTTCCAGGCGGAGCGCCAGGGGGTCCTCGCCGTCCTCCGGCTCGGAGGGGAGGTCCACGCGGCCGTTCAGGTCGGTACGGGCGTCGGGACCGGTGGCGGACCCGGCGTCCGGCCGTGTCCCGGGCCGGGCGTCGGCCGGCGAGGGCGACGCGTCGGTGACCGGCCCGGCGGTACGGCCCGGCTCGCCGTCAGGGGCGGGCCGGGCGCCCGCGTCGGAGCCGGTGTCGTCGACGGTCACGCCTGCTGCCCTTCCGATCTGCCGAGGTCAGATATCGGCCGCGCTCAACTCTACGGCAGGTGTGCGCTGGCTCACTCCCGACGCCGGGACCCAGGTCGGGAGGTTTCCACGGGCACCCTCCCGGCCGGGGGTTTTCGGCCGCCGGGGCCCCTACGCGGGCCGCAGGTGCACCACGTCGCCCGCGCCGACGGGCTGCTGCACGCCCGTTTCCGTGGCGATGACCAGCCGGCCGTCCCCGTCCAGCGCGACGGCCTCGCCGGTGATCGAGCGGTCGCCGGGCAGTTCGGCGCGGACCACTCGTCCGAGCGTCGCGCACCCGGCGGCGTACGTCTCCTGGAGACCGGAGGCGACGGGGTCGCCCGCGGCGTCGCGCCACCGCAGGTACCAGTCCTCCAGGGACCGCAGCACGGCCCGCAGGACGGTGTCACGGTCCGTGCTCACCGCTCCCGCGAGCGCCAGCGACCCGGCACCGGGCACCGGCAGTTCGTCCGCGCGCAGGGTGACGTTGATGCCGATGCCGACCACCACGGAGTCCGTCCCGGCGCGCTCGGCGAGGATGCCTCCGGCCTTGCGTTCCTCCCCCTCGATGGTCACCAGCAGGTCGTTGGGCCACTTGAGTGCCGTGTCGACACCGGCGGCGCGGGACAGCGCGGTCGCGACGGCGACGCCGGTGAGCAGCGGCAGCCAGCCCCAGCGCTCGACGGGGACCCCGGTGGGCTTGAGCAGGACGGAGAAGAAGAGGCCGGAGCGGGCGGGCGCCGTCCAGCTGCGGTCGAGACGGCCGCGCCCGGCGTTCTGTTCCTCGGCGACGAGGACGGTGCCCTCGTCCGCCTTCCCGTCGCCGGCCAGGGCGACGAGGTCGGAGTTGGTGGATCCGGTGCGCTCCACCACCTGGACATCGCGCCACAGGCTTCCGTGCTCGCCGTCGCGGACGAGCGCCCGGTTCAGGGCGGTGGCGTTCAGGGGCGGCCGGTCCAGGTCGGACCACCGGTTGTCGTTCGCGTCTGAAGCATCTCGCGGCGTCATGCAACCCACCCTAGGTGTGGTAAACGCCGCACTGCTGAACGGTAGGCACGCCACTACGCTACGGATGAGTAGCAAGTCCCCCTTCTGAGCACCTCACCCTCACGTCCCCCTAGAGCAGGCAGGGAGCCGCATCCCGATGTCCGAGCCGGAAGAGCTGCAACACCCCGACATCCACACCACCGCGGGCAAGCTCGCGGACTTGCAGCGCCGCATCCAAGAGGCGACGCACGCCGGCTCGGAGCGCGCCGTCGAGAAGCAGCACGCGAAGGGCAAGCTGACGGCCCGCGAGCGCATCGAACTCCTGATGGACGAGGGGTCCTTCGTCGAGTTCGACGAGTTCGCCCGGCACCGCTCGACCGACTTCGGGCTGGAGAAGAACCGTCCCTACGGCGACGGTGTCGTCACCGGCTACGGCATGGTCGACGGCCGCCCCGTCGCCGTGTTCTCGCAGGACTTCACCGTCTTCGGCGGCGCGCTCGGCGAGGTCTTCGGCCAGAAGATCATGAAGGTGATGGACTTCGCGCTGAAGACCGGCTGCCCGGTCATCGGCATCAACGACTCCGGCGGCGCCCGCATCCAGGAAGGCGTCAGCGCACTGGGCATGTACGGCGAGATCTTCCGCCGCAACACCCATGCCTCCGGCGTCATCCCGCAGATCTCGCTCGTGGTCGGACCCTGCGCGGGCGGAGCGGTCTACTCCCCCGCCATCACCGACTTCACGATCATGGTCGACCAGACCTCGCACATGTTCATCACCGGCCCCGACGTCATCAAGACGGTCACCGGCGAGGACGTCGGCTTCGAGGAACTGGGCGGCGCCCGCACCCACAACGCCACCTCCGGCGTCGCGCACCACATGGCCGGCGACGAGAAGGACGCCATCGAGTACGTCAAGCAGCTCCTGTCGTACCTGCCGTCCAACAACCTCTCCGAGCCTCCCGCGTTCGCCGAGGAGGCCGACCTCGCCCTCACCGACGAGGACCGCGAGCTGGACACCATCGTGCCCGACAGCGCGAACCAGCCGTACGACATGCACACGGTCATCGAACACGTCCTGGACGACGCCGAGTTCTTCGAGACCCAGCCGCTGTTCGCGCCCAACATCCTCACCGGCTTCGGCCGCGTAGAGGGCCACCCCGTCGGCATCGTCGCCAACCAGCCGATGCAGTTCGCCGGCTGCCTGGACATCGACGCCAGCGAGAAGGCCGCCCGGTTCGTGCGCACCTGCGACGCCTTCAACGTCCCGGTCATCACCTTCGTCGACGTCCCCGGCTTCCTGCCCGGCGTCGGCCAGGAGCACGAGGGCATCATCCGCCGTGGCGCCAAGCTGATCTACGCCTACGCCGAGGCCACCGTGCCCCTGATCACGGTCATCACCCGCAAGGCGTTCGGCGGCGCCTACGACGTCATGGGCTCCAAGCACCTCGGCGCCGACATCAACCTGGCCTGGCCCACCGCCCAGATCGCCGTCATGGGCGCCCAGGGCGCGGTCAACATCCTGCACCGCCGCACCATCGCCGCCGCCGAGGACCAGGACGCCACCCGCGCCCGCCTCATCCAGGAGTACGAGGACACGCTCCTCAACCCCTACACGGCCGCCGAACGCGGTTACATCGACGGTGTGATCATGCCCTCGCAGACCCGCTCGCACATCGTCCGCGGCCTGCGTCAGCTGCGCACCAAGCGGGAATCACTCCCTCCGAAGAAGCACGGCAACATCCCGCTCTAGACCCGATCGGACTCCTGGGAGCAGACATGACGATCAAGGTCGTACGGGGCAATCCGACCCCCGAGGAGCTGGCCGCCGCACTGGCGGTGGTCAGGGCGCGCGCCGCGGCGGCGGCCTCCGCCCCGTCGGGCGCGCGCCGCGAGCCGGACGCCTGGGCCGACCCGGCCCGGCTGGCGATGAGCCGCCTGCCGGCCCCAGGGCCGAAGGCGTGGGGCCGCACCTACTGGCCCGGCTAGAACGACGGCCCCGGGTTCGTGGACCGGCCGGCGCGGGACGTCCCGGGCCGGCCGCCGGGACCCGGGGGCCGTGTCCCGCGAGCCCCCCGAAGTTGAGTACGCGTACTCAGGCGCCCGGCCCCCCGCCCGCCGCACGATCGGGGACATGCTGTGGTCCGACCCCGAGAACGAACCCCCCGAGGAACTCCGCGACATGCAGGAGATGTTGCGGCGCCTGGGCATTCTCGTGGCGCTGGCCATGGTGCTCGCGATGATCCTGCTCGGCGTGATGTGAGCCGCCCGGGCGAGCGGAGCGGACGGACACCGGCCGGCGGCCCGGACCGCGCCGATACCCTGAGCGCATGACCGATCAGCCGCGCCGCCGTCTCGTGCTGGCCTCACAGTCCCCCGCCCGGCTCAACCTGCTGCGGCAGGCCGGACTCGCCCCCGAGGTGATCGTGAGCGGGGTGGACGAGGAGGCCGTCAGCGCCCCCACCCCCGCCGAACTCGCCCTCGCGCTGGCCGAGGCGAAGGCCTCCGTCGTCGCGGCCCGCCCCGAGGTGCAGGGCGCCCTGGTGATCGGCTGCGACTCCGTCCTCGACCTGGACGGCCAGGCCCTCGGCAAGCCCGCGGACCGTGAGGAGGCCACCGCGCGCTGGAAGGCGATGCGCGGCCGGGCCGGGACCCTCCAGACGGGGCACTGCGTCTACGACACGGCGGCCAAGCGCTACGCCTCGGCGACCGCGTCCACCGTGGTCCGCTTCGGCGAGCCCACGGACGACGAGATCGCCGCCTACGTCGCCTCGGGCGAACCCCTCCACGTGGCGGGCGCCTTCACCCTCGACGGCCGCTCGGCGCCGTTCATCGAGGGCATCGACGGCGACCACGGCAATGTCATCGGCATCTCGCTGCCGCTCGTGCGCAGGCTCCTCGCAGAGCTGGGCGTCGGCATCACCGAGCTCTGGACGCCGCGGGAGAAGTGATCAGGAGGCGGAGGGGGCCGGAGGGGCCGCGACCGGGGCTCCTCCCCCGTTGTCTCCGTCCTTGCCGCCCTCGGGCACGGCGTCGGCCGGACCGGCCGCCTCACGGCGGTCGTACGCCAGCAGGGTGAACACGATCAGCCCGAGCACGACCATCATGAAGGCGAACGCGCCCCAGCCCACGAGCCCCACCGTGAACGCGCCGAGCAGGCCGTGCACCACGGCGGCGCTGATCAGCAGGACACGCCCGAGAACGCGCGGTGCGCGGTCGCGGAGGGCGACCAGCAGGGCGGTGAGGGCACAGGCCGCGAAGTACAGGCCGAAGACCAGCCCGCCGACCTTCGACGACACGGACATCATGTCGGGGTCGAGCCCTGCCAGGGACATGTCCTGGCGGTCGACGACCACGCCGAGGAACCAGTTCAGCAGCGCGATGCCGATCGCCTCCACGAAGAGCACGATCGCCGTCACCCACGCCACCGGTCTGCGCACCACCGGTCCCCACCCACTTCCGCGTGCTGTTACTCCCAGTACGTTCAAGACATCGCGAACGCTACTAACGGGTAAACCGCGGGACAAGAGGTCTGCGCGGGGCAAAGAATCATTGGGCCATTCGTAGGGACTCCACAAAGAAACCTTGTGGGCCGCAGCACGGAGTCACAGAGACCTTGACCACACCGGAGGGCTAGGGTTCAGGGAAGGATTCCAGCGTGCTGCGGTGCGACAAGGGATTTCGCGGGTCGGTCGAGCCTCGCATCACGCTCCGTGTGGGCAAGCTCACCACTGGGGACGGGTCGAAAGGTCGTGTCGGCTGTCCCTAAACTCGGCTTGTTTCAAGGAGGGAGCCATCGTGCGCAAGGTGCTCATCGCCAACCGTGGCGAAATCGCTGTCCGCGTGGCCCGGGCATGCCGGGATGCCGGGATCGCGAGCGTTGCCGTGTATGCCGAACCGGACCGGGACGCTCTGCATGTCCGTGCGGCGGACGAAGCGTTCGCGTTGGGCGGTGACACCCCGGCCACCAGTTACCTGGACATCGCCAAGGTGCTCCAGGCCGCCAAGGACTCGGGGGCCGACGCGATCCACCCCGGTTACGGCTTCCTGTCCGAGAACGCGGAGTTCGCGCAGGCCGTCCTGGACGCCGACCTGATCTGGATCGGCCCGCCGCCGCACGCCATCCGCGACCTGGGTGACAAGGTCGCCGCCCGGCACATCGCCCAGCGCGCCGGTGCCCCGCTGGTCGCCGGCACCCCCGACCCGGTCTCCGGGGCCGACGAGGTCGTCGCGTTCGCCCAGGAGCACGGCCTGCCCATCGCGATCAAGGCCGCCTTCGGCGGCGGCGGCCGCGGTCTGAAGGTCGCCCGCACCCTCGAAGAGGTCCCGGAGCTGTACGAGTCGGCCGTGCGCGAGGCTGTCGCCGCCTTCGGCCGCGGCGAGTGCTTCGTCGAGCGCTACCTCGACAAGCCCCGCCACGTCGAGACCCAGTGCCTGGCCGACACCCACGGCAACGTGGTCGTCGTCTCGACCCGCGACTGCTCCCTGCAGCGCCGCCACCAGAAGCTCGTCGAGGAAGCTCCCGCCCCCTTCCTGTCCGACGCGCAGGTCCAGGAGCTCTACGCCTCCTCCAAGGCCATCCTCAAGGAGGCCGGCTACGTCGGCGCGGGCACCGTGGAGTTCCTCGTCGGCAACGACGGCACGATCTCCTTCCTCGAGGTCAACACCCGCCTCCAGGTCGAGCACCCGGTCACCGAGGAAGTCGCCGGCATCGACCTGGTCCGCGAGATGTTCCGCATCGCCGACGGCGAGGCCCTCGGATACGACGACCCGGAACTGCGCGGCCACTCCTTCGAGTTCCGCATCAACGGCGAGGACCCGGGCCGCAACTTCCTGCCCGCCCCCGGCACCGTCACCCGTTTCGACCCGCCGACCGGTCCCGGCGTGCGCCTGGACGCCGGCGTCGAGGCCGGCTCCGTGATCGGCCCCGCCTGGGACTCCCTGCTCGCCAAGCTCATCGTCACCGGCGCCACCCGCGAACAGGCCCTGCAGCGCGCCTCCCGCGCCCTGGAGGAGTTCCAGGTCGAGGGCATGGCCACCGCCATCCCCTTCCACCGCGCGGTGGTCAAGGACCCGGCCTTCGCTCCCGAGCTGACCGGCACCACCAACCCGTTCACGGTCCACACCCGCTGGATCGAGACCGAGTTCGTGAACGAGATCAAGCCGTTCGCCGCTCCGGCCGACGCCGAGACCGACGAGGAGCCGGGCCGCGAGACCGTCGTCGTCGAGGTCGGCGGCAAGCGCCTGGAAGTCTCCCTGCCCTCCTCCCTGGGCATGTCGCTGGCCCGCACCGGCCTCGCCGCGGGCGCCAAGCCCAAGCGTCGCGCCGCCAAGAAGTCGGGCCCCGTCGCGTCGGGCGACACCCTGGCCTCCCCCATGCAGGGCACGATCGTCAAGATCGCTGTCGAGGAGGGCCAGGAGGTCAAGGAAGGCGACCTCGTCGTCGTCCTCGAAGCGATGAAGATGGAGCAGCCGCTCAACGCCCACCGCTCCGGCACCGTCAAGGGCCTGTCCGCCGAGGTCGGCGCCTCCGTCACCGCGGGCGCCGCCATCTGCGAGATCAAGGACTGACCCGCGGCCACGGCCGCGGACAACAGCACAGCAGTACCGAACCGGGAGCGCCCGGCGGACCGTGTCGACCGGTCCGCCGGGCGCTCCGGTCCTGTCGGCGGCCCGTCACCGCCCGGGCGTGCGGGTGCCGCCCGGGGCGACCGCCCGCGGGCGCCGATGGCATGCTGGACCGCATCCGCACGGCAGGAGAGGTCAGGTGGCGGCCATGGCGGGCCCGACCGCACGGGAGAGGGCGCACGTCCCCGCGTCCCCGGTAGGCCACGGGGCGCCGCGCGCCATGCGCGCCGACGCCCGGCGCAACCACGAACGGCTGGTCGCCGAGGCCCGGTCCGCGTTCGCCGAGCACGGCACCGACGCGTCCCTGGAGGACGTGGCCCGGCGGGCGGGAGTGGGG
Source organism: Streptomyces siamensis (assembly GCF_039543605.1). NCBI lineage: Bacteria > Bacillati > Actinomycetota > Actinomycetes > Kitasatosporales > Streptomycetaceae > Streptomyces > Streptomyces siamensis. The sequence goes on along the minus strand of NZ_BAABKB010000030.1, from coordinate 367,008 downwards.
ATCGGCACGCTGTACCGCCACTTCCCCAATCGGCACTCCCTGATGAGCGCGGTGTTCGAGGACGCGGTCGGCGACCTGCTCGCCCGCTCGCGTGAGCTCCTCCACGCACCGCAGCCGTGCACCGCCCTGGTGGAGTGGCTGCGCGCCATCATCACTCATGCGGGTGAGTACCGCGGGCTCGCGCGTGCCCTCATGTCGGCCGCCCGGGACGACACTTCGGATCTCGCGCGGTGCAGCGGCCCGATGACCGAGGCGGGCAGCGCCCTGCTGCGCCGCGCCCAGGACGCCGGTGCCGTACGCCGCGACGTCTCGATCGGCGATCTGCTCCAGCTGACCAACGCGATCGCGCTGGCCGCCGAGGAGACCCCGGACGAGCCCGAACTGGCGGACCGTCTGCTCGGCCTGACCCTGCGTGGTCTGAAGGCGTGATCCCGCGCGGGGCCCGGCCGGTGGGACAGGCCCCGTCGCAGGCCCCCGCGGGAGTGCCGGAGGGCCCGTCAGGAGCGGTCAGCGGCGGCGGAGATCGGCCACCCTGGCCCGCTCGCCCTGCGGCTGTTCCCCGAGGACCGTGGCACTGCGCAGCTGCGGGCCGGTGCCCGGAACCACCTGGCCGCGGCGCGGTCCCGGGAGGGGTACGTCCCGGCGCGGCTGACGCCCCGCCGGGACGGGATCCCCTCCCGCACCGCCCGAGGCGGATGACCCCGCCACCGCGATCTGGACGCCCTGGTCGGCCAGCGCCTGGAGTTCGGTGACCGCGCGGTCGTCGTGCGCCGGCGGCTCGTCGGTGACCAGACGCGTGATCACGTCGGTCGGCACGGTCTGGAACATCGTGTCCGTGCCGAGCTTGGTGTGGTCGGCGAGGACCACGACCTCGGCCGCCGCCTGCACCAGGGCCCGGTCCACGGACGCCGAGAGCATGTTGGACGTGGACAGGCCGCGCTCGGCGGTCAGCCCGCTCCCGGAGAGGAAGGCCCGGGAGACGCGCAGCCCCTGGAGGGACTGCTCGGCGCCGGAGCCGACCAGGGCGTAGTTGGAACCGCGCAGGGTGCCGCCGGTCATCACGACCTCGACACGGTTGGCGTGGGCCAACGCCTGCGCCACCAGCAGGGAGTTGGTGACGACGGTCAGTCCGGGCACCCGCGCGAGCCGGCGTGCCAGCTCCTGCGTGGTGGTCCCCGCGCCCACCACGATGGCCTCGCCCTCTTCGACGAGACCCGCGGCGAGATCGGCGATGGCCGTCTTCTCGGCGGTCGCGAGATGCGATTTCTGCGGAAAGCCGGACTCTCGCGTGAACCCGCCCGGCAATACCGCACCGCCATGCCGGCGGTCGAGGAGTCCTTCTGCCTCCAGTGCGCGCACGTCCCGCCGTACGGTCACTTCGGAGGTCTGGACGACGCGGGCGAGCTCACGGAGCGACACGGCCCCGTTCGCACGCACCATTTCGAGGATCAATTGGCGACGTTCTGCAGCGAACACGAAACTGACAGTAACCCCAACGACCGTCTGGTTTCAGCAGTTTGCGCCGAATAACAGAAGTTGTTCGCATGGCAGGGCGCGAGGTGGTATAGGCGCCTACCCGCGCCGCCTATGCCGTGCGAATGGTCGACGACTCCCCGTGACCGGCCGGGGAGCGTCGTGGGACGTCAGCGGGCCTCAGCCCTCTCCGGTGGCCTTCCGGGTGTGCAACTGCCGCGCCACCTCGGCGATCGAGCCCGAGAGCGAGGGGTACACGGTGAAGGCCTTCGCGATCTGCTCGACCGTCAGATTGTTGTCGACCGCGATCGAGATCGGATGGATCAGTTCCGAGGCGCGCGGCGACACCACGACACCGCCGACCACGATCCCGGTGCCGGGGCGGCAGAAGATCTTGACGAAGCCGTCCCGGATGCCCTGCATCTTGGCGCGCGGATTGCGCAGCAGCGGCAGCTTCACGACGCGGGCCTCGATCTTGCCGGCGTCGACGTCCGCCTGCGTGTAACCCACGGTGGCGATCTCGGGGTCGGTGAAGACGTTCGACGAGACGGTCTTCAGGTTCAGCGGGGCCACCGCGTCGCCGAGGAAGTGGTACATGGCGATGCGGCCCTGCATGGCGGCGACGGACGCGAGGGCGAACACACCGGTCACGTCACCGGCCGCGTACACACCCGGAGCGGTCGTCCGCGACACCTTGTCGGTCCAGATGTGACCGGAGTCCCTGACCTTGACGCCGGCTTCCTCCAGGCCCATCCCGCTGCTGTTCGGGATGGCGCCGACCGCCATCAGGCAGTGCGAGCCGCTGATGACCCGGCCGTCGGAGAGCGTGACCTCGACCCGGTCACCGACCCGCTTGGCGGACTCCGCGCGGGAACGCGCCATGACGTTCATGCCGCGGCGGCGGAAGACGTCCTCCAGGACGGCCGCCGCGTCGGGGTCCTCGCCGGGCAGCACCCGGTCGCGGCTGGAGACGAGCGTGACGCGCGAGCCGAGCGCCTGGTAGGCGCCCGCGAACTCGGCACCGGTGACACCGGAACCGACCACGATGAGCTCCTCGGGGAGCTCGTCGAGGTCGTAGACCTGGGTCCAGTTCAGGATGCGCTCGCCGTCGGGCTGCGCGTCGGGCAGCTCGCGGGGGTGACCGCCGGTCGCGATGAGCACGGCGTCGGCGACGAGCGTCTCCTCGGTGCCGTCCGCGGCCCGCACGACGACCTTGCGGGAGCCGTCCAGGGCCTGCATGCCCTCCAGGCGTCCCCGGCCGCGCAGGACGCGTGCGCCGGCGCGCGTGACGGAGGCCGTGATGTCGTGCGACTGGGCGAGCGCGAGACGCTTCACACGGCGGTTGACCTTGCCGAGATCGACGCCGACCACCTTGGCCGCCTGCTCCAGCGGAGGCGTGTCGTCGGCGACGATGATCCCCAGCTCCTCGTACGAGGAGTCGAAGGTGGTCATCACCTCGGCCGTGGCGATAAGGGTCTTCGACGGCACGCAGTCGGTGAGCACCGACGCCCCGCCCAGACCGTCGCAGTCGACGACGGTCACCTCCGCGCCGAGCTGGGCGGCCACCAGGGCCGCCTCGTATCCGCCGGGTCCGCCACCGATGATCACGATCCGAGTCACGTACTCCATTGTCCCGCACGCTTCAAGGTGCCGACGCCCCGGGGGCCGACGCGCGTGCTTTCGAGCCACTTCTGTTACGCGAGAGGCGCACGGGTCCGCTGACGTACCCTCGACCGCATGTCGCTCTACGCCGCGTACGCCGGCAATCTCGACCCGCGGCTGATGACGCGCCGCGCCCCGCATTCGCCGCTGCGCGCCATCGGCTGGCTGAACGGCTGGCGGCTCACGTTCGGCGGGGAGCACATGGGCTGGGAGGGTGCGCTCGCGACGATCGTCGAGGCACCGGGCTCACAGGTGTTCGTGGCGCTGTACGACATCGCCCCGCCGGACGAGGACTCCATGGACCGCTGGGAGGGGGTCGGCCTCGACGTATACCGGCGGATGCGCGTACGCGTGCACACGCTGGAGGGCGAGGAATCCGCCTGGGTGTACGTCCTCAACGGGTACGAGGGCGGTCTCCCCTCGGCGCGCTACCTCGGCGAGGTCGCCGACGCGGCGGAGTCGGCCGGCGCGCCGCACGACTACGTCATGGAGCTCCGCAAGCGGCCCTGCTGAGCCCGCCGCGAAGATCACCTCCCCCGTCGTCCGCCGCGCGTCTTGTCGGAAACGACAAGACAACGATCGCAAGACCGTGAGCTCCATCATCTACGCGCGTAGGCCAGGACCGGCTACGCTCATCCGCGTGAACGCATCTCTTCTTCCGGACGACATCCAGGGCGACCCCTACGCCGCCGCCGACGCCGCCGCCTCGCGTCTGCGCGAGCTGACGGGCGCCGAGACCCACGACGTCGCCCTCGTGATGGGCTCCGGCTGGGCTCCGGCCGTGGACGCCCTCGGCTCCCCCGAGGCCGAGTTCCAGGTCACCGAGCTGCCCGGGTTCCCCCCGCCGGCCGTCGAGGGGCACGGCGGCACGATCCGCTCGTACCGGCTCGGTGACAAGCGCGCCCTGGTGTTCCTGGGCCGCACCCACTACTACGAGGGTCGCGGCGTCGCCTCCGTCGCGCACGGCGTGCGGACCGCCGTCGCCGCCGGCTGCAAGACCATCGTGCTCACCAACGGCTGCGGCGGTCTGCGCGAGGGCATGCGCCCCGGGCAGCCGGTGCTGATCAGCGACCACATCAACCTGACGGCCACCTCGCCGATCGTCGGCGCGAACTTCGTGGACCTGACGGACCTGTACTCGCCGCGGCTGCGCGCGCTGTGCAAGGAGGTCGACCCCAGCCTGGAGGAGGGCGTCTACGCCCAGTTCCCCGGGCCGCACTACGAGACGCCCGCCGAGATCCGGATGGCCCGGGTCATCGGCGCGGACCTGGTGGGCATGTCGACGACCCTGGAAGCCATCGCCGCACGAGAGGCGGGCGCCGAGGTGCTCGGCATCTCCCTCGTCACCAACCTCGCCGCGGGCATGACGGGCGAACCCCTCAACCACGAGGAGGTCCTCCAGGCCGGCCGCGACTCCGCCGCCCGCATGGGCGAGCTGCTCACCCAGGTGCTGGACCGGCTGTAGTCCGGCTCGGGCCGTGGTTCCCCCGGCCCCTGAGGGACGACAGGGGCGCAGGGGCGGACCCGCCGCGACGGCCGCCGGCGACGTAGAAGACGAAGAGAGAGGTTCACCCGAGGTGCAGGACGAACTCATCGCACGGGCCGAGGCGTGGCTGGCCGAGGACCCCGACGCGGACACCCGCGCGGAACTCGCCGCGCTGATCGACGCCGGGGACGTCACGGAGATCGCCGCGCGTTTCGGCGGCACCCTGCAGTTCGGCACCGCCGGCCTGCGCGGCGAGCTCGGCGCGGGCCCGATGCGGATGAACCGCTCCGTCGTCATACGCGCCGCCGCGGGCCTGGCCGCCTACCTGAAGGCCGCCGGACAGGCCGGCGGCCTCGTCGTCATCGGCTACGACGCCCGTCACAAGTCCGCGGACTTCGCGCGCGACACCGCGGCGGTGATGACCGGCGCGGGGCTGCGCGCCGCCGTGCTCCCCCGGCCGCTGCCCACCCCCGTCCTCGCCTTCGCCATCCGACATCTCGGCGCGGTGGCGGGCGTCGAGGTCACCGCCAGCCACAACCCGCCCCGCGACAACGGCTACAAGGTCTACCTGGGCGACGGTTCGCAGATCGTCCCCCCGGCGGACGCGGAGATCGCGGCCGAGATCGACGCCGTCCGCGCGCTCGCCGACGTGCCCCGTCCGGAGTCCGGCTGGGAGACCCTCGGCGAGGACGTCCTGGACGCCTATCTGGCCCGTACGGACGCCGTGCTGGCCGAGGGGTCGCCGCGCACCGCCCGCACCGTCTACACGGCGATGCACGGCGTCGGCAAGGACGTGCTGCTCGCGGCCTTCGACCGGGCGGGCTTCCCCGCACCGGTCCTGGTCGCCGAACAGGCCGAGCCGGACCCGGACTTCCCCACCGTCGCCTTCCCGAACCCGGAAGAGCCCGGCGCGATGGACCTCGCCTTCGCGAAGGCCCGCGAGACCGGCCCCGACCTGATCGTCGCGAACGACCCCGACGCCGACCGCTGCGCGGTGGCCGTCAAGGAGCGCGGCGAAGCGGGCGACTGGCGGATGCTGCGCGGTGACGAGGTCGGCGCGCTGCTCGGCGAGCACCTGGTGCGCCGCGGGGCGCGCGGCACCTTCGCCGAGTCGATCGTCTCCTCGTCCCTGCTCGGCCGGATCGCCGAGAAGGCCGGCCTGCCCTACCTGGAGACCCTCACCGGCTTCAAGTGGATCGCCCGCGCGGACGGGCTGCGCTACGGCTACGAGGAGGCGCTCGGCTACTGCGTCGACCCGGACGGCGTGCGCGACAAGGACGGCATCACCGCCGCCCTCCTGATCACCGAGCTCGCCTCCGAGCTCAAGGAGCAGGGACGGACCCTGCTGGACCTGCTCGACGACATCGCCGTCGAGTACGGCCTGCACGCCACCGACCAGCTGTCGGTCCGGGTGGAGGACCTGTCCGTCATCGCCGACGCCATGCTGCGCCTGCGCGAGCGGCCGCCGACGCTGCTCGGCGGTCTGCCGATCACGAACGCCGAGGACCTGACCAAGGGCACGGACACCCTCCCGCCCACCGACGGCCTGCGCTACACGCTGGACGGCGCACGGGTCGTCGTGCGCCCGAGCGGCACGGAGCCGAAGCTGAAGTGCTACCTGGAGGTCGTGGTGCCCGTGGGCTCCCGGGACGGCCTCCCCGAGGCCCACGCCGAGGCCGCCGCGCTGCTCGCGGCGATCAAGCGGGACCTGTCGGCCGCGGCCGGCATCTGAGGCCGCCCGGTGCGGGCCCGTCGAACGGACGGGCCCGCACCGAACACCTTTCCCATCACCGCCCTTACGGGTGATTTCCGCACGGCAGTTGTCGCAGCACTCCCGGGCGCCGCCGCGGTACCGAGGCACGGTTACCGGTAGCGCACCGCCGAGTCCCAGGAGCTGCCGCGTGTCCTCGACCGCTTCCCGGCCGACAACCGCCCCACCCCGGAACGCCCCGAGCGGACTCTCCCCCACCACCCGCCGCCCGCCGCGGCAGGTCACCGTCGCGGCCCGGTTCCGCGTCGCGCTGCGCCGCGCGGCCCCCGCCCTGCTCGCCTATGCGGCCGTACGCCTCGCCGGCCTCCTCGTGCTCACCGTGTGGGCCCACCGCCGGCACCACGGCGTCTGGCCGCTGCTGGCGACGAAGTGGGACGCGGACTGGTACCTCGGCATCGCCGACCACGGCTACACGCGTCTGCTGGGCGCCGCCTACGACGCCAACAACCTCGCCTTCTTCCCGCTGTACCCGGTGCTCGTCAAGGCGGTCGCCGCCGTCACTCCGGGCACCCGTGCCACGACCGGCGTCGCCATCGCCGTCGTGGGCTCCTTCGCCGCCGCCTGGGGGATCCACGCGGTGGGCAGCCATCTGCACGGCCGCCGCGTGGGTGTCCTGCTGACCGTGCTGTGGGCGGCGCTCCCGGTGGGCATGGTCCAGTGGATGGGGTACACGGAGTCGCTGTTCACCGCGTTCGCCGCGTGGTCGCTGTACGCGGTGCTCACCGGCCGCTGGCTCTGGGCCGGTCCGCTGGCGGCGCTGTCGGGGCTGACCCGCCCGACGGGCATCGCGGTCGCCGCGGCGGTCACCGTCACCGCCCTGCTGTCGCTGCGCCGCGGGTTCTCGGCCCGCGCGCTCGCGGCGGCCCTGACCGCTCCCGCCGGATGGCTGGCGTACGTCGGCTGGGTGGGGCTGCGGCTGCACCGCTGGGACGGCTACTTCGCCGTCCAGCGGCTGTGGCACAACGAGTGGGACGGGGGCACCGAGACCCTGCGCCGGCTGCGGGAGATCCTCGGGCAGAACTCGGCGCCCGAACTGTTCCTCGTCATGGTCACCGTGACGCTGCTGGTGTCCGTCGCCCTGTACGCGCTGTCCCTCTGGGACCGCCAGCCGCTCCCGCTGCTGGTCTTCACCGGGGTGCTGCTGCTGATCGTCCTCGGCAGCGGGGGCGTCTACTTCCCGCGGGCCCGCTTCCTGCTGCCCGGCTTCCCGCTGCTGCTCCCGGTGGCCCTGCACCTGGCCCGGGCCTCGCCCCGGTTCCGCACCGTGGCACTGACCGGCGCGATCCTGCTCTCGGCGTACTGCAGCGCGTACATGGCGCTGGTGTGGCCGAGCGCGCCGTGACCGGGCCGCCCCGCGGGTGTGCGGGTCAGCCCGTCGCCAGCAGGATGGCGAGCAGGACCGCCCCGGCGATCGCGGGTCCCATCACCTCGTACGCCCAGCGCACGGTGACCTCGCCCTGCGCGCCCGGCTCCCCGGCCCTGGCCTCCGCGAGCTGCCGCAGGTCGTCCATGATCTGGTCGGTCGTGGCGCGGGTCGGCGCGGTGGCGGGCTGGTGGGAGCGGCCGAAGCCCATCGGCGACGGGCGGCCCGCCGAGCCCGGACGGCGTCCGTCACCGCCACCGGCGGCACGGGCCTGCTGCTTGGCGACCTTCTTGCGGGCGCGCAGCGAGACGGGCACCGCCCACAGCTGGTACTTCGTGCCGGAGGCGGCGACGACCTCGTTGGAGTAGCTGGAGCGCAGGGAGGCGACCTGGGCCCAGGGCAGCACGATGACGCGGAACGGGTTGCGGACGCGCAGCCGGTCCTCGTTCGCGAAGACCGCGGGCCGCAGGGTGAACGCGGACACCAGCGGGACGACGAGGATCAGCGCGGCGAGGGCCAGCCAGGGGGTGCGGCCGTGCCCGGAGATCAGCGCGTCCACGCCGAGCCAGCCCGCGATGAGGAGCAGCAGGGCGCCGCCCGCGATACCGGCGGGCGACCGGTAGATCCGGTCCTTCGACTCGGGTCGCGAGGCGTCCGGTACGGGTGACTGGGGGTCCGGGGTGCTCATGGCCCCGATTGTGCCCGACGCCCCCACCACCCCCACCCCTACCCCGCCCACCGGCCGCCCCCGGCCTCCCGGAAACCTCCCTGCGGACCGACACCCCCACGGGCCACCTGCACGTCTTCGCCCCAACAGCCGGTCGCCCCACCAGCCGGTCGGCCGACCCCGGCCCGCCACAGGCTGCGCCCCCGCCCAGCCGCCCCGAGCCCTCCCCACCACCCGACCCGCCCACCAGGTGACTCCCCCGCCCCGATGCTCCCCTTGCCCCGCCGGGGACCTCCAGCCCCTCCCGTCCCGCGCCCCCTCGCCCCGGCCGGGAAGCCCCGGCCCTCCCACGCTCCCCGGCAAGATCCAGCCCCTCCGGCGCTCGAAAAGCGGGGTCCGGGGCAGAGCCCCGGGGCGAGGGACGGGCAGGTGCGGAGGGGGCGAAATCCCGTCCGGCCGCAGAATGGGGAGGATCCGGCCGCAGAATGGGGAGGAACGGACGGGACCGCCCCGACCCGGAAACCGGCGGCGGACGGACAGCCGAGACCACGGCCCGGCCCCCGCGCCGCCCAGGGAGCGCCCCCACACGGAGAGCGAAGAAGGCACCCACTCCAGCCCCGGGGGTGTACAGCCGCTACGCGCGTAGATATGCTCGTCTGGTGACCATGCCCACCTCTGCACCCGCTGCCCTCGCTGACGCCACCGCGTCCGACAGCACGCTGCGCCGCTTCCTCCACGGGCTGCCCGGCGTCGACGCGGTCGGCCTGGAGGCGCGCGCCGCCTCGCTCGGCACCCGTTCCATCAAGACCACCGCGAAGGCGTACGCCATCGACCTCGCCATCTCGATGGTCGACCTGACGACGCTGGAAGGCGCGGACACCCCGGGCAAGGTCCGGGCGCTCGGCGCCAAGGCGGTCCACCCCGACCCGACCGACCCCGCGACCCCCACCACGGCCGCGGTCTGCGTCTATCCCGACATGGTGGCCGTCGCCAAGGAGGCCGTCGCCGGCTCCGGCGTGAAGGTCGCCTCGGTGGCCACCGCCTTCCCGGCGGGCCGCGCCGCGCTCGACGTGAAGCTGGCCGACGTGCGTGACGCCGTCGCCGCGGGCGCCGACGAGATCGACATGGTCATCGACCGCGGGGCCTTCCTCGCGGGCCACTACATGAAGGTGTACGACGAGATCGTCGCCGTGAAGGAGGCCTCGGGCGCCGCGCGCCTGAAGGTCATCTTCGAGACCGGCGAGCTGTCGACGTACGACAACATCCGCCGCGCCTCCTGGCTCGGCATGCTGGCCGGTGCGGACTTCATCAAGACCTCCACCGGCAAGGTCGCCGTGAACGCGACGCCGGCGAACACGCTGCTCATGCTGGAGGCGGTCCGCGACTTCCGCGCGCAGACCGGGGTGCAGGTCGGCGTGAAGCCGGCCGGCGGCATCCGCACCTCCAAGGACGCGATCAAGTTCCTGGTCCTGGTGAACGAGACGGCGGGCGAGGACTGGCTCGACAACCACTGGTTCCGCTTCGGCGCCTCCTCGCTCCTGAACGACCTGCTGATGCAGCGTCAGAAGCTGGCCACCGGCCGCTACTCCGGCCCCGACTACGTGACGGTGGACTGATCACCATGACCATCGAGAAGCGGTCATCCGCATTCGAGTACGCGCCCGCGCCGGAGTCCCGCGCGGTCGTCGACATCGCCCCGTCGTACGGGCTGTTCATCGACGGCGAGTTCACCGAGGCGGCGGACGGCAGGGTCTTCAAGACCGTCAGCCCCGCCACCGAGGAGGTCCTCTCCGAGGTCGCCCAGGCGGGTGCCGAGGACGTCGACCGTGCCGTGAAGGCGGCCCGCAAGGCGTTCGAGAAGTGGTCGGCGCTGCCCGGCTCCGAGCGCGCCAAGTACCTCTTCCGCATCGCGCGGATCATCCAGGAGCGCTCCCGTGAGCTCGCCGTCCTGGAGACGCTGGACAACGGCAAGCCCATCAAGGAGACCCGCGACGCGGACCTCCCCCTGGTCGCCGCGCACTTCTTCTACTACGCGGGCTGGGCCGACAAGCTCGACCACGCCGGCTTCGGCGCGGACCCCCGCCCCCTCGGCGTCGCGGGCCAGGTCATCCCCTGGAACTTCCCGCTGCTGATGCTGGCGTGGAAGATCGCCCCGGCGCTGGCGACCGGCAACACGGTCGTGCTGAAGCCGGCCGAGACCACGCCGCTGAGCGCCCTGTTCTTCGCGGACATCTGCCGCCAGGCGGGCCTGCCCAAGGGCGTCGTCAACATCCTTCCCGGGTACGGCGACGCGGGCGCGGCGCTCGTCGAGCACCCGGACGTGAACAAGGTGGCCTTCACCGGCTCCACCGCCGTCGGCAAGGCGATCGCCCGTCAGGTCGCGGGCACCGACAAGAAGGTCACGCTCGAACTGGGCGGCAAGGGCGCGAACATCGTCTTCGACGACGCCCCGATCGACCAGGCCGTCGAGGGCATCGTCAGCGGCATCTTCTTCAACCAGGGCCAGGTCTGCTGCGCGGGCTCCCGCCTGCTCGTCCAGGAGTCGATCCACGACGAGCTGCTGGACTCCCTCAAGCGCCGGCTGTCCACCCTGCGTCTGGGCGACCCGCTCGACAAGAACACCGACATCGGCGCGATCAACTCCGCCGAGCAGTTGGCGCGGATCACCGCGCTCGCGGACAAGGGCGAGGCCGAGGGCGCCGAGCGCTGGTCGCCGGCCTGCGAACTCCCCTCGTCCGGCTACTGGTTCGCGCCGACGCTGTTCACGAACGTCACCCAGGCGCACACCATCGCCCGGGACGAGATCTTCGGCCCGGTGCTGTCGGTCCTGACCTTCCGCACCCCGGACGAGGCGGTCGCCAAGGCCAACAACTCCCAGTACGGCCTGTCGGCGGGCATCTGGACGGAGAAGGGCTCCCGCATCCTGGCGGTGGCGAACAAGCTCCGCGCCGGTGTCGTCTGGTCCAACACGTTCAACAAGTTCGACCCGACCTCGCCGTTCGGCGGCTACAAGGAGTCGGGCTTCGGCCGCGAGGGCGGTCGTCACGGCCTGGAGGCGTACCTCGATGTCTGACCGTTTGAGCGTCTTCAAGACCTACAAGCTGTACGTGGGCGGGAAGTTCCCGCGTTCCGAGAGCGGCCGGGTGTTCGAGGTGACCGACTCCAAGGGCAAGTGGCTGGCGAACGCGCCGCAGTCGAGCCGCAAGGACGCCCGTGACGCGGTCGTCGCCGCGCGCAAGGCGTTCGGCGGCTGGTCCGGGGCGACGGCGTACAACCGCGGCCAGGTCCTCTACCGCGTCGCGGAGATGCTGGAGGGCCGCAGGGAGCAGTTCGTGCGGGAGGTCGCGGACGCCGAGGGGCTGTCGAAGTCGAAGGCCGCGGCCGTCGTGGACGCGACGATCGACCGGTGGGTCTGGTACGCGGGCTGGACGGACAAGATCGCCCAGGTCGTGGGCGGCGGCAACCCGGTCGCGGGCCCGTACTTCAACCTGTCCACGCCCGAGCCGACGGGTGTCGTGGCGGTGCTGGCCCCGCAGGAGTCGTCCTTCCTGGGTCTGGTCTCGGTGCTCGCCCCGGTGATCGCGACCGGCAACACGGCGGTCGTGGTCACCAGCGAGAAGTCCCCTCTCCCGGCGCTGTCGCTGGGCGAGGTGCTGGCGACCTCCGACGTCCCCGGCGGCGTCGTCAACGTGCTGTCGGGCCGGACCGCGGAGATCGCGGCGCCGCTGGCCGCGCACCAGGACGTCAACGCGATCGACCTCGCGGGCGCCGACGGGGCGCTGGCCAAGGAGCTGGAGATCGCCGCGGCGGACAATCTCAAGCGGGTCGTCCGTCCACAGGCTGTGGATTACTTTGCGACGCCCGGCATCGAGCGCCTCACGGCGTTCCTGGAGACGAAGACGGTGTGGCACCCGACCGGCGCGCTGGGCGCGTCCGGCTCGTCCTACTGAGCCCTTCGTCCCGCGCCTCGCACCGAGGACCCGGGACCCCGATCCGTGTCCCCGGGGTCCCGCACGACAGAGAGCCGCGCTTCCCCTCCGTCCGGGGGGAGCGCGGCTCTCTCGTGTCCGGCGTCAGCCGTGCAGCAGACCCGTCGCCTGACCGAGGACCGGGATGCTGCCCACCGACGGCGCCTGCGCGAGCGGCCGGGTCAGCGCCTGCGACGACAGCGGCTTGAAGTCGGCGAGCTGGGTGCCCACCCCGTTGTCGAGCGGGTCCACTCCGGTGCCGGCCAGCGGGTTGGGCTTCAGTCCCTCCACAGGGCCGGTCACATATCCCACGGTGCCGGTCAGGGCCTCGACGCCCGCCTGCGGGTCGAGGTTGCCCATGGTGGTGGGCCGGGTGCGCATGACGTCCACGGCGGGGGCCGTGTCCGCGAAGGCCGGGGTGGCCGCGGCCGCGCCGGCAGCGACCACCCCGACCGCGGCGGCGATGCGCGCGGTGGTGCGGGCCATGGTGGTCTGCCGGGCTGCGTGTCGCGCCATCAGATTTCCTCTTCGAAGAGCGGAGAGCAACGTGAACGACACGCACAGTAGTTGACCCGTGTGCGTTCCGGGCCGTCCCGGCGGCGGATTCGCCCCTGCGGGTCATAGGGCATATCAGCGCCAGTCCACCGTGTGCGTCAGCCGTACCCCGTGCGTGGTGAAGTCGATCTCGATCCGGTCCTGGTCGGCCATGGTGAAGCCGCTGTGGAAACTGCTGCGGTCGGCGCCGATGTAGACGTAGTGCACCCGTCCGGGGTGGCTCAGCCCTTCGTACGAGAAGAGCTCGGCCATCATGTCGCGCAGGCCGTAGTGCAGCGCCTTGGTGCCGGTGGTGAAGGTGCCCCGCCAGGCGGCCGCGGAGTCGCGCACGACGGTCACCTCGCCGGTGACCTGCCTCGGCGGTGTCCCCAGGAAGAGCCAGGGGGCCACGCCCGCGTCGCAGAGCTTCGCGTACGAGAGATGGCCCGCGTGCCGCTTGAAGCGCCCGATGTCGGTGAGGTCGTTGCCGAAGGTGTAGCCGGCGTACTGCGGGGTGCCGGTCGCGTCGGTGACGTACACGAGGACGATCTCCGCCTCCTCGGTGAGGGCGACGGCGCCGCGCGGGACCCGCAATCGCTCCCCGGACACCTTGAGGGAGTCGCCGAGGCCCTTGAAGAACCAGTTGGGCTGCGACTGGGTGGAGTCGTCGACCTTGACGTTGTGGGTCTGCATGAAGCCGCCGACCAGCGCGTCGCCGGGCGAGTCGGGGAGCAGCGGGGGACGCAGCCGTACGTCCTCGACGGGGACGCGCAGGGGTGCGCGGCCCGCCGCGACCGCCGCCCGGAGCGTCTCGACGTCGCCGCCCGCGGCGAGGATCGCGGCGCGCAGGTCGGTGTCCCCGAGCGGGTACAGGCCGAGGGTCGTGTCCTCGGGGGCGCCGAACCCGACGTGCCGCTCGCCGTCGTGGGTGCCTTCGTACAGGACGGTCATCGGGGCGTCTCCTCGGAGGTGATGGGGTGCCAGCCGGCCGGGGTCCAGGCGAGGGCGGCCCAGCGTTCGGCGTTCCCGTTCAGGTGCAGGGCGAGGCCGGGGCCGTCCGCCGGTGCGACGGTGTTGGCGGTGCGGTCCACCGCCGGGCGCGGCGAGACGATCATGTGCGGGAAGAAGCGGTCGGACTGGCCGCCCTCGACGGCCAGGGCGTCCGGGGCGCGCAGGGCGAGTGCACGGCTCGCGTTGATCAGCGGGCCGGTCTCGGCGACCTGGACGCCGATCTGGAAGCCGAGTCCCGCGGCACGCGCGTACTCGACGAGCCGGGCGGAGGCGAACAGGCCGCCGTTCTTGGCGACGCGCACGTTCACCGCGTCGCACGCGTCGTGGGCGACGGCCGCCCGCGCGTCGTCGAGGGTGCACACCGACTCGTCGAGCAGGACCCCGATGCCGCTCTCGCGGCGCAGGACCCGCAGATCGTCCCAGGAGCGCCTGGGCAGGGGCTCCTCGACGAGGCTGACGCCCGCGGCGCGCAGCCGGCGCGCGTGCGCGACGGCCGTGGCGGGCGTCCAGCTCATGTTGGCGTCCACCATGACCGGCACGCCGGGCCCGAGCCGCTGCCGGATCGTGGTCACGGTCGCCACGTCCCGCGCGATGTCGTCGGACGCCTTGACCTTCACGAAGTGGAAGGGCCCGCGGGTGTCCAGGAACTCCTCGGCACGGATGCTCAGGTCGAGCACCTGGGAGATCCGCACGCGGTCGGCCACCGCGGCGCCCGGCCACACCAGCTCGCCGGCCGGGCGGCCGAGCCGGCGTCCCAGCAGGTCCAGCACGGCCGTCTCCAGCAGGCAGACGAGGTTGTTGCCGCCCCCGGTGTCGAACGTCTCCTCGAAGCCCGTCTCCCGCAGCCGGTCCAGGAGTTGCCCGGGAGGCCTCTCGCGCAGCCGGGCGAACAGCTTGTCGAGCGATGTCCGGCGCAGGGCCTCGGTCACACCGTCACTGGTCTCGCCGGTGACGTAGGGCCGGGGAGCGCACTCGCCCACGCCGGTCACGCCGTCGAGGGTGAGGGCGAGGACGAGGCTGTCGCTGGTGGTGCGGCGGGCCGCCGGGTGGTCGAACCCGACGCTCATCGGCAGCGCCACCCGGTACAGGCGCGCCTCAGACATCGCGGTCCAGCCCCTGGAGCAGGGTGTACGCCGAGGTCCAGTCGACGAGGTCGTCGCGGACGTCGGTGTAGAAGAGGTAGTGCCGGTCGGTCGGGAACTGGAGGGTCAGCCCCCGGCCGGGGAACAGGTCGTGGAACACCCGACGGGTCGCGTCCAGGTCGACGATGGGGTCGGACAGGCCGGACACGAACGCGGCCGGTACGTCGGGGAAGCGCGTTTCGGCCCGGCCCGGGGCGAGGTAGAGCCGTTCGAGGGCCAGCAGGGTGGCGCGCGAACGGCGCGTCAACTGCCGTACCGCCAGGTCGTCGTGGTCGATGAAGTGCCGGTAGGCGGGGTCGTCGGTGAAGTCCGCGGACTTCAGGCCCGCGTCCCACGGCTCCAGGCTCCGGTCGGCGGCCAGCGCGGCCCGCTCCTCCTCGCCGAGCACCGCGTGCAGCCGGCCCAGCCAGGTCGAGCAGAAGATCGCGGCCTCGTGCCGGACGGTGAAGCCGGGATGGTGCAGCAGGGCGGCCAGGAAGGAGCCGCCCAGGCAGTGCCCGAAGAGGGACAGCGGGGCGTCGTCGCCGATCCACCGCCGCGCGTGGGCGACGGCGTTCGCGTAGTCGCCGACGATGGTGTCGACGTCCGGTACGTCCCGCCGGTCGCCGCCGCTGATGCCGCTGCCGCGCCGGTCCAGGACGAAGAAGGCGATGTCGTTGTCGGCGAACCGCGGGCCCACCTCCCACAGCCAGCCGGCGTGGCTCTGCAGGCCGTGGAAGTAGAAGACGGCGCCCTTGCTCCTGCCGCGCGGCCGCCACAGGTGCAGCGCCAGTTCGGTGCCGCCGGAGGTGAGCGGGACGATCTCTCGGCGGACGTTCTGCGGGGGCCTCCTGGTCTCGATCATCGGTGTGCTCCCGCCGTGCCGCCGACGAGGTCGGCGACGAAGTCCGCGTCCTTCTGGAAGGGTTTGTACTTGTACTGGGTGGCGTTGCCCTGTTGCCGCCGGGACTCCGCGTACGTGGCGATGGAGTCGCGCGGCACCGTGTGGACCTCCAGCGGTCCGAGGCGGCCGCTGTCCCGCTTGGAGGCGTACTCGATGTTGATGGCGCGCAGCCCGCGGTCGATGGACTCGGCGAGCGAGCGGTCCAACTCGCGTCCAGGGTCCGGGACTTCGCTGACGACCACGTAGTACGGCGGTTCGGCCCACTGCGGTCCGCACAGGTACAGGCCGCCGTCCAGGCCGCCCTCGTCCATCGCCCGGCCGATGGCCTGGGTGACCTGCGCCTCGGTGATCTTCTCTCCGGTGAAGGAGTGGAAGATGCCGTCACGGTGCACGAAGTGGACCCAGGGGGTGCCGTCCACGATCCGGTCGACGTGGTAGATGTCGCCGCTCCACAGCCGGTAGAGGCCGTTTCCCTGGGTCATGATCAGGTGGTAGTCACGGCCCGGCTCGATCTCGTCGAGCAGCAGCGTGTCCACCCGCTCGCCCGCCTCGACGAGCGGTCCGAGCTCCACCTCGGCGGGCACGAACTCGAAGAAGGCCTGGTTCACCGCGAGCGGCTGGCTGTCGAGCGAGTCGTCGACCGGGATGGTGGTCACCCCCTCGGTGCCGCAGCTCATGAACGGCATCGCGGCGACGCCCGGCAGCACCGCGTCCAGCTGGGACTGGTAGAGCCCGGCCGACGAGGAGAGCCAGCAGCTGTACAGGCTGAGCGAGGGCCACACGTCCTTGAGGCTGAAGTCGCCCCGGTCCAGGACCGTCCGCAGGTGCACCGCGGCCCCCGGGTCCGGGGTGCCGTACGGCCTGCCCTCCAGCGTGCCGTCGCGCAGGTCGCGGACGAGCGCGGGGCCGTGCTCGGCGATCAGGTCACGCAGGGACACCAGCGTGCTCGGGTTGATCGCCGAGACGAAGTGCAGCCGCCGGCCGACGAGGTGACGGATGCGGTGGTACATGCGGCCCGCGTGCGCGGAGGGCGCCTCGGTGCCGAACCAGGGGGCCGCGGACCACGGCGGGTTCCAGTCGCGGCTGTTGATCCTCGGATGCCGGTTGCTGACGGCCTGGTACCGCACGCCGCTCAGGAAGTCGTCGACGCGTTCGTGGACGGTCTGGGTGTCCAGGGTGGCGTACGGGTGGTCGAGGATCTCCGGGTGGTGCTCCATGTACGTGCCCCACATGGCCTGCATCGCGGGGATGCGGTACGTCAGCAGCCAGTGCAGGGTGTACGGGACCCGCTTGGGCACGCCGGTGGTGCCGCTCGTCTTGAGCCAGCGCAGCACCGGGCTGCACGACAGGACACCGCCCTTGGTGCGGGTCTCGCGGTCGATCTCGGCGGTGAAGTCGGTGTAGCGCATGACGGGAAGGACGGACCGGAAGCGCGCGGGGTCGTCGGCGACGACGTCGTAGCCGCGTTCCTTCCAGTGGAGCGAGTCGGCACACAGGGCGACGATGTCCTCCAGCACCCGGTCCTGTGCCGACTTCGGGTCCTTGAGGTCTTCCAGCAGCGCCGTTCTGGCCGCCCGGCACTCCTGCTCGAACGGGGTCCGGCGCGCGGTCCAGTGCTCCTGCCAGTGGCCGCGGCCCGGCTCCCGGCCGTGCTCGTGGCCCGGCCGGCGGCCGTGCTGGGGTGAGTGGGGTTGCGGGTGCTCGTACGCGTGCTCGTGCGGGTGCGAAGTGCCCACGGCTTCAGCTTCTCCCTAGCGTGTTCTCTGCCTGTGGCGCCAAGGCGGATGAGGTGAATGGGAAGGTGGCTCGGGGAGGGGGCGAGGAGCGGGCGCGCTCAGGCGGCCAGCCCGCGCAGCCTTCCGGCGTGGAAGACCAGCGGGTCCGCCGCGTCGCTCAGGGCGCCCCCGTCCACGGCGGCGATGACCAGCTCGTGGTCGCCCGCCGGGTGGATCACGGAGGGTCGACACTCCAGCCAGGCGAGGCCGTCGGCGGGAATCGGATGGCCGGCGGGGCTGCGGGCCCAGTCGCGGCCCGCGAAGCGGTCGGCGCCGCGCTCACTGAACAGGCGGCACAGCTCGGCGTGCCGTCCGCCGAGGATGGTGACGGCGAAGCTGCCCGCGGCGCGGACGGCCGGCCAGGTCGTCGAGGTGTGGGCGGCGCACAGGGCGACGAGCGGTGGGTCGAGCGACACCGAGGTGAAGGAGTTGACGGCCATGCCGGCCGGGCCGTCGGCGGTCTGGGCGGTGACCAGCACGACTCCGGTGGTGAACCGGCCGAGGATGTTCCTGAACTCGCGCTGGTCCATGGCCTGTCGGTGCGGGCGCACGGCGTCGGGCACACCCCGTGCCGGGCTGCGCTCCCCGGACACGTGCGCCTCGGGTCCGCGCATGTCGGGCGCGTACGGTTCGGGTGCGTGTGCCTCGGGTCCCCGTGAGCCGGGTGCGGGCACGTCGGACGCGTACGGTTCGGGTGTGGGCCGTTGCAGCAGATGCGGTGCTTCCACTCGGATCTCCGAAAGGGAAGGGCGGCGACTGCCCGGGATCGCCGGGCAGTCGACGCGGCTTGCTCCCGGGGTCGCCGGGCGTTGAGTGACACGGCGGCCCGAGTTCTCCGGGCTGCCTGTCCCGCGCGGGGACTACTGGCCGCGGGCGGCGATCGCCCAGTCGACGGCCTCCTGCGGGCGGGCGGCGGAGCCGGTGATCCGTGGGGCGACCTGGCGCGCGAGCAGTTCCAGGCTGCGGTTGGTGTTCTCGTAGGACGTCCAGTCGGCGACGTACACCAGGAGCGTGCCGAAACCGCCGGTCGCCTCCTGGAGGCGGCGGATGCCGGAGACGACCTCGTCGACCGAGCCGACGAGCGCGCCGCCCGCCTCGACACGGGCCTCCAGGGCGCGTTCGCGGGAGGCGCCGGGGGCGAGGACGTCCCGGCCCGCCGCCTTGCCGAAGTACTCGAACAGCCAGCGGTCGTAGCCCTCGCGGACCTCGGCGAAGGCCTGCTTGCTCGTCTCGGCCACATGCACCGGGAGCGCGATGCGCCAGGAGTCCCGGCTGAGGGTCTGTCCGTGCTCGGCCGCGGCCTCCTCGGCATGCTTCCACTGCTGGGCGAGGCCGATGTGCTCCTGGGAGCCGGGGGTGAGCAGGGCGAAGGGCAGCGCGAACGACGTCATGCTCAGGCCGTATCGGCCGACCAGGCGCGGGCTGGTCACCGAGGTGCCGGAGGTGGCCATGGCGACCTCGATCGGACCGGGCCCGAAGCGCGGGACCTGGAGCTTGGCGTTCTTCAGTTCGTACCAGTCGGTCTTCTGCGTGACGCGCTCCTCGCCGTTGACGAGTTCCAGGACGGTCGGCAGGGCTTCGTCGAGCCGCCTGCGCTGCACCGCCGCGTCGAGCCCGAACATCGTCGCGTCGAAGGGCACGCCCGGGCCGACGCCGAGGATGTAGCGGCCCCGGGAGAGGTGGTCGAGGTGGACCGCGCGGCTCGCCACGTGGAAGGGGTGGTGGCCGGAGAGCGGGACCACGCCGTGCGCGAGCCGGATCTGCCGGGTGCGCTGCGAGGCGGCGGCGATCAGGGTCTCGGGCGCGCCGACGAGTCCCCAGCCCAGGGTGTGGTGCTCGCCGAACCACGCCTCGTCGAAGTTGAGGCGGTCGGCGTGCTCGACGAGGTCGAGGTTGCGGTGGATCGCCAGGTGAGGGTCTTGGCCCGTCTCGTGGACGGGGGAGAGAAAGAGGCCGATACGGCTGTGCACGGGTGTCCTCCGGCAAGATGGTTCAAGCGAACGGAAGTCGGGGGCGGACGGCTCGGCGCCGGGGCTAGGCCAGGCGGTAGACGGCGTCCTTGAGCGTCCGCGCCTTCTCGTAGTCGGCGTCGAGCGCCGCGGCGTCGGTCGAGGTCAGATAGATCCGTACGGCCGCGGTGAGCAGGTCGGTGGTGGGCCTGATGCGGGCGCCGGGGCGGTACTTGACGCTGGTGAGGAGCACGCTCGGCAGGGCGTCGAGCGCCGCGACGGTCTCCTCGTCCACGGCCGCGACGACTCCGTCGAGGGTGGTGGGGGCGTTGTAGGTGTAGGCCTCCCGCAGCTTGGTGTAGACGCCGCCGGCGTACTCGGCGGCGAAGCCCTCCGGGTCGGTGTACGCCCGCGCGGTCAGACCGGCCTGGTCGTGGCCCAGGGCGAGTTGCTGGTAGGCCGGGTTGAGCTGGCCGTTGAGGCGGGTGGCGATCTCCACCAGCACCGGGCCGCGGTCGGTCACGATGACCTCGGCGTGCGCCGGTCCCCACCGCACGTCGAGGGCGGCGAGCACCTCGTTGACGTACGCGATGAGCGCGGGGACGGGGTCCGCGTCCGGGGCGAGCAGGATGTCGCGGTTGTAGATGTTCTGGCCGGAGGCCAGCAGGTTCTTCTCGTACTCCCACACACCGCAGGCGAAGCGGCGACCGTCGCTGCTGACGGTGTCGACGACGTACTCCGTGCCCTTGAGGTACTCCTGCACGAGCACCTCGGTGTTGGCGGAGCCGAAGATGTCCCGGGAGGCGAGGACGTGCTCGGCGGCCTCGCGTGTCTGGTCTGCGGAGGTGCAGACGAAGACCCCGTCGGAGGCGGCGGAGCTGAGCGGTTTGACGACGACGGGCCATGTCCCGCGGTCCTCGGCCCACTTGACGACGGCGGCCGCGTCGTCGCTCTTGAACTGCTCGGCGCAGCGCACGCCGGCGCCGCGCAGCGCCTCGATCATCCGGTACTTGTCGCGGCGGGCGGCGGACAGCGCGGTCCCGTTGGACTTGACCCCGAGCGCCTCGCTGAGCCGGTCCGCGAGCCGTACGGCGGACTCCTGGCCCGGTACGACGGCTACGGGGGCGTGCGGGCGCAGCAGTTCGACGAGTTCGGCCTCGTCGGAGGAGACGATGTTCTCCGCGTAGGCCGCCAGGTCGGGCGCCAGCATGGTGGGGATGAGTTCCGGGGTGCTCTGCACATGGATGACGCGGGCACCGGCCGCGGTGAAGGCGGCGGGGTAGAAGTTGCCGGCCGAGTAGCCGTCGACGACGACGGCGGTGGGGATGCTCATGCCTGTCCTTCGGGTATCTCGGGCGCGGGGTGCTTCGGCGTGGTCGTCGCGCCGTCCTTCGAGGCGTCCGTGACGAAGCGGGCGAGGCGGGCGATGCCCTCGCGGATCGCGTCGGGCGCCAGGTTGCTGAAGCCGAGCCGGATCTCCCGCTCCCCGCCGCCGTCGAGGTGGAACATGGTCATGGGCGCCCAGCTGACGCCGTAGTCGCGGGCGGAGCGCTCCATGGCCGCGAGGTCGGCGGTGAAGGGCACCGTCAGGGTGAGGAAGAAGCCGCCGCGCGGGGTGTTCCACGCGACGCCGTGGTCGCCGCCGGCCGGGAAGTGCTCGTCGAGCGCGGCCAGGACGGTGTCGAGGCGTTCCAGGTAGACGGCGGCCAGCTCCCGTGTCGCGGAGCGCAGATCGTGGTCGTGCTCGACGAGATAGCCGCCGATGACGGCCTGCGACAGGGTCGAGGAGCCGACCGTGAACATCGCCTTGGCCTTGGAGAGCGTCTGGGCGAGGGTACGGACGGTGCCGGAGGGTTCGGTGACCTCCTGGTCGGCGACCAGGTAGCCGAGGCGGGCGCCGGGGAAGGCGGACTTGGCGAACGAGCCGAGGTAGACGACCCGGCGCCGGGTGTCCAGCGACTTGAGGGTGGGCTGCGACTCGCCGTCGCGGGCGAAGAGCCCGTACGGGTTGTCCTCCAGGACGACGAAGTCCTCCTCGGCGGCGACGTCGAGGAGCCGCTGCCGGGCCGCGCGGGGCAGCACCGTCCCGGACGGGTTGTTGAAGTCGGGCACCAGGTAGAGGGCGGCGACCCGCTTCCCCTCGGCCCGTACGGCACGGGCGGTCTCCGCCACGGTCTGCGGGTCGAGTCCCTCGGGCCCCTCCGCGACGCCCCTTACGGGGATGTCGAGCATACGGGCCGCGCCGCGGATGCCGACGTAGGCGGGCGAGACCGCGAGCAGTACGTCGTCGGGCGAGGTGAACAGACCGCGCAGGGCGACCAGCGCGGCCTCCTGGAAACCGTGCGTGATCATGATCGCCTCGGCGGGGACGTCGATGTCCTCGTCCCGCTTCAGCATGAGCGCGACCTCGTCCTGGATGAGGCCGTTGACGGGTCCGTACTGGAAAAGGAGCCGGGTGATACGCGCTTCCGGCACGCCCCGCTCGCGGAGGTGCTTGATGTAGCGGTCGATGTAGAAGGTGAGTGCGGAAAGGTCGTGGTTCCCGTCGTACGGCGCTCCCGAGGAGAAGGACAGCGCGTCGGGGAACCTGAGGGCCGTCTCGCTGAGGATCCGCATGGAATCCATCTCCGGGTCGACGATTCCCGCGTGCAGCGACGCCAGGTCGAAGGAGAGCATGTTCAGTGGGATCCTTCCGGGCCGGAGAGTTCCGCGGTGCCATTCAGGGCGGCGACCCGGCTTCCCTTGCCCGGATCCCATTCCCGAATACGGGTTCTCGCGACGACTCCTCCCGTGACATAGGGCTCCTCGTCGAGAATCCGCTGGAGTTCCTCGCGGTTTTCCACCTCGTAGAGGAGAAGCCCGGAATTCTCTCCGACAACGGGTCCGCCCAACAGGAGCACCCCACTGTCGGCGAGCCGGTAGAGATTCTCGGCGTGCGCCGGGTGCAGGCCCTCGCGGCCCGCCCGGTCGACGTTGTACTCGAATTCGACGACAAACTTCGCCACACCAAGCTCCTTGTGCTGGTTCGCCCCGGCGCCGTGCGCTTCCTGGGGAGGGGCGCCGGGGAATTCTGCGCACCACGGACCGGCCGCACGGTGTTCGTCGTTTCTCCGTGCGGCGGTTCGGCGTGGGTCACATGTAAAGGCCGCCGTTGATGTCGACGACGGCACCCGTGGAGTAGCCGGCGCTCTCGGAACACAGGTGCAGGACGCTGCCGGCGGCCTCGGCGACGGTGCCGTAGCGGCCCATGGGCAGGGCGGCGAGCACCGCCTTCCTGGACGCCTCGTCGCGGCGCTCGAAGGCACCGGCCACCCGGGCGGTGGCGACGGGTCCGTGGGCGACCACGTTCACCACGACACCGGTCCCGGCGAGCTCGTACGCCAGCTGCTTGGTCATGCCGATGACAGCCGCCTTCGCGCCGACGTAGGCGGCGTTGTTGAAGCGGCTGTAGGTGCGCCCACCTGCGGAAGCGAAGTTGACGATGCGTCCGTAGCCGTTCTCGGCCATGCGGGGCGCACACGCCTTGACGGCGATCCAGGTGCTGGTCACGTTCTCCAGGTGGGTCTGTTCGAAGTGCTCGCGGGTGAGGTCCGCGTAGCTGATGACCCGGGTGTCCCCGCCGACTCCGTTGACGAGGATCGAGAGCGCGTGCCGCTCGACGATGTCGTTCAGCTGCCGCTCTGCGGCGGCGATGTCGGTGATGTCTCCGACGACGAACTCGGTCTTGGTCCGTTCGGCGAGTTCGTCGGCGAGGCGGGATACCGCCACCTCGTCCCGGTCGAAGAGGACGAGTGAGTGGCCTTCTTCCGCGAGCCCTCGGGCCACCTCCGACAGAATGCCGCCGGCGGCACCGATCAAGAGCGCAGTACGTGCGGTCACTTTGCTATTCACCTTGGCTTTTCCGGGTTGGTGACCCTGTTCGAGCAGGGCCCTTGTGGGGGTAGCTCGGTAAAACGCCATGCCAATTGAGCCGACTTGTTTTCGGCCACAACGCAACGGGAGGGATCCTGCGCAACGGGAGGGCTTCGTTCGGCTCCCCCGTACGCCGAAACACACCGAGGGAGAGTCTGGCCCCCCGGCTCCTCCTAAACGATCACGTAACTCCGTTCCCCTGTCAACGAGTCCCCGAGATCCTTGCCGGATGTTTTCGCCCTGGCGGGACGACGACGGTGCGACCCGCCTGCGACCCAGATCACTTGCCTAACGGCCTGGATATCGTTGATCCTTGCCGACGGACGTCTCCGGCACTGCGGTCGATTACCGGCCAGCGGTGCGGCCCACCGGAAGTATGTGACACGGCCGCCCGTTGCGGTGTGAACGCCGTATGAAATGGCTCCGGACCCCTGGCCCGCAGCCGACTTCATTCTGGAGAATTGGACATCTCGGGCGATGCCCGGGGCTTGGACTTGGGGGAGGAAACACCGGTGATCGAGCCAATGCCGGATTGCATTCCGGCCAGCATCTCGCCGGTTTCGGCCATTCTCGTCGGCTGTTTCTGTCGCCCATTGCCCTGCCACCTCTGACCGGTAGGGCCGGAGGGTTCACCGCCCGCCCCGGCCCCGGAACCCGTGTCCGCTCCCGCGGACACCGGCTCCCTGCTCCCCCACCCGACACGGCCGCCGCACAACGGCGCCTGCGGACCGACGACCGGACGAACGGACCATGCAGCCCAACTCGCCCTGGCGGATACCCGACTTCCGCACCCTGTTCACCGCGTCAGCTCTCAGCCAGCTCGGCGCCAACATCACCTACGTCGCCGTACCGCTCGTCGCCGTCACCGCGCTGGACGCCGGTCCCGGGCAGGTCGGCGCCCTCGCCACACTCAGTACGATCGCCTTCCTGGTCATCGGCCTGCCGGCCGGCGCCTGGGTGGACCGGCTGAGCCACCGCCGGGTCCTGATCGTCGCGGACCTGGCGCGGGCGCTGCTCCAGGCCACCGTCCCGCTGGCCTGGTGGCTGGACGCGCTCACGCTCGGCCAGCTCTACGCGGTCGTCCTGCTGAACGGCTGTGCCACGGTCTTCTTCGACGTGGGTTCGCAGAGCGTGCTGCCTCAACTCGTCGGACGGGACAGCCTCGTTCGCGCCAACGCCGACATCAACACACTCATCGCCGCGGGCAACGTCGGCGGACGCGGCGCGGGCGGCGGGCTGGTCTCGCTGCTCACCGCGCCCGCCGCCGTGCTGTTCAGCGCGGGCACCCATCTGGCCTCCGGCGTGGCGCTGCTCTTCCTGCGCCGCACCCCGGCGCCGGCCGCGCCGCGCCCGGCGGCGGGCGGCGGACTGCGGACCCAGATCGGCGAGGGGGTGCGGCACGTCCTCGGCAACGGGGAACTGCGGGCCCTGGCCCTGACCGCGTCCCTCGGCAACCTCGGCTCCTCTGTGATCAACACCATGCTGCCGATCTGGTTCGTCCGCGGACTCGGGCTGCCGGGCGGCGCACTGGGCCTGTTCTGGGCGGCCGGCGGGGTCGGCCTGCTGGTCGGCGCCCGCTGTGCGCGGCCCGTCGCCGCCCGCCTGGGCTTCGGGCGCACCCTCGGGATCGCCGGGCTGTGTCTGGCGCCCTCCGGACTGCTGGTGCCCCTGGTCGACCACGGCGCCTGGCTGCTGCTCGCCGGAACCGGGTGGTTTCTCGCCATGTTCAAGGTGGGCATGGACAACGTGCTCGGTGTGAGTCTGCGTCAGCGGATGACCCCCGACGCGCTGCTCGGCCGTATGAACGCCACCTTCCGGTTCCTGCTCACCGGGGCGCTCGCCGTCGGTGCCGCGGTCTCCGGTGTGCTCGGCGAACTCATCGGGGTGCACGCCACGCTCTGGGTGGGGGGCGTCTTCGTGGCCACGGCCTTCCTGCCGGTGTTCTGTTCGCCGGTGCGCCGGCGGCGCGAACTGCCGGAGCAGGCACAGCCGATGACGCAGGTGAGCGGCGCCACGGCCTCGGAGTCGTAGGCACCGCGACCCGGGCGGACCCCGGGTCCCGGAGCCGTGGGCCCCGACGTCCCGGGCGGACCCGGCCACCCCACCTCCCGCCACCCCGCTCTCAGCCACCCCGAGCTCTCCGGTCCCTTCCGACGCCCCGGCAGCCTCGGCGGGCGCGGCCGTCGCGGCGACCGCGCGGTCGCCGTCGGCGCCTACGCCCACGCCCACTTCCACGCCCGGGACGAATAGGCCGAGCCCGTTTCTCCCACGCGCACCAGTACAGGCGCCGGGAATTCCTTCGGCATGCCCGAATCCCGGCCGCCCGCCGTCCGTGATTTCACGCGGATTTCATAAACAGCCGGGCCACCGCACAGCACGCATGCAGTTCATGATTGAAAAAGGTTGACCCCACCGGAGAGTTCCTGTCAGGATCATCGGCGCACCCACGCCGATATCAGGAACTCATAGCTCCCTGACCTCAAGGAGTGCAATGGCAGCCATAGACAGTGGCTACCGGACCGAAGGCATTGCGGATTACTCGGATCCTCGCGAAACCATGCGCGCCCTGCCCCGGTTCACGCAGTATCCACTCACCCTGTTCACCGGAAAACCGCTCGCCGGGCAGAAAGCCCCGCGCTGGTGGACACCCGGTTTCCATCTCGCTTCCGCCGTTTTCTCCATGGCCCTGGGCGTCGCGGTCAGCTGCACCGCCCTGGCCCTCGGATCGCTCTGGCTGCTGCTTCTGCTTCCGGGCTGGGCGATCACCCTGCATGGCATGCGGAACCTGCGCATGATGATCTACCACCAGTGCTCGCACCGGAACATGTACCGCCGCCGGCGGCTCGACGCGGTGATCGGCCGGGCCACCTCGAGCCTGCTGATCATCCAGAACTTCGCCCGCTACAGCCGTGAGCACGTGAGCGACCACCATGCCGCCCACCACATGACGTTGCGCGACCCCACCGTGCAGGCGTTCCTGGTCAGCCTGGATCTGCACCCGGGAATGACCCGCCGGCAGATGTGGCGCCGGGTCCTCGGCAAACTGGTCTCGCCGTGGTTCCACCTCAACTTCACGGTGGCCCGCGCCCGCTCGTTCTGGCACGGCTCGGCCACCTCGGAGAAGGCCGTCTCGCTGACCCTGTACGGCGGCGCGGTGGCCGCCACCGTCGCAACCGGAACCTGGCCGGCGCTGCTGATCGGCTGGTTCGTGCCGCTGCTGCCGCTGTTCCAGGTGAGCAACACCCTGCGGCTGTGCGTGAAGCACACCTTTCCCGAACCCCATCTCGAAGTGCGCCGCGGCAAAGAGTATTTCGGCAGCCTGACCAACGCCATATTCATCGGCGAGGCGGCTCCCGCTCCGGAGCTGCCACCGCTGCGGCGGACCGCCGCCTGGTGCGGCTGGGCGGCCCGTATGTTGTTCGTGCACGCACCCTCGCGTTATCTCGTGCTCACCGGGGACACGGTGGTCCATGATTTCCATCACCGTTATCCGTCCACTCCCAAATGGGCGAACTACATCTTCGAGCGCCAGGCGGACGCGGACCGGGGAAGTCCCGGCTGGGGCCCGTACAAACAGGCCTGGGGCCTGGTTCCCGCCATCAATCTGGTCTTCGACTCACTGTCCGTCGCGGACCCCGAAGAATTCGACATCGCACGGCTGCGTGAAGTCAGCAAGCGGGAATTGTTCGCGGCATTCGACGACTAGCCACTGCGCCATCCGCCCATATTTCACCGGGGGTCATCCATGCGGCACGAAGACACACGATCAGCAGCCCGTCGAGCGGACGCGGCGGCACCCCGCACCGTCATCCTCGGTGTGGCCGCCAGCGACAGCCACGTCGTGGCCAACCACCTCATCGCGCACGCCCTGCGCGCCCGCGGCTTCCACGTCGTCAACCTCGGCACCTGCACCCCGGTGGCCGAGTTCGCCGAGGCCCACGCCGAACACCCCGAGGCCGAGGCCGTGATCATCGGCAGTCTCAACGGACACGCCCACGAGGACCTGCGGGAGCTGCCCGACGCCCGCGCCCGGGGCCAGCTGGGCTGCCCCGTCATCCTCGGCGGCAACCTCTCCGTGGGCAGCCGCAAGGACAGCTCCGACCTCGAACGCCTGCGACAGCTCGGCGTCGACGTCATCCTGTCCGACCCGGAGCTGCTGCCCGCCACCCTGGACGAGCTGCGGGAACGCACCCTGGCGCCCGCCACCGCCTCATGACCGACCCCGGCATCCCGCCCGAACCCGCCGAGCTGCCCTCGCCGGCCGAATCCGTGGCCTATGTGAAGGAGCTGGGCAAGCCGACGGCGGCCGAGGTGCTGCGCGCGGCGCGGACGGACGGGCGCGTCGCCCTCCAGCCGCGCTGCGGCGTCGGCTCGCACGCACAGATGACCACACTCCTTCAGGACCTGGAGCGGCACGCCCGGCCGGACATCCTCACCCTCACCATCGACTCCCACACCCGTCTGAAGCGGTTCGACAACGCCAGGGCCGCCCTGCTGCGCAACCCCGCGGACCTCAACGGCTACCCCCTGGTCACCCACGGGTGGCAACGGGGGCGCCAGTTGAACGAGTCGGTGGCGGCCCCGCTGGAGGTGCGGCACGGCTCCCCCGACGCGCGGCTGCTGTTCGAGACCACGGTGGCGTCCGGCATCACCTCGTTCGAGGGCGGCGGAATCTCGTACAACCTGCCCTACTCCAAGGCCGTTCCGCTCAGCGAGTCGCTGGCGGCCTGGCGGGACGTGGACGCCTTCTGCGGCGACCTCGCCGGGCGCGGACTGGTCGTGGACCGGGAGCTGTTCGGCACGCTGACCGCCGTGCTCGTACCGCCGTCGATCTCCCTGGCGATCAGCGTCCTGGAGGCGGTGGCGGCGACCCGCGAGGGCGTGCGCTGCGTGTCGGTGGCGTACCCGCAGGGCGGGCACTTCGAGCAGGACGTGGCCGCGCTGCGGGCGATCCACTCGCTGGGCGCCCGCTATCTGCCCGCGGACGTCGAAGTGCACGCCGTGCTGCACGAGTTCATGGGCGTCTTCCCCCGCGAGCGGTCGCACGCGGACGACCTGATCCTGTACGGCGCCCTGGTCGCGCGGCTCGGCGGCGCCACCAAGCTGATCACCAAGACGTATCTGGAGGCGTACGGGATTCCCGACACCCGCGCCAACGTCGACGGCCTGCTGCTGGCCTCGCGCGCCAACTCCCCGCTGCTGGACTTCATCGCACTGGACGAGGAACGGATCGAACGGGAAAGGGAGTTGATCCTCAGGGAGGTCGCCGAGATCGTGGAGCCCGTGCTCGCGGCCGGCGACCTGTACAAGTCCATCGCGACCGCCTTCGAGGAGGGACGGCTCGACATCCCGTTCAGTGCCAGCCGTTACGCGCGCTCCGAAGTGATCCCGCGCCGGGCGCCCG
Organism: Streptomyces siamensis; assembly: GCF_039543605.1. Lineage (NCBI taxonomy): Bacteria > Bacillati > Actinomycetota > Actinomycetes > Kitasatosporales > Streptomycetaceae > Streptomyces > Streptomyces siamensis. Next base: position 338,008 of record NZ_BAABKB010000030.1, on the reverse strand, counting down.
ACGGTGCCATCCGCTACTTCGCCAGCGGATCGCTGCCGTTCTCCGCCGGCACGCTCCGCCTGAACGAACAGGGCCTCGCCTCGGGCGACGGCGCCCGGATCGGCGACATGGTGAAGGGCCTGACCTCCGACATCAACTACTTCCTGAACGTCTTCGGCGAGACCCCGGCCGTCCCGTCGTGAACCCCGCGCACACCCCGCACCACCAGGAGTTGGCAGAGAAAATGCAGTCCATCCGCGTGAACAAGCCCGGCGACGCCTCCGCACTGCGCCTGGAGGAGACCGGGTCGCCCGGCCCCGGCAGCGGCCAGGTCCTGGTCCGCAACACGGCGGCCGGCGTCAACTTCATCGACGTCTACTACCGCAACGGCACCTATCCCGCCGAGGCGCCCTTCACCCCGGGGCAGGAGGGCGCCGGGGTGGTCGAGGCCGTCGGCGAGGGCGTGACGGCGTTCGCACCGGGCGCGCGGGTCGCGTACGCCACTCAGCTGGGCGCGTACGCCGAGTACACCGTGGTCCCCGAGGACAAGCTGATCCCCGTCCCCGACGGTGTGGAGCTCGCCGACGCCGCCGCCGTCGCCCTCCAGGGCATCGCCGCCCACTACCTCACCCACGAGACGCATCCCGTCGCCGAGGGCGAGACGGTGGTGGTGCTGGCCGCGGCGGGCGGCCTCGGCCGGCTCCTCACGCAGCTGTCCGCGGCCCGCGGGGCGACCGTCGTCGCCGTCGCCTCCACCCCCGACAAGCAGCGCATCGCCCGCGAGGCGGGGGCCCGTCACACCATCGGCTACGAGGACTTCGACGCCTCGGTCCGCGAGCTGACCGACGGCCGCGGCGCCCGGGTGGTGTACGACTCGGTGGGCGCCGCCACCTATCTGAGCAGCCTGCGCAGCCTCGGCCGCCGCGGCACGCTCGCGCTGTGCGGTCTGTCCAGCGGTCCGGTGCCGCCGCTGGACGTCGAGCTGCTGCGCGGCGGCGGATCGCTGTTCCTGACCCGGCCCACGATGAAGGACCACGTGTACGACGCCGAGACGCTGCGCGCGACGGGTGGCGCCGTCTTCGAGCAGGTCGCCGCGGGTGCGCTCACACCGCGTGTGCACGCCGCCCTCCCGCTGGCCGAGGCGGCCGAGGCGCACCGCCTGCTGGAGAGCCGCGCCACGACCGGCAAGCTCCTGCTCACCGTCTGACCCCCGCCCCCTTCACCCTGCCACCCCTCACCACAGGAGCCCAGATGGCCGAGCCGACCAGCCCCCACCTCCTCTTCGTCGGCGGCGCCGGGGACGCCACCCTGGCCGTCGACGTCGTGACGCACGCCCTCACCCAGGCCCGCGCACGCGGCCTGAGCATCCATGTGACCAACCAGGAGGCCACCCTCGCCGCCACCCCCACCGTCACGGAGCTGGCCGACGAGGCCTCCGCCGTGGACTTCGCGCAGCGCGGCGCCAGTGCCGCCTGGGCCCGGGAGCGGGTCGCGGCCGGCGAGCGCTTCGACATCGTCTTCGGCGTGCGCGAGATGGCGCAGGAGGCGGTCGCCGAGGTCGCGGACGCGGTCGACGCTCCCGGCAACGCCTCGGAGGCGGTCCACCGGATCCGCACCAAGGACGAGGCCCGCGCCCACCTGGCCGCCGCCGGGTTCCTCCAGCCGCAGTTCCGGGTCTGCGCCGACGAAGCCGAGGCGGTGGACTTCCTCGCGCGGTCCACCGGACCCTGGGTGGTCAAGCCGCGCGACGCGATGGGCAGCGAGGGCGTGACCCGGATCGACGGCGCCGGGGAACTGCCCGCCGCACTGGACTTCTTGCCGGAACGCGGCGCCTTCATCGTCGAGGAGTTCGTGGAGGGGCCCGAGTACAGCGCGGAGGGCGTCTTCATCGACGGCGCGCCGCACGTCCTCGCCCTCACGTCGAAGGAGCTGCTGCCGCCGCCGAACTTCTTCGAGATCGAGTACGTCATCCCGGCGATCGTCCCGGACACCACCCGCGAGGAGATCGAGAGCCAGGTCACGGCCGCGCTCACCACTCTCGGTCTGCGCTACGGCCAGTTCCACGTGGAGCTGTGGTGGACCGAGCGGGGCGTGGTCCTCGGCGAGGTGCACATCCGCAACGCGGGCGGCTGGATCCACCGCATGCTGCCGTACGTCATCCCCGGCCTGGAGTGGTTCGGTCTGGTCTACGACGACGTCCTGGGCCGCCCGATCGACCGGAGCGCGCTGAAGCCGGTGCGCGGCTCGGCGATCCGTTTCCTGACCCCGCCGTCCGGGCGGCTGATCGCGGTGGAGGGCTGGGACGCGGTGGTGGCGCACCCCGCGGTGATCCACGCCGAGCTGGCCGTCGCCCCCGGCGACGTCATCGAGCCGCACCGCTCGGTCGGCAACCGGGTGGCCCTGATCGCGGTCGGCGCGGACACCCCGCAGGAGGCGCAGGCCCTGGCTCGGAAGCTGGACGCGTCGGTCCGCTTCGTGACGGAGCCGGTGTCCGGACAGGGGGACGAGGCAGTGGCGGGCCAGCAGCCGGAACCGGCCACGGAGCCCGTCACGGGCTGATTCCGGCGGGGCCGGGGCGGGCCCGGAGAGGGGGATAATGTCCTGGAGGCGTCCGACGCGTGGCGAAGCCAGGCCGATTCACAGAAGGTCCAGAACTTTGGGTACCCAGCCCCCGATACCCACCCGTGTGGTGCTGCTCTGCGGCCCCTCCGGCTCCGGGAAGTCCCTTCTCGCGGCGGACTCCGGGCTCCCCGTCCTCCGCCTCGACGACTTCTACAAGGAGGGCACCGACCCGACGCTGCCGCTGGTCGAGGACAGCCAGGACATCGACTGGGACCATCCGCTGTCCTGGGACGCGGACACCGCGGTCGCCGCGATCGAGCAGCTGTGCCGTACGGGAGGGACGACGATCCCCGTGTACGACATCTCACTGAGCGCCCGTACCGGCAGCGAGACGCTGCGCTTCGAGCGGACGCCGCTGTTCATCGCGGAGGGGGTCTTCGCCGCGGAGATCGTGGAGCGCTGCCGGGAGCTGGGTCTGCTGGCGGACGCGCTGTGTCTGTCGCGCGGCCCGGTCACCACGTTCCGCCGCCGGTTCGTGCGCGATCTGCGCGAGGGCCGCAAGTCGGTGCCGTTCCTGCTGCGCCGCGGCTGGCGGCTGATGCGCGCCGAGCGCTCGATCGTGGCGCGCCAGGCGGCTCTGGGCGCGCACCCGTGCGACAAGGCCGAGGCGCTGGGCCGGCTGACCGCCGCTGCCGCCGGACGCCGGGTGCCCGCGCGCCCGACGGCGGCATAGCGGCCCGGCGCCCGGGGGCGCGGGCGGGTCAGCCGCCCGGGCAGCCCGCGGTGGCGCCGGACCAGCAGTGCGAGGACCACTTGTTGTCGTCCGAGCCGGTGAAGTTCGTGGAGGCGCCGGCCGGCACGCCCCACCTGTCGCCCGCCCAGTTGTCCAGCTGGTAGAACCACAGGTTGTTGTCGGGGTCCCTGTTCTTGGCGGCGCTCGCCTTGTTGTCGATGGTGGTCGACGTGCCGTGGAAGACGAGACCGCTGTAGCTCTTCTTGCTGGACAGCGTGTCGTAGATGCCGCCCGAGTAGTCCGCGAGGCGGTAGATGCAGGCTTCGTCCGTGTTGCAGGTGCCGTCGTTGCTGGCCGCCTGCGCGGGGGTCGTCGCGGCGAGGATCGCGGCGACGGACATCGCCGACGCGGCCGCGAGAACGCGTGCGCTTCTCATTCCGTACCCTTCTTTCCGGCGCTGTGGGGCCCACCGCCCGTGCGGGCGGAGAGCGCCGTACTGCGCTCGTGACCCTGGCACACCGACCGGCGCCGTACCGGAACGCGTTCCGGTGAATGGCCGAAAGATCGACGATCACGACCAGAAACCGCATACTCGAACTGTCATTCGCCTGCGGGCACTTGACGGCCGGCGGCACGAGTGATCATCTGAAATATGCTCAACTGGACGAGACCGGCGATCCGTTCGGGGGCGACGATCACCGTGACCGCCGCCGTCGCGCTCCTCGCCACCGCCTGCTCCTCGGGCGAGCAGGACCGGGGCGGACACGACGGGCGGGACGGCGAGGACACCACGCCCGCGGTCGCCACCTCCTTCGCCCACGCCCCGAAGGCGTACCCCCTGGACGCCTACCTCCCGGACGCGCGGGAGACCGATGCCGTCGACCGCGCCGTCTCCGTCCTGGCCCGCGCCTGCATGAAGAAGTACGGCGTGAGCCGGCCCGCCTACCAGGCGCCCGCCGGTGAACTGCCGCCCAACGCACGCAAGTACGGGCCCACGGACCTGGAGTCGGTCCGCGTCTACGGCTACAAGCCGCCGCTGCCCGACGGCGTCACCAAGCGGCAGGCCGTGGCGGCGCAGCAGCGGAGCGCGGCACAGGAGCGGACGATCACGCCCGCCGCGAAGGCCGTCTACACCGGTACCGCACAGCTGGCCGACAAGAGGAGCGGAACGGCCGCGGCCGCGGTGCCGGACGGGGTGCCCGAGGGCGGCTGCCACGGCGCGGCCCAGCGCGCCGCCCTGGCCGACCGGGCCACCGATGACCTGATGGTCGTTCAGAAACTCTTCCTCGATGCCTCCGCCACCACCCGCGAGGACGCCGCGGTCCGCGCCCTCGACAAGCGGTGGAGCGCCTGCATGGGCAGGTCCGGGTTGCGCTATCCCGACCCGCTCTCCGCGGTCGACGACGCCACCTGGCGCAGCCTGCGGACGAGCCCGGACGGTCCGCACCCGGGCTTCCCCGCTCCCTCGGCCGAGGAGATCAGGACGGCGGAGGCCGACGTGCGCTGCAAGAGCGCCACCGACTACGTGGTGACGCGTCACGACATCGAGTCGGGGCACCAGAAGCGGCTGATCGGGCAGCACGAGAAGGCGCTGGCCGCGGTCGCGGAACGCAAGCGGCGCATGGTCGAGCGGTCGCGGTCGGTCCTCGCGGACGCGAGACGGAAGAAGACCGAATAGCCCGGCGAACGCGGACACACGAAAAGAGGTCCAGGCGAACCCCCCGTCCGCCTGGACCTTCTCCCGTTTCCCCCGTGGTCCCCGTTCCCCCGTGACCCCGTTGGTTCCCCCCGGCACCACTCCCCCGAGTGCTGCCCCTTTCCCCTTGCGTTCCCCCCAGGCCTTCAGGCGACGAGCTCCCCGAAGGACTCCTCCTCGTCACGGCCGAAGCTGAGGACCTCGTCCTCGCGCAGCCGGCGGAGGGACCGCCAGATGCTCGACTTCACCGTGCCGACACTGATGTCGAGGATGTCCGCGATCTCCGGATCGGTGCGGCCCTCGTAGTAACGGAGGACCAGCATCGTCCGCTGGAGCTCCGGCAGCCGGGCGAGCGCCTGCCACAGCACGGCGCGCAGCTCGGTGCCGCGCATCGCGTCCGTGTCACCGGCCGTCTCCGGCAGTTCCTCGGTCGGGTACTCGTTCAGCTTGCGGCGGCGCCACGCGCTGATGTGCAGGTTCGTCATGGTGCGGCGGAGGTAGCCCCCGACCGCGGCCTTGTCGCTGATCCGGTCCCAGGCCTTGTACGTCGAGAACAGCGCGCTCTGCAGCAGGTCCTCGGCCTCGAAACGGTCACCGGTGAGGTGATAGGCGGTTGCGTACAGGGAGGCACGACGCTCCTGGACGTAGGCGGTGAACGCCGCTTCCGCATTCGCCGTCTCCGCCGTCTGGCGGCGTTCCCCCGTGCCCTCCCCGTACGCGGCTCCCCCGTGAGCCTTCCCCCCGGCAGCGCCCGCGGCGGATGCCGCGGGGCTCTCCCCCGTGAAGGCGTCAACCACCGTCATGTACGCGGTGTGCTGACGCCCGGTGCCGCGAGCGCACCCCCGCCCGCTCACGGCACCGGACTTCTCCGTGACCCGGGTGACGTCGTGCAGACGCGTGACAACTGCGCTAGTGCTGGTGCTGTGCAGCGTGTTCATCTCGCGCCCCCCGTCGTGGAGTCCCGGTTCTTCGGTTCGTTCGCCGTACTGCCTTGCTCGTGTCGAAAAGCTTGCCCGGGGCACTTCATGGCCGTGTCCGCCGACTGTCACAGACCTGTCACAGGGCCCGTCCGTGGGCGCGCCACAGGCCGATCACGGAGAAGAGCGGTACGACTACGCAGATGACCACTCGGACCCTCCTCGCCACGCGGGAGGGCCCTCCTTCTGTGCGGGAGATGGATGGGAGCGCTCCAACGGTCGATACCCGGCCATGACATGGGCCAGAATGACGTTCGTGCCTTCCCTGTTGCTGATCGAGGACGACGACGCCATCCGTACGGCCCTGGAGCTCTCTTTGACGCGCCAGGGACACCGTGTGGCCACCGCTGCCACCGGCGAGGACGGTCTGAAGCTGCTGCGCGAGCAGCGGCCGGACCTGATCGTGCTGGATGTGATGCTGCCCGGCATCGACGGATTCGAGGTGTGCCGGCGCATCCGGCGCACCGACCAGCTGCCGATCATCCTGCTGACCGCGCGCAGCGACGACATCGACGTCGTGGTCGGTCTGGAGTCCGGCGCCGACGACTATGTCGTCAAGCCCGTGCAGGGCCGGGTGCTCGACGCCCGTATCCGTGCCGTGCTGCGACGCGGCGAGCGTGAGGCCAACGACTCGGCCACGTTCGGCTCGCTGGTCATCGACCGTGCCGCGATGACGGTCACCAAGAACGGTGAGGACCTCCAACTGACGCCCACCGAGCTGCGGTTGCTGTTGGAGCTGAGCCGCCGTCCCGGTCAGGCGCTGTCCCGCCAGCAGTTGCTGCGTCTGGTGTGGGAGCACGACTACCTGGGCGACTCGCGGCTCGTCGACGCGTGTGTGCAGCGGCTGCGCGCCAAGGTCGAGGACGTCCCCTCCTCCCCCACCCTGATCCGCACCGTGCGGGGCGTCGGCTACCGCCTGGACTCTCCGTCGTGAGCGACGCGAGGGCGGCCGTCGGGCCGCGCCCCGGCGGAGGCCGTCGTCGAACCCTGCGCGCACCGGGACCGCAGATCGTGTCCGTGCGCCGCACGCGCGGGGAAGCGAGCGTTCGGACACCGTGACCAAACCGCAGGACAAGCTCCGCGGCTGGGCCGCGGCGCGCAAGGCGCTGCTGTCCGGCCTGCGTTTCACCAGCCTGCGGCTGCGGCTGGTCGTGGTGTTCGGGCTGGTCGCGCTGACGGCCGCCGTGTCGGCGTCAGGCATCGCGTACTGGCTCAACCGCGAGGCCGTGCTGACGCGTACGCAGGACGCGGTGCTGCGCGACTTCCAGCAGGAGATGCGCAATCACGCGAGCATGCTGCCGGTGCACCCCGGGCAGGACGAACTCCAGCGCACGGCGGGGCAGATGGCCAACAGCAGCCAGCGCTTCAGCGTGCTCCTGGTCGCCGAGGACAGTGCGGGCAAGACCGTCGTCGGCAACTCCGCGCTGGACACCTTCACGCTGGAGGACGTGCCCGAGTCCCTGCAGAAGGCGGTCAACAGGAAGCAGCCGCTGAACTCGAACAACAAGTCCGAGTACCACCTGTACTGGCAGCGCGTCACCGACAACGACAAGCCGTACCTCGTGGGCGGTGCCAAGGTGATCGGCGGCACCACCACCGGCTACATGCTCAAGTCCCTCGAACCCGAGGCGAAGGACCTGAACTCGCTCGCGTGGTCCCTGGGCATCGCCACCGGCCTCGCGCTGATCGGCTCCGCGCTGCTCGCCCAGGCCGCAGCGACCACGGTCCTCAAGCCCGTGCACCGTCTGGGCATCGCGGCCCGCCGCCTCGGCGAGGGCAAGCTCGACACCCGGCTGCGGGTCTCCGGCACCGACGAACTCGCCGACCTGTCGCGGACGTTCAACCGTACGGCGGAAGCACTGGAGAAACGGGTCGCGGACATGAGCGCCCGGGACGAGGCCTCGCGCCGCTTCGTGGCGGACATGTCGCACGAACTGCGGACGCCGCTGACGGCGATCACGGCCGTCACCGAGGTCCTGGAGGAGGAGCTCGACGCGGAGACCGGCAGCGTCGACCCGATGATCGAGCCGGCCGTGCGCCTCGTCGTCAGCGAGACCCGCAGACTCGGCGACCTCGTCGAGAACCTGATGGAGGTCACCCGTTTCGACGCGGGCACCGCGCGCCTCGTCCTCGACGACGTGGACATCGCCGACCAGATCACGGCGTGCATCGACGCGCGGGCCTGGCTGGACGCGGTGGACCTGGACGCGGAGCGCGGCATCATGGCGCGCCTCGACCCGCGCCGCCTCGACGTCATCCTGGCGAACCTGATCGGCAACGCCCTCAAGCACGGCGGATCGCCGGTGCGGGTGGCCGTGCGGCTGGAGGGCGAGGAACTGGTCATCGAGGTGCGGGACCACGGTCCGGGCATCCCCGAGGACGTCCTGCCGCACGTCTTCGACCGCTTCTACAAGGCGAGCGCGTCGCGCCCGCGCTCCGAGGGCAGCGGTCTCGGACTGTCCATCGCCCTGGAGAACGCGCACATCCACGGCGGCGAGATCACCGCGGCGAACTCCCCCGAGACAGGCGCGGTGTTCACGCTGCGCCTGCCCCAGGACGCGTCGGAGCTGCTCGCCGACGACCCCCGCGACAGGAACGGGAACGGCACGGAAGGCACCGCCGGATGACCACCGCACGACCCCTCCGCCGGCGTGGCGTACGCCCCTGGCTGGCCGTCCCGCTGCTCGCCGCGCTGCTCACGGGCTGCGGCATCCGCTCCACCCAGGTCCCCACGGACTTCGGCCCGGCGCCGTCGCGGGTGCCGTGCGCCCTGTCGGGCACCGACATCTCCACCCAGTCCTCGCGGGGGGTGCCGGTCCAGGTCTTCCTGCTGTGCTCGGCCCAGTTGGTCACCGTCGACCGGTCGGTCCGCATCCCGGACGGGACCGCGGAGGCGGCGCGCCGCGTCCTGGTCGCCCAGGGGCTCCTCGACGAGCTGGCCGAGACGCCCTCCCCGACCGAGCAGCAGGCCGGCTACACCACGGACGTCCGCGGCGGCATGACGGTCGGTGGTCCCCGGGGCAGGGATCCCGAGGACACGCTCCGGCTGAGCACCCCGCCGGAGAACCTCACCCGGGCGGCGCTGGCCCAGATCGTCTGCACCTTCGCCGACTCTGCCGCGGCGGAGGACGACGGTTCGGTGATCCTCGGCGGTCCCGTGCCGGCCCCGCTGCGCAGCTACCAGTGCACCCCCGAGGTCCGCTCCGATCCCGGCACCAACGCGCCCCCGTCGTCGGCGGTCGAGGGCTAGGGATTCCCCCGGCCGGGCGGGGCGGGAGTCCGGACGGGTCGAAAACCTGTCGCCCGGAACCGATCGTGCCGGGCGCCGCGTCTTGGGGGTCGTGCAGCGTCAAGGCTCAGACGGCGGCAGTGCCGTGACCCGCGTCCGTGTGGCAGGAGGTGTCCTCCTCGTCGCACACCTCGCCCTCGTCGCCTGGATCACACTGCGCCCCCTGGACGTCCCCTGGGTGAGCGCCGCCAATCTGCGGCCGTTCGCGGGGATCAGAGCCGACCTGGCGCTGGGCCCCCGGGAGGCGACCCGCCGCATCGCCGAGGGGGTCGGTCTGCTCGCCCCGCTCGGGGTGCTGCTTCCCCTGGCCGGCGGCAAGCTGGCCGTCTCGCGTCTCGGCTCCCTGGCCCGTACGGTCGCCGCGGGCGCCCTGATCTCGCTGGGCATCGAGCTCCTGCAGACCGGCGTACCCGGGCAGGTCGTGGACGTCGACTCCATGCTGCTCAACACGGTGGGCGTGGCCCTCGCCCACCTCGCCGTCGTACCCGCGGCCCGTGCCCGGCTCCGCCGACGGGTCGAGACCCGCGACGGAGCGGCCCTTCCCCGGGAGGACACGGCTCAGGGTCGGACCCCGACGATTCCCAGGGTCGGGATCGCACCGTAGAGCGAGGCCTGTCCCGCTTCGTCCGCGTACCGTCGAAGACATCGAAGGCCGGAGAGTCCGGCACTCGGAGACGGTTCGCGAAGGAGCCACCATGACCGCCCTTGCCCGCCCCACGAACGGCCGCATGATCGGCGGAGTGTGCGCCGCGCTGGCACGGCGCTTCGGCACCTCCGCGACCACGATGCGCGTCATCTTCCTGGTGTCGTGCCTGCTGCCCGGCCCGCAGTTCCTGCTCTACATAGCGCTGTGGATCCTGTTCCCGTCCGAGGACAAGGCCCGCACCGCCTGGTGAGCCGCCGCCTGCGCACGCGCCGATGGGGCGCACCCCAACCGGGGTGCGCCCCATCGGCGTTGTGCACACGGCCGGCGTCAGCCGATCGGCAGACCGTTCACCGGGAGGCCGTGGGTGGGCAGTCCCTGCACCGGCAGGCCTCCGAGCAGTCCGGCCACCGGCGCGGTGGGCCCGTCGGCGAGAAGCTTCGCCGCGGCGGGCTGTGCGGCTGCCACACCCGTGCCGAGCGCGCTCTGCCCCTGGGTGAGCGCCTCACCGGCACCGGGCAGCGCCTTGGCGACGTTCTCGGCGGGCAGGGTCTGGGTGACCGTGTCCAGCGCCGCGGAGGTGTCCGGCACGGCCGGCGCCGCGTTGGCGGCACCCGCGCCGGCCGCGGCGAAGGCGGCACCGAGAGCGGCGACACCGAGGGTCTTGGCAGCAGACTGCTTCATTTCTAACGCGTCCTTGGATCCGTGAGACGGGGTGAGCGGTCCAAAAACGTAAACACGCGAGGCAACGCGTCGCAAACATCGAAAAACGGCCGAGTCATGGAGATGGGGTGAAGACCCGGCCGCCTCCCGACCCCTCCCATCAGGTCTGATTCGTCGCAGAACCGCTGGTGGAGGCGGTCTGCTGGAACAGCCATTCGGACTTCAGTTCTGCATATCCGGGCTTGATCACGTCATTGATCATGGCCAGTCGTTCATCGAAAGGAATGAATGCTGACTTCATAGCATTGACCGAGAACCATTGCATGTCGTCGAGCGTGTAACCGAATGCGTCGACAAGGTGCTCGAATTCACGGGTCATGCTCGTACCGGACATGAGCCGGTTGTCGGTGTTCACCGTCGCGCGGAAGTGCAGCCGTCGCAGCAGTCCGATCGGATGGGCGCCGTACGAGTCGGCGGCACCGGTCTGCAGGTTGGAGCTGGGGCACAGCTCCAGCGGGATGCGCTTGTCGCGGACGTACGAGGCCAGTCGCCCGAGCTCCACCGAGCCGTCCTCGCGCACCTGGATGTCGTCGATGATCCGGACGCCGTGGCCGAGCCGGTCGGCGCCGCACCACTGGAGGGCCTGCCAGATGGAGGGCAGCCCGAAGGCCTCGCCGGCGTGGATGGTGAAGTGGTTGTTCTCGCGCTTGAGGTACTCGAAGGCGTCGAGGTGCCGGGTGGGCGGGTAGCCGGCCTCGGCACCGGCGATGTCGAACCCGACGACGCCCAAGTCGCGGTAGCGGTTGGCCAGTTCCGCGATCTCCAGGGCGCGGGCCGCGTGCCGCATGGCGGTCAGCAGCGCGCCGACCCTGATCCGGTGGCCGTTCTCCCGCGCGCGGCGCTCCCCTTCCCGGAAGCCCTCGTTGACCGCCTCGACGACCTCTTCGAGGGTGAGACCGCTCTCCAGGTGCTGCTCGGGCGCGTAGCGGACCTCGGCGTAGACGACGCCGTCCGCGGCGAGGTCCTCGGCGCACTCGGCGGCGACCCGGACGAGGGCGTCCCGGGTCTGCATGACGGCGCACGTGTGGGCGAAGGTCTCCAGGTACCGCTCCAGGGAGCCGGAGTCCGCGGCCTCGCGGAACCAGACGCCGAGCTTTTCGGGATCGGTCTCGGGGAGACCGGAGTACCCCGTCTCCTCGGCGAGTTCGACGATCGTGCGGGGGCGCAGGCCCCCGTCGAGGTGGTCGTGCAGCAGCACCTTGGGCGCCCGGCGGATCTGTTCCGAGCTCGGCGTGTTCTGGATCTGGCTCGTCATTTCCGCACTGTAGCCCCTACGCGCGTAGAACTCCTGTTGTACGAACCCGTCGATACGTAACGGTGACCGTGCGGACGGGTGGCGTACACCATGGCTTCTGACACTGTTCTGTCATGGCACAGCAAGCGACGCCGGTTCGCACGGCCCGGCTGGGGAGGGCGCTCGGCCCGGAGCCGACGGCGGTCAGCGCAGTGGTTCTGCTGCTCCCGGGCGGCGAGGAGACCTCCGCCCGCAGGCCGTCCCCCATGATGGCGAGCGCCTCGGTCCGGGCGCTGGGGCGCCGCCTCACCCGCGCCGGACAGGCGGACGGACTGGTCACGCACGTGGTGCACTACCGGTTTCGCGGCTGGAACGGCAGCGAGGCGCACCTGGCGCGCGACGCCTCCTGGGCCGTCGACGAGGTCGTACGCCGCTACGGCGACGTCTCCGTCTGCCTCGTCGGCATCGGCATGGGCGGCCGGGCGGCGCTGCGCTCGGCCGGTCACTCCGCCGTCAACTCCGTCCTGGCACTGGCCCCTTGGCTGCCCGAGGAGGACGTGGCGGCGCCACCCGAACCGGTGAAGCAGCTGGCCGGCCGGCGGGTGCTGATCGTGCACGGCACCAAAGACGAACGCACCGACCCGGAGCTGTCCTTCCGGCTCGCGGCGCGCGCCAAGAAGGCCAACCGCGACATCTGCCGCTTCGAGGTCCACGCCGACGGACACGCCCTGCACCAGTACCGGAACGAAGTCCTCGCCCTGGCCGAGGACTTCGTGCTGGGCACCCTGTTCGGGCACGCCTTCTCCCGGCCCGTGGAGGACGCGCTCGCGGCGCCGCCGCCGCTGGGTCTGCGGATGCCGCTGGCGGCGGGTTTCGGGCAGTCGCTGAAGCGGCGCTGAGGTTCCTGCCGTCCCTGCCGTCTCCGCCGGCCGGGAGCCGGCGCGGGCTCCCGGCCGGGACGCCGTCCGGGCGCGGTCCGGCCGGACCGCCGGGTGCCCGGTCAGTCCGGCAGGAGATGACCCCGCCGGGACAGCAGGAACCTCTTGAACGCGGCCACCGGCGGCGTGTCCGGGTGGCCGTCCAGCCAGGCCACCCCGATCTCGCGCACGGCGCGCGGAGCGGTGACGGTGAGTTCGACGACGCCCGGCCGGGCCACGGCCGGCGGCGGCAGCAGGGCCACGCCGAGGTCGGCGGCCACCAGCCCGCGGAGCGTCTCGGTCTCCTCCCCCTCGAAGGCGATCCGCGGTTTGAAGCCGGCTTCCCGGCACAGGTCGTCGGTGATGCGGCGCAGCCCGTAGCCGGGTTCGAGGGTCACGAAGGTCTCGTCCGCGGCCTCGGCGAGACGGATGCGCTTGCGGGAGGCGAGCCGGTGGTCGGCCGGCACCACGAGCCGCAGCTTCTGCTCGTCGAGACGGCGGGCCACCAGATCGGGCGCGTCCGGCACGGGCGAGGTGAGGCACAGGTCCAGCTCTCCCGAGCGCAGCCGCTCCAGCATCGCCTCGCCGTAGTTCTGGACGAGACTGAAGCGGACGCGGGGGTGATCGGCGCGGAAGGCGCGGATCAGTCCCGGAACGGTCTCCGACCCCATGGTGTGCAGGAAGCCGAAGGCGACCTTGCCGGTGGCCGGGTCGGCGTCCGCCCGCACCTCGTCGGCGGCGCGCTCGATCTCGGACAGGGCGCGCTCGACGGAGGAGAGGAAGGTGCGGCCCGCCGGCGTCAGCGACACCGTACGGCCGCGGCGGGCGAACAGGTCGACGCCCAGGTCCTGTTCGAGCCTCACCATGGCCCGCGACAGCGTCGACTGCGGGACCCGCATCTCCTGGGCGGCCCGGGTCACATGCTCGATGCGGGCGACCCCGGCGAAGTACGCGAGGCGTGGCGCGAGCACCGCCGCGATGTCTTCTGTGTCACTGGACGGTGACAGGCGCGTCTCTGACCTCTTCTCATGCATCACAGGAACGATTATGACGATTCCATGCATTGGACGGATGAGCTGCGGCTGCTTAGTTTCGAGGTATGCCTTCCGCCAGTACCGGGGCGTCCACCACCCTGGACGCCGCCACTCCGTCCGCTTCCACCGCCTTTGCGCCCGTCTCCGGGGCCGACACCCGCATGGCCCCGGGTGGGCCGGGATACCGCCGGATGAGCTTCGCCCTCTTCCTGGCGGGCGTCGCGACCTTCGCGCTCCTCTACTCCACCCAGGCCCTCCTCCCCCTCGTCTCCACGGACTTCGGGGTCAGCGCGAGTGAGGCGAGCTGGACGGTGTCGGCGGCGACCGGCGCACTGGCCCTCTTCGTCCTGCCCATGAGCGCCCTGTCGGAGCGCTTCGGACGGCGTACGTTGATGACGGCGTCCCTGGCGGTGGCGGTGACGGTCGGGCTGCTGGTCCCCTTCGCCCCCTCGATCGGCGCGCTGGTCGCGCTGCGCGCGGTGCAGGGCGCGGCACTGGCCGGGCTCCCGGCCTCGGCGACCGCGTACCTGGCCGAGGAGGTCCGCCCCAAGGCGCTGATCACGGCGATCGGCCTGTTCGTGGCGGGCAACAGCGTCGGCGGGATGAGCGGCCGGGTCATCACCGGCTGGGTCGCGCAGGAATGGGGCTGGCGGGTCGCCGTCGGCGCGATCGGAGTGATCGCGGTGGCCTGCGCGATCGCGTTCCGGCTGCTGCTCCCCGCGCCCCGGCACTTCACGCCCGGGTCGCTGCGGCCACGAGTACTGGCCCGCACGGTCCGCGACCACCTCGCGAACCCCCTGCTGTGCCGGCTGTACGCGATCGGCGCGCTGTTCATGACGGTGTTCGGCGGGGTCTACACCGTGATCGGCTACCGCCTGACCGACGCCCCCTTCTCCCTCCCGCAGGGCATCGTCGGCTCGATCTTCCTCGTCTACCTGGTGGGCACCGTGTCCGCGTCGACCGCGGGCCGGCTCGTCACCCGGCTCGGCCGCCGGGGCGCGCTGTACCTGGCGGGCGGCACGACCACCGCGGGGCTCCTGCTCTCCCTGGCCGACTCGCTGGCGACGGTCCTGACCGGGCTGGTCCTGATCACCGCGGGCTTCTTCGCCGGGCACGCCGTGGCGTCGTCGTCCGTCAGCCACACCGCTCAGCGGGGTCGTGCCCAGGCGTCCGCGCTCTACCAGTCCGCGTACTACATCGGGTCCAGCGCCGGCAGCACGCTCGGGGCGGTCGCCTTCCACGCGGGAGGCTGGGCAGGGACCGTGGCCCTCGGTCTGTTCGCCGTCCTCGGCGTCGTCACCATCACCCTCTTCGGCTCCCACGCGGCCCGCGCCCACACCCGCACGGCGGCCACGGCCCACTGAGGTCCGCGGCCCCGCGCCGGACAGTCCGTCCGTCCGGCGATCGAGGACGAGGCCTTCCGCGCCGCTGCGCGGTTCCGCGGACGAAGCCCCGAGGACATCGGGGAGACCCGCAGCCGGACCCCTTCCGAGCTGCGGGTTCGTCCACTCCGGGGGCCATTGTCAGTGGGCTGCGGTAGCTTCCGAGGTGCTGGCGCGACGAAGCGCGGAACGGAACAGCCTCAGGGGTGGGTTGGCGATGAGCGACGGTACGGCGACGACGACAGACCTGGACGTCCGGCTGGAGAAGCACCGCGTCGAGCTGACGGGCTACTGCTACCGCATGCTCGGCTCCTCCTTCGAGGCCGAGGACGCGGTCCAGGACACGATGGTCCGCGCCTGGCGGAGCTACGACAAGTTCGAGGGCCGCTCCTCGATGCGGTCGTGGCTGTACCGCATCGCGACGAACGTCTGCCTGGACATGCTGAACGCGGGCAACCGAAGGGCTCGTCCCATGGACCTCTCCGCCCCCTCGCCGCTGGCCCAGGCGGCACTCACCCCCCGCCCGGACAACACCTGGCTGGAGCCTGTCCCCGACGCGCGTGTGCTCCCGACCACCGCCGACCCGGCCGAGGCCGCGGTCGCGAAGGAGTCGGTGCGCCTCGCCTTCATGGCGGCCCTCCAGCAACTGCCGCCCAAGCAGCGTGCCGTGCTCATCCTGCGCGAGGTGCTCGCGTGGAAGGCGAGCGAGGTCGCCGAGCTCCTCGGCACCTCGGTCGCGTCGGTCAACAGCGCGCTCCAGCGGGCCCGCGCGACGCTCGCCGACAGTGACGCGGCGGGCGCCGACGCCGCCGTGTCCGACCCGCTCGACGAGGAACAGAGCAAGCTCCTGGAGCGCTATGTCGCCGCGTTCGAGGGGTACGACATGACGGCGCTGACGGCGCTGCTGCACGAGGACGCCATCATGACGATGCCGCCGTTCGACCTCTGGCTGCGCGGCACGGACGACATCACCGGATTCATGACGACCATGGGCGCCGCGTGCGAGGGCTCGCGCCTGGTGCCGGTCGAGGTGAACGGCCTGCCCGGATTCGCGCAGTACAAGCCCGATCCGGAGGAGGGCGGGTTCACGCCCTGGGCGGTTCAGGTGCTGGAGATCTCAAAGGGGCGCATCGCCGGTTTCCACTGCTTCCTGGACACCGCCCGCTGGTTCCCGCTCTTCGGGCTCCCCCTCCGTCTCGAAGCGGAGACCGACCAGGGCGAGTAAGCCGCGCAGCGCGGGGTCCGGGTCGCGAAGCCGTATGCGGCCCCCCGCGCGCCGTGCGGTCAGCTCCAGTCGCGCCAGCGCGTCGACGACGGCCAGCCCCGGCGGACCGATCCCGGCGACGTCGCAGACCACGACCCCGCCCCCGGCCGCCGTCAGCCGGGCGAGCAGGTCGTCGCAGAGCCGGGGCACCTCGTCCCTGGTGACGAGTCCTGGCAGCACGAGTACGGCGGGTGTCGTGGAATCCACAGTCAGTAGACCGATCGGGAGCGGGGAACTCATCGCGTAGTCCGTAAAGGATCACATTGACCTGCGCCCAGCCTTCCCCGGAGGGTTAGGTGTATGCCCCAAGAATCAGCGCCTCCCGTGATGGCCGACGGCTTCCTCATCGTCGGGGAGGTGCCGTGCAGGGGGTGCTGACGGGCTTCGCGGTCATCGCCGTGGTGATCGGCGTCGGGTATGTGATCGGCCGGCGCGGCCACCTCGGGGACAACGGCCGGGAGGTGCTGACGAAGCTCGCCTTCCATGTCGCCTCCCCCGCACTGCTGTTCACGACGCTCGCGCAGGCCGACCTGTCGGTCATCTTCTCCAGCCGCCTGCTGGTCACGGCGATGAGCACGGCCGCGGCGGCCGGCGTGTTCGTCGCGGTCGGCGTCGTACGCCGCTGGGGCGTGGGCCGCACCACGATCGGCGCGCTCTGCTCCAGTTACGTCAACTCCGGGAATCTGGGCATCCCGATCGCCGTGTACGTGCTCGGTGACGCCTCGCTGGTGGCGCCCGTGCTGCTGTTCCAGCAGATCATGGTCACCCCCATCGCCCTCACCGTCCTCGACCTCACCGGGGGCGGCGAGAAGCGTCCCCTGTGGCAGCGGCTGATCACCCCGCTGCGCAACCCCATCGCGGTCGGCTCGCTCGGCGGGGTCGCGGTGTCGGCGACCGGTCTGACCGTGCCGGGACCGATCCTCGACCCGCTCCAGCTGATCGGGGGCATGTCGGTGCCCGCGGTGCTGCTGGCGTTCGGCATCTCGCTGTGCGGCAGCAGCATGCCGGGGCGCGGCTTCGACCGGCATCCGGTGCTGCTGTCCGTCGCGCTCAAGGCGGTCGGCCAGCCGTTCGCCGCCTGGGCGCTGGCCGTCGGCCTGTTCGGACTGCACGGCGCGCCGCTGCTCGACGTGGTGGTCACCTCGGCCCTGCCCGCCGCGCAGAACCTGTTCACGTACGCCTCGCGCTACCGGGTCGGCGAGACCCTGGCCCGCGAGTCGATCCTGCTGTCGACGATCCTCGCCGTGCCGGTCCTCGTGGTGGTCGCGGCCGTGCTGGGCTGACGCGGGAACGCCGACGGGGCCGGCGCCGAAGCGCCGGCCCCGTCGGGGTCGTTCCGGTCAGGCGATCCGGTCGAGCACGATCGGCGTCGCCGTGAAGTCCGTGCCGGCGTCCGCGATGTCGTACGAACCGTCGACCGCCTGCAGCGCGTACTCGAAGCGCTCCGGGGTGTCGGTGTGCAGGGTGAGCAACGGCTGGCCCGCGGTCACCGTGTCGCCCGGCTTGGCGTGCAGTTCCACGCCCGCGCCGGCCTGCACCGGGTCCTCCTTGCGGGCGCGGCCGGCACCGAGGCGCCAGGCGGCGATGCCGATGTCGTACGCGTCGAGACGGGTCAGCACGCCGGATGCCGGGGCGGTCACCACGTGCTGCTCACGGGCTACGGGCAGCGCGGCGTCCGGGTCGCCGCCCTGCGCGGCGATCATGCGGCGCCACACGTCCATCGCGGAGCCGTCGGCCAGCGCCTTCGCCGGGTCCGCGTCCTTGATGCCGGCGGCGTCGAGCATCTCGCGCGCGAGGGCGACGGTGAGGTCGACGACGTCGGCCGGGCCGCCGCCCGCCAGGACCTCCACGGACTCGCGGACCTCCAGGGCGTTGCCCGCGGTCAGGCCGAGCGGCGTCGACATGTCGGTGAGCAGCGCGACCGTCTTGACCCCGTGGTCGGTGCCGAGGCCCACCATCGTGGACGCCAGCTCCCGCGCGTCCTCGATGGTCTTCATGAAGGCGCCGGTGCCGACCTTCACGTCCAGGACGAGCGAGCCGGTGCCCTCCGCGATCTTCTTCGACATGATCGAGGAGGCGATCAGCGGGATCGCCTCGACCGTGCCGGTCACATCGCGCAGCGCGTACAGCTTCTTGTCCGCGGGGGCCAGGCCGTCGCCCGCCGCGCAGATCACCGCGCCGGTCGTGTCGAGGACGTCCAGCATCTCCTCGTTGGACAGCAGCGCGCGCCAGCCGGGGATGGACTCCAGCTTGTCGAGCGTGCCGCCGGTGTGGCCGAGGCCGCGTCCGGACAGCTGCGGGACCGCGGCACCGCAGGCCGCCACGAGGGGCGCCAGCGGGAGCGTGATCTTGTCACCGACGCCACCCGTCGAGTGCTTGTCGGCCGTCGGGCGGGACAGCGAGGAGAAGTCCATGCGCTCGCCGGAGGCGATCATCGCCGCGGTCCAGCGGGCGATCTCGCGGCGGTTCATGCCGTTGAGCAGGATCGCCATGTTGAGCGCGGCCATCTGGTAGTCGGCGACCTCGCCGCGGGTGTACGCGTCGACGACCCAGTCGATCTGCGCGTCGCTGAGCTCACCGCGGTCCCGCTTGGTGCGGATGACGGAGACGGCGTCCATGGCCATGGCTTTCCTTCCGAAGAAATGGGGCGGCCCCTCCCGGCGGGATCAGGAGATCACAGGACCGGGAGGGGCCGCGGGAATTACTGGGCGAGATGGCCGGGCCCGAAGGCCTGCGGCAGCATCTCGGAGAGCGGCAGGACTCCGGCCGGGGTCTCCAGCAGCAGCTCGGGACCGCCGAACTCGAAGAGCAGCTGGCGGCAGCGTCCGCACGGGACGAGGATCTCGCCCTGTCCGTCGACACACGTGAAGTGCGTCAGCCGGCCGCCGCCCGTGTTCTGCAGCTGGGAGACCAGACCGCACTCGGCGCACAGCCCGAGCCCGTACGAGGCGTTCTCGACATTGCAGCCGGAGACGGTCCGGCCGTCGTCGACGAGGGCCGCGCAGCCGACCGGGTAGCCCGAGTACGGGGAGTACGAGCGGGACATGGCGTCCCGCGCGACGGCCCGCAGGGCCTCCCAGTCGACGTCCGCGGATCCCGCGCCGGCGGCGGTCACTTGCCCTGTCCCTTCCGGTACGGCATGCCGTCCGCCTTCGGCATCCGCAGGCGCTGCGCCGAGAGCGAGAGGACGAGCAGGGTGATGACGTACGGCGTGGCCGAGACGATCTGGTTCGGCACCTCGTCGGTGAGGGAGTACCAGAGGAACACGAGCACACCGACGGCCAGGGTGATCACGGAGGTCACGTACTTCTTCTTGACCACCGACCAGATCGCGCCGATGACGAGCAGGATGGCACCGAGGAGCAGCAGCGCGTGGACGTTCTCGGCGCCGCCGCGCAGGTTGAGGCTGTCGGTGTAGCCGAACAGGCCGGCGCCGATGGCGAGTCCGCCCGGCATCCAGTTGCCGAAGATCATCGCGGCGAGACCGATGTAGCCGCGACCGCTGGTCTGGCCCTCCAGGTAGAAGGGGTTGGCGACGATCGACAGGAAGACACCGCCGAGGCCGGCCAGGCCACCGGAGATGATCACGGCCAGGTACTTGTACTTGTAGACGTTGACACCGAGCGACTCGGCCGCGATCGGGTTCTCGCCGCAGGACCGCAGGCGCAGACCGAAGGGCGTACGCCACAGGATCCACCAGGTGGCCGGGATCAGCGCGACGGCGATCAGGGTCAGCCAGGAGACGTTGGTGACCAGGCCGCCGAGCAGACCCGCGATGTCCGAGAGGAAGAACCAGCCCTTGGAGTTGAGCGTGCTGAGCCAGTCGGAGAGTCCCGGCACCGTGAAGTGGCCGAGGGACTCGACCGGCGGGGACTGCTTGGCCGAGCCGCCCTGGACGCCCTCGAAGGCGAGGGGGGCCAGGTAGCGGGTGGCACCGAGCGCCAGGATGTTGATGGCCACACCGGAGACGATGTGGTTGACGTTGAAGGTGACGGTGATGATCGCGTGCAGCAGGCCGCCGATCGCGCCGCCGATGATGCCGACCAGGACACCGGTCCACGGACCCCACTGGTAGCCGGCCCAGGCGCCGAACCAGGTGCCGAGGATCATCATGCCTTCGAGGCCGATGTTGACGACGCCCGAGCGCTCCGCCCAGAGGCCGCCGAGACCGGCGAGGCCGATCGGGACGGCCAGCTGGAGCGCGGTCGACATCTGACTCACGTTGGTGATGCCGTCGGCGCCCGTGATGATGCGGACGATCGAGGTCAGCGCCAGGCCGCCCGCGATGACCAGCAGGAGGACGGGGAGCGACAGCCGGCGGCTGCCGGGTGCCGCGGGCTGCAGCGTGGGCTGGTTGACGTCGGTTGCGGTGGTCATCGGCCAGCCACCTCCTTCTCGGTGTTGTTGGCGGCGCCGAGGACGTGGCCCGCGGCGAGTTCCGCGCCGACACGGCGCTGCTGACGGCGCAGACCCCACTCGCGCACGGCCTCGTACGAGACCACGACCGCGATCACGATCAGGCCCTGCATGATGACCGCGATCTCCTTGTCGTAGCCGTGGAAGTCCAGCTCGGGCGACGCCTTGTCGAGCCAGGCCCACAGCAGGGCCGCGAAGGCGATGCCCACCGGGCTGTTGCGGCCGAGCAGCGCGATGCCGATGCCGAGGAAGCCGATGCCGGTCGGGAAGTTCAGGCTGTACGTGTGCGTGTCGCCGAGCAGGATCGGCAGGCCCGCGAGGCCGGCCATGCCGCCGGAGACGAGCATGGCGGTGAGCACCATGCGCTTGGGGTCCACACCGCTGGCCGAGGCGGCGCTCTCCGAGGCGCCGGAGGCGCGCAGGTCGAAGCCGAAGCGGGTGCGGTTGAGGACGACCCAGTAGCCGATGCCGAGGACGACCGCGAGGATCACGAGGCCGTAGATCTCTCCGGCCTCGCCCATGTTGAAGCCGGGCACCCAGCCGGACTCGTGCATCTCGCCGGTGGTGTTGTTGTTGCCGACCTTGACGCCGAAGACGCTGGGCAGCCACAGGTAGGCGATGACGGAGGTCGCGATCGCGTTGAGCATGATCGTCGCGACGACCTCGCTGACGCCGCGGGTGACCTTGAGGACACCGGCGATGCCGGCCCAGAACGCACCGGTGAAGACCGCGGTCAGGATCAGCAGCGGGACCTGGAGCGCCGCGGGCAGCGCGACGTGGGCGCCGACGACCGCGGCCATCATGGCGGCGAGCTGGTACTGACCGTCCACGCCGATGTTGAACAGGTTCATCCGGAAGCCGATGGCCACCGCGAGGGCCGCGATGTAGTACAGCGAGGCCTGGTTGACGATCAGGACCTGGATGTCGGAGAACGTGGCCTGCTCGAACATGATCGAGTACGGCTCGATCGGGTTCTTGCCCGATGCGATCAGCACGACCGAGGTCAGCGCCACGGCCACGACGAGCGCGATGACCGGCCCGGCCACCGCGAGGAGCAGGCGCTCCTTGTCGAACTTCTTCATCAGCGGGCCTCGTCTTCCGGGGCGTCTGCCGGGGTTTCGGCGTGCTCTTCGAGCTCCGCCTGCGCTGCGAGCTCTTCGTTCTCGAGGTGTCCGGAGGCGGCGCCGGTCATGGCCGAGCCGAGCTCCTCCGGGGTGATGGTGGCCGGGTCGGCGTCCGCGACGAGCCGGCCGTTGTAGATCACCCGGAGAGTGTCGGACAGGCCGATCAGCTCGTCCAGGTCCGCGGAGATCAGCAGCACGGCCAGGCCCTCGCGACGCGCCGCACGGATCTGGTCCCAGATCTGCGCCTGCGCGCCGACGTCCACACCGCGAGTGGGGTGGGCGGCGATCAGGAACTTCGGGTTGTGGCTCATCTCGCGGCCGACGATCAGCTTCTGCTGGTTGCCGCCGGACAGGGAGGCGGCGGTGACGTCGATGCCGGGCGTACGGACGTCGTACTCCTTGACGATCCGCTTGGTGTCCTCCTGGGCGCCCTTGATGTCGAGCCAGACGCCCTTCGCGTTGGGCTTCTCGGTGACGTGACCGAGGATGCGGTTCTCCCAGAGCGGGGCTTCCAGGAGGAGACCGTGGCGGTGGCGGTCCTCGGGGATGTAGCCGATGCCCTGCTCGCGGCGCTTGCGGGTGGCCCAGGCGGTGATGTCCTCGCCGAGGAAGCTGACGGAGCCGGAATCGGCGCGCTTGAGGCCGATCAGCGCGTCGATGAGCTCGGTCTGGCCATTGCCCTCGACGCCGGCGATGCCCATGACCTCGCCCGCGTGGATGGTGAAGGTGACGTCGTCGAGGACACGCTTGACCGCGTCGGCGGTCTCGGCCTTGTCCTCCGCGACCAGGCCGCTGTCCGGCGTCGGCTCGGCGAGGTCGCCGAGGGAGGCGCCACCGCTGGCGAAGGCCGTGAGGCCCTTGACCTGGATGACCGGCTGGTCCGTGACGGTGGACTCCGCGGTCTCCGGCGTCGGCAGCTCGCTGCCGACCATCAGCTCGGCGAGCTGGCGGGGCGTCGTCTCGGAGGGGACGGCGGTGCCGACCGTCGTACCGCGGCGGATGACCGTGATGTCGTCGGCGACCGACAGGACCTCGCCCAGCTTGTGCGAGATGAAGATGACGGACAGGCCCTCGGACTTGAGCTCGCGCAGGTTGTCGAAGAGTGCGTCGACCTCCTGCGGCACGAGGACGGCGGTGGGCTCGTCCAGGATCAGGATGCGGGCGCCGCGGTAGAGGACCTTGAGGATCTCCACACGCTGGCGGTCGGCGACACCGAGGTTCTCGACCAGGACGTCGGGGCGGACGCCCAGGCCGTAGCGCTCGGAGATCTCCGCGATCTTGCGGCGGGCCTTGGCGCCGATGCCGTACAGCTTCTCGCTGCCCAGGACGACGTTCTCCAGGACGGTGAGGTTGTCGGCCAGCATGAAGTGCTGGTGGACCATGCCGATGCCGCGCACGATGGCGTCGGCGGGCGACGAGAAGGTGACCTGCTCGCCGTCGACGGCGATGGTGCCCTCGTCCGGCTTCTGCATGCCGTAGAGGATCTTCATCAGCGTCGACTTGCCGGCACCGTTCTCGCCGACCAGAGCGTGGACCGTGCCCTTGCGGACGCTGAGGTGGATGTCATGGTTGGCCACGACACCGGGGAACCGCTTGGTGATCCCGGCGAGTTCGACAGCGGTCACCTGACCGTTGACCGCGCCGGCCGGAGGGCTGCTGGACGCGTTGATGGCGCACTCTCCTGAGGGAAAGGGGGTCGTCTACGCGCGTAGCGCCCCTACGGCAACGAAGGGGGCCACGCCCCGCGAGAACGGGATACGGGGAGCCAGACTCCTCGTATCCCGTTGAGCGGACGTAACCCCGCGGTTACCAAGCGGCTCCGAGGCAGGACAGGTGCGCTCCCGTGCCGCGCGGCAGGGGGTTGCGCCTGTACGTCCTCGAAGCCGCATGGCTGCTCCTGAGGTCTTGCTCGTCAGCTGGTCTTGACCTTGATCTTGCCGCTGACGATCTTCTCCTGGGCCGCCTTGACGGCGTCCTGGATCGCCTTGTCGCTCTTGAACTCCGGGTTGGAATCGGCCAGGCCGACCTCACCGGTCTTCAGATCGCCCCGTACGATACCGGTCTCCGGCTTGCCATCCTCGACCGACTTCGCAAGGTTGTACACAGCGCTCGCCACGTTCTTGGTCGCCGAAGTCAGGATCGAGTCCTTGTACTTGGCCAGCGCTTCCTGCTGGTACTGGTCGGAGTCGACACCGATCGCCCACACCTTGTTGGCGGCGGCGGCCTCGATGACACCCTGACCGGACAGACCGGCCGCCGCGTAGACGACGTCGGCCTTCTTCTCGATCTGGCCCTCGGCGGCCGTCTTGCCCTTGTCGGGGCTGGAGAAGCCGCCCTCCTCGGCGGTCTGCGTCAGGTACTGGGAGAGGACCTTGACGCCCGGCTTGGTGTCCTTGACGCCCTGCTCGAAGCCCGCCTCGAACTTGTGGATCAGCGGAACGTCCACACCGCCCACGAAGCCGACCGTGTCGGACTTGGTGGCCTTGGCGGCCGCGACACCGGCGAGGTAGGAGGCCTCCTGCTCGGAGAAGACCAGGTCCGCGACGTTCTTCGACGTGACGGTGGAGTCGTCGACGATGCCGAAGGTGGTGTCGGGGTACTTCTCCGCGGCGGCCTTGATGGCCGGGCCGTAGGCGTAGCCGATGCCGATGACCGGGTTGTAGCCCTGCTTGGCCAGCGAGACCAGGCGCTGCGTCTTGTCCGCGTCCGTCTCGCCGTCGGTGGGCTCGACGTCGGCGGTCTCGTACTTGAACTCCGCCTTCGCCTTCTTCAGGCCCTCGAACGCGGCGTCGTTGAAGGACTGGTCGCCCTTGCCGCCGACGTCGTACGCGATGGCGAGGCCCTTGTCGCCCTTGCTGTCCGAGGACGAGCTGGAGGTCGAGGTGCCGCCACAGGCGGAGAGAGCGAGGGCGAGAGAGGCGGTCGCAGTACCTGCGAGCGCGATGCGGGTAACCCGGCGCATGTGTTGTGCTCCTGTCGTACAAGCGCCTGACGGTTCAGCTTCGGCGCTGGCTTCGCCGCAGATTAACGCGCGTAGACCAACTAGAAAACCCCTTCTGTCCACCTTGTTATCCGGCTGTGCCCGACGCCACGCGCGCGCCGTGCGGAGACTTGCCGAACGCAAAGGCGCTGTGGCGGTGGGTGACCTGCGCGGGGCGCACGAGAGCGGGCGGGCACCATGGGTGCCCGCCCGCTCTGTGTAACTTCGACCACATTCGCCGGTTCCGGCGGGGGCGAGCCTCAGCGCGCCCGTGCGGTCACTACTCGGTCTTGACCTTGATGGAGCCGCCGACGATGCCCTCCTTGGCCTTGGCCACGGCGTCGGTGAGGCCGGAGATCTCCGCCATCTTCGGGTTGCTGTCGGCGAGGCCGACGCCGTTCACCTTCAGGTCGAAGGTCTGCGTGCCGGTCAGCGGCTTGCCGTCCTTGACGGACTTGGCGAGCGAGTACACGGCACCGCCGACGTCCTTGAGCGCGGAGGTCAGGATGTAGTCCTTGTACTTGGCCAGCGCTTCCTGCTTGTACTGGTCGGAGTCGACGCCGATCGCCCACACCTTCGCCTTGGCGGCGGCCTCGATCACGCCCTGCCCGGACAGGCCGGCCGCCTGGTAGACGACGTCGGCCTTCTTCTCGATCTGACCCTCGGCGGCGGCCTTGCCCTTGTCGGGGCTGGAGAAGCCGCCCTCCTCGGCGGTCTGCGTCAGGTACTGGGAGAGGACCTTGACGCCCGGCTTGGTGTCCTTGACGCCCTGCTTGTAGCCCGCCTCGAACTTGTGGATCAGCGGGATGTCCACACCGCCCACGAAGCCGACCGTGTTGGACTTGGTGGCCTTGGCGGCCGCGACACCGGCGAGGTAGGAGGACTCCTGCTCGGCGAAGACCAGGGACGCCACGTTGTCGCCCTCGACGACCGAGTCGACGATGCCGAAGCTGGTCTTCGGGTACTTCTTGGCCACCGCCTCCAGGGCGGGACCGTAGGCGAAGCCGATGCCGATGACCGGGTTGTAGCCCTGCTTGGCCAGCGACGCGAGACGCTGCTCCTTGTCGGCGTCGGTCTCGCCGTCGGTGGGCTCGATGTCGGCGGTGGCGTACTTGAACTCCGCCTTCGCCTTCTTCAGGCCCTCGTACGCGGCGTCGTTGAAGGACTGGTCGCCCTTGCCGCCGACGTCGTAGGCAATGGCGAGACCCTTGCCGGTCTTGCTGCTGTCGCCGCTGCCCTTGTCGCTGTCATTGCTGGTGCCGCCGCAGGCCGTGGCGGCGAGTGCGAGCGACGCGACCCCCACCGCGACGCGGGTCAGGCTGGATATCCGACGCATCTGAAGTTCCCCATTCTCCAAAGCCCCGCAGTGGGTGCTGAGTTCGGCGCAGATTAACGCGCGTAGACCGTCCAGGGAACGGGGTACCGCGTGGCCGTTATCCATTCGTGCCGATGGCCGGTTACGTCCTTGTGAACCACGGGGCCGAAAGGAGCAAGGGGGCGCACAACACCCGCCACCGGCATCACCCTTCGCGTCCGCAAGGAGCGGGCCGCGTGACGAGGCCCGTGGCCACGGATGGCTCGGCCCACGCTACTGCGCGACGGTGAAGGGCGCGACCGAGTCGCCGGTCGCGCCCGCCCTCCTCACGCGTCGGCGTCCAGCAGTGCCGCCGCCGTGAACAGCTCGACGCCGACGGTGATGGCCGACTCGTCCGCGTCGAAGTCGCCGCGGTGCAGGTCGCGGGTGGTGCGGTCGCCCGGAGTGCGCACCCCGAGGCGGGCCATCGCGCCCGGCACATGCTCCAGGTACCAGGAGAAGTCCTCGCCGCCGAGGCTCTGTTCGGTGTCCTCGATGGAGTGCGCCCCGCGCCGTGCGGTCATCGCGTGGCGCAGGAGCTCCGAGACGGCCGGGTCGTTGACGACCGGGGGGACGCCGCGGATGTAGTTGATCTCGGACTTGGCGCGGTAGAGGTTCGCGATCTCGTCGATCGCGGCGTGCAGCAGGTCGGGCGCGGCCCGCCAGGCCTCCAGGTCCAGGCAGCGCACGGTCCCGGAGAGCTCGGCGTGCTGCGGGATGACGTTGCAGGCGTGGCCCGACTCGATACGGCCCCAGGTCACGGCGAGCCCGCTGCGGGCGTCGACGCGCCGGGAGACGAGGGCCGGCACGTCGGTGACGACACGGGCGGCCGCGGTGACGAGGTCGGTGGTGAGGTGCGGGCGCGCGGTGTGCCCGCCCGCGCCGTCGAGTGAGACCTCGAGCCGGTCGCACGCCGAGGTGATGGCGCCGTGCCGCAGTCCGATGCGCCCCGCGTCCACCCTCGGGTCGCAGTGCACGCCGATGATGCGCCCCACGCCGTCGAGGACGCCCGAGTCGATCGCGTCCGGGGCGCCGCCGGGCAGCACCTCCTCCGCGGGCTGGAAGATCAGCCGCACGGGGCGGGGCAGCCGCCCCTCGCGGTGCAGCTCGGCGAGGACCAGCCCGGCGCCGAGCACGACCGTCGTGTGGATGTCGTGGCCGCAGGCATGGGCACGGTCGGGCACGGTGGACCGGTACGCGCAGTCGGTCTTGGTGTCCGGGATGGGCAGCGCGTCGATGTCGGCGCGCAGCGCGAGCATGGGCCGTACGTCGTCCCGGTCGCCGATGTCGCAGATGAGTCCGGTGCCGATGGCGAGCACTCGCGGCTGGAGGCCGGCCTGCTCCAGGCGCGCCTTGAGCGCCGCTGTGGTGCGGAACTCCTGGTTGCCGAGCTCGGGGTGCATGTGCAGGTCTCGGCGGAACGCAACGAGTTCGGCGCGCAGTGCCTCGGGCAGCGCGCCGGGGAGCAGCGGTTCCCCGGGGAGATCGGCCTCGGACTCTCGGGACATCAGTTGGTTCACCCTTTGAAGGGTAGGGCGATCGGGCGGCCGACCGACCCACGATCAACAAAACTTCAGCCCGTTAGGGGAAGAAAAATCGGCCGCGCACCGCATAGCTATTGGCGGGGATGGGTAAACTCGCCCGGCTTTCCGAGCGATTGGATCTTGGGCCGATGTGGTGACCGGCCCTCGATTCCGGTCCGCGAGGGCGCGCGGAACCCTTCCGGGGAACGCTCGGGGTTCCCGAGGCCATTCCCGTACCCCACGCATACCACGTCCGCGCCCTTCACCCGCCGCCGGACGCTCATGTGAGCGCCACTGTTCCAACACGGGGCGTGCGCCTCGGGGTGTCGAGGCGTCAGGCCGTGCTCACCGCCGAGAGCCGGTGGACGTCGCGTGCGGTGCCCGTGACCCCCGACAGGAAGCCCTGCGCGCGCGGGGAGGCGTTCTCCGTCAGCCAGGCCGGGTCGATGTCGCAGACGGCCACGCGGACCTCGGTGCCCACGAGGGCGAGCGGGAGGGTGTGGACGACCGTCGACGGGAAGCTCAGGATCGTACGGCCGATGGGGCCGCGGCGGGCGATCAGTTCGAGGGGCAGGTCGGGGCGGACGATCTCCAGCCCGGTCTCGGCGGCCAGCCGGTGCAGCTTGTCGGCACTCTCGCGGCGGTGCGCGAAGTAGCGGGTCGCGCCGTGGGCGGCGGCGAGGGAGCGCACCGCCTCCAGGTAGCGGTCCGGGTCGACGACCCCGGTCTCGACGAGGGACGTGCCGACGAGGTCGGCGCCCTTGGTGATGCGGGGCGGCCCGAAGCGGGCGCGGGTCCATGAGAAGTCGTTGGCGGTGACGCGGACGCCGTCTGGTGCCGATTCGATCGGCATGGAGGAGAAGACCTCGACCGTGCGGTGCTCGGTCGGGGTGAGACGGCGGCGGGCCGAGGCGGAGACCGGCGCGAAGAGCACGTCGCGCGGGCCGGGGCGGCCGCCGCGCCGGTGCCAGCGCACGAGGCGCTCGCCGCGGGCGAGCTGGGCGACGAACTCCATCGTCGCCGTGCCGTCGTCGACCACGACCAGGTCCTGGGCCCGGGTGATGGTCAGCAGCAGCTGCACGTACCGGGAGAAGGGGTCCCCCATGACGATGCGGCGGGCCCGGCGGAGCAGGGGGGCCAGTCCCCCGATGGTGTGGAAGGGGGCGGTGGTGCCGCCGCGTGCCTCCTCCCAGCGGACCTCGTGGCCCTCGTCGCGGGCCAGCTCGGCCATGCGGCGCAACTGGCCCCGGGTCATCGGGTCGTTCGGGGACAGGACGACGAGGGTGAGCTCCGCGCCGGGCGCCGTCGCGCGGGTGAGCCCCGCGTCGGCCGCCGCCGCGGCACTGTGGGCGTGCGTGTGCGCCCACTCCAGCACGTTCAGGAGCTGTACCGGACTCTCGACGAAGGCGAGGATGTGGCTGCCGGCGGAACCGGCGCGGGGGCTCATCGGTGTACGACCGTCCCGTCGTAAGGCGCTCAGACCGCGACCGGCTCGCCCGCGGCGGCGGCGATCTCCGCCTCGGCGACGACGCCCGCGACACGGCGCAGCTTCTTCATGGGGCCGAGCTCGGACTCGTAGACCTTCTTGACGCCGTCACCGAGGGAGGCCTCGATGGTGCGGATGTCACGGACGAGGCGGGTCAGGCCCTGCGGCTCGACGGAGGCCGCCTGGTCGGAGCCCCACATGGCGCGGTCGAGGGTGATGTGGCGCTCGACGAAGGTGGCGCCCAGGGCGACCGCGGCGAGCGTGGTCTGCAGGCCGGTCTCGTGGCCCGAGTAGCCGATCGGGACGTTCGGGTACTCGGCCTGCAGGGTGTTGATGACGCGCAGGTTGAGCTCCTCGGCCTTGGCCGGGTAGGTCGACGTGGCGTGGCACAGCAGGATGTTGTCCGAGCCGAGGACCTCGACCGCGTGACGGATCTGCTTCGGGGTCGACATGCCGGTGGACAGGATGACCGTGCGGCCGGTGGCGCGCAGCGAACGCAGCAGCTCGTCGTCGGTCAGGGACGCGGACGCGACCTTGTGGGCCGGGACGTCGAACTTCTCCAGGAAGGCGACGGCCTCGGTGTCCCACGGGGAGGCGAACCAGGCGATGCCCTTCTCCTTGGAGTACTCGTCGATCTGGCGGTACTCGTCCTCACCGAACTCCACGCGGTGGCGGTAGTCGATGTAGGTCATGCGGCCCCAGGGGGTGTCGCGCTCGATGTCCCACTGGTCGCGCGGGGTGCAGATCTCCGGCGTGCGCTTCTGGAACTTCACGGCGTCGCAGCCGGCCTCGGCGGCGGCGTCGATCAGCTTGAAGGCGTTCTCGAGCTCGCCGTTGTGGTTGATGCCGATCTCGCCGACGACGTAGACGGGGTGGCCCGGGCCGGCGGTCTTCGAACCGAAGGTGCGCAGACGGGAGTTGGTGCTCATGGTGGAGAAGTTCCTTACTTGTCGAGGGAATCGAGAGAGGGGCCGAGGATCCAGCTGGCGATCTCTCGGATCGCGCCGTCACCACCGGGGACGGTGGTGACCGCGCGTGCGGCGCCGCGCACGACGTCGTGGGCGCTCGCGACCGCCACGGGCCAGCCGACGAGGGCGAAGCACGGGAGGTCGTTGACGTCGTTGCCGACGTAGAGCACGCGCTCAGGCGCGATGCCCTGCTCCTCGCACCACTGCTTCAGTGCGAGGTCTTTCCGGTCGATGCCGTGCAGCACGGGGATCTGGAGCTTGCGTGCGCGTGCGGCGACGACCGGGTTCTTCTCCGTGGACAGGACGAGCATCGTCAGGCCGCTCCTGCGGAGGGCCGCGATGCCGAGGCCGTCCCCGCGGTGCACGGAGACGATCTCCCGTCCGTCGGAGTCGATCAGCACCCTGTCGTCGGTCTGGGTGCCGTCGAAGTCGAGGACGACCGCGTCGATGTCGTCGGCGGTCGGGAGGGAGCCGGGACGGTTGGCGTCGAAGAGCGGCGCGAGGGCACGGGCACGGGCGAGGTCGTGCGGGTCGTCGATCTCCAGGACCCGCGCGGGGTCGGTGCGCACCAGCTCGGTGCGGCCGAAGAAGCGGTGCTTGTGCTCGCGCAGCCCCGTCGCGTCCATCGCGTAGGCCGCGCCGGTCTCCAGGAGGTCCTGGGGGCGGTCCTGGCGCCGGGGGCGGAAGGACTTGTCGTGGTTGACTCCGTAGCCGCCGTCCGTGCCGGTGGAGTTGGCGACCTTGGTGGTGCCTCCCGCGCCGGCCGCGCTCGCCTCGGCGGTGTGCGCGGTGTCCACGACGGCGGGGTCGTCGGCCGCGTCCCGCCAGATGAACCCGTGGAACGGGGCCACGGTCAGGGCGGTGTCCGCGCCGTTCTCGACGACCGCCGCGGCGACGCCGTCGATGTCCTCGCGGACGATGAACGGGCTGGTGCACTGGACGAGGAGGACCACGTCGACGGCCGAGCCGTGCAGCGCCTCGTGGGCGTCCATGGCGTGCAGGACGGCGGCCTCGGAGGTCGCGGTGTCGCCGGCGATGGCGGCGGGGCGCAGCACGACCTCGGCGCCGGCCTGCCGTGCCGCCGCAGCGATCGCCTGGTCGTCCGTGGAGACCACGACGTCCGTGACGAGGCGGGTCGCGCGGCACTCGCGCACCGCGCGGGCCACCAGCGGCACACCGCCGACCGGGAGGAGGTTCTTCGCGGGCACGCCCTTGGAGCCGCCGCGCGCGGGGATCACCGCGAGCACCCGGCGCATCGGCGCCGCTTGGTCCGCTTCCTGATGGGTCATGCGCTGTTCTCCTTGACGAGGGAGGCGAGAGAGGCGTGGGGGGCGGGGGTTTCCGCGCGCGTCGCTCCGGTCGGCGGCGCTCACAGCTCGCCCATCCGCCGGATCACCGGTGCCACGCGCTGGACGCCGTGGCGGTAGGCGCCGCGGGCCGCCCGGCGCACGATCTGCCGTACGGGGCTGGGCTCCTTGTCCGCCGCGGGCGCGCCGGGCAGCGGGCTGCCGTCCGGGCCGAGGTGGTGGCGGGCGAGGATGCCGGGCAGGTAGCCGGGCGCGGTGACGGGCGTGTAGTAGGGCGCGAGCGGCGGCAGGCTCCCGGCCTCCAGCAGTTCGCCGATGCGCAGGCGCGCCCCGTCGAAGGCCGTCTCGTAGGAGCCGTGCCGGGAGGAGGGGCCCCCGGCGACGACGCCCTGCCGGGCCACCCAGGCCGCGTCGGGCGTGGGCCGGTGTCCGTCGTCGAGCTGGTCCCAGGAGGCGAGGCAGCCGGAGCCGACGAAGTGGTGGTTGCCGAGCGCCTCGCGCACCCCGAGGTCGGTCAGGACGACGGTGGGGATGCGCCGGTGCAGCGACTCCAGGGCCGCGGTGGAGCTGACGGTGACCAGCAGGTCGGTACGGTCCAGGACCTCGCCCATGTGCCCGTACACGAGGCGGAAGTTGGGCGGCAGGTCGGTCTTCTGCGCCAGCTTCTGGTAGGGCAGTTCCTCGATGTGCGTGGTGTGCTCGCCCGGCTTGGAGCGCAGTTTGAGCAGCACCTCGCGCTCCGGGTGCAGGCGGGCGTGCCCGATCAGCCGGTCGAGCAGGTACGTGCGGTCCTTGCGGCTCTCCGGCACGGAGGGCTGCGCGGCGAAGACGACCGTGTACGGGTCGTTTCCGGTGTAGTCCGCACCGCCGAGGAAGGGCAGCGCGACCTCGGTCACCGAGGAGGCGTCGGCGCCCACTCCTTCGTACACGGCCCGGAACCGGTCCGCGTCCTGGCGGGAGTTGGCGAGGACCAGGTCCGCGCCGTGCCGCAGGAGCAGGCCGTCGGCGAGCTTCTCGTAGACGACGCCGACGTAGCCGGTGACGACCACGGGCCGCCGCGTGCGCCCGTCCCAGGCGTGGGCGAGGCCGTGCAGCATCGCCTGGACGGCGCCGCCGACCAGCGCGAGGACCAGGACGTCGTACGGCTCCTTCGCCATCTCGCGCAGGAATTCGACGGCGGTGACCTCGCGGAGGGAATCCGCGCGGACGCCGACCTCTTCGAGCTGGCGGGCGGTGGGAGTGGCACGGCCGCGCAGGAGGAAGCCGTCGAGGCGCATGTCCGATTCGGCAGGGGAAAGGCGGTTCGCGGTGAGCGAGCCCCATTTCCACCGGGTATCGGAATCCGCGAGGACGGCCACCCGCAGGGACTTCGTGGTACTTGCTGGCACGTCGAAGACGCTAGGAAGCCATTTCGAGGTGCGGCCCAACCCGAATGCAACAAACGGTTAACAGCACATCGACGAATGGCGAATCGGGCCGCGCCACGCACGGAAATCAGCTGGGTTCACGGCTTCGCCACGCGTCGTTCACCTGACATCTCACCAACGGTCAAGACGAATGCCGGGCCGCCGCCTAACGTCACGTGGGTGGTCAAGCTCTCCGTCATCGTGCCGTTCTACAACGTGCAGCAATATGCGCCCGACACCCTGAAGAGCCTGCGTGCGAACACACGCGAGGACTTCGAATTCATTCTCGTCGACGACTGCTCGCGCGACGAGACACCTGACATTCTCGCGCGCGCGGAGCGCGAGCTCCCGGGTGCGGTGTATGTCAGACACGAGAAGAACGGAGGGCTGGCGACCGCGCGGAACACGGGCATCGACACCGCGCGCGGCGAATACCTCACGTTCCTCGACGGGGACGACTGGCTCGCCCCCGGCTACTACCAGCAACTCCTGTCCTCCATCGAGGAGTTGGGCTGCGACTTCGTGCGCACGGACCATGTCCAGTGCACCGCGCGGGCCCGCACCGTCAACCGGGTCCCGCACGGCCGGCGCGGCGTGGTGATGAATCCGCGCGACGCGATCCTGCCCGCCGACCGGTCCACGTCCGTCGACTACGCCTACGCCTGGGCGGGCATCTACCACCGCCGTCTGGTCGACCGCGGCCTGCTGCACTTCACCGACGGGCTGCGTACGGCCGAGGACCGGCCGTGGATCTGGAAGCTGCACCGGGAGGCCGAATCCTTCGCCACGGTGGGACTGCTCGGCGTGTTCTACCGGCGTGGCGTGGCCTCCTCACTGACGCAGATCGGCGACGTACGTCAGCTGGATTTCATTCGGGCGTTCGATCAGGTCGTGGCGGAAACCGCCGAGGACCGTGACGCGGAAAAACTCCTGCCCAAAGCCGTGCGCACGTATTGCGCGATTATTTCCCATCATCTTGGATCCATCGAAAGGTTCGAGCCACCCGTGGCACGGAAACTCAAGTCGATGAGCGCGGTCGCCCTGCGGCGCATGCCGCAGGACGTGCTCGACGACGCCCTCGACTCGATGGACGTCCAGCGCGCCACCCGGCTGCGCCGGCTGCGCCGCCGGCCCGCCCCCGGCACGGGGGTGGCCGCGTGACCACCCAGATCTTCATGGCGTCCACGCTGTACGGCACGGCCACGCTCGCCGCCGCCCTGGACAGCGACTGCTTCGCCGCCGCCGACCGGCGCATCCTGCTCGTCTCCAACAACGCGGCGACGCCCGAGACGACGCCCGGCGTGGACGAGATGCCGGGCTTCGAGCGGCTGCGCGGCCGGTTCGACGACGTGATCTCGTGGAACGAGACCATCTCGCCCTTCCACCCCGGCGGCTGGGCCCCGCGCCTCGACGACGTGCCCCTGTGGGAGCGGCATCTGCGGCTCGCCTGGGACCTCGGCGACGACGACGTCGAGCTGGCCGTCGAGTCGATCCAGGTGAACCCGGCGCTGGGCGTCGCGCAGATCTTCACCGGCGCGCCCGTCACCGTGTACGCCGACGGCCTGATGAGCTACGGCCCCACCCGCAACAAGATCGACCCGTTGGTCGGCACCCGGGTCACCCGGCTGCTCCACCTGGACCTGGTCCCCGGTCTGGTCCCGCTGCTGCTCACCGAGTTCGACGTGCGGCCGGAGATCGTGCCGACGGACGCGTTCGTCAAGGTGCTCGGCGAACTCGTCGACACCGGCGACGCGTTGCCCGCGATCGACGAGCCCGCGCTGCTCCTCGGCCAGTACCTCTCCGCGCTCGGCATCCTCACCGCCGAGGAGGAGGAGGACCTGCACGTACGGATGCTGAAGGGCGCCATCGCGCTCGGCCACACCCGCGTGGTGTTCAAACCGCATCCGACGGCTCCCGCCCGCTGGTCGCGCACCCTGGAGAAGGAGGCCGAGCGACTCGGCGCCGACCTCACCGTGCTCGACACACCGGTCCTCGCCGAGGTGCTCTACCAGCGGATGCGCCCCGCCCTGGTCGTCGGCTGCTTCTCCACCGCGCTGCTCACGGCGTCCGCGCTGTACGGCCTGCCCGTCGCCCGCATCGGCACCGGGTCGCTGCTGGACCGCCTCACCCCGTACGAGAACAGCAACCGCATCCCCGTCACCGTCGTGGACGCCCTGCTGCCGGAGCTCACGGACAAGGCGGCGGTCGCCGAACAGCGGCGCGCCATGGACGTCACGGCGCTCACCGCGCTCGTGCAGGCCGTCGGGTTCGCGATGCAGCCGAAGATCTACCCGGAACTGCGCGGGAGCGCCGAGGACTACCTGACGCACCGTCTGAACGACGGCACCTGGCGGTACTTCAAGCGCCGCAGGCTCACCTCGCTGGCGCTGCCCGGCGCGGTCCCCGCGCAGCTCGCCTTCATCCCGCGCAACGCGACGGTCCGCCGGGTGGCGCGCCGCGCCCGGTCACTGAAGCGGGCGACGCTCGGATGACCGCCTCGGCCGCCGGGCCCGCCTCGGCCCCCCTGGACACCACGCCCACGAAACCCACGCCGGGCACCGGGGCCGACGGTGTCCCGCCCCGGATACTGACCCGGGCGCACGCTCCGCGCCTGCGTGCGCTCGACGGACTGCGGCTCGTCGCCGCGCTGATGGTCGCCGGTTACCACTACGGGGGACGCGACGGCGAGGTGACGCAGGCGTGGGGCAGTTCCCCCCGGCATCAGTTCCCCCTGCTGCACTCGTACTTCGCGTACGGCTGTCTGGGCGTCCAGGTCTTCTTCGTCATCAGCGGGTTCGTGATCTGCATGAGCGGCTGGGGCCGCACCCTGCGCGCGTTCTTCGCCTCCCGCGCCTCCCGCCTGCTGCCCGCCTACTGGGCGGCGATCGTCATCGTGACGGCGGTGTTCGCGCTGCCCGTGGTGGCGTACAAGGCGGTCTCGCCGAGCGACGCGCTGGTGAACCTGACGATGCTCCAGCAGCCCCTGGGCGTCGACCGGGTGCTCGGCGTGTGCTGGACGCTGTGGGCGGAGGTCCGCTTCTACGCCCTGTTCGCGCTGTGCATCGTGCTGCCCGGCGCGAGTCGGCAGCGGGTGATCCTCTTCTGCGCGGGCTGGACGCTGGCCGCGGCGATCGCTCAGGCCGCGAACGAGCCGCTCCTCAACCTGGTCCTGATGCCGGAGTACGCGCCGTTCTTCATCGGCGGCGTCGGCCTCTACCTCGTGCACCGCGACCGGCGGGACGCGTACGCCTGGGGAATCGTCGGCGTGAGCTGGCTGATCGGCCAGCACTACGCCGTCCAGCGGCTGTGGCACGCTCCCGACCCGGACTTCTTCTCGTACCGCACCTCGTTCGGCATCGTCCTCGTCGTCACACTCGGGTACGTGGCCGTGGCCGCGATCGCGCTCGGCTGGCTGAACTGGGCGAACTGGCGCTGGCTGAGCGTCGCCGGTGCGCTGACGTACCCCTTCTACCTGGTCCACGAGCACCTGGGCTGGGTGGCCGTCCAGGCCTATCACCGCACGCTGCACATCCCGTCCTACGGCACGTTCCCGCTGACGGTCGCGACGATGCTGCTGCTGGCCTGGCTGCTCAACCGCTACGTCGAAAAGTGGCTCACCCCGAAGATCCGCACGGCCCTGTCGCGCCCCCGCTCCTAGCGGCCCGTCGAGCGCCGGGCGGGCCGACGACACCCGGTCCGGCGCTCGACGGCGCGGATGTCCGGACGAGTTGGCCTGCCGTTCATCTCGGCGGCCGTTTGGGGGTGTGTCCCCGGGCAGGCGTACGGCAGTCCCCGTACCCCGCCGGCTCCGCCAGGGAGTGATCTCTCCTCATGACAGCTGTACCAGGCACGACTCGGCCGCCCCGCACGCTCGACGACGTCCCCGGCTGGTTCCCCGTTCTCGACCAGGTGCTCTTCGACTGGTTCCTCGACCGGCAGGAGGGCACCGGTGTCCGGGGCGACCTGCTGGAGGTCGGTGTCTACCTGGGCAAGAGCGCGATCTTCCTGGGGCGCCGCCCGCGGGAGGACGAGCGCTACACCGTGTGCGACCTCTTCGAGGGCGACGCGCCCGACGACGCCAACAAGGCGGAGTCGACGAAGTCGTACCGCACGCTCACCCGGCGCGCCTTCGAGGAGAACTACCTCTCCTTCCACGACACCCTGCCCCGTGTCCTCCAGGGCCCCAGTTCCCGCGTCCCCGCCGAGGTCGCTCCCGGCTCCTGCCGGTTCGTCCACATCGACGCCTCGCATCTGTACGAGCATGTGCACGGCGACATCGGCGCCGCCCACGACGTGCTGCTGCCCGGCGGGGTGGTGGTCCTGGACGACTTCCGCTCGGAGCACACGCCGGGCGTCTCGATCGCCGTGTGGGAGGCCGTGCTCAACCGGGGCCTGCGCCCGATCTGTCTGAGCACGCAGAAGCTGTACGGCACCTGGGGCGATCCCGGTCCCGTGCAGGAGGAACTGCTGGCGATGGCGCGCCGGCGCGGGGACTGCCGGCTCAGCGTCCAGGAGGCGGCCGGCCACCGCATCGTCCGCCTCAAGTCGGACGGCATGAGGGCACCGGAGTTCCCTCCCGCGCGGTTCGCGCCGTCCCCCGTGCCGGACGGCGCGCCCGCCTCCGCCGCTCCGCCCGCGGGCCCCGTACGGCGCCGCGGGCGGGGTCGCCGCCTGGCCGCCGACCTGGTGCCGCCCGTCGTCGCCCGGGCGATCCGCAGCGCCCGTACGGGCCGCGGCTAGCGGGACTCTCCTCCCGCGCCGTAGCGGGCCTCGATGCCCGCGATCACCAGGGCCAGGCCTTCCTCGAAGTGCTGGTCGTAGTCCTCGAAGATCTCCGCGCCCGCCGCGGCCGACAGGGGGAAGTCGGCCATCAGGCGGGCGCGTTCTTCGACGTCGTACCCTTCGCGGCGCTCCCCCGGCAGGGGCTGGACGCCCTGTTCCTCGGTGACGTGGCCGATCGTGTAGAGGAACGCCGTCGTGGTCGCGCGGACCGCCTGGGCGAGGGTGTGGCCGGCGTCGGTGAACAGCCCGAGGGTCCGCTCCATCTCGACCGCGTGCAGGGTGCCGGTGAAGCGTGAGCCGCTGAAGACCTTGGCGCCGTCGCGGTAGCTCAGCAGCGCGGTGCGCAGTCCGCGGTTGGCGGTGAGGAGGCGCTGCTGCCAGGTGGTGTCGGCCGTGTCCCGGGCGTCGTCGACCATGCGCCGGTACATCTCCGTCGCCATCTCGTCGAGCAGTTCCTGCTTGTTCTTGAAGTGCCAGTAAAGGGCCGGTGCCTGGACGTTCAGCTCCTTGGCGATGGCGCGGAGGGTGAGGCCGTCGAGACCGGCCTCGTTCAGCAGCCGCAGCGCGGTGGCGACGACCTGCTTCTTGTCCAGCTTGGGGGATCTCTGGGTGACCACGCTTGACAGTTTAACGCCGTTAAGCGCATGCTGCCGCCATGGAACTTAACAGCGTTAAGGAGATGGTCGTGGACGAGGACGCACGCGTCGGTACGGACGTACTCGTCGTGGGGGCCGGCCCCACCGGACTCGCCCTCGCCGTCGACCTCGCCCGGCGCGGCGTGCCGGCGCTCGTGGTGGAGCGCTCCGCCGCGCTCTTCCCCGGCTCGCGCGGCAAGGGACTCCAGCCCCGCACCCTGGAGGTCCTCGACGACCTCGGCGTGCACGACGCGATCCGGCGGGCGGGCGGCCCCTATCCGGTCGGGATGATCTGGCGCGACGGCGAACGGCAGGCCGAGCACCGGATGTTCGACGAGAGCCCCGCGAGCGAGACCGCGCCGTACGGCACACCGTGGATGGTGCCCCAGTGGCGCACGCAGGAGATCCTCTTCGCGCGACTGGAGGAACTGGGCGGCGAGGTCGCCTTCGAGCGGGAGCTCGTCTCGCTCACCCAGGACGCGGACGGGGTGAGCGCCCGCTTCACCGCCGGCCCGCCCGTCCGTGCGCGGTACGCGGTCGCCGCCGACGGAGGCCGTTCCGCGGTGCGGCGCGCGCTCGGGATCGGCATGACGGGCGAGACCGTGGACCCGAGTCCGACCCTGGTGGCCGACGTCCGCGTCAGCGGGCTCGACCGCGACAACTGGCACGTCTTCCCGCCGGCCGCGGAGGGCGGGGGGTTCCTCGCGCTCTGCCCGCTCGCGGGCACCGACGACTTCCAGCTCACGGCCCAGTTCCCCGAGGGCACGGACGTCGACCTGTCCCCCGACGCCATCCGCGAGGTCGTCGTCGCCCGCACGCACCTGGCGCCCGACGCGGTGACCGAGGTCCGCTGGGCCTCGGACTTCCGCCCGCGCACGGGCCTCGCCGAACGCTTCCGCGCGGGACGGGTGTTCCTCGCCGGGGACGCCGCGCACATCCACTCCCCCGCCGGCGGCCAGGGCCTCAACACCAGCATCCAGGACGCGTACAACCTGGGCTGGAAGCTCGGCGCGGTGCTGCGCGACGGGGCGCCCGACGCACTCCTCGACTCGTACGAGGAGGAACGGCTGCCCAACGCCGCCGACATGCTCGGCCTGTCCACGCGGGTCCACCGCGGAGAGGTCCGGCGCGGGGCGGCCACCCAGCAGCTCGGGCTCGGCTACCGCGAGCGCACACTCGCGGTGGAGACCCGCACGGGCCTCGCCGAGGACGTGCTGCACGCGGGCGACCGCGCCCCCGACGGCATCCGCGACGGCGTACGCCTCTTCGACGCCTTCCAGGGACCGCGGTGGACGCTGCTGGCGGTCGGTACGGACGCGGACCTGCCGCGCCTCTCGGGCGTCCGCACCATCCGGATCGCGGACCACGACGCCTACGGGCGCGGCCTGTTCCTCGTCCGCCCGGACGGTTACGTCGGCTGGGCGGGCGCCTCGGCGGACGGCCTCGCGCCGTACGCGGCCGGCGTGGGCCTGCGATGAGCGGACCGCCGGCCGGGCGCCCGGCGCAGCGTCAGGCGCTGGCGAGCGTGAGCTTCACGGCGAAGCCGAGGAAGAGGGCGCCCGCGGCGGTCGTGGCACCCGCGGACAGCCGCTTGCGCCTGCGGAAGGCCGACGCCAGCCGGGTGCCGCTGAAGATCAGCGCCGTCAGGTAGAGGAAGCTGGCGAGCTGCGCGAAGGCGCCGAGGACCACGAACGACAGGGCGGGGTAGGCGTACCCCGGGTCCACGAACTGCACGAAGAAGGCGACGAAGAACAGGATCGCCTTCGGGTTGAAAAGGCTGATCACGAGCGCGCGCCGGTACGGACGTTCCCCGGCGGCCTCCACGGCCTCGCCGGACTCCACGACCCGCTCCCGCCGGGTCCGCCACATCCCCCGGGCGGCCCGCAGCATCCCGACCGCCAGCCACGTCAGATAGCCGGCGCCCGCGTACTTCACGATCCCGAACAGCACGGCGTTCGCCTGCAGCAGCGACGCGACGCCCGCCGCCGACAGCGTCATCAGCACGGTGTCCCCGCACCACACGCCCGCGGCGGCGGTGTAACCGGCACGGACGCCCCGGCGGGCCGCGACCGAGAGCACGTACAGCGAGTTCGGACCGGGCAGCAGCACGATCAGCACGAGGCCCGCCAGATAGGTGGGCAGATCAATGACACCAAGCATGAGGTGGAGTGTCGCACGCGCGCACGACACTCCACCCACGGGTTTCGCCCGGTGAGACGGGGCGGTCCACGGAGC
Source organism: Streptomyces siamensis (assembly GCF_039543605.1). Lineage (NCBI taxonomy): Bacteria > Bacillati > Actinomycetota > Actinomycetes > Kitasatosporales > Streptomycetaceae > Streptomyces > Streptomyces siamensis. The sequence goes on along the minus strand of NZ_BAABKB010000030.1, from coordinate 297,359 downwards.
AGGGGCGGATCACCAGCCGAGATCCAGACCCCTGTCGAGACCGTCGTCGAGACCGTCCTCCTCGATGATGTCGAGCGAGGAGCGAGGGCCGCCGGGCGCATCCGTCGGAAGACCGACGCTCGAGAAGTCGGGGAGGAGTTCGTCGAGCTCGGGGTGGCGGATGCCCGCATTGATCGCCTGGATCTGAGCGAAGTCCTTGGCCGCCTCCAGATCCTCCAGCTCCTTCTGCCTCTCGGCCTTCTCACGCATGCCACGGACCGCGTCCGTCAGCATCGTGACGGTCTTCCCGATCACTGAGGTGGGCATCATGTGGATGAGGACGCCGCCGATCACACATCGAGCCGCCCCGGCCGCCAGGCCGTCGTCGCTCTTGAGTCGGGCGTGGACGGCCTGCAGGAAGGCGGCGTCCACGTCCCCGTGTGCCGCCGTGAGGAGGGCCGAGGCCGCGTCGTACACCGGCTGGGTCCGCGCCTGGCCGGACGGTGCGGGCGGGACGAGTGGCTCCGCACCGCCGCCGGGATTCAGGGGGCGGGTGAGAACGACGACCGCGTCCTCGCCCGCCCTGATCGTGTGGAACGTGATGGCGAGATGCGCGGTCTCCCTGTTGACGTCCTCCAGTGTCAGCGGCGGCGTCATCCGCGCGATCACCTTCTCCGCATGAAGCAGGACCCGCGTCTCGTTGACGTACACGGGAACGTCGACAGTGAGCCCGGGCAGGTCGGTCACCCCCGGACGGGACAGCTCGATCCGCGGCTTCGGCAGTTCCGCGCGACGGCGCGGCCTCCTCGGTAGATCCATCTGCGCCTCCCGAACGACGGGCCGGTAGTCCTTCTTGGACGCACCGACCCGTCGGCGGGTTCCGGTGAAACTCCCGCTCAGCGGGCCCCGGAGGCTCAGAAGGCGTCGGACGGCACGTACGTGCCCCAGACCTCGCGCAGCGCGTTGCAGACCTCGCCGACCGTGGCGCGGGCACGGAGGGCGTCCTTCATCGGGTAGAGGACGTTGTCCGTGCCCTCGGCCGCCTTCTTGAGGTCGGCGAGGGCGGCGTCCACCGCGGCCTGGTCGCGCTCGGCGCGCAGCTTGGCGAGGCGCTCGGCCTGCTGGGCCTCGATCGCCGGGTCGACGCGGAGCGGCTCGTAGGGCTCCTCGACGTCGATCGTGTAGCGGTTGACGCCGACGACGACCCGCTCGCCCGAGTCGGTCTCCTGCGCGATCCGGTACGCCGAGCGCTCGATCTCGTTCTTCTGGAAGCCGTGCTCGATGGCGTTGACCGCGCCGCCCAGGTCCTCGACCTTGCCCATGAGTTCGACGGCCGCCGCCTCGACCTCGTCGGTCATCTTCTCGATGACGTACGAGCCCGCGAAGGGGTCCACGGTGGCGGTGACGTCCGTCTCGTACGCCAGCACCTGCTGGGTGCGCAGCGCCAGGCGCGCGGACTTGTCGGTGGGGAGCGCGATCGCCTCGTCGAAGGAGTTGGTGTGCAGGGACTGCGTGCCGCCGAGGACGGCGGCCAGCCCCTGGACGGCGACGCGGACCAGGTTCACCTCCGGCTGCTGCGCGGTCAGCTGCACGCCGGCGGTCTGCGTGTGGAAGCGCAGCATGAGGGACTTCGGGTTCTTGGCGCCGAACTCGTCCCGCATGACCCGGGCCCAGATCCTGCGCGCGGCACGGAACTTGGCGACCTCTTCGAGAATCGTCGTGCGGGCGACGAAGAAGAAGGAGAGGCGGGGGGCGAAGTCGTCCACGTCCATGCCGGCGGCGACCGCCGTGCGGACGTACTCGATGCCGTCCGCGAGCGTGAACGCGATCTCCTGCGCGGGCGAGGCACCCGCCTCCGCCATGTGGTAGCCCGAGATCGAGATGGTGTTCCACTTCGGGATCTCGGCCTTGCAGTACTTGAAGATGTCCGCGATCAGACGCAGCGAGGGCTTCGGCGGGAAGATGTACGTGCCCCGTGCGATGTACTCCTTGAGCACGTCGTTCTGGATCGTGCCCGTCAGCTGGTCGGCCGGCACGCCCTGCTCCTCGCCGACCAGCTGGTACATCAGCAGGAGCAGCGACGCGGGCGCGTTGATGGTCATCGACGTGGAGACCTTGTCCAGCGGGATCCCGCCGAACAGCACGCGCATGTCGTCGATCGAGTCGATGGCGACGCCGACCTTGCCGACCTCACCGTGCGCGATGGCCGCGTCCGAGTCGTGGCCCATCTGGGTGGGCAGGTCGAAGGCGACCGACAGGCCCATGGTGCCGTTGGCGATCAGCTGCTTGTAGCGGGCGTTGGACTCCACGGCCGTGCCGAAGCCGGCGTACTGCCGCATCGTCCACGGGCGGCCGGTGTACATCGACGGATACACACCGCGGGTGAAGGGGTACGAACCCGGCGCGCCCAGCCTCTCGGACGGGTCCCAGCCCTCCAGGGTCTCCGGCCCGTACACCGGCTCGATGGGCAGACCGGACTCGGATTCGCGCGCCATGTGCTGTGCCTCCCGCTGAAGCTACTTACTGGTAAGACCCGACCCTCGCGACGGACTGTAGCGGCGGCCGTGCGCCCGGTGGAGTGCCCCACGCTGGGACCTTCCTCACAGACCGGTTCACGGACCTGTCCCGCGGTTCGTTTCGTTGCCTTTCGACTTCTCGCTCTCCACCATGCCGTCTAGTTCGCAACCGGTCACGCGCGGGGAGCATCTCAGGTGACACAACGGCGAAACGGGGGGTCCGAATGAGTACGACGGGCATGGGGAGATCGCTGGCCGCCCTCGCGGCCCTGATCGTGCTGAGCGGCTGCACGGCGCAGGCCGTGGACGCCCACGGGAAGCAGCCGCCACCCGTGCGCGGCGGCAGCGACGGCCCGTCGGCGTCCGAGGACGGCAAGGAGAGCGGGAAGCCCGGCGACAAGCCGGGCTCCGCCGCCCCGAAGGTCCTGTGGTCCCGGGGCGACAAGGGCCGCGACGTCCGCGAGCTCCAGGCCCGGCTGCACCAGGTCGCCTGGCTCATCACCCCGCCGACGGGGAGGTACGACTCCCCGACGGTGAAGGCCGTCAAGGGCTTCCAGGGCAAGCGGGGTCTGCCGCGCACCGGTGAGCTGGACACGGTCACCTGGCAGCGGTTGCGGAAGATGACGCACGAGCCGGCGTCCTGGGAGCTGTACCCGTACGGCGGTCAGCCGGCCGCGAAGCCGGATCCGCGCTGCATGACGGGCCGGGTGCTGTGCATCAGCAAGACGAGCCGGACGCTGCGCTGGATGGTCGACGGGAAGACGGTCTCGTCGATGGACGTGCGGTTCGGTTCGCAGTACACGCCGACCCGCGAGGGTGTGTTCAGCGTCTATTTCAAGTCGCGGTACCACGTGTCGACGATCTACCACACGTCCATGCCGTACGCGATGTTCTTCAGCGGGGGCCAGGCGGTCCACTACTCCTCGGACTTCGCGGCCCGCGGCTACTACGGCGCTTCGCACGGCTGCGTCAACGTCCGGGACGAGGGGAGGATCGCCGCCCTGTTCGCACAGGTCCGCAACGGCGACAAGGTCGTCGTGTACTGGTGAGCGCCGGGGGCGCGGGAGAGGGTGTGGGGCGCGGGCGGGACCGGGGGAACGTGTCCCGCCCGCGCCAGGTGCACAGAGCCGTGGGTACGGGGGGAACCCCGGCTCCGTGCTACGGCCGATGACCAGTCGGCTCACCCATTACTGCGTCGCGGCGGCCGAAAACGTCACACCCGGACCGAAGAAAGTTGAAAGAAGTACGAAACCGCAGGTCAGAGGCGGTGCCCTCGCGCCGGGTGCGGCGACGCCCCGAGGACCCGGGCACCGCGGCGGGGTGCCCGCGGTGCTTTCAGTGGGCGGTGAGGAGCGACGCGAGGGCGCTCCGCGTCGCCGTCGAGGACGGCGACGACGGCAATGACGTCCGCGGCAGCAGCGGGCTCAGCGCGGAGTACGAGGGCGACGGCGTGCCGATGACGCCGTTGTGGTGGCCGTCACCGGGCAGTATGTGGTGGCTGTCGCCGTCACCGCCCTGGTCGCCCTGGTCCCCCTGGTCTCCCCGGTCGTCACGGCCGGAGCCCTTGCCGTCGCCCTCGTCGCGGTCGGAGCGGTCGTCGAGCCGGTTCAGCAGGCCGGCGCAGTAGGTCCTCACCCGTCCGCTGCCGCCCGCCGCGTCCTCCAGGCCGCGCCGGCGTCCCGCGTCGAGGTCCTTGCCGGCCAGGATGTCGCGGCAGGACAACCGCGTACGCCTCCACCACTCGCGCGTGCGGTCGGAGTCCTCCTTGCCCTTGGAGCCCGGCCGGGTTCCCGGGGTGGCGTCGTCGTCCGTGCGGTCGTCCGGCGAGGCCGGTCCGCGTCCGGAGGGGCCGTTCGTGGTGCCGTCGGGCGTCGGCGTCACGGAGCCCCCGGGAGTCGTCGGTGACGGCGAGACGAGCGGCTGTTCCGGTGTGCGGGCCGCGGTGACCGAGGCGGCCGGAGCGGGCTTGTCGTCACGGAACGGAGTCGGCAGGACGCCGGTCCCGGCCGCCACGGCGACCCCGCCGATCATCCCCGCGGCCAGCGCCGCGGCGAGCCCGACCCGCACGGGACGGCCCCGGCGAACCCCGCGGCGGCCCGCGCCGGGCCGCCCGATCCGTACGAGTCCGGCGTCCGCCGCATGGGCCCCGGGACGGGCGAGGGCACGGCGGCCGAGCTGCACGGCCTCACCCTCTCCGCTGGTACGCGCCTTGCGGAAGGCGGCCAACGCGGCTTCCTCGCCCGGGAGTTCACTGCCGTTCGGCGCGGATCCCGCAGACAGCCCTCCGAGCGCGTCGGCGAGCCGTTCCGCCTGGGCCCGGGAGTCGGCGTCGACGGCTTCCAGCGGCTCACCGCGCAGCAATCGCTCCGCCGCTTCGCGGTCCAGCCACCTGTACTGCTCGTCGGCCATCACATGTCCTTCTGCGTCCGCGGACGCGTATGCGTCACACCCGCGGACGTCACCGCGCGTGTGCGCGATCCTCTTTGTGGGGGAACGGCGCCGAGTCCGCCGCCGGTGTCCGCGTCGCCGCCGAGCAGCTCCGCGAGCCGCTTCAGGCCGCGGTGCGCCGCCGTGCGGACCGCGCCGGGGCGCTTGCCGAGGGTCTCCGCGGCGGACTTGGCGTCCAGGCCGACGACGACGCGCAGGACGACGGCCTCCGCCTGGTCCTGCGGGAGCTGGGCTATCAGCGACAGGGTGCTGTCGGTGGCGAGGGCCTCGATGGCCTCGCCCGCGGTGTCGGACTCGGCGGCCCTGCCGGTCAGTTCGGTCTCGTCGCCGCCTATCGCGGGCCGCCGCCCGCGCATCCGTACATGGTCGAGCGCCCGGTTGCGGGCGATACGGGCGGCCCACCCGCGGAACCGGTCGGCATCGCCGCTGAACCGCTCCAGGTCGCGCGCGATCTGCAACCAGGCCTCGGACGTGACGTCCTCCGCGTCCGCCTCACCGACCAGCGTCCGTACATATCCGAGCAGCCGTGGGTGCACCGTGCGGTACACAGTCCGGAACGCGGTCTCGTCCCCGTCCTGTGCAGCAAGCACCGCGGCGGTCAGCTCCGCGTCGTCCCCCAGCACCGCGCCTCTCTTGCGCCTAAGCCGGCACCGCTCTCGCGGACCGGGTTCTCGCCGTCGTGGTCGTCGTTCGTCAGCCGCGGCTCCAGGACCGCGGTCGGCTGCGGCGGCCTGTCGTCCCCCGCACTCCGGCGCGAAAGGCACGTTACGGCGTGAAACCGCTGCCCGTCCATGTTCGTACAGCATGCAACTAAGTCGTGACGCAGAGAGGTGTGACACAAAACGCAGCCGCGGCGCTGTAGAGAGTACGGGCCGCCGCGCGGCCCGTGCCGCGCGACGGCCGGGGCCTCTCCTGTGGGGGGTGGCGGCCCCGGCCGTCTCCGTGGCATCTCGTTCCGGCCTCGGACGACGCGCCGCGTCGCCGGCCGATGCGACCGACACGTGACCCATCGGTCAGACGCCTCACGCGAGCCTCCCTCGGCCCGATGCGGCGAGCCGCCCCGATGCGCCGAGCCGTGCCGGACTCCGGCTCGCGGGCCCCTTCGGCTCGACGCCTGCCGTGCCGGGCCACCCACGGGCGGCGGCCGAACGCCGACCGCCGGGCGCCCCTGACACCCCCTCAACTGCCGTGCAGGGCACGCCTATGTCCGGCTTACAGCCGTATCGACCGACCGGGCTGACGAGGAAAACACTCACTGTTTACTTTTCATTGACTCCAAGATCAACTGTTCGCTACCTTCCACGCCTCGCCCGATGTGGACAGGCCCCGGGGGGGGCCGCACCGGGTGAGAGATGAGGAGTTCCCCCATGTCGGGCAGATCTTCCAAGCGTGTGTCCACCGTGGTCGCGATGGCGTCAGCCTTCGTCCTTGCGATGTCCTCCGGCGCCTGGGCCAACTGGTCGAGCACCATCAACTCGTGGACGGACGGTGGAGGCTCCAACGGACAGTCCCGCTACTGGGCGGACCAGAGCTACTCGGAGATCATTTTCAAGGGCTGCACCGTGCAGGGCGGCAAGGACACCACCGGTGTCGAGTTGTGGGACTACGACGCTCTGTCGTCCAACGACTTCTACGGCGAGAAGACCTTCACCAACTGTTTCAACGGCTCGACCTACGCGAGCCGGGGCGAGTACACCGGTCTGCCCGAGGAGTCGGACTACTTCTTCCAGCTCGACAACGTCGGTGGCGGGAGCAACGCGTGCTGCCTGCTGTGGGCGACCTACGCGGGAGTCGACACCACTCTCGAAGACGCCTGATCAGTGATCTGCAGCGTGGTGTCTCGCCGACGGCGAGGCACCACGCCCCTTTGTTCGGACCACTCCAGGAAGTCAAGAAGTGAAACCCCTCATACTCATCCGGTCCAGCAGTGCGCTGAGGGTCGCCCCTGTCGCCCTGCTTCTCGTGTTCGCCTACTACGCCACCGATCTCGGTGACGATCTTCGCGTCGATCCGCTGGGCTACTCCGCCACCGTGGTCGACGCGGTGCTGCGCAACCTGCTGCCCGTGGCCTTCGCGATTGCCTCGGGTCTCGCCGCGTGGGAGGCGCGGAAGCTGGGGGCCTCCGAGATCTGGAAGCTGGGGGCGGTGCGATCGCGCTACACCATCGCCGCGCAGCAGCTGGCTCCCGTTGTCGCACTGGCCTGGTTGCTCCTCATCCTTCCCATGCTGTGTGCCCTTGTCCAAAGGCAGGTTGCGCCCGACCTGCCCGGCCTCACTCTGCTGGCCTTCGGACTGGTGCTCTGCGTCGCCCACGGGATCCTCGGATTCGCCGCCGGAGCCGCCATTCGGCACATCTCCGTAGTGCCCGTCGTCGCGGTCACCGACTTCCTGGCCGTCGGCTGGTCCACCGGACTGTCGACGCCGTGGCCCCGGCATCTCAGCGGCCTCTTCGCCGGCAAGATGATGTTCGGCGAACTGCCCACTCCCGCCGCCTTCGCGGCTCCGCTCCTGCTGGCCGTCGGCTCCGCCTGCGCCATGGCGCTGCTCTGGGCACCTGTTTCTCGCGCGCTACGAGGAGCCGTCGCGGGAGCACTCGTCCTCGCCTGCGCGTTCGGATCGTTCTCCTTGGTCGGCGACTGGAGTTACATAGGCCCACGGAGCACCGGTCACGGCACCCTGGCCTGTGCCGGGCAGTCCCCCCGCATCTGTCTGCCCGAGGCGCGCGCCGAGCGCATCTCCGCTCTCGCCGAGGAAGCGAAGGCGACGCTGGAAGCCCTGCGTCGAGCCGGTCTGCCTGCCGAGCCGACTTCCATCACAGACACCTCTCTCAGCCTCCGGTATCCCGAACCGTCCACGAAGAGCGACTGGACCGTGCCACTCGTCTTCGGCGAGGCGACCGGCACCGTTCGTTACCAGATCGCCCGCGAAGTGGTGCGTTTCGCATGCGCCCCTCCCGCCACCGCTCCCGCCCGCCTTGTGTACTACTGGGTGTCCTCCCAAGTCGGCCAGGGGGAGACCTACTTGAAGCGGCTCAGCTCCGAACCCGATTTCACGTCTCAGGAACGCAGCCGTATTCAGGACCGGGTAGGAGAGGTTCTGCGGTCGAGCAGGGCGCGACAAATGGACTGGTACGAGAAGACCGTGGCGGAGGCCTGCCAGGAAGACGGGAAGACAACGTGATGTGGTGGCTGCGCGCCCGTCGCGCCCACACTCGGCTGCCCCTGGGTTTCCTGATGTTCACGCTTCTGGCGGCGATCGTTCAGGACACCCCCCTCTTCCTGCCGTCCATCTGGTCCGGCGGCTCCGAGATCGTGCAGGCCGTCACGCTAGTTCCGCTCGTGCTGACCTCGGTCCTCTTCGACTGTCTGCACACGCGGCTGGACGCCGCCGAGACCACCGGGATCCGACCCGTCAGGTTCTTCGACGTCCTGCTCGCACTCGGCGTGGTGGCACTCGCGCTGGTCGTGGGCGAGGTGATCGCCACGGTCACCGGGGCCGCATCGGCCGAGACACTGGGCCGCAACACGGCCTTCCTCGCCGGCCTCACCCTGTTGTGCGGAGCTCTCTTCGGGAGATCCGCAGTCCTCGTCCCCGCACTGTGGCCGCTGATCGGCGTACTTTTCGGCATGCGGGCAGCCGGCGACGCCTACCCGTGGACCGTACTCCTCGAACCGCCTGGCACCTGGTACGCCTCCGTGGGAGCCCTCTTGATGCTCACCACCGGCGTTGGTGCCCACCTCCTTTCACCGAACCGCTTCGCACGGAGAGCCGCATGACCCTCGTTCTCGATTCCTGCACCTTCGCCTACGGCCGGCGGCGGGCTGCCGTGCTGAAGGACTTCGACTACCGCCTTCCGGACGGCCTGACCATCCTTCTCGGACCGAACGGGGCGGGCAAGTCCACGATGTTGCAGCTGGCTGCCGCCGTCACCGCGCCCCAGCGGGGAACCGTGACGTGGGACGGGCTTGACGCGAAGAGCAAGGAGTACCGGCGGACGGTGGCCTGGATGCCGCAGAACATCACCCCCCTGCCCTCACTGACGGCACGGGAGTACGTCGCTTACGTGGGCTGGCTGAAGGGAATGAGCAGGGCCGATGCCTGGGACAACGCTCCTCGCGCGCTGTCCCGCGTCGAGATGTCGAAGCACGCCGACACCCGCACCAGCCGGCTCTCGGGCGGCCAGCTGAGGCGTGTGGGTGTGGCCTGTGCCCTGGTCCACGAGGCACGTGTGCTCCTCCTCGATGAACCCACGGCCGGCATGGACCCACGTCAGCGACGGGTCTTCCGCGACCTCCTTGCCGCGGTCAAGGACGAGGTCCGCATCCTGCTGTCCACGCACGACGTGACCGACCTCGCCGAAGAGGCCGATCACGTGTCCGTTCTGGTCGGCGGACGTCTCGTGCAGAGCGGATCGACGGGCGAGTTCCTCGCCCACACTCCGCCCGGTACGGCGCAGGGCCGGGCTGCCGAAGGGGCCTATACGACCCTGCTCGAGTCGGCCTGACCGGTCGGGCGGGGGAACGCTCGCGAACGGTGCTACGGCTTGCCGTTGGACTTCGCCGGTTTCGTCGGCGACGCGGTCGCGGGCGAGGCCGGCCCCTGCGTGGCGCCCGGCTGCTTGGTGTTCCCGTTCCCGGCCCCGGCCCCGTTCCCGGTCCTGGGCGCGTCGGCCAACTGCTCGGCGCAGTACGCCGCGACCTTGTCCTCACCCCCGGCGGCGGTGACGAGACGCTGCCAGGCCGTCGAGTTCAGGGCCTGGCCCCGGTCCTTCACCGAGTCGTAGGCGCGGCAATGGGCGACGGTGTCCTGGGCCTGCGTCGGGTGGGCGGACGCACGGCCCCGCCCGGAGGGGTCCGGGGCGGCGGAGGTGGGCGACTCCTGCGGGACGGACTCGGCGGCGCGACGGTCCGGAACACTCCTCGACGGCCGCGCCGTGGCCCTGCCCTGGTCGTCGCCGTCCTCGTCGGACACCGAGCCGATCGCCGCGACCGCGACCCCGCCCAGCGTCAGACTGGCCAGCAGCACGGCACACATGGCCTTCAGCGAACGGATCGGCCGCCGCCGCTCCCGCGGCCGCCAGTCGTCGCGGCGCCGGGTCCGCGCGGCGAGCGCGCCTTCGTCCCGGGCGGCGCGGAAGGCGGCGACGGCACGGGCCTCGTCCTCGGCGTCGACGGTCTCCGCCCGCACGGCGGAGGCGAGGAGCGCGCCGAGGTCGGGCCGGCCCGCTTCGCCCGGGTGCGCGACCCGACGGTCGGACGAGCCGCCGTGACCGTGTCGTTCACCCATGTCCGGATCCATCCCTGCCCGACACCTTGTTGGACTTCTTGCCGTTCATCTCGACTCCCCCAGCGTTCTGGGGCCTTCATCCGTCACACCGCCGACGCCGAGCTGCTGCGCCAGGCGTTTGAGGCCGCGGTGGGCCGCGGTGCGTACCGCGCCCGGCCGCTTGCCCAGGACCCGCGCGGCGGCCGGCCCGTCGAGTCCGACGACCACGCGCAGGAGGACCGCCTCCGCCTGGTCGCGCGGCAGTCCCGCCACCATGCGCAGGGCGTCCTGTGTGGAGAGGGACTCCAGCGCCTGGTCGTGGGTGTTGTGCGCGCCGGGCAGTTCGAGCAGGTCCTGTTCCAGGGCGGTCGCCCGCGGCCGCACCTTGAGCCGGCGCAGATGGTCCAGTGCGCGGTGCCGGCCGATGGTCGCGGTCCAGCCGCGGAAGCCCGCCCCGTCGCCCCGGAAGCGTCCGAGGTCCCGCGCGATCTCCAGCCAGGCGTCGGACGCCACGTCCTCCGCGTCCTCGCCGACGATCCCGCGCAGGTACCCGAGCAGTCCGGGCTGCACGATTCGGTAGGCCACCGCGAAGGCCGCCTCGTCCCCCTCCTGCGCCCGCGCGACGGCCGCGCCCAGCTCCGCGTCGCGTGCCTGCACGCGGCGGGGTTCCCCTCCTTGACCCAACACAGTCCTCGTTTTGTACCGAGATCGTCCGGATTCACGCCGTGCGACACGGTCAGCCGCGTGCACGCTTCCACGCCCCTCTGCGTCAGGCGGCACAGAAATGTCACAGCCTGTCAGGAACCCCACACGTCCCACGTCCCCCTGACGCCGCTCCTGCACGGTGGGCACTCCCCCTTCACCTGGACCGCCTGCCACCGCCGACCGCGGCCCTGACCTGCGGCACTCGTCCGTGCAGCTGGAGATAGAACGTCCGCACGGACTCCCGCTCCCCGACCTCGAACCGCTTGACGACCTTTCCCAGCGGATTCCAGACCCTCCCGTCGGGCATCCGCACGCCGCAGGGCTGGCCGAACAGCTCGCGCTGCCCTGCGTCGAGCTCGACCCAGCGCGCCCCGGCCCGCCGCACCAGGACCTCGCCGGTGTAGGCGCCGATCCCGAACAGCACCTGCTGGACGGCGGCCCGATCGGACCCGCCCTTGCGCAGTCCGTCCAGGATGAAGTCGACGACGCGCAGACTGTTGACGGAGTAGTCCAGCGGCAGCCGGTTCCGCGCCGTGGCCTGCCGCACGAACCGCTCCGCGTGCCGACGCATCCGCAACTCGGCCGGCCCCCGCTCCTCCATGGCTCCCGCTCCTCACTCCACCGCGCACGAGCGCGCCACTCCCCCGGTCACCAGACCAAGCGGAAGGCACGCCGCGAACATCACGTGCGGCGGCAGTGACAAAGGTCATGCGAGGAAAGTCCCGTCCTCATACAACTATTCGGCCGGCTCAAGCGTCCGAAGCACCCGCACCGACGGACCTCCCGGGCCGGGCCTCCCACGGGCCGTACCCGGCTATTTCGTGGACCGGTCCTCTCCCGCTCCCCGCGGCAGCGGCTCCGCCCCGGTCAGGATCAGCATGTCCGCCACGAAGCAGGCGACCTCGCCGTCGGTGTCCCGGCCGATCCACACCGGATAGGCGCCGTCGCCCCGGCCGCTCGGGTAGGCGATCAGGTTGGTGCCGGTGGCCGTGTCGTCCACGACCGCGATGCCGTGGTCGTCCTCCGTCAGCACGCCCGACACCTGGCCGTCCCAGAACCTGCGGCCGAGGTCCGCGGCCGTGCTCGCGTCGGCGAAGGCGCCGGTGCCGGCGTCCACGCCGAAGCCGTAGAACTGCCCGTCCCGCAGGAGCCGTTCGTCCTGTCCGGGGAGCAGCGCCAACTCCCATCGCACCGCCGGGCGTTCGGACACGAGGACGCGGGCCGCGGTGTACTCGTCGAGGATCAGCGTCCGGCCCTCGTGCTCGGCCGTGTACCCCGCGGAGGCGAGCTGCACCGGATAGTCGCCGGGCGCCACCGTCACCGTGAATCCGGCGTCCTGCTCGCACTCCCCGTACGTGGGGTCGCGGGCCACCAGCCGCCCGCTGGGCAGCCGCAGCGTCCCGGCCGGGATCGGTTCCCAGACGGTGTACTCCTGCCGGTCCGTCGAGAAGCGGGCGCCGGGCGTGAACAGCTCGTTCAGGTGCCCGGGCCGCATCCCCCGCGGCGCCCGCCAGTTCGGACCGCCGGACTCGCCGGTCCGGGCGACCGTCACGGTCTCCCGCAGTTCGCAGCCGGGCGCGTGATCGCCGCCGAGCGGCGCGAGCAGCGCCTTCCACTGTCCGAACTCCGGCACGGGGAACCAGCGTTGTTCCTCGGGGACGTCCGCGGTCGTGTATCGCGAGCCGCCCTTGTCGCCCTGCGGTTCGACGATCTGGGTCCCCCGCCCGTCCGGCCGCAGCTCGATCGTCACGCGCCCCGCGTCCGCCGCGAATTCCGGGCTCCCCTCGTCGGGGTACGCCCAGCCGCGCCGGCAGGTGAGGAAGAGCCGGTCCGCCGCGAGCCGCCGCAGGTCCACCTCCATGAACCGCCGCCCGTGCAGGTCGGACACCCAGAGGCCGAGGTAGTGGTGCGACCAGTCCACGTGCGCGACGATCGCCCCGAGACTGTCGGCCTGCCTCAGCACCACCGCGTACGGCTCCCCCGCGGCGTCACGGGCCGCGGCCGCCTCGGCGCCGATCGGCCCGAGCACGACCCCGCGCCCGAAGTCCCACCCCTCGCCGTACACGACTTCGATGATCTGCGTGCCGTTCATCGGGCCGCTCCCCTCCATGCTCGCTCACACAGTCGGACACAGGATCCGGAGTTCTCGGCGCCGCCCTCCCGCCGCCCGGGGCTCCGGGAGAAAGTCATCGGCCGGCGTCGGCGGGCAGCGTCACCCTGCCGGTGAACACGCCGTGGTTGTCGGCCCGTACCTCCTGGCTCACCGTGATGTCTCCGCCGCGGTACGGGACGAGGAACGTGTACGCGTAACGGTGCGAGACGAGCCGGTATCCGTGCGCCGCGTCCAGGTTCCATGTCTCGGTGAAGCTCTTGAGCACGATGCTGCCGTCGGGCGCCGTCACCCCGGCGTCCCGCAGTTGGGCCAGCGCGGGTTCCATCTCCCGGACCGCCCGCTTCAGCGCGGGACGGCGGCGGGCGGCCGGCAACGACCAGCCCGCGGCGGAGACCTGGAGGCGCACGTCACGGCCGCCGGCGCCCGTCCGCTGCACCTTCGCGCTCTTGGCGTACGCGCCGAACGCCTCCAGCTCGGCCACGGGATCCTCGACGTCGTCGGCGATGTCGGGGTCGGACAGCGGCCCCTGCTTCCACGCCTCGGCGCCCTCCTTGACGTAGCCGGTGCCGCCGACCACGTAGACCAGCTCGGGCTTGCGCACCTCCTTGCTGGTGGTGATCAGGCCGTCCTGCCGGAGCGCGGTGGGGTTCGTGGTGCGGTCGGCCGTCGCCGTGTACGTGGCGGTGGAGGGCCGCTGCCCCTGCATGAGGAGCGTCTCGCTGCCGCGCAGGGCGAACGTCCACCCCTTCTCGGCCGCCATGGCCTGCCGGGCCCTGGCGGTGAACTGTTCCGCGGTCCTCGGCTCCGGCGCCGGCCCGCGCCCGGCACCGGGGCGTGATGTGGCCGTCGGCCCGTCCTCGGCCCGCGTCGTCCGCGAGGAGGCGGTGCGCTCGCCCGCCGACTTCCGCTTCCCGCCGCCGTGCGGCGAGCATCCGGAGACGGCGACCGCGGTCGCGGCCGCCACCGACAGCACGGCGACCGCGCGTCGCGTTCCTGGGCGAGGACGTGTTCCGGGCAGCACGGAGTGACCCTTCGGCAGGGAGGGAGAGCTCGATTGCGGCCCGGTTATACAACAGCCCCCGACACGACCGCGAGCGTCCGGGCATAACGGCACACATCGGAATCCCGGCCGCCGAATCCGGTGCGACGCGCCGTTCATCCAGCCCCGCCTTCGGCAGACATTGCCGCTCGCGCCCGTCAGGAAGGTCACCGACCGCTTCCTACCTCCACGGACACCTGCCGGAGCAGGGCGATCCCCTCGATCCTGCCGTGCCGGCCGGGCGGAGCCGGGCGGTGGGGTGACGCAGGTCGCATCGACTGTGGTGACGCTTTGCGATCGCTGTGCGCTGTGACTCATCGGACCACCCGTGTGACGGGTGGTGCTTTTGAGGACTTGTTTCCGAGAACCTTTTCCAGGGGTGGGGCAGTTGAGTCGCAGGACTGGCCATGCGTACAAACCGCTGACTCTGAAGCGGAGAGCGTGGCTGACGATCGGGGCCGTGGTGCTGGGCGGGGCGGGCGCCGTCACCTATGCCGTAGCAAACCCGTCCGCACAGCCGGACGACCCTGCCGGAGCACGCAAACCCGCCGTGCACACGGTCAAGCTGAAGGACAAGGGGGCCGGCCGCAAGGGCCTCGGCAAGCAGGACACCGACCGCTTCAGCGCCGTACTGCTGACCTGGAGCGACCCGGACGCGAAGCCGAAGGGCACGCCCGAGGTGCGGTACCGGGAGCGGGAGTCCGGCAAGTGGTCGGGGTGGCAGAAGCTGCCTGACGACCCCTTCTCGGCCGACGGCGAGGAGGGCAGGAAGGCCGCGCAGCGCGGCGGTACGGCGTCCGTGTGGACCGGCGACGCGGACGGCGTCGAGGTCCGCGTGATCGGAGCCGACGGCACGGAGGCCGCGGGACAACCGGCCGGCATGGACGTGCGGCTGCTCGACCCGGGCACCGATCCGAAGCGGAGCACGGAACCCGCGGCGTACACGCTCCCGGTGGAGGAGACCACGCCCGCGACGACGGACTCGCCGACCCCGGCCGACCCGGTGCCGACGACCACGGATCCCGCGACCCCGACGGACACCGCCTCCCCCACCGACACCGCCTCGCCGACCACCGAGCCGCCGAGCCCGTCGTCGACCGACACCGCCTCGCCGACGCCGTCGCCCACCGACACCGTCCCCGCGCCCCGCCCGTCGACGGTGGTCAAGCCGCCGGTCATCACCCAGGCCGAGTGGGGCGCGTCGACCGACTACGACGGAACGCCCGCGTACGGCACCGAGATCAAGGCGGCCGTGGTCCACCACACCGGTGTGGACAGCGACAACAAGCTCTCCTGCGGCGAGTCCCGCGCCCGGATGCGCACCATCCAGCAGGAGCACTTCTCGCGCGGCTACTTCGACATCGGCTACAACTTCGTCGTCGACAAGTGCGGCCAGATCTTCGAGGGCCGCAGCGGCGGCATGGACCTGCCCGTCATCGGTGCGCACGACATCGGCTTCAACACCAACACGGTCGGCATCTCGTACATAGGCAACTACGAGAACGCCAAGCCGACCCGCGCGGGCCTGGAGGCCATCTCCCGCATCGTCGCCTGGAAGTTCGGCATGTACGGCGTCGACCCCAACGGCAAGGTGACGCTGGTCTCCGGCAGCCCCAAGGGCCAGGACGGCAACCTCGTCGACAAGGGCACGTCGATCACGCTGCCGACGGTCTTCGGACACCGCGACACCAACGCCACCGCGTGCCCCGGCGCCAACCTCTACCCGAAGCTCGCCGAGATCCGCAGGTACGCCGCGAGCGCCGGCCGGAACTCCGCGATCCCGACCTCCGACTACAACCGTGACGGCGTGAGCGACCTCGTCGCCGGTACGCCCAAGGCGTCGGGCGGCGTCGGCAGCCTCACCGTGGTGCCCGGCGGGCTGAACGGCCCGGTCCCGGCGTCGAAGGTGACGCTCACGCAGAACAGCGCGGGTGTCCCCGGCTCCTCCGAGGCGGGCGACAACTGGGGTGCCGCCACCGCGTGGGGCGACGTGAACGGCGACGGCTACGCGGACCTCGCGGTCGGCGCGCCCGGCGAGGACGACACGAGCGGCAACGCGGACCGCGGCTCGGTCACCGTGCTCTACGGCCCCGCTCTGAACACCGGCTTCTCGTACGCCACCTCCGGCGTGACCGCCGCCGGCGCCAAGCTCGGTTCGGCCGTCGCGGTCGGCGACTTCGACGCGAACGGCAAGGCGGACGTGTTCTCCGCGGGCACCGGCAAGGGCGGCAACTGGAACGCCCGCCTCACCGGCGGCGCCACCGAGACCGGCACCCTCACCACCTCGACGAGCGCGATCGCGTACGCCGACGCCGCCACCGGCGACTTCAACCGGGACGGCTACGCGGACGTGGCCCTCAACTACCGTGACGCGGGCGGCATCGGCCGGGTCACCTGGTTCAAGGGCGGCGCGTCGGGCCTGACGAAGGTGTCCACGCTCAGCGTGAAGGGCGGCCGTTCGATCGCCGCCGGTGACGTGAACGGCAACGGCTACGACGACATCGTCATCGGCCAGCCCTCCGCCTCGGAGTCCGGCGCCGTCTCCGGCGGCCAGGTCACCATGGTCCCCGGCACCTCCACCGGCTTCACCACCACCGGCATGACGACGGTCCAGCAGGACACCACGGGTGTGCCGGGCGCCAACGAGTCCGGTGACGCGCTCGGTTCGTCCGTGTCCGTCGGCGACTACAACCTCGACGGTTACGCGGACGTCCTCGCCGGCGCACCGGACGAGGACATCACCCGCGACGCGGTCAACCGCTCCAACGCCGGCACCACCCTGCTCCTGAAGGGCACCTCGACGGGCCTGACCGGTTCCGGCTCGATCGCCGTGTCCCAGGACACCTCCGGGGTGCCCGGCTCCACCGAGACCGACGACAAGCTCGGCTCGGCCGTCTCGCTCGCCGACCTCTCCGGGTACGGCCGCACCGACCTGGTCCTCGGCACCGAGGGCGAGGACGGCGGCGACGGCATCCTGCTGTACGTGCCCAGCAACAGCACCGGTCTCGGTCTCACGCAGGCCACGGTGTACAGCAAGACCACACTCGGCACTCCGGCGGGCGCCCATCTGGGGCAGACGCTGACGCCGTAGCGGCAGCGATCCCCGCCAGGGCCACGAGGGGGCCGTGCGACATACGGACGTATGTCGCACGGCCCCTCTTCGTGTTCCCCGCGCCGCCGGAATCCGCCGCGCCGAACCGGGCGAGACCCTCCGGCCGGGCCCCTAGCCCACGGCCTCGCGGCACAGCAGCCGCAGCGAGCCGTCGCCCGCGTAGCAGCGGCGGGCCTCCTCGATCGGATCCCACAGGCGCCCGTCGGGCGTGCGCAACCAGTGGTCGCCGCCCGTCTCCCACCATTCGCCGCCCGTGCATCTGACGACGACCTCACCGGCGTACGCGCCGAATCCGCGCAGCGCCGTCTCGACGGCGGCGAACGGCGCGCCCTCCCGGCGTATCTCCTCGATCAGCCGGTCCACGCGCCACAGGCTCTGGGCCGAATAGTCGAGGCGCAGCCGGGCGCCCTCACGCATCGTCGCGACCGTGTCCGCCGCCCAGCGCACGGGCTTCGCCGCCGCCGGGGGCCTCGTTGCCCGAGTCGAGTCCACACTCATTGCGTTCACATTCCGAAGAGCGTGGTCGGGACCGGATTCGTCACGCGCCCGGTGGGTGTTCGCGACACCGGCTCAGGACCGCCATCTCCCTCGCCGGACAGTCACAGGAACCCCTCAGGCAAACGGGTTTGAGCCTGCCGGGGCCGCCGACGCGTCCGCCCGCGCCAGGACCGGCCCGAACCCTCCCGAACCCTCCTGGACCGCTCCGAACCGACCCGGACCGGTCCGCGCCGGACGGCCCGTGTGTACGCCTACGCCCTTCCCCGCGCCCTGCGCGACACCACCGCCCGCAGCACGCGCCGGCCCTCCGTGGACACGTCCAGAGCCGGACGCAGTCCTCCGGTGCCGTGGTCGGCGAGCAGTTCCAGGACGGTGACCTGGCGGCGCAGTTCGGCGGCGACGAGCGGCGACATGCCGTCCGTGCGGCCCTCGCGGCGGGACGTCACGCACGACGCTCCGTCCTCGGCGGCGTCCAGCATCCGGTGGATCTGCAGGGCCGCGACGGAACAGGCGTCGGCCCAGGGGCGCAGGTCGGCGGCGGAGCACTCGGCGGGTGCCGCGTCGAGCATGCGACGGGCGAGCACGACGGCCTCGTCCTCGTCGGCCGCGGCCGGCTCGGGAGCGTCCGCGTCGAGTCTGGTGCGCGCCTCCTTCAGGCGGTCGCCCCATGCGTTCCCGTCCGCCAGGCTCGCCCACAGCGGTCGCAGGATCTCGTCGTCGCCGCCCAGCAGAGGCACGCACCGATCCAAACAAGCCAGACCGCTCGCCGCCAGACCTCGCTCGTCGGCCTGAGCGATCAGTTCCACCAGGCTCATCGCGCCTCCCTCGAAATGCCTCGACAGGGCGCCCTTGTCTCACGGAGCCCGCACTTCCCCTTACTGCGTGCAACGGTCCGGGAGTGTCACAGCGGCACCACACCGAGCCGGTCGAGGAACCGGAAGAAGAGGTTTTCGGCCAACGGGTCGGGGCCCGCGGTCAGCACGTCGAGCAGCGATTCCGCGGTGACGGCATGACCGGCCTCGGCGGCCCAGGCGACGGCCCGCGCGGCGGCGTCGCCCGGTTCGAGGAAGTAGTCGTCGACGCCGAGCTCGTCCTCGCCGCCGCCCAGGTACCCGGCCATCGCCTCCCGCGCCAGGCAGGTGGTCCACGCGCCGCTCTCGGGGGCGGCTGCCTCGACGGCCACGCAGTCGCTGTCCATGACGTATCCGAACAGAGCGGGCGCGCCGGTCTCCCGGGCGAGTGCGTTCATGTTCCCGACGTCCCCGTCACCGCCCGGGTACTCCCACACCTGCCAGCCTGCCGGCGCCGTCCCGCGCAGCACCATGCCGCGCGCCCCGGCCAGCGTGTCCAGCTCCGCGAGCGGTGCCTCGCTTCTGCCCACGACGTAGTAGCCCCAGTAGCCCATGCCGGTTTCCCCCGGTGTCTCGGTTCGGCGACTCGGGCCGAATACACCACAGGGGCGGGGCAGTTGGCTACGGAAAGGGATGATTCGGCGCGGGTCGGACCGCCGCGGCGACGAGCGGACCGCGCCGGGCCTTGTCGTCCTGCATACGGGTCAGACGCCGCACGAAGAGCACCGCGAGGACGGCGGCCACCACCCACAGGACCTCGGCGACTCCCAGCATGCCCATCGCCTCGCGCAGTTCGGCGGGCGTGTCGGCGCCGCGTACGGACCGGCCGGACAGCCGGTCGGTGAGCGCGGCGGCCACCCATGTGAGCCACCAGGAGTTGAGGAGGAGGTGCGACGACGAGGGCATCCGCGTCCCGTCCGCCAGGGACAGTGTCGGCAGCGGTGCGCTCGCGTCCCAGACGTCGGCGGCGACGCGGCGCGGGAACCACAGGTTCACCACGGGAACGAACCAGCCCCAGACGGCCCAGCCGCGCCTCATCCGGTGCTCCTGCGGCCCGAACACCTCGGCGTTGACCCGCACCCGGTGGAACCAGCAGACGAACACGACGGCGGTGGCGATCTCCAGCACGAACTGGAGCCTGCCCGAGGCGACGAGGAGCCGGTCCGCCAGGTCCAGGTCGTCCTGGTCCACCGCCTCGAACGCCCCGGCGGCGATGTCGCTGACGAGCCCGTACGCCGAGAGGACCGAGTAGAGGGTGAAGAGTCCGGCGGCGGCGGACACGGCGAGCATGACGACCGTGGCCTGGGCGAGACCGACGGGCGAGCGCAGGTGCGCGGCGGGCGGCTGCGAGCTGCCCGACCGCTGCGAGCCGGCGAACCGCCGGGCGCTGCCGGGCCGATGGGGGGCGGCCGTCGCGACGGTGCAGATGTCGCACAGGCCGTCCCCGGCCGTCGCTTCGAAGTGCCGGCAGTGCGTGCAGAGCATGGCTGAGGGACCCCCCACTGGTTCAGAAGACGGAGACCGGGCGGGTCCCTCCCCAGGACCTCGCGCACGGCACGCGGAACATACGGTTCACCGTGCCCGGTCGTCCACCCCGTCGGGGGCCCGTGCTCAGCCCAGCCGGTTCGCGAGCGCCTTGAAGTCGGCCCAGGACAGCGCCGGTTTCCGGGGATCCCACAGTTTCTGGACCGTCGCGCGCAGCGGCATGCGGACGCCGGCGGCGACCTGGTCCTGCGTCTGGGCGGTCGAGCGGTCGCACCAGACGGCGAAGCTCCCGCCGAGGATCTGGGAGTCGTACTTCGCGGACACCGCCGTCGATCCGCGCAGGACGAGCGGGGTCCACTGCTCGTAGATGCGCTGCCCGGTCGGGTACACGAAGGTCTGCGGCTCGCCGAGGACGTAGTAGAGGTACTCGTCGTTGTAGTTGATGACCTTGCGGCCCTCGCTCAGGTACTCGACCGGCAGCCGGGCCCCGATCTCCTTGCCCGTCCAGTACGCCACCTGGAGATCGGCGTCCGCCTCGACCTGGCCGCCGCGGAAGAACCCGTCGTTCCACGCCCGTGCCGTCCGGTCGTGGCCGTGGACGACGGCGGCCCGGTCGTTGAGCCAACCGGTCGCCAGGTCGGCGACGCTCGCGCCGGGCCCGTACTTGGTGCGGGCGGCGGTGGCCAGCTGCGGGAAGGACGCCGCCGGATTCGACACCGTCAACGCCTGGTACTCGTCGCCGCCGAGGTGCCAGTACGGGCCGGGGAAGAGGTCCGCGTACTCGTTGAGCAGGTCGTCGACCAGGTTCGCCGCGGCGGGGTCGGAGATGTCGACGGCGCCCCGCGTGGCGACACCCGACACGTTGCGCAGCTGGAGGTCGGGGTGCGCGGCGATGACCGCGCCCAGGTGGCCCGGCGAGTCGATCTCCGGGACGACATCGATGTGCCGGCTCGCCGCGAGGTCGATGATCCTGCGGACCTCCGCCTTGCTGAGGTGCTCCTTCGAGACGATCTCGGGGTGCGTGTCCGACTCGATGCGGAAGCCCTGGTCGTCCGAGAAGTGCAGACCGAGCTGATTGAACTTCAGGTCGCCCAGCTCACGGACCCGGTCCTCGATCCAGTCGGCCGTGAAGTGCTTGCGGGCGATGTCGAGCATGAACCCGCGCTGCGCCTTCGCGGGCCGGTCGTTCACGACCCCCTCCGGCGCGGTGCCGCCGCCGTGCACCTCCTGCTTGAGGGTGCGCGTGCCGTAGAAGACTCCGGCCTCGGCGGGGGCCGTGATGGTGACCCGACGGTTCTTGACGGTCAGGGTGTACGACTCGGGACCCGCGCCGCCGTGGTCGAGGCCGAGCTCCACGTCGCCGTCCTCGGCCCCCGTCCGCCCCGCGTACGTCAGCTTCAGCTCTCCCGCGATCAGCCGTCCCTCATCGGCGAGTGCCTCGTCGCGCACGACCACGCGGGCCCCGGAGGCAGGACGCCAGCCGGGCCCCCGGGCCGGGGTGTGCTCCCGTACGGCGGGAATGGTCCGGGGCGCCTGCGACAGGGGGTACGACCGGGTCGGTGAGGGCTGCGCGCCGGGCGAGGTGCCCGACCGGGCGGCCGTCGACGTCCCGGCCCCCGTCGGCTCCCCGTCGCCTCCGGGCCAGAACGCGAAGGCCGCGGCGACGGCGCCCGCCACGACCACGGCCGCGCCGCCCGCGACGGCTCCCGTGCGCCGGACCCGCCGCTCCGGTGCCCGCCGCCTGCGGCCGGTCACCGCGCACCTCCCGTGCCCGCGCCCCCGGCTCGGCGCGCCGCCGCGGGTCCGCGCGGGGCGGTCCGTGGTGCGGCTTGCGCCGTTCGGGCGAACTGTGGGGCCGTCGGATCACGCCGGGCGTGGCGCAAAGGCCGCGGAGGTATCGAGGAGACCTCCGGCCCTCCGGGCGCTCCCCACGTACCCCCGCGAACGTTCCGCATCACGCTGCCCTCACTTCGCCACCGAGGTCCACTGCACAGCGAACCTAAGCCCAGAGCCCGCATCATCCGTCCACCGCACATTCCGAAACTCTCCCGTGCGGGTGAAATTCGGGCATCCATCGGACAGCTTCCAGCACACCTCGATAGCGTGAGCGGCACAACTTTCACTCCCTCCCCTGCCGAAACACGCGTGACGCCCATGACGTCACGGCCCGGACCTTCTCTCCCACCGCCGAGGATCTACGCTGCCGTCGCACCGTCACCCACGCCTCCCCGGCCAGGTCGCCCTCCCCGAGCAGAAGAGCGCGGCGCCGTCCCCGGGCCGCCTCGCACGGTTCAACGCCGCGCCGGCCGACGTGGTCACCCGTGCCCTGCTCGCCTGCTGCGGCAGCCTGCGCTGGGCCCAACGCCTGGCCGACCATCGGCCCTACCCGGACCTGGGCGCGCTGCTCGCCGCGGCCGACGAGGCGGCGTACGACCTGACCCCCGCCGACCTCGCCGAGGCGCTGGCCGGCGAGTCGCTCACCCTGCTCCCGGACGGCGCGTACTCCGCCGCGCACACCGCGCTGAGCGCCGCGCACGCCGCATACGAGAGCCGATTCGGCCATGTGTTCGTCATCTGTCTGGACGACTTCGGGCCGGAGGAGGCCCTCGACCAGGTGCTGGCCGGAATCCGGGCCCGCCTGGCGAACGAGCCCGAGGAGGAGCGCGTCCTGACGGCCGAGGAGCTCAGGCGACTCGCCCGGGGACGCATCTCCCGGCTTGCACGTACGTTCGACGATCCGTCGGGATCTCGTCCGGAAACGGCGGAATCGACGGATTCGGGCCACCCGGATAGCCCGTACGTGCCTGTTTGATTGCCTGTTTGATCACACCAGCGGGGCCGCTGTAAGCGTTCCGACAAGTCGTCGCTACGATGGCCAGGGCCGGTGGACCGTACCCGGCCGGGCCCGACCGACACAGAAGCCGGCGCGGCCCCAATCCCCGCTCCCGGAGGGTTCTTCCGTGCCGGCTGGAACGCTGTACCGCGGCCGGGAAGGAATGTGGTCCTGGGTGGCTCACCGAGTCACCGGCGTCCTCATCTTCTTCTTCCTGTTCGTACACGTGCTGGACACCGCTCTCGTCCGTGTCTCCCCCGAGGACTACGACAAGGTCGTGTCCACGTACAAGACGCCGATCGTCGCGCTGCTGGAGTACGGCCTCGTCGCCGCCATCCTCTTCCACGCGCTCAACGGCCTGCGCGTCATCGCCGTCGACTTCTGGTCGAAGGGCCCGCGCTACCAGAAGCAGATGCTCTGGTCCGTCGTCGGTATCTGGATCGTGCTGATGGCCGGGGCGCTCTACCCCGTCCTCGGTCACGCATTCCGCGAAGTCTTCGGGAGCTGACGCAGATGTCCACTACTGACACCGCCGCTTCCGGCATCGGCCCCGTCGAGGGCGCGGGCGCGTTCTCGGCGTACGGCGTCGACAACCCCGCCCCGGTCATCGAGGCCCCCCGCAAGCGCACCAAGAAGACCCCGAAGTCGACCCGCGGCAATTTCGAGATGTACGGCTGGCTGTTCATGCGCCTGTCCGGCATCGTCCTGGTCGTCCTGGTCATCGGCCACCTGCTCATCCAGCTCGTCCTCGACGGCGGCGTCTCCAAGGTCGGCTTCGCCTTCGTGGCCGGCCGCTGGGCCAACCCGTGGTGGCAGGTCTGGGACCTCGCGATGCTGTGGCTCGCGATGCTGCACGGCGCCAACGGCCTGCGTACCGTCATCAACGACTACGCGGAGCGCGCCAACACGCGCCTTTGGCTGAAGGGCCTGCTGTACACCGCCACGGTGTTCACGATCCTGCTGGGCACGCTGGTGATCTTCACCTTCGACCCGAACATCCGCTAGGCACGGGGCTGAGGCAACCACTCATGAAGATCCACAAGTACGACACCGTCATCGTCGGCGCCGGTGGCGCCGGCATGCGCGCCGCCATCGAGTCGACGAAGCGCAGCCGCACCGCCGTGCTGACGAAGCTCTACCCGACCCGCTCCCACACGGGCGCCGCGCAGGGCGGCATGGCCGCCGCGCTCGCCAACGTGGAGGAGGACAACTGGGAGTGGCACACCTTCGACACGGTCAAGGGCGGTGACTACCTGGTCGACCAGGACGCCGCCGAGATCCTGGCGAAGGAGGCCATCGACTCGGTCCTCGACCTGGAGAAGATGGGCCTGCCGTTCAACCGGACGCCCGACGGGACGATCGACCAGCGCCGCTTCGGCGGCCACAGCCGCAACCACGGCGAGGCCCCGGTCCGCCGCTCCTGCTACGCGGCCGACCGCACCGGTCACATGATCCTCCAGACGCTGTACCAGAACTGCGTGAAGGAGGGCGTGGAGTTCTTCAACGAGTTCTACGTCCTCGACCAGCTGATCACCGAGATCGACGGGGTCAAGCACTCGGCGGGCGTCGTCGCCTACGAGCTCGCGACCGGCGAGATCCACGTCTTCCAGGCGAGGGCCGTGATCTACGCGTCCGGCGGCACCGGCAAGTTCTTCAAGGTGACCTCCAACGCGCACACCCTGACCGGTGACGGCCAGGCCGCCGTCTACCGCCGCGGGCTGCCGCTGGAGGACATGGAGTTCTTCCAGTTCCACCCGACCGGCATCTGGCGCATGGGCATCCTGCTGACGGAGGGCGCCCGCGGTGAGGGCGGCATCCTCCGCAACAAGGACGGCGAGCGCTTCATGGAGAAGTACGCGCCGGTCATGAAGGACCTCGCGTCCCGTGACGTCGTCTCACGCTCCATCTACACGGAGATCCGCGAGGGCCGCGGCTGCGGTCCCGAGGGCGACCACGTCTACCTCGACCTCACGCACCTCCCGCCGGAGCAGCTGGACGCCAAGCTGCCCGACATCACGGAGTTCGCGCGCACCTACCTCGGCATCGAGCCCTACACGGACCCGATCCCGATCCAGCCCACCGCGCACTACGCGATGGGCGGCATCCCGACGAACGTCGAGGGTGAGGTCCTGTCGGACAACACCACCGTCGTCCCGGGTCTGTACGCCGCCGGCGAGGTCGCCTGCGTCTCCGTGCACGGCGCCAACCGCCTCGGCACCAACTCGCTCCTGGACATCAACGTGTTCGGGCGCCGCGCCGGCATCGCCGCCGCCGAGTACTCGCTGAAGGCCGACTACGTCGAGCTGCCGGAGAACCCGGCCGAGCAGGTCGTCGCGCAGGTCGAGCAGCTGCGTGCCTCCACCGGCACCGAGCGGGTCGCGGAGATCCGCCGGGAGCTCCAGGAGTGCATGGACGCCAACGTGATGGTGTTCCGCACCGAGCAGACGATCAAGACGGCGGTCGAGAAGATCGCCGAGCTGCGCGAGCGGTACAAGAACGTCTCGATCCAGGACAAGGGCAAGCGGTTCAACACCGACCTGCTGGAGGCCATCGAGCTGGGCAACCTGCTCGACCTGGCCGAGGTCATGGCCGTGTCCGCCCTCGCCCGCAAGGAGTCCCGCGGCGGTCACTACCGCGAGGACTACCCGAACCGCGACGACGTCAACTTCATGCGCCACACCATGGCGTACCGCGAGGTCGGCGACGACGGCACCGAGTCCATCCGTCTCGACTACAAGCCGGTCGTCCAGACCCGCTACCAGCCGATGGAGCGTAAGTACTGATGGCTACCCCTGTTCTGGACAAGGTCGAGGCGGAGTCCGCCGCCTCTCCCTACATCACCGTCACCTTCCGGATCCGCCGCTTCAACCCGGAGATCTCGGCGGAGGCGGTCTGGGAAGACTTCCAGCTGGAGATCGACCCGAAGGAGCGCGTCCTCGACGGTCTGCACAAGATCAAGTGGGACGTCGACGGCACGCTGACCTTCCGTCGCTCCTGCGCGCACGGCATCTGCGGCTCGGACGCCATGCGGATCAACGGCAAGAACCGCCTTGCCTGCAAGACGCTGATCAAGGACATCAACCCCGAGAAGCCGATCACGGTCGAGCCCATCAAGGGCCTGACGGTCCTCAAGGACCTGGTCGTCGACATGGAGCCGTTCTTCCAGGCGTACCGCGACGTCATGCCCTTCCTCATCACGAAGGACACGAACGAGCCGACGCGTGAGCGTTTCCAGACCGCCGAGGACCGCGAGCGCTTCGACGACACGACCAAGTGCATCCTGTGCGCGGCGTGCACGTCCTCGTGCCCGGTGTTCTGGAACGACGGCCAGTACTTCGGTCCGGCCGCCATCGTGAACGCCCACCGCTTCATCTTCGACTCGCGCGACGAGGCGGGCGAGCAGCGCCTGGAGATCCTCAACGACAAGGACGGCGTGTGGCGTTGCCGCACGACGTTCAACTGCACGGACGCCTGCCCGCGCGGCATCGAGGTCACCAAGGCGATCCAGGAAGTGAAGAGGGCGCTGATCACTCGGCGCTTCTGATCTCCTTCTGATCACCAGAGGGCTCTGTTTCCGTAACTTCGGAAACAGGGCCGTCTGCTGTTTTGGCGGATTTTCGCTCCTGCCGATTGATTCCCTCCGCAGTCACACTGCGAACTCAGCGGTTTCGCTGGTTCGGGTAAACAAGTACACATGGGGGGTAGATGAGTACGGAAGTGAAAAGTAATGACGAACTTGTCGCACGTCCCACACCGCTGGGAATAGTGCGGGCCTCCGAAACAGCTCTATTCATTGCTGCGCCGCTCCTCACAGCAGGATCTCTTTCCCTGATCGGAGTGGTGTGCGCGGACGCGGACAAGATCCGATTGGCCGGTCCGACACTCCTGCTCCTCGTAACGGCGGTGATCCTCCTCCTGCTGAGCATCCAACTCGGCTTTCATGCTCGCCAGTGGATCTATTCGTACGAGGACCTCCAGAACTGGACCGGCCTGAGCGAGCCCCGCAAGGACGACCTGGAGATCCAGCGAAGGGAATGCGTTTCGGGGGAGGAGAAGCTGGAACGCGCCGGCATGGTGTACAACGCGGGAACCGTGCTCCTCGCATTCGGCGTCGCCATGGTTCTCGTTCCCCGGGGCACCGGCGATCTGGCCGTTTGGCGCTGGGCCGCCACCATCCTTGTCGCGGTGGCTTCCATCGCACAGGTCATCTGGACGCTCAGGCTCTACGACCGTCGCGTCTTCCTTCCTAGTCGGCGGCAACACACCGGAGACAAGCAGACCTTGAAGAAGGTGGAGGTGAAAAATGTATGACGCAACCCTTCCGGGCCATCCGGTCGAATTCGTCCGGTGCCCTCTGTGCAGGCAAGAACCTGTTCCCAGGCAGGCCTACTCCTACCAGGACCGAAGGCGCTGGCAGAAGGTCCTGACCGAGGGCGACGCGGAGGCCATCAACGCATACCTCGTAAGGGACCGAGCCGTCTTCAAGCACGGCCCTTACGACGGTGCTCAGTGTCCGGCTCAGATCCTGCCTGGCCCAGCCCTCTTCCGCCTGGCGGGAGTGGACGCCAGGATCAAGGCGAACGAACTGATGAAACTACTCGGCCTGCTCTGACCGCTGCGGGGGCTCTCCGTCCTCCAACCGGCCGCCCGCGCTGCCGTCGGTCTCTTCCACGTGCGGCCGGGCACCCGGGTGGGCATACGGGAAGTCCAGGCGCTGCCGGTAGGCGAAAGAATCCGAGACACCTGCAAAGACCTCCTCTTCGGTCTCCTTCGTCGGCAACGGATAGTGAAGGGCTTCGAGGAGGTCGAAGCGGTGCAGGTCATAGGTCACGTGCATGAGGCCCGAGTACGACTGTGCTGCCGTCACCGCGCCCTTGTACGCCAGCGCGGCGAAGCCCAGACCGGCTCCACAGAGCCACCAGCCGGACCGCTCGTCGTACAGGGCCGCAATGCCTGTCCCAGTAAGCGCCAGAAACGACCAGCACAGATTCACCGCACTGTCGAGCGCGTCGCGGGTCGAGCGCAGCGCCTCCGCCATGCGGTCCGAGACCTGCAGATAGATCCGCGGCCATGACGCCAAGGTGGTCAGGCCGTATCTCTCCCCCGCGCTCAACTCACCCGCGCGCAACGCGTTCCCCAGCGCCGTGGGCAGCAAGACGTCCTCCGCAGGGTGAGCGGCGAGGCGGCGCTGCGCCTCGGCCCGTACCCGCTGTGCCGCCTCGCCGAGAGCTGCCTTTTCGGCTCGCTCCGACAACGCGACCCAGCGTTTGCGCTGCACCTGTACCAGCAGCTGCCCGAGGCCCGCAGTGAGCGCCCAGCGGTCCCAGTAGCCCTCCAGCACACGGACCGCCCGGACCTGGAAGGGCTGCAGCAGGAGGCCGAGGAGGGATGCGCACGCGGTGACCACGAGGAGCGCGCCGACTGCGGTGAGCGGACGCTCCGGCACCGCCGCACCCCAGTCACTGCGCCCCGAAAAGCTGCCTGCCCGCACGAGTGCGAGTACGCCCGTGACGAACAGGGCGCAGGGTGCGAACTGGACCGCCAACACCCGTCGCACGCAGCTCGCCCTCCCCTTGCGCCCCTCGCATTCTCAGTATGGGTACACGAGGGACACGTGGTCCGTGCGGGGAGGGCTACAACTGGCTCAGGATCGAAGGATCCGTGATCCCCGTGTCGTCCGCCAGGAGGATCGCCTTGCTGAGGATCACGCCCAGCATGCGGTCGCCCTCGAAGGGGAGGTAGCCGGTCCGGGGTTCTCCCGGGGCGGACTTGGGGACGATGCACAGGTACTGGTCGTTCGGGGTCATGAGGATGTTGCCCGAGCCGAGGTGGATCTTGTACGTGTGGCGTTCGCCCCTGACGTGCAGGAAACGGCCCTCCAGGGTGCAGCGGTCGGCTATCGCCAGGCGCGGGACCAGGCGGTCCAGGAGGGCGCGGCGGGTCTCGGCGCTCTGGTTCAGCTCGCCGAAGCCGTACGTCGTCCAGTACTCGCGGAAGCGTCCGCCCGGGCCGCCGTCCTGCCAGGTCGGGTCGTTCCCGACGCTGCCGACGCCTACGAACAGGTCGACGTCGCGCAGGACTTCGGACAGGACGAGGGGCGGGATGTCGGTGAGCGGGACGGGCTCCACCGGCTCCTGCCCGTCGCGCAGCCACATGCGGTACTCGCCGCCGAAGCAGTGTGCCGAGTTCTGCGGGGCGTCGATCGGATAGAAGCGGACCTGGTCGGTGCGCAGGCGCAGATAGCTGCCCGACTCGGTGGTGTCCTCGCCGTACTCCTCTCCGTCGCCCTCGATCCAGTACTCGGCGCGCAGGCCCCACTGAGGCAGGTCGCGTGAGGCGGGCGGCGCCTCGTCGTCGACGCAGAGACGGAGCTTGTTGCGCCAGCCCCTGATCGCGGCGAGGGAGTTGAACTGGTGCTGGCGCAGGATGTGCGCCGCGAAACGGTTCGAGTAGGTCCCCGTGGTGCGCTCGGCGTCCGTGAGCAGGTACACCTCGCGGTGGGCCTGCTTGAAGGGCTGGGTGATCTCGTGCCGCTCCAGCCAGTCCCGCCAGGCGACGACCTCGGCGGGCTCGCGGCCGACGGGGTGCCAGAGTTCGACTTCCAAGCCGTCGCTCACGGGCTCGTCGGCGAGGGTGCGCAGCTCGCCGTCCGCGAACCCGGCGGGCGTGCCGTCGACGGTCCACAGGAGACGGCGGGCGAGCGTGCCCACCAGAGGATGGTCGAGGTAGCGCTCGCGCCACGCGCCGTACGCCCAGGTGCGCCGGGCGAGGAACTGCCGGTCCAGACGCTCCGCCTGCGCCGACAGCATCCTGTCGATGTCCTTGACCGCCGCCTTCAGCTCCTTGAGCTCCTCGGCGTGCTCGCGCCGCACCGTCGCGGGCACCGCCTTCACGGACTTGCCCGCCGCGTTGCGCCAGCTCAGCACCGCTCGGGAGCCGTGGACGTCGAGCGTCGCGGTGGCCTCGCCGAACTCGTGCACGGCCCTGCCGACCTCGTCGAGGCCGTACGCCGGGACGGCCAGTTCCTCGATCTCCTCGCGGCTCAGCCCGAGGGCCACGGCCCGCGCCTCCAGGGCGCCGTCGAGCAGCTTCGCCGTGTTCTTGTAGGTCACCCGGGTGGCGAGCCGGGCGAGTTCGGCGAGCGCGGCCTCGCTGTCGATGCGGGCGAGGGCGACGACCCCGGCGTTGGCGACCTTCGGGTTGCGCGGGCCGAGTCCGGCGACCTTCTTCAGGGAGGTCTCGACGAGCGTGCCCAGCGCCCTGGCGGTGTCGGGGTGGGCGGGCAGGAGGGAGAGCAGCCAGGCGAGGCCGCGCAGCGCGTTCGCGTTCCAGGGGTCGTACGCGTTGTTGATGTCCGCCTCCCACGACCTGCGCTCCAGCGGGAGGGTCCGGGGGCGGCCGACGAGGGCGAGCCAGGGCAGCGCGGTGTCGCGGACGCGGTCCGGGCCGAGGGTGTCGATGAGCGCGGCGGCCCGCCTGTCCCATGTGGCGCTGGGCTTGGAGGCGGTGGCCGAGGCGGCGTGGGTGAGCAGCGCGTGCCAGGGGTCGTCGGGCCCGGAGAGGTGTTCCATGGCCGTCTCGGCCCACTCCTCCCCGACGTTGAGGACCGGTTCGGTGAGTTTCTTCGCCAGCTCGCCCAGCTCGTGGGAGCGGTACGCGTCCATGGCGGTGCGGCGGAAGACCGCGACGACGGCGGGGGCGAGGGGGCGTCCGGCGGCCAGCTCCGCCTCGGCCAGGACGTCGAGCCGTGCCGCGTACCAGAAGGAGTGCTGCCGGCCGAGTTCGTCGAGCTGCTTGAGGCGTTCGGGGACGAGCCGGTCGCCGGGGAGATCCCTGGCGAGGATGCCGATCAGCGTCATCGCGTTGCTCTTGGCGGCCGACTCCTCGCCGACCGAGTGGTAGCGCGCCACCAGGGCGTCGGCGAGCACGGTCCGCCGCTCGACGGGCAGTTCGCGCAGCAGGTCGAGCATCGTCGCCCAGCCGCCGCCCCAGTAGCCCTTGTTCTCCAGGGCGGCCTTGAGGGCCAGGTCGGCGACCTTGCCCATGTTGTCCTCGGCGATCCGGTTGCGGATGCGCTGTTCGTAGGACCGAATGCCGGTCATGGTCAGCCCCCCACCAGTGCGACGAGCTTCAGGAAGGTGACCTCGGTGCCGAGGGCGAGGTCGATCTCCTCGTCGAGGTCGGTCAGCTGACGGTCGCCGACGAGCACGAGGAAGCCGTTCCCCGCGAAGGCCGCGAGGGCCAGGTCCGTCTGCGCCCGCGGGTCTATCCGCCGGGGCGTGCGCAACGCGTATCCGTTCAGCACGCGCTCGGTGTCCTCGGGCTGCACCAGCCCCTGGAACACCCCCGTCGCACGCGCGTTGTACTCGGCGACCTCCTGGAAGACCCTGCGCCGGATCAGCTCGCGCAACGCGAGCCGCTCCTCGGCGATCTCGACCTCCCAGCCGGCGCTCCGGCCCCCACTCGTCGTCTCGTCGACGAACGTCACCATTCCCATGCCGAGGACCGTACGAGACGCCACTGACAACGGACGAGCCGGAAGTCCCTCATCCCAATGGGTGATCGCGGGCCGGGCCCGCGGTCGGCTCTGCTCCGCGGCCGGTCAGGATCCCTAACCTGATGACATGTCAGATGACGTGTCATACGAACTGCTCGGAATCGACAACGTACTGCTGCCCGTCGGGAACCTCGACGAGGCGGTCCGCTTCTACGAGCTGGCCGGGTTCCCGGTGGCGTTCCGGCTCGACGAGGCCGGGATCGCCGCGTTGAAGGTGGGCGGCGAGACGCCGGGCGTACTGCTGCGGCTGGACGAGGAGCTGAGCCACCGGCCGCCGCCCTGGGCCGTGCCGCGGGTGTGGCTGGAGGTCCGGGACGCCCGCGCCGCGGCGAGCGCTCTCGCCGCGGCGGGGATCCGGCCACTGGACGCCCCCTTCCCCGTGGCCACCGGATGGACCGTCGAGATCGCCGACCCCTGGGGCAATGTCGTGGGCCTCACGGACTACAACAAGCGGCCCGAACTGGCCCGCGCCGCACGGACGTAGCGGCGGCGCACGGAAGTCCCCGCACGGGTGACCGCACGCCCACCCCTCGACTTGAACATGTTCAAAAGGAGGTCTACATTCATTCCCGACAGCGTTTTGAACGCGTTCAAGAAGGGGTGGGGACATGGACCTCACAGTCGTCGCGTACGTCATCTACCTGCTGGTCAGCATCGCGCTGACCGTCTGGGTGGCACGCACCCTGAGCCGCAACGGACGGATCTTCCTGGCCGACGTGCTGCACGGCAACGAGAAGCTCGCCGACGCGGTCAACCACCTGCTGGTGGTCGGCTTCTACCTGGTCAACCTGGGCTTCGTCGCGCTCTATCTGAACCAGGACGAGACGATCGGCAACGCCCGGGAGGTCTTCGAGGCCCTGTCGACCAAGCTCGGCGTCGTCCTGCTCGTCCTCGGCGTCATGCACCTGGGGAACGTCTACGTGCTCAACAAGATCCGGCGCCGCGGCGTGATGGAGCGGGAGCAGCTGCCGCCCGTCGCGCCCACCGGCTGGGTCGCGCCGACGGCCGGGGCGTGAGCACGATGGCCGGCGCCGCCGCCACCGGGGACCGGGACGCCGCGCGCGTCCCGGTCCTCGGGCTCACCGTCCTCTACGACGCGCAGTGCCCGCTGTGCGGCTTCCTCCGCGACTGGCTGGCGCGCCAGCCCTGCCTGGTCCCCCTCCGGTTCGTCCCGGCCGCCTCGGACGAGGCCCGGCAGCGCTTCCCGGAACTCGATCACGCGGCGACCCTCGGCGAGATCACCGTCGTCGGGGACGGCGGACAGATCTACAAGGGGCCCGCCGCCTGGATCGTGACCCTCTGGGCGCTGCGCGAGCACCGGCCGCTCGCGCACCGGCTGAGCACACCGGCCGGCTCCCGGCTGGCGAAGGGCGCGGTCCTCGCCGCCGCGAAGTGGCGCGGGTCCCACGCGAACGGTCAGTGGACCGGCTCCCCCGGCAACGCGCAGTGGTCCGGCTCCCCCGGCAACGGGCAGTGGGGCGGCGGCGCCTACCACTGGGGCGACGGATGGCGTTACGAACCGGGCTCGGGGTGGACGTACGAGCCGCCCGCCTGCGACAGCGGGGCCTGCTCCACGGGGCCCACTCGTTAGGCTCGTCCCCGTGCCAGCACCAACAGACCGCCCCGGTCCCGACGAGAGCCCCGAGAAGGGGTCCGCCAAGAGCCCCGCGAAGAGCGAGCAGACCCGCGCCCTGATCCTGGAGACGGCGATGCGCCTGTTCCAGGAGCGGGGCTACGACAAGACGACCATGCGGGCCATCGCGAAGGAGGCCGGGGTCTCCGTCGGGAACGCGTACTACTACTTCGACGGCAAGGAACACCTGATCCAGGGCTTCTACGACCGGATCGCGGCTGAGCACCAGGTGGCGGTGCGGGAGGTGCTGGACCGCGAGACGGACCTGGAGGCCCGGATCGGCGGCGTGCTGAAGGCCTGGCTGGACATCGCGACCCCGTACCACGAGTTCGCGGTGCAGTTCTTCAAGAACGCCGCCGACCCGGACAGTCCGCTCAGCCCCTTCTCCCCGGAGTCGGAGCACGCGCGCGTGGAGGCGATCAGCGTCCACCGGGAAGTGCTCGCCGGAGCGAAGACCAAGGTGCCGGAGGATCTGCGGGACGTGCTGCCCGAGTTGCTGTGGCTCTCCCAGATGGGACTCGTCCTGTACTGGGTGTTCGACCGCACGGAAGGACGCGAGCGCAGCTACCGGCTCGCCGAGCGGGGCGCCCGCCTCACCGCGCGCGGCGTCTCCCTGGCCCGCTTCCGCGTCCTGCGGCCGCTCGTCCACGAGGTGCACGAGCTGTTCACGGACTTCCTGCCCGGCATGACCAAGGCGCTGCCCGACCCGTCGAAGCCGAAGAAGAAGGGCTAGCGACCGGGCCCGTACCCGCAGCAGGGGCACGGGCCCGGTCGCCGTCACGGACCGCGGCCGTTCAGTTGACCGCGTCCACCTCCCCCTGCAACAGCTCCACGTCGTGCACGAGCGGTTCGTCGGACACCACCAGGTGGCGCGCCCGCGCCCCGTACGACGGAGCGGTCGCCGAGAGCAGATACGTGCCCGGGGCCGGTACCGAGACGATGTACGAGCCGTCCGCCAAGGACGTCACCCGGTCCAGTTGGCGTCCGCCCTTGGACAGCAGCGTGAGGACCGCGCCGTCGACCGCCGCGCCGTCCGCGTCACGGACGAAGCCGTGCACCACCGACGCGCTGCCCGCCGCCACGGGGGCGGTGGGCTCGGGCTGCTCCTCCGCCGGCTCCACCGCCAGGTGCGGCAGCCGCTTGTCCAGCGCCGCGGGCAGCCACCAGTTGGCGTTGCCGAGCAGATGCATCGCCGCCGGCACCAGCGCCGTACGCAGGATGAAGGCGTCGAGGGCGACGGCCGCGGCCAGGCCCACCCCCGCCATCGCCGCGCCCGAGTCGCCGCTCAGCACGAAGGCCAGGAACACACAGACCATGATCAGGGCCGCGGAGTTGATGACGCGACTGGTCTCCGCGAGGCCGACGCGCACGGCGCGGGCGTTGTCCTTGGTGTGCACCCACTCCTCGTGCATCCGGCTCACCAGGAACACCTGGTAGTCCATGGACAGGCCGAAGAGCAGCGACAGCATGATGACCGGCAGGAAGGCGTTGATCGGCCCCTCCTTGCCGAGGCCGAGCAGCTCCAGCCCCCAGCCCCACTGGAAGATCGCCACCAGGACGCCGAAGGACGCGGCGGCCGCGATCAGGTTCATCAGCGCAGCCGTCAGCGGCACCACGAGGGAGCGGAAGGCGACCAGCAGGAGCAGGAAGCCGAGGCCGATGATCGTGGCCACGAAGTACGGCAGCCGGTCGCCGGTGATGGTCGCGAAGTCCTTGGAGACGGCCGTCACCCCGCCCACATGGGCCTGGGCCCCCGCCCGAGGGATCACCCGGTCCCGCAGCGTGTCGATGAGCTCGTCGGTCCGCTCCGACTGCGGCGAGGTCCTGGGCACCACCTGGATCACCGTCACGCCGTTCGCGGGCGGCAGCGCGGCGGCCCTGGCGACCCCGTCGGTCGCCCGGATGTCCTTGACCAGCGTGTCCGTGTCCCCGTCGGCCACCACCACCTGCAAGGGGCCGTTGAAGCCGGGGCCGAAGCCCTCGGCGAGCAGGTCGTACGCCTTCCGGGTCGTCGTCGACGCGTCGTCGTTGCCCTGGTCGGTGGCGCCGAGCCGCAGGCCGAGGACCGGCAGCGCGAGCACGGCCATGACGGCCACGGCCAGGACGGCGATCGTACGGGGGCGCCGCTGCACGGTCTGCGACCAGCGGGCCGCCGCGCCGCTCGTGCGCTCCGGTTCGGGCCCCGTCGCGGCGAGTTTGCGCCGCTGACGGCGGCTGAGCACCCGGGTGCCGAGCACGCCGAGGAGCGCGGGCAGCAGGGTGATCGCGGCGAGCACGCTGAACACGACGGTGAGCGAGGTGCCGATGACGACACCGTCCAGGAAGCGGAGATTGGTGACGAGCATCCCGGCGAGTGCGATGCACACCGTGCCGCCCGCGAACAGCACCGCCCGCCCCGAGGTGTTGAGGGCGGTGACCGCGGACTCCTCCGGGTCCGCGCCGCGCAGGATGCCGCGCCGGTGCCGGGTGACGATGAACAGCGCGTAGTCGATGCCGACACCGAGCCCGATCAGGGTGGCGAGCAGCGGGGCGAGGTCGGGCACGTCGGTGACGTGGCTGATCAGCTGGGTGGAGAACAGGCCGGTGCCGACGCCGAAGATCGCGACGCCGATCGGCAGGAGCATCGCGAACAGCGAGCCGAACGCGAGGAACAGCACGACGGCCGCGGCCAGGATGCCGACCATCTCGGCGAGCCCGGTGGGCGGCTCCTGCACCCGCTGGATCGCCTGCCCGCCCAACTCGACCTGAAGGCCTCCGCGTTCGGCGCCCTGCGCGGTGTCCAGGACGTCCTGCACGAGCTCCTTGGGTACGGCGTTGGCCTGCTCGGCGAAGGTGATCTGCGCGTAGGCGATCTTCCCGTCCGAGCTGATCTGCGCCGCGCCCTGCGCGCCGGAGTACGGTCCCGCGACCCCTCCGACGCCCTTCATCCTGCCGATGTCGTCCAGTGCGGGCTGGATCCGGGACCGGACGTCCTGGTCCCGGACCGTCCCCTCGTCGACCTTCCACACCACCGTGTCGGTGTCTCCCGCGCTGTCCGGGAAGGCCTTCTCCATCAGGTCGTACGCGCGCTTGGAGTCCGTGTTCGGAAGGGAGAAGACGTTCGCGTAGTCCGTGCCCGCGGTGGACGCCGCGAAGCCCAGTCCGAACAGTCCCCCCAGCCACAGCAACAGGACCACCAGCCGGTGCCGATAGCACCACCGTGCCAATGCCGTCACGCTCAACGCTCCTTGTTCGTCGGTCGAATCGGTCCGTCGGTCCCCCAGGTCCTGCACCCACCCTCCGTGTCGCGGCGCGCGCGGGAACACGACACGCCCATGACTCTCAAGGAACTCCAAAGCGGGAGCCGCCCCGCGGGACGACGGGCGTACGGATACTGGGGGCATGACCGCTCACGAGGGGGCCACCGTCCTCGTCGTCGAGGACGAGCCGAGCATCGCGGACGTCCTCGCCATCGCCCTGCGCTACCACCGCTTCGAGGTGATGACCGCCGGCACCGTCCGTGAGGCGCTCGCGCTGGCCGAGCGCACCCGGCCCGACGCGGCCCTGCTCGACGTCATGCTGCCGGACGGCGACGGCCGGGCGCTCGGCCGTGAACTGCGCGGAAGGCGACCGGACCTGGCGATCGTGTTCCTCACCGCGCGGGACGCCCCCGCCGAGATCGTGGGCGCGCTCGGCTTCGGCGACGACTACATCACCAAGCCGTTCAACATCGACGAGGTCGTCGCCCGGATCACCGCCGTCCTGCGCCGCACCCGCTCCGACGACGTCCTGCCGCAGCGTCCGCCGCTGCGCTACGGCGACCTGGAGCTGGACGAGACGACGTACCGCGTCCACCGCTCGGGCCGCACGGTCGAACTCACCCCTACCGAGTACGCCCTGCTGCGCTTCCTCGTCCGCAACGGCGGGCGGATCGTCCCCAAGGAGCAACTCCTGCGCCACGTATGGCAGTACGAGCACTCCGCCGAGTCCACCGTCGTGGAGACGTACATCAGCTATCTGCGGCGCAAGCTCGAACCGCTGGGCCCGCCGTTGATCCAGACCCGGCGGGGCGTCGGCTACGGGCTCGCCTGATGATCCGGTTCCCGCCCTACATCCCGCTCCCCCGCTGCCGGCACGGTCTGCGCTCCCTGCGCGGCAAGCTGACCCTCGCGAACGTGGCCCTGCTGGCCCTCGGCATCGTCGTGACGACCGCCGTGAGCCTGATGGGCATGCGGCACTATCTGCTCGACCAGGTCGACGCGGAGCTCGACCAGACGCGGAAGTCGCTGAGCAGCGCCCGGCTCAGCATGCGGGAGATCGACTCGCTGAGCACCCTCGCCTTCATCCGCGACCGGCTCGTCCCCGCGACCGAGCAGTCCCCGAAACCGGACTCGGTCTTCGCCTGGGTCGACGGGAAGGGCAGGGCGGTCTCCCTCGGCGGCTTCGAACCGACCGACACCCAGAAGGCCTTCGCGGACGCCGTCGGCGACCCCGGCGCGCTGGCCCGTGCCGGGGAACCGCACGACGTGACCGTGCGCGGGGACGCCTACCGGGCGACCGCCGCCCGGCTCACCGACGGCACGTACGTCCTGCTCGCCACGTCGACGGAGGGCCTGCACAAGGGCATAGCGAAAGCGCTCCGGCTCGACCTGACCGTCGGCACCCTGCTGCTGGCGCTCCTCGCGGTGCTCACGATGATCGGTGTCAGCCGCCGGATGCGGCCGCTGGAGGACATGGTGGAGACCTCGTCGGCGATCGCCGAGGGGGACCTCACCCGGCGCGTGCCCTCCAGCCACCATCCGACACAGGAGGTCGAGCAGCTGCGGATCGCCCTCAACTCGATGCTCCAGCAGGTGGAATCGGCGTACCGGACGCGCGAGCGCAGCGCGGCCCAGCTGCGCCGCTTCGTCGGGGACGCCTCGCACGAGCTGCGCACCCCGCTGGCCGCCATCCGCGGCTACCTCCAGCTGTACGACAAGGGCATGCTGACGGATCCGGTCGAGCGCCGCAGGGCCTGGGACCGGATGAACGCCGAGGTCGACCGCATGGGACGGCTGGTGGACGAGCTGCTGACCCTGGCCCGCCTCGACCAGCGCCCCGAACTGCGCTTCCGGAACATCGATCTGAGCCGGCTGGTGCGGGACGCCGCCGAGGACCTGCGGGCCCAGCAGCCGGAGCGGCCGGTGACCGTGGGCGCGGACGGAACGCTGCTCGTGCACGCCGACGAGTCGGGGCTGCGGCAGGTGCTCGGCAACCTCGTGGGGAACGTACGCACCCACACGCCGGCCGACGTGCCGGTGCGGCTCGGTGTGGAGCGCGAGGACGGGGTGGTCCGTCTGTGTGTCGCGGACGAGGGACCGGGGCTCCCGGAGGAGGACGCCGCCCGCATCTTCGACCGGTTCTTCCGGACGGGGGGCGGGGCGGGCAGCGGGCTCGGCATGGCCATCGTGCAGGGTGTGGTGACGGCGCACGGTGGTGAGGTGGCGGTGCGGACGGCACCGGGCCGGGGGCTGGCGGTGACGGTGACACTGCCGGTGCGGTGACGGCCCCGCGTACCCCCGCCGCCGACGCGGTGACCTGCTAGAACGGACTTGGGAAGAAGCTGACCGGGACGATTGAACGCAGGCAGCCACGACGCCGTACACAGGTGAAGGCGGCCCTGACGTCTCCAGCCTGGTCCGCCGCGCCATCACCGGGCTTCGCACGGAAGGACCGCCGGGTTGTCGTCCAACACGAGTT
The DNA here is from genome assembly GCF_039543605.1 of Streptomyces siamensis. NCBI lineage: Bacteria > Bacillati > Actinomycetota > Actinomycetes > Kitasatosporales > Streptomycetaceae > Streptomyces > Streptomyces siamensis. The sequence continues at coordinate 258,607 of NZ_BAABKB010000030.1, read as the reverse complement.
CTCGACAGCTGCCGCACACGGACGCGGACACTCCGCAGGCGGGGCCGGCGCCGCAGCCGCCCGCGGACACCGCCACCGGGGACACCACCGCTTCGGGGGACGGTGACATCCCCGGGGACCCCGCCGCATCCGAGGACGGCGTCACCGCCGGGCCCGGAGACGGTGGCACCGCCGGGAGCGCTGTCGCGTCCGAGGACGACGGCGACCCTCCGGCCGGAGCCGCCCCGGTGGAGGGACCCGCCACTGCGGACGCCACCCGCGGTGACAGTGCCTCGGCCGACACCACTGCCGATGAAGGCGACCCGGGGGACGCCACCCCTGGTGACAGCGACGCCGGCGAGGCCGCCCTCGACGACAGCGACGCGGCCGACACCGCCCCCGACGACAGCGACGCGGCCGACACCGCCCCCGACGACAGCGACGCGGCCGAGGCCGCCCCCGCCCCCGGGGACGGCGAGACCTCCGACGGTCCGCCGGCGCCCGTCCGCTCCCGCCGGCGGCTGCGGCGCGGGCGCGGCTGGCGGCAGAAGCACCCCGTCGCGGCCCGCATCCTGGCGTGGACCCTGACGTTCCTGGCCGCCGCGCTCGTGCTGTTCGCGCTGCTGATGCCGAGCAAGGTGGACAGCTTCCGGCCCGCCGAGTTCACCCGCCTCCCGGTGGAGGCGATCTTCGGCGCCGCCGTGCTGATCGTCCTGCCACGCACCCCGCGGATCGTCGTGGCCGCGCTCGCCGGGCTCGGCCTGGGCGCGCTGACGGTCCTGAACCTCCTCGACATCGGCTTCAACGAGTACCTGGGCCGGGGCTTCAACGTCGTCCTCGACTGGAGCCTGTTCGGCGACGCGGAGGCGTACCTGCGGGACACGATGGGCGGCAGGGGCGCGCTCGGCATCGTCGTCGCCGTCGTGGCGCTGGTGATCGCGGTGCTCGCCCTCACCACGCTGGCGGTGGTCCGGCTCGCCAACCTGCTGGCCCGGCACAGCGTCGCCTCGACGCGGACGACGCTGGTGCTGGGAACCGTCTGGATCACCTGCGCGGCGCTCGGCGTGCAGGTCGCCGACGTGCCGATCGCCGCCGACCACACGGCCGCGGTCGTCCAGGACCGTGCCCATCGGGTGCGGGACACGCTGCGGGACGAGGCGGCGTTCGCCCGGATCGCCAAGAAGGACGACTTCGCCGACACCCCGCCCGACCAGCTGCTGACCGGGCTGCGCGGCAAGGACATGATGATCACGTTCATCGAGAGCTACGGCCGCAGCGCCATCGAGGATCCGGTCATCGCACCCGGCGTCGACGCGACCCTGACCGCCGAGAACGACAAGCTGCGCGAGGCCGGGTTCGCGGCGAAGAGCGGCTGGCTCACCTCGGCGACGTACGGCGGAAGCAGCTGGCTGGGCCACTCGACCTTCCTCTCGGGCCTGTGGATCAACAACCAGCAGCGGTACCGCACCGTCACCGCGGGCGAGCACCTCACCCTCACCAAGGCCTTCCGCAAGACCGGCGCCTGGGACACGGTCGGCATCATGCCGGGCATCCAGAAGGCCTGGCCGGAAGCCAAGTTCTACGGCCTCGACAAGGTCTACGACTCCCGTGAACTCGGCTACAAGGGACCGAAGTTCAGTTGGTCGACCATGCCCGACCAGTACGCCCTGACCGCGTTCGAGCGCCTGGTGCACGGAAAGAAGCACGACAAGCCGCTGATGTCGGAGATCATCCTGACGTCCAGCCACCAGCCGTGGGCGCCGATCCCGAAGACGGTCCCGCAGGACCAGGTCGGCGACGGCTCGGTCTACGACGCCATCGAGAAGGCGGGCAAGAAGCCCTCGGACATCATCACCGACTCCACCAAGTCGAAGCAGGAGTACGGGAAGTCCATCCAGTACTCGGTGACCAGCCTCATCGACTACCTGGTGAAGTACGGCGACAAGAACACCGTGCTGGTCTTCCTCGGCGACCACCAGCCCATCGCCCGGGTCAGCGGCAACCACGCCAGCCGTGACGTCCCCTGCGCGATCGTCGCCAAGGACCCGAAGGTCCTCGACAGGATCGCCGGCTGGGGCTGGTCGGACGGGCTGCAGCCCGAACACGACGCCCCGGTGTGGAAGATGAGTTCGTTCCGGGACCGCTTCCTGACGGCGTACGGTTCCACGCCCTCCCCCTGACAGCGTCCCGTACGCGGTCAGATCCAGCCCAGCCGCCAGAGCCGGAACACGCCGGTACCGTCCGACAGGTACTGGCCGCCCCCGACGGCCTCGCTGCTGAGGACGTACTCCTTGCGCTGCCACAGCGGAATCAGCGGGACGTCCTCGGCCACCACGTCCTGCAGCCGCCGGAAGTCGCTCGTCGTGCGGCTGCGGTCCGCGGCCTGCTGCGTGTCCAGGATCAGCTGGTCGACGGCCTTGCTGCTGTAGCCGTTCTTCATGCTGTTGCCGGTGCCGACGAGCTGGGCGCCGAAGGTGTCCGGGTCGGGATAGTCGGCGACCCAGCCGACCGCCCAGGCGTCCAGCTTCCCCTCCGCGTACCGCTTCTGGAAGTCGGTCCACTCGTAGCCGCGGGTGGTCACCCGGAACAGCCCGCTCGCCTCCAGCTGACGCTTGAGCTCGGCGGCCTCCGGCCCGGCCGCGCCCCGCCCGCGGCCGTACCCGTAGGTGAAGCGCACGGGCAGCGGGACCCCGGCCTCCTCCAGCAGCTCCCGCGCCTTCTTGCGGTCCGGCTTGGGGTAGGCGTCGAAGAACGACGTCGAGTGCCCGGTGATGCCCGCCGGGATCAGCCCGTACAGCGCGTCGGTCGTGCCCTTGTACGTCCGGCTGACCAGCTCCTCGCGGTTGATGACCGCGGCGATGGCCTGCCGCACCCGCCGGTCGTGCAGCGGCGAGCCCGCCCGCACGTCGAGGACTAGGTTGCGGGTCTCGGCGCTGTCGACCTCCGTGACGCGCTGCCCGGGATCGCTCGGCGAGAGGCGGGCGAGCAGGTCCGGGGGCAGCTGGCGGGCCGCCACGTCGAACTTCTTCGCCTTCCAGCCGTCCTGAAGCGCCTGCGAGGTGCGGTAGTAGCGCAGCACGACGGGCCTGCCGGTCTCACCGACGGCGCCCCGGTAGCGGGGGTTGGGACCGAGCACGGCCCGCTCGTTCTTCGTATACGTCTTCAGGACGTAGGGTCCGGTGCCGTCGGCGCCGGTGTCGGTGCGCAGCGTGCGCCTCGGGTAGCGGTCGCGGTCGACGATCGAACCGGCGGCGGTCGCCACCTTGAACGGGAACGTGGCGTCGGGCGACGACAGATGGAAGGTGACGGTCCGTCCGCTCGCGTCCACCGTGCCGAGGGTGGCGAAGAGCGAGGCGGGGCCCACCTCGGAGTTGATGCGCTTGACCCGCTCGAAGGAGTACTTGACGTCCTCGGCGGTCGCCTTGCGTCCGCTCGGGAAGGTCAGGTCGTCGCGCAGCGTGCAGCGGTACGTCCGCAGGCCGGTGCCCACGAAGCCGCAGGTCCTCGCCGCGTCCGGGACGGGGGCGGCACCGCCCGGCTCGAACGTCAGCAGCGACTGGAATACGTTGCTGAACAGCGCCCAGGAGCCGGCGTCATAGGCGCCGGCCGGGTCGAGCGAGGTGACGGCGTCCGTCGTCCCGACCGTGATGGTCCGGTTGTCGCCCTCCTGCGCCGGCAACAGCTGCCAGGCGCCCACGCCCACGCCCGCCAGTACGAGCAGCGTCGCCAGAATCCGCATGCGAACAGATCGCATCGGTGCCCTCCCCAGGCCCACCGCGAGTCACTCCCCTAGTGACGCGGATCACCTAACCACAGGTGTTTCCGCCGAGGGAGGGGCTTTGTGAAACCTGGACCGGGCGGATCCGAACGTTCATTTCAGGCCTGTTTCACAGCTGGTTCCCAGACTTCTCCGGGGCCCTTTCCCCCGTTGCTCCGGAGCCCGTTCCCGCGGGCCCCGGAGCCGGTTCTCACGCCTGCCGGGAGGCCAGTTCGACGACCGTGATGTCCGAGGGCGCGCCCACCCGGGTCGGCGGCCCCCAGGCTCCCGCGCCGCGGGAGACGTAGAGCTGGGTGTCCCCGTAGCGCTCCAGTCCGGCGAGCGTCGGGTTGGCGGCGTCCGCGATCAGGTTCCCGGGCCACAACTGCCCTCCGTGGGTGTGCCCGGACAGCTGGAGGTCGACGCCGTGGCGCACGGCCTCGTGGATCTGTACGGGCTGGTGGGCGAGGAGCACGCAGGCCCGCGAGGTGTCCCTGTCCCCGAGCGCCCGGCCGAAGTCGGGCCCCTGGCCCTCGTTCTCGCCCTGCACGTCGTTGACGCCCGCGAGATCGAATCCGGCCAGCTCGGTGCGCGCGTTCTCCAGCGGGTGGATGCCCAGCTCCCGCACCTGCCCGACCCACTGCTCGGCGCCGGAGAAGTACTCGTGGTTCCCGGTGACGAAGAAGGCCCCGTGGCGGGCGCGCAGTCCGGCCAGGGGCGCGGCGGCGGGTCCGAGGTCCTTCACACTGCCGTCGACCAGGTCACCGACCACGGCGATCAGATCGGGCTGTGTGGAGTTGACCGTGTCGACGACCTTCTGCGCGAAGCCCCGCCCGAGCACCGGGCCGAGGTGGATGTCGCTGACCACCGCGATCCGGAAGCCGTGCGCGGAACGCGGCAGCTTGGCGAGCGGCACGGTGACCCGCTTCACCGCGGGCCCGCGCAGGACCCCGTACGTCCCGTATCCGACCGTCCCCACGGCCGCGGCGGCGGCCGCGCCTCCGACCACCCGCGAGACGAAGAGCCGCCGGGAGGGCCCGGTGACTCCGGCCGCGTCCCGGGTGGATCCTCCCGGGGCGCCCGGCTCCGCCGAAGGGGTCGAGCCATCGCTCCGGCCGTCGGACGGCGGGTCGGCGAGGCCCGCGGCGCGAGCACCCGGCTCCGCGCCGGCCCCTTCGGGCACGCCGCGACGCGGCGCCGAGCCGACGGTGACGTCGCGCGCCCCCGTGCCGACCGCGGCCGGTGCCCCGGCGACGGCGGCCCCGTCCTCGGCGGCGGACGGCTGCCCGGCCGCGGCGCCCCGCCGGGTGAGCGCCCATCGCGCGAGCGGCCGCAGGACCTCCCCCGCCAGGAGCGCCAGCAACAGGTAGAGGGACAGCGCCATCCACAGGAACCCGGGCCACGCCAGCACCTGCTGGAGCCAGAACGGTGCCCCCGCGCGCTCGCTCGCGACCGCGCCGAACATCAGCAGCGGTCCCGCGACGAAGAGCACGGTGCCCGAACGGCGCGCGAGCCCCGGCCCGGACGTGGTGTCCCGCACGAGGCGCCGCCACGCGTACCAGTGCAGTGCGCCGAAGGCCGCCAGCACGGCGAGACCCACCAGTACGAACACGATCACCACGTCGCGGAATCCCCCGTCATGACGTCCGGCGCAAAGCGCGTACCCCGCGCAACCCGATGACCCCGACGACCGTCCCCAAGACAAAGGAGACGACGGCGAGCGTCAGGTGCACCCAGAAGTACGCCGTCGGATCGCCCGCGTCGTCGAACGCGAGCCCGCTGCCGTCCTTGTACAGATTCTTGATGAAAGTGACCCAAATGACCCAGCTCCACACCCCGAAGGCGAGCAGGAACCAGGACACGGGGCGGCTGAGCTTCATGGGTTCAGTATCGCCGCCGTCGGCCGGTACCCGGTGTCGGGGTGGGGAGGGTGATGGGACTTCCCGACCGGAGCCCTGTACTTTCTCGACCGTGCCCGCCACCAAAAAGACCGTCAAGCGTTCCTTGTTGGTCACTTCAGCCACTCTGTTGTCCCTTTCGCTGACGGCCGCCCCGGCCCTGGCCGACGGATCCCCCTCACCGAGCACCAGCCCGAGCGCCACTCCCCCGGCGGACATGTCGGTCGTCGGCGGCGAACGGCTCGGCCGGCCGGGCACCCAGGTGGACCTCGGCAGCGGCGCCCCCGTCCTGCCCAAGGACCTCACCGCCCGCTCCTGGATCGTCGCCGACGCCGAGTCCGGTGACGTGCTGGCCGCGCACAACGCGCACTGGCGGCTGCCCCCGGCGAGCACCATGAAGATGCTGTTCGCCGACACGGTGCTGCCCAAGTTCCCGAAGTCCACCGAGCACAAGGTGGTCCCCTCCGACCTGGCGGGCATCGGCTCGGGCTCCAGCATGGTGGGGATAAAGGAGAACGAGACCTACACGGTCCACGACCTGTGGCTCGGCGTCTTCCTGCGCTCCGGCAACGACGCCGTGCACGTGCTGTCCGCGATGAACAACGGCGTCGACCGGACGGTCAAGGACATGCAGGCGCACGCCACCGAACTCCAGGCCCTCGACACGCACGTGGTCAGCCCGGACGGCTACGACGCCAAGGGGCAGGTGTCCTCGGCGTACGACCTGACGCTGTTCGCCCGATCGGGGCTGCAGAAGAAGGACTTCCGGGAGTACTGCTCTACGGTGCGGGCCGATTTCCCGGGCGAGACGAAGAAGAACAAGAAGGGCAAGAAGAGCCGCGAGTCCTTCGAGATCCAGAACACCAACCGTCTCCTGACCGGCGACAGCGACATCTCCACGTACCAGGGCATCGCCGGGGTCAAGAACGGCAACACCACGAACGCGGGCGCCACCTTCACCGGTGTCGCCGAGCGCGACGGCAAGGTGCTGCTCGTCACGGTCATGAACCCGGAGAAGAACGAACACAACGAGGTCTACAAGGAGACCGCGCGGCTGTTCGACTGGGGTTTCCGGGCCGCGGGCAAGATCCAGCCGGTCGGTGAACTGGTGCCGCCGAAGGGAGTCGACACCACCGCGCAGCCGGGCGCGAAGGCGTCCGGCGGAACCTCCGAGGACGACCGCGCGTCCAGCAAGCCGGTGGCGGCCGCCACCGGCACCCGGAGCGGTTCGAGCGGCATCGGGATCGCGCTGGCGGTGGCGGGCGGCTTCGTCGTCCTGCTCGCGGCGGGCGTGTTCCTCGTCAACCGCCGGTGGCCGCTGCCCGACCTGATGCGCCGTCGCCGCTGACCGGCGAACGCGCCGCGCCGCCCCTCGCCGGTCCGCCGCCCCGGGCCTCCGGCTCCTTCGAGGGCGGCGCGTCCTCCTCCGCCGGGGACTCGTCGCTCGGCGTCGCCGTCCAGGCGGCGCAGAACAGCAGCAGCTTCGCGGTGAAGTTGATCCACAGCAGCAGCGCGATCGGCACGCCGAAGGCGCCGTACATGCTCTTCGAGGCGACGCCCCGCATGTAGCCGCTGAGCAGCAGCTTGAGCAGCTCGAAGCCGGCCGCGCCCATCAGCGCGGCGACGATCAGCCGGTGGCGCGGCGGCTCGACGCCGGGCAACAGCGTCAGGAGGTACAGCAGGAGCAGGAACCCGCCGAGCACGGCGACGGCGAACGCTGCCACCTGGAGCACCGTCTCGCCCCAGCCGCTCTCGTCGATGGACAGCCGTCGGGCCGTCCAGCCCACCGTCGTGGACGCGATGGTGGAGGCGGCGATGGTGACGAGCGCCGCGCCGCCGAGTCCGACGAGCACACCCGTGTCCTTGATCTTGCGCAGGACGGGGTTCTCCTCGCTGTCCGGCAGCTCCCAGACGGCCCGCAGGCACTCCCGCATCGAGCCGACCCAGCCGATGCCGGTGAACAGCAGGAAGACGCCGGCGATCACTCCGATCGTGGCGGCGTTCTGGACGAGGCCGCTGATGTCCAGCTGGTCGGAGATCCCGGGCACCTGCTCGGCCAGCTTGTCCTGGAGGTCCTTCTGCTGCTGGGTGCTCAGGGTGGCCGCCGCGATCGCCGCGGCGACCGTCAGCAGCGGGAAGAGCGCCACGAAGCTGATGAACGTCATGGCCGCGGCGAGCCGCGTCCACTTCACCCGGTCCAGGCGCTCGTAGGAGCGCCACGCGTGCGTGGCCATCAGGCGTGTGACCAACGGCCCCACGCCGGGGAGCTTCTTCAGCCAGTCCATGATCCGACTCTGCCCTCACCTCGGAAAACCAATGTCCGGGTACCCCAAAAACGCAGGACAGTGGCGATCGCCATGCCGATTCCGGCACCCGAGACGGTGTCCGCGCGCTGCGAGGTGAAGCCGAGGCCGTAGTGACTGACGGCGATGCAGAGCAGCTGGACGAGGGCGCCGGCGATGTTCACCGCGAAGAAGACCGCGTACTGACGCATGCCGCGCGCCGCCGTGTGCCGGTAGGTGCCGAGCGCGTTGCCCGCGTAGGCCACCGAACAGCCCGCCACGAACGACAGCGCCTTGGCGGTCAGCGGGTCCAGTCCCCCGGGCCCGCGCAGCCAGACGAACAGGCCGAGGTCGGTGACGTAGGCGAGGATTCCGGCGGTGGCGAAGCCGAGGAGCTCCTGGCCGATCCCCCGCTGGGCGACGCTCACCAGTTCGCCACCGCGAGCCCGTACATCGCCAGCCAGACCAGGCCGATGAGCGCGAGGGCACGGTCGTGCAGGACCACGTCCTCGGGCTCGCCCGCGGTGCCGCGGTCGGCGAAGACGGCGTAGCGCAGGACCGCCAGGATGAAGGCCACCATCGACAGCTGCCGCCACGGGAGCAGGCCGGTGCTCGGCACCCCGCCCTCTTCGAGGGCCCACAGGCAGTAGCCGAGGACGGAGACCCCGGCGGCCAGCTGCCACACGAAGCGCAGGTAGCCGGTGGTGTACTCGGTGAGCAACGCGCGCGTGGCGCCCGCCTTCCCGGCCATCTGCACGGCCTCGGAGTAACGCTTCGCCGAGACCATGAACAGCGCCCCGAAGCCGGTGGTGATCAGGAACCAGCGCGAGAGCGGGATGCCCAGGGCGAGCCCGCCGACCATCGCGCGCATCAGGAACCCGGTCGTGACGACGACGAGGTCGACCACCAGGACGTGCTTCAGGCTGACGCAGTAGGCCAGTTGCATGCCGATGTACGCGGTCAGCAACGCGGCGACGGCCGGTGAGCAGAGCACGGCCGCGGCGGCCGGCGCGAGGACCGCGAGGGCGCCGCCGACGGCGTACGCGACCGGGACGGGGACCTGGCCCGCGGCGACCGGGCGGTGCCGCTTGACCGGGTGGGCCCGGTCGGCGTCGGCGTCCCGGGCGTCGTTGATCAGATACACGGCGGCGGCACAGGCGGTGAACAGCATGAAGACGAGGGCGAGTTGGACGAGCGCGTGCTCGGAGAAGAGCCGTCCCGCGGCGGCCGGGGCGGCCACGACGAGCACGTTCTTCACCCACTGGCGGGGGCGGGCGGTCCTGAGCAGACCGCGGGCCAGACCGCCCAGCCCCCGCTCCGGTGCCGCGGCGGCCGGTGTGCGCTCCAGGAGCGCCGTGCGCTCAGCCATGGCCGCCCCCGATCCAGCGGGCGCCCAGCCGGGCCGTCAGGGCCCCGAGGGCGGCGCCCGCGGCGACGTCCGAGGGGTAGTGGACGCCGACGACGAGCCGGGAGAGGCACATCGCGGCGGCGACCGGCGTGGCCACGTAGGCGCCGAGCGCGCCGAAGGCGACCGCCGCGGCCGCCGACGAGGAGGCGTGCGAGCTCGGGAAGGAGTGGCGCCCGGCCGTGCGCGCCAGCGGCACCAGGTGCGCCGGGCGTGGGCGGCGCACGATCCGCTTCACCCCCATGCTGGCGAGGTGCGCGGTCGTGGTGAGCGCCGTCGCGCGCAGCCACGCGGCCCGCCGCTCACGGTCGACGGCGGCCCCGGTGAGCCCCGCCGCGAGCCACAGCGCGCCGTGCTCCCCGCTCCAGGACAGGGCGCGCGCGACGGCCGCCACGCGCGGATGTTCCGTACCGCACTCGTGGAGCGCGGCCAGCAGTCGACGGTCCACGTCCTCGCCGAGCCCGTGCGCGTCACGCCGGTGGTCCATGTCGAGCCGTCGATCCACGTCGTCCCGGTCGTCCCGGTCGTCAAGGTCGTCCATGCGATCTCACTCTTCTAGGGAGTGGCCGCAGAATTACGGCAATCTAGGACGACATCCCATTAATCACCCATTTCGGTGAGGAGCCGTGAGGTAGGGGATGATTCCGGTGTTATGCACCCTTGTCGGCGCTACGGTCACGGTCATGCCTGCCGACACCGTCTCCGTCACGGGTTGGGGCCGCACCGCCCCGACCGCCGCCCGTCTGGTCCGCCCGCGCACGTACGAGGAGGCGGCGGCCGCGGTCCGGGCGTGCGGGGCACGCGGCAGCATCGCCCGGGGCCTCGGACGGGCGTACGGGGACGCCGCGCAGAACGCGGGCGGCGCCGTGCTCGACATGACGGGCCTCGACCGGATCCACGCGATCGACGCGGACGGCGGCACCGTCCTGTGCGACGCCGGCGTGTCCCTGCACCGGCTGATGGAAGTCCTGCTGCCCCTCGGCTGGTTCGTGCCGGTCACCCCCGGAACCCGCTATGTGACGGTCGGCGGCGCGATCGGCGCGGACATCCACGGCAAGAACCACCACGTGTCGGGCTCGTTCGCCCGCCACGTCCTCTCCTTCGAACTCCTCACCGCCGACGGCCGGATCCGTACGGTCGGCCACGGCACCCCCCTCTTCGACGCGACGGCCGGCGGCATGGGCCTGACCGGAGTGATCCTCACGGCGACCGTCCGACTCCAGCCCGTCGAGACCGCGCTGATGTCCGTCGACACCGAACGCGCCGCGGACCTGGACGACTTGATGGCCCGCCTCACCGCCACCGACCACCGCTACCGGTATTCGGTCGCCTGGATCGACCTGCTCGCCCGCGGCACCTCCCTGGGGCGCTCGGTACTGACCCGGGGCGAGCACGCGCCGCTGGACGCGCTGCCGCCCCGCGCGCGCCGGCACCCCCTGGCGTTCCGGCCCGCGCAGTTCCCCTCCGCCCCGTCGTTCGTGCCGGAGGGCCTGCTGGGGCGCACGACGGTGGGGCTGTTCAACGAGCTCTGGTACCGCAAGGCGCCACGCGCGCGTGCCGGTGAGCTGCAGAAGATCTCGACCTTCTTCCACCCCCTCGACGGCGTTCCGCACTGGAACCGGGTCTACGGGCGCGGCGGCTTCGTCCAGTACCAGTTCGTCGTCGGACACGGACAGGAGGAGGCCCTGCACCGGATCGTGCGGCGTATCTCCGAGCGCCGGTGCCCGTCCTTCCTCGCCGTCCTCAAGCGCTTCGGGGAGGCCGACCCCGGCTGGCTGTCCTTCCCCGTGCCCGGCTGGACCCTCGCCCTGGACGTCCCCGCGAACCTGACGGGGCTCGGCGCCTTCCTCGACGAACTGGACGAGGAGGTGGCCGCGGCCGGCGGCCGGGTGTACCTGGCCAAGGACGCGCGGCTGCGCCCCGAACTGCTGGCCGGGATGTATCCGCGGATCGCCGAGTTCCGCGCCCTGCGGCAGGAACTGGACCCCGCGCGGGTCTTCACCTCCGACCTGTCCCGACGCCTCGACCTCTAGTCGCGCGCGCCGGCCGCCCCTCCCGCACGCCCTTCGCGGCCCCGTCCCCGTCGTCCGCGCACGCCCCGTCGCCCGCCCTCTCTCGCCCTTAGGAGCTGCCATGAAGGACGCCTTCGGCATCCCCCAGTCCCTGCTGATCCTCGGCGGTACGTCCGAGATCGCGCTGGCCACCGCGCGGCGCCTGATCGTCCGGCGCACCCGCACCGTGTGGCTGGCCGGACGCCCGTCGCCGGAGCTGGAACAGGCCGCCGGGCAACTGCGCGGGATGGGCGCGGACGTCCGTACCGTCGCCTTCGACGCCCTCGACAGCGCCTCCCACGAGACCGTGCTCGGCAAGGTCTTCGCGGAGGGCGACATCGACATGGTGCTGCTCGCCTTCGGCGTCCTCGGCGACCAGGCACGGGACGAGAAGGAGCCGTTGGCCGCGGCGCGGGTCGCGCAGACCAACTACACGGGCGCGGTGTCCGCGGGCCTGATCGCGGCGCGGGCACTGCAGTCCCAGGGGCACGGCTCCCTCGTGGTCCTCTCCTCGGTCGCCGGCGAACGCGCCCGCCGCTCCAACTTCATCTACGGCTCCAGCAAGGCGGGCCTCGACGCCTTCTCGCAGGGCCTGGGCGACGCGCTGTACGGCACGGGCGTGCACGTGATGGTCGTACGGCCCGGATTCGTGCGGACGAAGATGACGGCGGGGCTGCCGCAGGCCCCGATGGCCACCACCCCCGAGGCGGTCGCGGCGGCCGTCGAGACGGGTCTGCGGCGACGCTCGGAGACGGTGTGGGTACCGGGGGCGCTGCGGTTCGTGATGGCGGCCCTGCGGCACCTGCCGCGCCCGCTGTTCCGGCGCCTGCCGATCTGACACCCGCGCGGGCGCAGGGTCGGGCTCTTGGAGAGGCGCGGGGCCGCGGGCCCGGCAGGGCGTGCATGCCGGGTGCTCGCGCGGCGGCCGGGAGTCCGGTGACGCACCCGCGGGGTCGCCCCGGGCGACGTCCCGAGGGCGCTCCGGCGGGCGCCGGGCGCTCAGCGGGCGGGCAGCGTGCTGTCGACCTCGGGTGCCCCCGCCTGCGGCGGCACCAGCGTGCCGCCGAAGGGGAACTCCCGCAGCTTGCGCCAGATGCCGTCGGCGCCCTGCTCGTAGAGCGCGAATCCGGCGCACGGCCACTGGGCCTCGTACCCGGACAGCTCCTCGAAGGCCCGGTCCATCGCGACGTCGTCGATGCCGTGCGCCACGGTGACGTGCGGGTGATACGGGAAGTGCAGCTCACGGGCGACGGGACCGGACGCGTCCCGGACCTGCATCTGGAGCCGGGTGCAGGCCTCCGCCCCCTCGACTACCCGCACGAAGACGACGGGCGACAGGGGGCGGAAGGTGCCCGTGCCGTACAGCCGCATCGGGAAGGGGCGCCCGGCGGTGGCGACCCCGGTGAGGTGCGCCTCGACCGCGGGCAGCGCCGAGTCGTCTACCTCCGTCGGCGGCAGCAGGGTGACGTGCGTGGGGATGCCGGAAGCCGCGGCGTCGCCGAAGCTCAGGCGCCGCTCCTGGAGCAGGCTGCCGTGAGGCTCCGGGACCGCGATCGACACGCCGATCGTTACGGTCCCCACGTCGTCTCCTGTCGTTGTTTCGAGGTCCGCCGCCCCGGCGCGGGCAGGGGTGGCTGCTCGGCCGGTCCGGCTTTCGACTGTACGGCGGTACGGCCCGTCGGCGGCGGCCGTACGAGTGTCGCGCTCGTCTCGTACGCACTGCCGAACGGGCTGTGGTAGGTGCGGTCGCACCGCTGCCGTGGCAGCGGTGTCGGCCGTCAGTGTTTGGCGGGCAGGAAGCCGACCCTGTCGTACGCCTGGGAGAGCGTCTCCGCGGCGACGACACGCGCCTTCTCGGCGCCCTTGGCCAGGATCGAGTCGAGCGTCTCCGGGTCGTCCAGATACTGCTGGGTGCGCTCCCGGAACGGCGTCACGAAGTCGACCATGACCTCGGCGAGGTCCGTCTTGAGCGCACCGTAGCCCTTGCCGGTGTACTTCTGCTCCAGTTCCGCGATACCGGTGCCGGTGAGGGTCGAGTAGATGGTCAGCAAGTTGCTGATACCCGGCTTCAGGTCCGCGTCATACCTGATGACGGTGTCCGTGTCCGTGACCGCGCTCTTGACCTTCTTGGCGGTCGCCTTCGGGTCGTCGAGCAGGTTGATGAGGCCCTTCGGCGTCGACGCCGACTTGCTCATCTTGATCGTCGGGTCCTGGAGGTCGAAGATCTTCGCCGTCTCCTTGAGGATGTACGGCTTCGGGATCGTGAACGTCTGGCCGAAACGGCCGTTGAAACGCTCGGCGAGGTCGCGGGTGAGCTCGATGTGCTGGCGCTGGTCCTCGCCGACCGGGACCTCGTTGGCCTGGTACAGCAGGATGTCCGCGACCTGGAGGACCGGGTAGGTGAACAGACCGACGGAGGCACGGTCGGCACCCTGCTTGGCGGACTTGTCCTTGAACTGGGTCATGCGGGACGCCTCGCCGAAGCCGGTGAGGCAGTTCATGATCCAGGCGAGCTGGGCGTGCTCGGGGACGTGGCTCTGGACGAACAGCGTGCAGCGCTCCGGGTCGAGACCGGCGGCGAGCAGCTGCGCGGCGGCGAGCCGGGTGTTGGCGCGCAGGTCCGCGGGGTCCTGCGGCACGGTGATCGCGTGCAGGTCGACGACCATGTAGAACGCGTCGTGTGACTCCTGGAGGGCCACCCACTGGCGGACGGCGCCCAGGTAGTTGCCGAGGTGGAACGAGCCCGCGGTGGGCTGGATCCCGGAGAGGACGCGAGGACGATCTGAGGCCATGGGGCCCATTCTCTCAGGTGACTCTCATTGCTCGGGAACAGGTGGGAACCGATCCGCCTCCGGCGGTGTAACAAGAGTGTGAGGACGCGGGAGGGGGGCCGCATCGTCGTCGACGAGGCCGTGGTGATCGCACGCGTACGCGCCGGTGAGCCGGAGGCGTATGCGGACCTGGTCCGTGCCCACACGGGCATCGCGATCAGGGCGGCCAGGGCGCTGGGGGCGGGTGCGGACGCGGAGGACGTGGTGCAGCAGGCCTTCATCAAGGCGTACTGCTCGCTGGGGCGCTTCCGAAACGGCGCGGCGTTCAAGCCGTGGCTGCTGTCGATCGTCGCCAATGAGACGAGGAACACAGTGCGGACGGCGGTGCGCCAGCGGAGCCTGGCGGGCCGGGAGGCCGCGTTCGTGGAGGCGGAGCCGCTGATACCGGAAGCGGCGGACCCGGCGGTCGCGGCGCTGGAGACGGAGCGCCGGACGGCGCTGCTGGCCGCCCTGGAGCAGCTGAGCGAGGAGCACCGCCTCGTCGTCACCTACCGCTATCTGCTGGAGATGGACGAGCCCGAGACGGCCGAGGCGCTGGGCTGGCCGCGCGGCACGGTGAAGTCCCGGCTCAACCGCGCCCTGCGCAAGCTGAGCCGGCTGCTGCCGGACTTCGGGGCCCTGGACCCGGAAGGGGGTGAAGGGCATGAGTGAGCGGAGTGGCGGGGGCGGGTCCCGCGGCGACCGGAGGCGGCGGGGCGGCGAGGACGTCTCGCGGCTGCCGGAGGAGCTCCGGGCGCTCGGGCGCTCGCTGGACCGGCCGGATGCGGCCGACGGCGAGTCGATGGTCGAGCGCGTGCTGGAGCAGATGCTCGCCGAGCACATCCCGGTCCCGGTGGCCGAGCCGCCGGGCGTCCGCGACCGGATGCGGGCGGTGCTGCGCTGGGCACGGGCGCGCCGGCGCGGGCTGACGGCGGGCCTGTGCGGACTGCTCACGGTCCTCGTGCTCACGCCTCCGGTGCGTGCCGCGGTCGTCGACTGGTTCGGCTTCGGCGGGGTCGAGGTGCGGTACGACCCGTCGGCGGTGCCCTCGCCCGGCGCGCGGGTACCGGGGTGCGGGCCTTCGCTGACCCTGGCGCAGGCCGGACGGCGGGCCGGGTTCACCCCGCTCGTGCCCGGCGCCCTCGGTGTGCCCGACGCGGTGACGGTGACGCGTGAGCCGAAGGGGCGCCTGCTGATGAGCCTGTGCTGGCAGGAGCACGGGCGCACGGTCCGGCTGGACGAGTACCCCGCGCAGCTCGACATCGGCTTCTCCAAGACGGTGCGTGAGCCTCCGGAGTGGGTGGCGCTCGGCGCCCCCGAGGACTACGGCCGCCAGGCCCTGTGGTTCGCGAAGCCGCATCTGCTGAGTTTCTGGCTGGTCGACGACGACGGTGGCCGCTTCACCCGCTCGGTGCGGACCGCGGGGCCCACGCTGCTGTGGCTGCCCTCCGGCGGTGAGGTGACCTTGCGTCTGGAGGGCGTGGCGTCGAAGGAGCGGGCGGTGGCGATCGCCAAGTCGCTGAAATAGCACGTGTTTCCTACTGGTGAGGCAGCGCGCGAATCCGTCGGTGCCGAGTGGGAACCCCGGCGGGTCGAGCGGTGTACCAGAAGTGAGACATCGCGTGCGGGCGGGCCGCACGCGGGACGACCGGCTGGTTGGGGGTCCGGATGCGCAGGCTTCGTGAACTGCTGTCGGTGACGGGGGCGTTGGCCGTGGCGCTCGCGGTGGTGCTGATCGCGGCGCCCTCGGCGACGGCCGGTGGACCGACGAGCGTGCTGGTGGTCTCGCCGGAGAGCGCGCAGACCGCCTCGCTGTACCACTCGGACGAGGAGTACGGAGAGTTGATGCGCCTGCTGGGCGAGCCCGACGCGGGGGACCGTGAGGAGCCGCCGGGCCTGGGCGTGGCGAGCGGGCGTCAGCTCAACGTCACCTGGCTGGCGCACGACGTGTCGCCGTGGCGGGTCGACCGCGTCTATCCGGACTCGTCGCGCGGCAAGGAGGTCTGGATACACACGGCCACCGACGTCCGGAGCATGAACGGCTACTGGCACAAGGCCGCGCACCCCGCCCAGGTGCGGGCGCTGTTCAAGAAGCTCGGCGTCCTGGGCAAACCGTCGCCCGAGGGGGCGGAGGGAATCCCCCCGGGCGCGTGGGAGTCGGCGGACGACTCCGCCGGCGCGGCGACCCCGACCCCGGCCGAGGAGGTCCGCACGGGGACGAAGACGAGGCCGGCCGCGGCCGCCTCCGACGACGGCACCGACTGGTGGTGGGCTCTGCCCGGAGCGGCGGCCGGGGCGCTGCTGGCCCGGCTGTGGCGGCCTCGCACGGGTGAACCTCACCAGGAGTTGCGGGACATGTGAGGAGCCGCGGGGTGGCGGGCAGACCGGTGAGGGGGACGCATGGGGAAGAGGGGGACGGATGAGATTGCGGATCGGTCAGGAGGGGTCCCGGCCCGCCCGGCGGGGGCGGCGACCCGGCACGAGGAGCCGGCGCCTCGCCCGGCCGGAACGCCGGCTGGGCCGTACAAGACCGTCGACCGGCGGGATGGCGCCGCGGCTCGGCGCGACGGGGCCACAGCTCGACGGAAGCGGGCCGTGGACCGGCGGGACCACTTGGTGGACCGGCGGGACCGCGTGGTGGACCGGCGGGACGCGGGTGGGGACCGAAGGCACGAGGCTGCGGACCGGCGGGACGCGAGCGAGGGCCGGTGCAAGGCTCTGGACCGGCGAGAGGCGAGCGGGGACGGGTGGGAGGCGGGTGTGGCTTCTGTTGCTGGTCGTCGTGGCGTCGGTCGCGCTCGGCACTCCGGGCGCCCGGGCCTCCGCACGGGATACGGCACACGATGCGGCGCGCGGCTCGGCGCGGGCGAAGGCCGACACTCCCGACCTGGCACTGGTCGTCGCCGGTGACACGGGACGGGCGACCTCGCTGCACTCCGGGGAGCGGGACTTCGTACGGCTGTGGCGGCTGCTCTCCCCGCGGTACACGGGGACGGAGCGGGTTCCCGAGGCATGGGTGGAGGGCCGTTTCCCCGAAGTGCGGGCCACCGTGATCTGGGGGCTCACAGGGGTGGGGGGCTGGCCGCAGACCAGCAGGGCACCGGGTGGCGATGTCGCCATCGAGCGTCAGGACCAGGTGTTCGTCGCCGCGGACGGCACTCCATGGGTGCGGACGGATCCTTCCCCCGACGTCCGGGACGACGACATCCGCTGGCACCGGGCGCCGCGCGCGGTGTTCGACCAACTGGATGAGGAGGGATCCCTGTTCGGCTCGGGAAGCACTTTGGGGCGTGTGGCGGAGCCGGACGTGGCGGACAGCGTGAGGTGGGCGGTGCCAGGGCTGGCGGCGGGGCTGGTCCTCGGCACAGGGGGCTCCGTCCTGATACGCCGCGCGGCGGCCCGGCGTGAGGCTGCCGGACCGCCGCGGGAACCACGACAGGAGCTGATCGATCTGTAGCCCGCGCGAGGCGCGTCAGCCGAGGTCGATCTCCGGGTAGAGCGGGAAACCGGCGAGCAGGTCGGTGGCGCGGTGGGCGATCTCGTCGGAGATCTTCGCGTCCAGGACGTGCTGGGCCTTGGACGGGCTGCCCTTGGCCGTGGTGCCGGGCTCGGCGGACGTCAGGACGCGGTCGATCAGGCCCGCGATCTCGTCCATCTCGGCCGTGCCCAGACCACGGGTGGTCAGCGCGGGCGTGCCGATGCGGATGCCGGAGGTGTACCAGGCGCCGTTGGGGTCGGCGGGGATGGCGTTGCGGTTGGTGACGATGCCCGAGTCGAGCAGGGCGGACTCGGCCTGACGGCCGGTGAGGCCGTAGGAGGAGGTGACGTCGATCAGGTTGAGGTGGTTGTCGGTGCCGCCCGTGACCAGCGTGGCGCCGCGGCGCATCAGGCCTTCGGCGAGGGCACGGGAGTTGTCGACGACGGCCTGTGCGTAGTCGCGGAACTCGGGGCGGCGGGCCTCGGCGAGCGCGACGGCCTTGGCCGCCATGACGTGCGGGAGGGGGCCGCCGAGGACCATCGGGCAGCCGCGGTCGACCTGCTCGGCGAGGCTCTCGTCGCACAGCACCATGCCGCCGCGCGGGCCGCGCAGCGACTTGTGCGTGGTGGTGGTGACGATCTGGGCGTGCGGGACCGGGTCGAAGTCTCCGGTGAGCACCTTGCCGGCGACGAGGCCCGCGAAGTGCGCCATGTCGACCATGAGCGTGGCGCCGACCTCGTCGGCGATCTCGCGCATGATCCGGAAGTTCACCAGGCGGGGGTAGGCGGAGTAGCCGGCGACGATGATGAGCGGCTTGAACTCGCGGGCGGAGGTGCGCAGGGCCTCGTAGTCGATGAGCCCGGTGGCGGGGTCGGTGCCGTAGGAGCGCTGGTCGAACATCTTGCCGGAGATGTTCGGGCGGAAGCCGTGGGTGAGGTGGCCGCCGGCGTCGAGGGACATGCCGAGCATGCGCTGGTTGCCGAAGGCGTGGCGCAGTTCGGCCCAGTCGGCCTCGGTGAGGTCGTTGACGTTGCGGACTCCGGCGCGCTCCAGGGCGGGGGCCTCGACGCGGGCGGCGAGGACGGCCCAGAAGGCCACGAGGTTGGCGTCGATGCCGGAGTGCGGCTGGGCGTAGGCGTGCTCGGCGCCGAAGAGTTCGCGGGCGTGCTCGGCGGCGAGTGCCTCGACGGTGTCCACGTTGCGGCAGCCGGCGTAGAAGCGACGGCCGACGGTCCCCTCGGCGTACTTGTCGCTGAACCAGTTGCCCATGGCGAGGAGCGTGGCAGGGGAGGCGTAGTTCTCCGACGCGATCAGCTTGAGCATGTCGCGCTGGTCGGCGACCTCCTGGCCGATGGCGTCGGCGACGCGGGGCTCCACGGCCCGGATCACGTCCAGGGCACTGCGGAACGCGGTGGACTCGGTGGAAAGGGGCTCTGGCATGACGGCCTCCGGACGTGGTGTTCAGCGTTCACGGGTCGGCCCAGGCGCACGGCACACAGTTCGAGGGGCCGCTCCCCGATGGTCGGTCCCATCCCAGCGCGCCAGTCACGGCCCCGCCGGTCAGCCTACCGGGCGCGCCGGATCTGCGGGTTCCCCGGTCCACCATGCGAGCGACGGTAGGAAGGAGGCCGGGGCCCACCATCGGCGGGCGCCACTCCCCGCCCGGGAGGACATGCCGTCCCCCGCCCGGGAGCACGTATCCGCCCGTGGTCGGGAAGCGCGAGCCGCCCGGTCCGGGCGGCACGTGCCGCCCCGTGCGCGGGCACGCGCGTCGCCCCGTGCCGCTCGTCAAGAAACGGAGATCGCGTGACCGCTACGGAGACGACGAAGGCGTTCATCGCCTCGGCCGACGCGCACAGCGCGCACAACTACCACCCGCTGCCGGTCGTCGTGGCGACGGCGGACGGGGCCTGGATGACGGACGTCGAGGGGCGCCGCTATCTCGACATGCTGGCCGGATACTCGGCGCTGAACTTCGGGCACGGCAATCGGCGACTGATCGAGGCGGCGAAGGCGCAGCTGGAGCGGGTGACGCTGACGTCGCGGGCCTTCCACCACGACCGGTTCGCGGACTTCTGCCGGGAGCTGGCGGCACTGTGCGGCATGGAGATGGTGCTGCCGATGAACACCGGCGCGGAGGCGGTGGAGACGGCGGTGAAGACGGCCCGGAAGTGGGGGTACCGCGTGAAGGGGGTGCCCGCGGAGCGGGCGAAGATCGTCGTCGCGGGGAACAACTTCCACGGCCGTACGACCACGCTCATCAGTTTCTCCACGGACCCGGAGGCGCGGGCGGACTTCGGGCCGTACACGCCGGGCTTCGAGATCGTGCCCTACGGGGACCTGACCGCGATGCGGGCGGCGCTGACGGAGAACACGGTCGCCGTGCTGCTGGAGCCGATCCAGGGCGAGGCGGGGGTGCTGGTGCCGCCCCCGGGCTATCTGCCGGGCGTGCGGGAACTGACCCGCGAGCGGAACGTGCTGTTCGTCGCGGACGAGATCCAGTCGGGTCTCGGCCGCACGGGAAAGACGTTCGCGTGCGAGCACGAGGGGGTCGTGCCGGACGTGTACGTGCTGGGCAAGGCGCTCGGGGGCGGGGTCGTCCCCGTGTCGGCGGTGGTGGCGGGCGCCGACGTGCTGGGGGTGTTCCGGCCCGGGGAGCACGGTTCGACGTTCGGGGGCAATCCGCTGGCCTGCGCGGTGGCGTTGGAGGTGATCGCGATGCTGCGGTCGGGCGAGTACCAGCGGCGGGCGGCCGAGCTGGGTGCGCATCTGCACCAGGAGCTGGGCCGGTTGAAGGACTCCGGTCATGTCACACAGGTCCGCGGGCGCGGACTGTGGGCGGGCGTCGACATCGCCCCGGCGTACGGCACGGGCCGGGAGATCTCCGAAAAGCTGGTGGACCGGGGCGTCCTGGTGAAGGACACCCACGGCGTCACGATCCGGATCGCCCCGCCGCTGGTCATCTCCGAGGAGGACCTCGACTGGGGGCTCGGCCGACTTCGCGAGGTGCTGGGGGCCTAGGGCCGGGGCCGGGAGCCGTCGGGACCGGGCAGTCTCCGGGACGCGTCGTCTCCGGGATGCTCCAGCTCCCCGGTCCCGGGGCAGGGCGGCCCGGGGTCGCCGAGGCGCGGCGCGCCGGGTCCGGGAGCCGGCGAGGCACGGTGCCGGGTCCGGGGGCACCAGGCGCGGTGCCGGGTTCGCGGCGCACCGTCTCGGGATGCGCCGGGTCCCGGTGCAGGGTGGGTCCGGGGGCCGGCGAGGCACGGTGCCGGGCTCGGGGCGCGGGTGCCCGACGCGTCACGGGACCCGGCTCGGCCCCGTGTCGCCGGGCGGCGGCCGGGGGTCGCGCGCGCCGGGTCGTCAGAGGATCACGTGCGGCAGGAAGCGGGCGTACTCGTCCGTGACCAGGCCGGACGACTCGCGGATGCCGAGGCCCGCCGACTCGTCCTCGACGACCCAGGCGCCCAGCACGACGCGGTTGCCGTCGAAGGACGGGAGGGGGGCCAGCTCCTGGTAGACGCAGGGCTCGTCGGTACGCACGACCGGGGCGGCGCCCGGTTCGTGCACGGTGACCCCGGCGCCCTCGCGGCCGAGCAGCGGCTTGGCCACGTAGCCCCGGCCGGCGGCCAGTTCGCGCGGGCCGTCGAGGTGGGCGGGGAGCAGGTTCGGGTGGTCCGGGTAGAGCTCCCAGAGAATCGCGAGGAGAGCCTTGTTGGACAGGAGCATCTTCCAGGCCGGCTCGATCCACAGCGTGGTCCCCGTGCCGCCGCCGTTGTCGAGGGTGTCCAGGACGTGTCCGGCGAAGCGGTCGGCGGTGAGCCACTCCCAGGGGTAGAGCTTGAAGCAGCTGCGGATGAAGCGGAGCGAGTTGTCGACGAAGCGGCCGGAGAGGGGATCCCAGCCGATCTCCTCCATGGAGATCCAGTCGGTGTCGAGGCCCGCCTGCTCGGCGGTCTCCTTGAGGTAGGCGACCGTCATCAGGTCCTCGCCGAGTTCGTCGGCGGAGGAGTGCGCGAAGTGCAGCGGGCTGCCCGGCGGCAGGAGGGGCGCCTGCTTCTTCCAGGCGGCGACGAGTCGTTCGTGCAGGGAGTTCCACTGGTCGGCGCCGGGGAAGCGGTCCTGCATCCAGAACCACTGCGGGCTCGCGGCCTCGACGAGGGAGGTCGGCGTGTCGGCGTTGTACTCCAGCAGCTTGGCGGGGCCCGTGCCGTCGTAGCGCAGGTCGAAACGACCGTAGACGGAGGGGAGTTCGGCGCGTCGCCGCCAGGCCTCGGCGACGGCCCGCACGACGTGCGGGTCGGTGATGCCGAGGTCGGCGAAGCGGTCCGTGCGGACGATGTGCTCGGCCGCGGCCAGGCACATGCGGTGCAGTTCGTCCACGACCTCCTCCAGCGCCTCGACCTCGGGGAGCGAGAAGACGTAGTACGCGCTCTCGTCCCAGTAGGGGCGCAGGGAGTTGTCGGGGTGGCGGGTGAGCGGATAGATCAGGCCCTGTTCCTCGACGGTCCGCTGCCAGTCGGGGCGGGGTGCGATGGTGCGGCGTTCCACGGGACGTCTCCTGCTCAGCCGCCGGAGCTGCCCTTGCCGCTGCCGAAGCCGCCGCGGTCGACGCCGCTGTGGCTGCCGCCGGAGCCGCCGGAACCCTTGCCGGGCTTGACGAAGGAACCGCCGTCGACCCAGCCGCTCTTCTTCTTGCCGCCGTAGTACCAACTACCGTTGACGGACACCTTGGTGGACTTGCAGTTCTTGTCGGCGACGACCCGGTAGCCCTTGGCCAGGTTGTAGCTGTCGCGGTCGACGCAGCGCTTGTCCGGTTCCGAGGAGCAGGCCGTGAGTGCGGCGGCGAGGAGTCCCATGCCGCCGAGCACGACGGTGCCCGAGCGCAGTTGACGACGTGTGTCCGCCATGTCCGTTCCCCCGTTGATTCGTTCGGTTCGACTTTGCTTCGTTTGTGCTTCTTCTTGGACGTTCGGCGATCAGAGTAGAGAGCGCCGCAGGACGTGCGTGCGACGGCCCCCTGCGATGCGGGCTCCCCTACAGTCGCTTCGTGCTCTTTGGAATGGTGTGCGCGCTTGGTGCGTCGGTCTGCTTCGGAACGGCGACGGTGCTCCAGGCGATGGCGGCGCGCGCGGCGGCCGGCACCGGGCCGGGCGGGGACGCGGCGCTGCTGCTGCGCGCGCTGCGGCAATGGCGCTATCTGGCCGGGCTCGCGCTCGACGGGGTCGGGTTCCTGCTCCAGATCGCCGCGCTGCGGTCGATTCCGATCTACGCGGTGGGGGCGGCGCTCGCCGCGAGCCTCGCCGTGACGGCGGTGGTGGCCTCACGGCTGCTGCGGGTGCGACTGAGCCGGGTCGAGTGGGGCGCGGTGGGACTGGTGTGCGCGGGGCTCGCGATGCTGGGGCTGGCGTCCGGCACCGAGGGCGACCGCCCGGGGTCGGCGGCCCTGAAGTACGCGATGCTGGGCACGGCCGTGGCGGTGCTGCTGCTGGGCCTCGTGAGCGGCCGGCTGCCCGAGCGGCGGCGCCCGCTCGTCCTCGGCCTCGGCGCCGGCTTCGGCTTCGGTGTGGTCGAGGTGTCGGTGCGGCTCATCGACGACCTCGACCCCGGTGCGCTGCTGGCCAATCCGGCGACGTACGCGCTGCTCATCGGCGGCGGCGCGGCGTTCCTGCTGCTCACCTCGGCCCTTCAGCGCGGCTCCGTGACGACCGCGACCGCCGGGCTGGTGATCGGGGAGACGATCGGGCCCGCCCTGGTGGGCGTGGTGTGGCTGGGCGACCGCACGCGGGAGGGGCTCGCCTGGCTCGCTGTCCTCGGCTTCGCGGTGGCGGTGGCCGGCGCGCTGGCGCTGGCCCGCTTCGGTGAGGCCCCGGTGCAGGAATCGACGTAGCCGCCGGGCTTGCTCGGCGGGCAGCGGATCCGCTCCGGCTTGCTCCGCAGGCAGCGGGTCCGCTTCGGCGAGGCTCCGGTGCGCGCGCCACTGCCGCTCCCGGCCCGCTCGGCAGGCAGCGGTCACGTCCGCCCGGCCCTGGTGCAGAAGCCGCTCCCGGCCCCCCTCGGCGAGGCCCCGCCGCAGAGAGCGCGACAGTCCCCTCGGGCTTCGCGGCAACCTTGAACCCGGGCCGGGAGCCGGGAAACGGGAGCCGGAGCCGGGATCCAGGTCAGGGCAGCGCCCGGCACAGCGCGTCGAGCGCTCCCGACCACGCGTGGTCCGGCGGTGTCCCGTACCCCACCACCAGCGCGTCCTGCGGTTCCGTGACGGCGTCGGGGTGGCGGTAGCGCGTCAGGCCGTGGACGGCCAGGCCCTGCCAGGCCGCCGCCCGGACCACCGACTGCTCGGTACCCGCGGGAAGCCTGAGGACGGCGTGCAGGCCGGCCGCGATTCCGGTGGCGTGGACCGACGGGGCGCGATCGGCGAGGGCCGCGACCAGCGCGTCGCGGCGCCGCCGGTAGCGCAGGCGGGCCGCCCGGACGTGCCGGTCGTAGGCGCCGGAGGTGAGGAACTCCGCGAGGGTGAGCTGGTCCAGCGCCCCGGTCGACCAGCCCCCGCCGCCCTTGAGCGCGGTGACCTCGGGTGCGAGCGACGGCGGCAGGACCAGCCAGCCCAGGCGCAGCGCGGGGGCCAGCGACTTGCTCGCGCTACCCAGGTGGACGACGTGCTGGGGGTCCAGTCCCTGGAGCGCGCCGACGGGCTGGCGGTCGTAGCGGAACTCGCCGTCGTAGTCGTCCTCCAGGATCAGGCCGCCGGTGCGGCGGGCCCAGTCCACGACGGCGGCACGGCGTTCCGGATGGAGCGGCACCCCCATGGGGAACTGGTGCGCGGGCGTGAGCAGGACGGCTCCGACCCCGGCCAGGCCGTCGGTGCGGGCGCCAAGTCCGTCGAGGGGCAGGGGGACGGTCCGCAGGCCCGAACGGTGCAGGAGGTTCCAGTGCAGGCCGAGCCCGTAGGCCTCGACGGCCACGGAGCGCACGCCGCGTTGCCGCAGGACCGCGCCGAGCAGCGTCAGGCCGTCGGCGAAGCCGGAGCAGATCACGATGCGCTCCGGATCGGCCCGCACTCCGCGGGCGCGGGAGAGGTAGCCGGACAGGGCGGTGCGCAGTTCGGGGCGGCCGCGCGGATCGCCGTAGCCGAGGGCCTCGTGCGGTGCGGCGGTCAGCGCGCGGCGGGCCGCCCTGAGCCATGCGGTGCGCGGGAAGGAGGCGAGGTCCGGGCTGCCGGGGGCGAGGTCGTAGACGGGGCGCCCCTGCTCGCGGCGGCGCGGCGCCGTCTCCGGGGCGGGCGGTACGACCGTCCGCTCGGCCACCCTGGTGCCCGAACCCTGGCGTGCGGTGAGCCAGCCCTCGGCGACGAGGTCGGCGTACGCGTCGGCGACCGTGTTGCGGGCGATGCCCAGGTCGACGGCGAGCGACCGGGAGGAGGGGAGCCGGGTGCCGGGGGCGAGCCGGCCGCTGCGGACGGCCTCGCGCAGCGCGTCCGTCAGCCCTTTGCGCACCCCGGACCCGGTCGGCTCGACATGGAGGTCGAATCCCTCGGCCCCCAGAGTGGCCCATGACTCTGCCATGGAAATGGACCATACTCCTGGGCTACTCCGCCCGTAGTGTCGGGACACATGACGACGCATGACGACACCACGACCACCGGCCGCACCACCGAATACGTTCCCGAGCACAGCCCCCGCCTGGACTGGGCCAAGCTCGCCCCCGACGTGTACAAGGCGATGATCAAGCTCGACGCGGCGGCCCGTAAGGGCCTGGACCCCGTGATCCTTGAGCTGGTGAAGATCCGCGCCTCGCAGCTCAACCACTGCGCCTTCTGCCTGGACATGCACACCAAGGACGCGATCGCCGCGGGTGAGAGCGTCGAGCGGATCATCCAGCTCGGCGCGTGGGAGGAGTCGAAGCACTTCTACACGCAGAAGGAGGTCGCGGCACTCGAACTGACCGAGGCGGTCACGGTCCTGACGGACGGTTTCGTGCCCGACGAGGTGTACGAGCAGGCAGCCAAGCACTTCGAGGAGGCCGAACTGGCCCAGTTGATCGCCGCGATCACGGTGATCAACGCCTGGAACCGGTTCGGCGTGACCTGCCGGCTGGTGGCCGGGCACTACAGGGCCGGACAGTACGCGTGACGGGCTCGGACGGGAGCACCCGTACGAGCCACCTGGACGCCGAGGTGCGGACCGCGATGCAGGCGTTCAGCGCCGCCGCGAAGAAGGGTCTCGGGGACCCGGCGCTCGCGGAGATGGTCATGATCCGCGCCTCGCAGCTCAACCACTGCGCGTTCTGTCTCGACATGCATGTGAAGCTCGCCCGCAAGCACGGCGTCGACGACGACCGCGTCCAGCTCCTCAACGCCTGGGAGGAGGCCGAGGAGGCGTTCAGCGAACGCGAACGGGCAGCGTTCGCCCTGACCGACGCGGTCACGGTCCTGACGGACGGTTTCGTCCCGGACGAGGTCTACGAGCGCGCCGCCGAGCACTTCGACGAGGCGGGGCTCGCGCATCTCGTCGGGCTGATCACCGTCATCAACAGCTGGAACCGGCTGATGGTGACCCGGCGCATCGCACCGGGCGCCACAGCGTGGTGAGTCGGGGCACGGACAGGGCCGAGACGTTCCGGGCACTGCACCGGGGCCGCCCGCCGGGTGACCCGCTGGTGCTGCCGGGGCCCTGGGACGCGGCCAGCGCGCGGGTGTTCGTGGACGCCGGGTTCCCGGCGCTCGCCACGCCCAGCGCCGGGGTCGCCGCCTCCCTCGGCTACGAGG
This sequence comes from Streptomyces siamensis, assembly GCF_039543605.1. NCBI lineage: Bacteria > Bacillati > Actinomycetota > Actinomycetes > Kitasatosporales > Streptomycetaceae > Streptomyces > Streptomyces siamensis. The sequence goes on along the minus strand of NZ_BAABKB010000030.1, from coordinate 232,186 downwards.
ACGGGTCGACGCCCGCCGAGGAGATGTTCGCGGCGGTCGCGCGGATCGTCCGCGCGGTCGACGTGCCCGTGTCCGCGGACGTCGAGGACGGCTACGGGCTCCCGCCCCAGGAACTGGTGGAGCGGCTCCTGGGGACGGGTGCGGTCGGCTGCAATCTGGAGGACTCGACGAGAGGTGTCCTCAAGGACCCCGCCCGGCACGCCGACTGGCTGGCCGAGGTACGGGCCGCCGCCGGGGACCGGCTCTTCGTCAACGCCCGGGTCGACACGTTCGTGTGCGGTGAGCCGGACCCGGAGCGGGCGATCGAGCGGGCCGCGCTGTACGTCGCCGCGGGCGCCGACTGCGTGTACCCCATCGGCGCTCCCGTTGACGTACTCCCCCGGCTGCGCGCCGGGATCGAGGGGCCGGTCAACGTGTTCGCCAGGACCGGCGACGCCCCGCTCGACGAGCAGCTCACGGAGCTCGGCGAACGGGGCGCCACCCGCGTCACGTTCGGGCCGGGGCTGCAGCGCCGGACCGCTCAGGCCCTGGGGGAGATCGCCGCGGAACTCCGGCGGTAGGCAGGACCCCCACCGCCGACGGGACTCCGGCGGTGAGCGGGTCCGCCGCCGGCGGGACTCCGGCGATGAGCGGGTCCCCCGCCGGCGAGACTCCGGCGGTGAGCGGAAACCCCACCGCCGGAGTGACTCCGGCGGTGGCCCGCGGAAGCAGGCAGGGTCAGGGCAGCCACGCCCGCCACGTCGACTCGTGGCTGCCCACCCACTTCTTCGCCGCCTCCTCGGGCGTCAGCTTGTCGTTGGCGATCATCAGGGAGACCTCGTTCTGGTCCTCGGTCGTCCACTTGAACTTCTTCAGGAAGTCCGCCGCCTTGCCGCCGCTCTTCGCGAAGTCCGTGTTGAGGTACTTCTGGAGCGGGGTGTGCGGGTAGGCGCAGGCGACCTTCGCGGCGTCGGCGTCGCAGCCCTCCTTGTAGGCGGGGAGCTTCACCTCCGTCATCGGGACCTTCTCGAAGAGCCACTGCGGGGAGTACCAGTAGGTGAGGAAGGGCTTCTTCTCCTTGGCGAACTGCTTGATCTGGGTGATCTGCGCCGCCTCGGAACCCGCGAACACCACCTGGTAGTTCAGCTTCAGGTTGTTCACCAGCGCCTTGTCGTTGGTGACGTAGGACGGGGAGCCGTCCAGGAGCTGGCCCTTGCCGCCGCTCTCGGCCGTACGCAACTGGTCGGCGTACTTGTCGAGGTTCTTCCAGTCGGTCACGTCCGGGTGCTGCTCGGCGAAGTACGTCGGGACGTACCAGCCGATGTGCCCGGTCACCCCGAGCTGCCCGCCCTTCGTGATCGTCTTCTTGTCGTCGACGTACCGCTTCTCCTGGTCGGGGTGGCCCCAGTCCTCCAGGATCGCGTCGACGCGGCCTTGGCTGAGCGCGTCCCAGGCGGGCACCTCGTCGACCTGGACGGTGTCGACGCGGTAGCCCATCTCGTGCTCCAGCAGGTACTGGGCGACGGCCACGTTGGCCTGCGCGCCCACCCAGGACTGCACGGACAGGGTGACCGTCCTCGCGCCCCGGGCGTTCGCGAACGGCGAGGCCTGCTTCGTCATGTCGGCGGCGCCGCAGCCGGTCAGCAGCAGGAGCGCCGATCCGCCCGCCACCACGGCGGTGGTACGAAGTCGCATGTCACGCTCCCTTCTTCGCGCGGCGTTCGGTGGGCTGGGTCACCCGGTCGAGCATTAGGCCGAGGCAGACGATCGCGGCGCCGGCGACCAGACCGGTCGCCAGGTCGCCCTGCGCCAGGCCGAAGACGACGTCGTAGCCGAGCGCTCCGCCGCCGACGAGACCACCGATGATGACCACGGCGAGGACGAGCACGACGCCCTGGTTGACGGCGAGCAGCAGGGCCGGCCGGGCCAGCGGCAGCTGGACCTGGCGCAGCTGCTGCCCGCTGGTCGCACCCATCGAGCGGGCCGACTCCAGCGCGGCGGGGTCCACCGCGCGCAGCCCCTGGGTGGTGATGCGGACTACGGCGGGCAGGGCGTAGACGACGGCCGCGGCGACGGCGGGCGCGCGGCCCACGCCGAACAGCGCCACCACCGGGATCAGGTAGACGAACTGCGGCATGGTCTGGAAGACGTCCAGCACGGGCCGCAGCAGCCGCTCGACGCGCTCGCTGCGCGCCGCCGCGATACCGGTGGCGAAGCCCAGCACCAGGGTCACCGCGACCGCCGCGAGAACCTGTGACAGCGTGTCCAGGGACGGCTTCCACACGCCCAACACACCGATCGCGGCCATGGCGAGGACGGCGGTGAGCGCGGTGCGCCAGGTGCCGATCAGCCAGGCCAGAGCGGCGACGATCAGCAGGACCGACCACCAGGGCAGCCACAGCAGGCCGTCCCGGAGCGGGTCGAGGACCCAGGTCGTGAAGTGGCCCGCCCAGTCGGCGGTGCCCCCGATGACGGGGACGCCGGAGTAGAGGTGGTTCGTCATCCAGTCGACGACCCGGTTCACGGGCTCGGCGATGCCCACCACCCACGATCCGGGCCAGTCGAGACGGCCGGCGAGGCGTCCGACGACCGCGACGGCCACGGCGGCGGCCACGGCGTACGCCCACGGCGCGAGGGCACGTTCCGACTCGCCGAGCCGCTCCCCCGCGGCGGCGGTGACCCGGTCCAGGACGACGGCGAGCAGCACGATGGGGATGCCGGCGGCGAGCGCGGCGCCCACGTCGACCGAGGCGAGGGCCTGGTAGACGCGGTCGCCGAGGCCGCCCGCACCGATCACGGACGCGATGACGGCCATGGACAGCGCCATCATGATCGTCTGGTTGAGGCCGAGCAGGAGTTCCTTGCGGGCCAGCGGGAGGCGGGCCGTGGTCAGCCGCTGACGGGCGGTGGCGCCCAGCGAGGCGACGGCCTCCATCACGCCGGTGTCCGCGTCGCGCAGGCCGAGCGCGGTGAGGCGGGCCATGGGCGGGGCGGCGTAGACGACGGTGGCGAGCACGGCCGCGGGGACGCCGATGCCGAAGACCAGCACGACGGGGAGCAGGTAGGCGAAGGCGGGCAGGACCTGCATGGTGTCCAGGACGGGCCGCAGCGCGCGGTACGTGCGGTCGGACAGGCCCGCGGCCAGGCCGAGCAGTGCGCCCAGGACGACGGATGCGAGGACGGCGACCACCATGAGCGCGAGGGTCTGCATGGTGGGCACCCACATGCCGAGCACGCCGCAGGCGAGGAACGCCGCGGCCGTGCCGAGCGCCAGCCGTACGCCGGCGGTCCGCCAGGCGACGAGTGCCGCCACGGCCGTCACGCCGGCCCAGCCGGCGGCGAGCAGCACCAGGTAGACGGCGCGCACGGCCAGGACGACGGCATTGCTGACGTACCCGAAGAAGTACAGGAACAGCGGGTGGCTGTCGCGGTTGTCGATGATCCAGTCGCTGGTCCGGCCGAGCGGCCCGCCGAGGTCGACGGTGAGGGCGTGCGGCCAGCTGCCGCTGGCCCAGCGGGAGTCGAGGACGGGTACGACGACGGCCGCGGCGACGGCGAGCAGCAGGAGCTTGCCCACGGCCCGGTGTCTGAGCAGTCCGCCGATCCGGGAGGGGGCGAGCGGCGCGGTGACGGTGGCCATCAGACCACCTCCTTGTCCTGCTCCGTTCCGGCGGCGGCGCCGAGGTCGGACCCGCTCCCGGCCGCGCTGTCCCTGCCGGAACGTGACTCGACGGCGTCGGCGCGACCGGACTCGGCCTGTGCCGCGTCACCCGCACCGGACTGCGTCCCGGCGACGACGCCGAGCAGACGCTCGTGGTCGACGACGCCGAGACAGCGGCCGCCGTCCATGACACGGGCGGGGGCGCCGGTCCGGGCCACCGCCTCGATCGCCTGGGACACGGTCGCGTCGGGTGTCAGGGCCGGACCGCTGCCCGCCTCGTGCGCGGACGCCGCCCGCATCGCGGTACGGACGGTCACGACCTGCTCGCGCGGGACGTCGCGGACGAACTCCCGTACGTAGTCGTCGGCGGGCGAGCCGACGATCTCCTCGGGAGTGCCGAGCTGGACGATCCTGCCGTCGCGCATCAGGGCGATCCGGTCGCCCAGGCGCAGGGCCTCGTTCAGGTCGTGGGTGATGAAGACCATCGTGCGGCCCTCCTCGCGGTGCAGCCGGACGACCTCCTCCTGCATGTCGCGCCGGATCAGCGGGTCGAGCGCGCTGAACGGCTCGTCGAACAGCAGGACCTCCGGGTCCACCGCGAGGGCGCGGGCCAGGCCGACGCGCTGCTGCTGACCGCCGGAGAGCTGGCCCGGCCTGCGCTGCTCCAGGCCCTCCAGGCCGACCTTGGTGACGATCTCCGCGGCCCTGGCGCGGCGCTCCTCCTTGCCGACGCCCTGGATCTCCAGGCCGTAGGCGACGTTGTCGAGGACCGTGCGGTGCGGCAGCAGGCCGAAGTGCTGGAAGACCATCGCGGCACGGTGGCGGCGGAGTTCGCGCAGCCGGGTCCGGTCCATGGCGAGGACGTCCTCACCGTCGATGGCGAGGCGGCCGGACGTCGGTTCGATGAGCCGCGTCAGACACCGGACCAGGGTGGACTTGCCGGAGCCGGACAGCCCCATGACGACGAAGACCTCGCCCTTGCGCACGTCGAAGCCGACGTCGCGGACGGCGGCCGTGCAGCCGGTGCGCGAGCGCAGCTCGGCGGGGGCGAGCGCGGCGAGTTCGGGGTCCGCGGGGACGCGTTCGGCCTTCGGGCCGAACACCTTCCACAGGTTGTGCACGGAGAAGACGGGCTCGACGGCCTTGTTCTCCTGGAGGGTTGCCGTACTCATCACGCACCACCACCGATCAGATCGACGCACTTCTCCCCGACCATGAGCACCCCGATCATCGGGTTCACGGCGGGCATGGTCGGGAAGACGGACGCGTCGGCGATCCGGATCCCGTCGAGGCCGCGGATACGCAGCTCGGGGTCCACGACGGCGAGTTCGTCGGCCGGGTCACCCATGCGGCAGGTGCCCGCGGGGTGGTAGACGGTGTGCGCGACCTGGCGGGCGTAGGCGCTGAGCTCCTCGTCGTCCGTGATGCCGGGGCCGGGGCACACCTCCCGCTTGAGCCAGCCGGCCAGCGGCTCGGACCTGGCGATCTCGCGGGCGATCTTGATGCCGTCGACGAGGGTGCGCCCGTCGTAGTCGTCCTCGTCCGTGAAGTAGCGGAAGTCCAGGGCGGGCTTGACGGACGGGTCGGCGCTGGTGAGGTACAGCCGGCCGCGGCTGCGCGGCTTGGGGATGTTCGGGGTCATCGAGACGCCGTGGGCGGGGCGTTCGTAGCCCAGTCGCTCCGGGTTGTCCGTGAAGGGGACCTGGTAGAAGTGGAACATCAGGTCGGGTCCCTGGTGCTCCGGGTCCCGGCGGACGAACAGGCCCGCGTCGGAGTCCATCGCGGAGTTCTCGGGGATCGGGCCGTCGGTCTCCCACACGATGACGGACTCGGGGTGGTCGAGCAGGTTCTCGCCGACCCCGGGCAGGTCGTGGGCGACGGGTATGCCGAGCCGCTCCAGGTCCTCCTTCGGCCCGATTCCGGAGTGCATCAGCAGCCGCGGCGAGTCCACGGCGCCCGCGCACAGCACGACCTCGTTCCGCGCGCTCACGAGGATCTCCTCGCCGTCCTTGGTGCGCACGTGCACGCCCCTCGCGCGGGTCCCGTCCAGCTCCAGCCGGTACGCCCAGGTCTCCAGCAGGATCGTCAGATTGGGCCGCTCGTCCATGACGGGGTGCAGGTACGCCACGGACGCGCTGGACCGCTTGTTGTTCTCGGGGTGGTAGGCGAGGTCGAAGAAGCCGACGCCCTCGGTGAACGGCTTCTTGTTGAAGCCCTCGACGCGCGGCACGCCGAGCGCCGTCTGCGCGGCGTCGACGAAGTCGCGGGCGATGGCGTTCCGGTCCTTCTCGTCGACCGGGACGATGTTGTTGAGCAGGCGCGCGTAGTACGCCTCCATCGGCACCGCGCCCCAGCCCTCGGCGCCCGACGCCTCCCACTCGTCCCAGTCGGACGGCAGCGGCTTGAACGCGATCAGCGTGTTGTGGGACGAGCAGCCGCCGAGCACGCGGGCGCGGCTGTGCCGGATGTGCGAGTTGCCGCGCGGCTGCGGGGTCGTCGGGTAGTCGTAGTCGAGTTCCCCGCCGAGCAGGCCCATCCAGCGGCGCAGGGTGAGGACGTCGTCGCGGTCCACGTCACTGGGGCCGCCTTCGATGACGGCGACGGTGACGTCGGGGTTCTCGGTGAGGCGGGAGGCGATCACGGAGCCCGCCGTGCCGCCGCCGATGACGACGTAGTCGTACGTGTTCTCGTGCATGTGGTCGTGCTCCAAGGTGCGGGTGGTGGGGGTTGCGTCGGGGCCGGACCGCGGCCGGGCCGGGCGGGGACCGGTGTCAGCCCGCGAACCAGCGGACCGGCTTGGGCGCCAGGTTCTGGTACACGTGCTTGGTCTCGCGGTACTCGGCGAGACCGGCCGGGCCGAGTTCGCGCCCCACACCGCTCTTTCCGAAACCGCCCCACTCCGCCTGCGGGAGGTAGGGGTGGAAGTCGTTGATCCAGACGGTGCCGTGCCGCAGCCGTCCGGCGACGCGCCGGGCGCGGCCCGCGTCGGCGGTCCAGACGGCGCCGGCGAGCCCGTACTCGGTGTCGTTGGCGAGGGCGACGGCCTCGTCCTCGGTGCGGAAGGTCTCCACCGTCAGGACGGGTCCGAACACTTCCTCGCGGACGACCTTCATGTCGCGGTGGCACTGGTCGAGGACGGTCGGCTCGTAGAAGTAGCCGGTGGCGGGCCGCACGTCGGACGGCTCGGGCCGCTTGCCGCCGGAGCGCAGCACCGCCCCCTCGGCGAGCGCGGAGGCGACGTACGCCTCCGTCTTCTCGCGCTGCTGCTCGGAGACGAGCGGGCCGCACTCGACGCCGTCCTCGGTGCCGCGGCCGAGCCTGATCCGGGCGGCCCGGCGGGCGAGTTCGGCGACGAACCGCTCGCGGACCGATTCCTCGACGATGAGCCGCGAACCGGCCGAGCAGACCTGGCCGCTGTGGATGAAGGCGGCGTTGAGGGCCTGGTCGACCGCGGTGTCGAAGCTCTCCTCGGTCGCGCAGGCGTCGGCGAAGACGACGTTCGGGTTCTTGCCGCCCAGCTCCAGGGCGACCTTCTTGACGCCCGCCGCGGCGGCCTGGCCGACCTTGGTCCCGCTGACGAGCCCGCCGGTGAAGGAGACGAGGTCGACGCCGGGGTGCTCGGCGAGGCGCGCGCCGACGCTCCGGCCGGGCCCGGTGACGATGTTGGCGACGCCGGCCGGGAGTCCGGCCTCGGCGAGCAGCCGGATCAGGGCGACGGTCGTCAGCGGGGTGATCTCGCTCGGCTTGACGACGAAGGTGTTCCCGGCGGCGAGCGCGGGGGCGATCTTCCAACTGGCCTGGAGCAGCGGGTAGTTCCAGGGGGTGATCATCGTGCACACGCCGACCGGCTCGTGCACGACGACGCTGTGGACCTCGTCGGTCCCGGCGTCCACGACCCGCCCGCCGCCCTCGCCCACGACGAGATCGGCGAAGTAGCGGAAGGCGTCGGCGACGCAGTCGATGTCGACGCGGCCCTCCTCGACGGTCTTGCCCGCGTCACGGCTCTCGAGCAGCCCGAGCTCCTCACGGTCGCGCACCAGGAGGTCGGCGACGCGACGGAGCAGGGCGGCCCGGTCGGCGATGGAGGTGTGGGGCCAGGGGCCGTCGTCGAAGGCGCGGCGGGCCGCCTCGACGGCCGCGTCCGCATCCCGCTCGTCACCCTCCGCGACCACGGCGAACGGCTTGGCATCGGCGGGATCGAGGATCTCGCGGGTGGCGCGGGAGACGGCGTCGCGCCATTCGCCGCCCACGTGGATGGTCTGTTCTGCCTGCTGTCCGGCCATGATCGGTGTTGCCTTCCGTTCCTGTTCCGTGCCCCCGGGTCACACGCATGTCGCCCTTGGGGACCGGGAGCACCTGCCCCCCGACCTCGGATGCATGCACAACCGGTCACCAAAAGTGCCCCGGGTCACTGAAAAATCCCATCAAATAGGACCAGAACGGGGGAAATCTTCTACCGAGAGTGACCGGAAGCCAGGAGCGCGGCCTTGAGCGAGCCCGGCACCCCGGGTACGGGTACCGGACTCCGGAACCACCACACCTGGACGCCGAACTTTCCTTTGACTAAAGTCAAAGGAATATGGAGCCCGTGTCAGCGAACCCGTCAGCGCCCCCGCCGGCCGACCACGTGCGTGCGCTGCGCCGCTTCAACCGCTACTTCACCCGCCGCATCGGTGCGCTCGACGACCACTACCTCGGCCAGGACCGCCCGCTCGGCGAGGCCCGGCTGCTGTTCGAGATCGGCGGCGAGGGCGCCTCGCTGCGCGACCTGAGGAGCCGACTCGGCCTGGACGCCGGGTACTTGAGCCGCATGGTGCGAGCCCTGGAGACACAGGGACTCGTCCGGGTGACGGTCCACCCGCACGACAACCGACTGCGGGTCGCCGAACTCACCGCGGCCGGACGGACCGAGGTGAACGAGCAGAACCGGCTGGCCGACGAGCTGGCGGAAGGACTGCTCGCAGGACTCGGCGGACGGCAGCGCGACGAGCTGACCGCCGCCCTCGGCGCCGTCCAGCGACTCCTGCGGCTCGCCGCGATCACGGTCGTACGCGTCGACGGCGCCTCCCGCGACGCCCGCGACTGTCTCGCCGCCTACGCCACCGACATCGACGCCCGCTTCCCCGAGGGCTTCGACCCCGCCGCCCTCGTCCGGCCCCACGAGGTGTCGGGGGACGCGGGCGCCTTCCTCGTCGCCTACGAGGAGGGACGGCCCGTGGCCTGCGGGGCGCTGCGCCGCCTCGAACCGAGGGTGGGCGAGATCCGGCACGTGTGGGTGCACCCCGACGCCCGCCGCCTCGGCCTCGCGCGGCGCGTCCTGCGCGGCCTCGAGGAGCACGCCGCCGCACTCGGCTGCGCTGTCGTCCGGCTCGACACACACGCGGTGCTCACCGAGGCACAGGCCATGTACCGGGCGTGCGGGTACACCGAGATCCCGCGGTACGACGACAACGTGTACGCGGCCCACTGGTTCGAGAAGCGGTTGTCCTCCGCGGCCAAGCCCTAGGAACCGTTCGCGCAGTCGACGCCGGTGGGGCAGAAGGAGTTCACGGCCGTCGTCAGGTCACCGGTCATGTCGCCGCCCTCGGGGCCGCTCGCGTTGATCGCGTACAACGTGCCGTCGGCGGCCCTGAAACGGTGGTCGACGACGTGCGTGGGTCCGTTGTCCTTGCTGTCGTAGCGGTAGGTGACCTCGATCCAGTCGGATCCCGACTGCCGCCCCAGGAACCGGTAGCCGTTCAGTTTCCCCCAGATCGTCTCGGCCTTGTCCATCGACTCGGCCAGGGAGTTCTCCTTGACCTCGAACAGCATCAGCCTGCGGTCACCACCGGGGGACGTGTACGTGACGACCTGCGCCAGCTTGCCCCGCTCCTCCTTGCGCGCCCACCCGTCCGGCACGTCCACCGTGTAGCCGACCGGGTCCACCGCCCGGCTGTACCCGGGCGCGGGTGCCGCGACAGTGGGCTGCGCCGAGTCGGCGAAGGTGTCGTCGCTGCCGGAGGCCTGCCCGGTCTCCTGCGGGGGCGCCGGCTGCGTGGCCGTGACGGTCACCGCAGGCGACGACGCGCCGGCGTCCGTACGGCCTCCCTTGTCGTCCCTGGTCAGCGCCCACACTCCGCCGCCCACCCCGCCCGCGAGGACGGCCACCGCCACGATCACCACGAGCAGCCGGCGCGAGTCCGCCCCGCCGGAGCGCGGGCGGCCCCCGCCGGGAGCCGGACCGGGCACGGGCGGCTGCGGAAACGGGTACGGCGCCTGCTGAGGCAACTGTGGCGGCTGCTGCGGGAGCTGTGGCGGCGGGGGAGGAACCGCGGGCGGACACCCGTCCGGGCGCAGGGTCCCCGCCTGGGTCGGCGCGGACGCCCACCACTGCGCCTGCGCGTCCGGCGGCGCCCCCGCGGCACCGGATCCGCCCGCGGCGCCGCTCCCGTCGCGCACGCCGGTGCCGTCGTCGTCGATCCACCGCTGACGGTCCGCGTCCCACCGCTGTGTCATCTCGTCACCCCCGTTCTTCCCGGACCGCTGCCACTAGCCCGCGAGCTGTGCGATCACCTGCACGACGGCGGCCGTCGAGGCCAGCCCCGCGACCGCCGCCGCGGCGGTCTCCAGCCGCATGCGCAGCCGTCCGAGCCGCGCCGGGTCCGCCCGGCCCGTCCGCTCGATCTCCCCCTGCACCACGGCGAGTTCGCCGTCGAGCCCGGCCGTGTCGTCCGTCGCGGTGAGCAGTCGCAGATGGTCCCGCAGGGTGTGCACCGCCTCCAGGAGCTCCGCCGTGGTCCCGTCGGCGGCGCTCGCGTGCGGCGCCTCGTGGTACTCGGCCCTGCCGTGGTCACCGAAGTTCACCGCGCTGCGGGTGATCCGCCCGACCCGTCCGTCCGTACCGTCGCTCATCACTGGTCCCCCTCCGTGTACGACGCTCCGCCACTGCCCATGGCGACCGCGCTCTTGCTGATCCGGCCCACCACGTTGCCGCCGCTCATCTGCCCGATGAACTGGCCGCCCGCGGCGACGTTGACGATGTTCTGCTCGAAGCGTCCCGTCTCGCAGCCGCTGCGCCGCAGCGCCTCACGGACCCCGCTCGCGATGCGGTCCTGGACGGTCTTGATGTAGCGGCTGACGTCCATCTCCTGGAAGAGGGACAGCCGATCGGTGCTGCCCATCTCCCGCACGGACACCAACGGCGCGTCCGGCGGGGCCTGTTCGGGCCGGGACAGCCAGATACGCAGGCACTGGACGAGCGTGGACAGCCCGGACAGTCCGGCCACCACGCCCGTCGCGGGGGCGGACAGCAGGGTCCGCACCACCTCACGGCGCGTTCCGCCGTCCCGGGCGGCGGCGATGGCGTCCACCCGCCGGTACTCCTCGTCGACCGGCCCGAGGACGTGCGGCACGACCTCCAGGACGAGCATGCCGCCCTGGGTGTGCACGCGGACCAGGACCGACACCACGACCTGCTCGTCCCACGCGCCGATCCGGATGCGCAGGAAGTGGCGGCGGGCCTCGCCGCCCTCGTCCACCGCTCCCTCGAGGTGCGCCCGGGCGGACGACGGCTCGTACACGCCCTCGTACCGGCCCACCCCCGACGGCAGATAGACGAACTCCTCCACCTCCAGGTCCTTGAGCCGGTCCCGGCTGGTCCGCGCGGCGGAATCACGCAGCGCCTCCAGCTTCGGCACGACCAGGTCGAGGATCTGCCGGTTCGTCAGCCGCACCGCGGTCCGCTGCCCGTTCGCCGAGCCGTCGACGCGCTGATCCGGCAGAAGTCCGTCCAGACTGTCCCCCGGCTTGCGGGCGGGGGTGATCTCCATGGCGAACGACCAGGGCTCGTACGGCTTTCCGGCCCCGACGAAGGGCCGGTACGCGTCGTAGAGCGCGACGCCGGCGTGCTGCTCCCAGGTGACGGCACGCGCGATGCGCGTCTCGCGCTCGCTCCCCCTGGGCAGCGGGACCGAGGTGCGGGCGAAGGCGTCACGGGCGAGTTCGACGCCCATGACCTCGGCCACGCGGGCACGGTGCACGCCGACCACGAAGGCCATCAGGAGCGGGAAGAGCAGCGCGAAGGGGTCGTCGGGAAGGCTGGCGAGCGCGTAGGTCCAGTAGCCGAGTTCCAGGAACCGTGCCACGAAGGTCAGTCCCCAGGCGGTGGCCCGCCGCGGCAGGTGGAGGCGTGCGGTCTCGTCCCGGCTCACGGCGTACATCGTCGTGCCCCAGCCGGAGGCGGCCCGCGCGAGCCAGAGGAGCACGCAGACCGACGCGTAGTACAGCACCGCGACGGAGCCGGACAGCATCGCGATGCCCCCGGGATCCGCCACCGACGTCTCCACGGCGAGGAACGAGGCCCAGATCACGAGCAGCACGACCCCCGTCGACGCCTCCCGGCGGCGCGCCCGTAACGCGTGGGCGAGCACGGCGACGACGTCCACACCGAGGGACGGCGCCGCGGGGCGCTCCTCGTGCCCGACGAGTTCGTCGATCACCCTGGCCCGGAAGGCCGAATCCAGATGGGCCCCGGCGCACAGCAGCCGAGTGGCCTCGCTGTGCGCGTACCGTCGCCCGGATCCCGTCACTGGGACCACCCCCGCCGTGTTTCCCCCGGCCGCCCCCCGGTTCCCTGGGCGGCTCGCACGTCACGACGATAGTGAGGTCTGCCCCTGCTGCACCCTTCTTTATGGCGACAAAGCACGCATGTTCGATACGTACTTTCCCTACGCACGCGTCGGCCCCCGCCCGGAATCGCTTCCCGGGCGGGGGCCGACGCAGGTGCGGGTGGCTCAGATGAGGCCGAGGGCGCGAACGGCCTCGCGCTCCTCCTCCAGCTCCTTCACCGACGCGTCGATACGGGCGCGGGAGAACTCGTTGACGTCCAGGCCCTGGACGATCTCGTACTGGCCGTCCTTGGTGGTGACGGGGAAGGAGGAGATGAGACCCTCCGGCACGCCGTAGGAACCGTCCGACGGGATACCCATGGAGGTCCAGTCGCCGTCCGCGGTGCCGTTGACCCACGTGTACACGTGGTCGATGGCGGCGTTGGCGGCCGAGGCGGCGGAGGACGCGCCACGGGCCTCGATGATCGCGGCACCGCGCTTGGCGACGGTCGGGATGAAGTCCTCGGCCAGCCACTTCTCGTCGCCCACGACCTCGGCGGCGTTCTTGCCGGCGACCGTGGCGTGGAAGATGTCGGGGTACTGGGTGGCGGAGTGGTTGCCCCAGATGGTCAGACGCTTGATGTCGGCGACCGTGCTGCCCGTCTTCTTCGCGAGCTGGGTCAGCGCGCGGTTGTGGTCGAGGCGGGTCATGGCCGTGAAGCGCTCGGCCGGTACGTCCGGGGCGGCGGCCTGCGCGATGAGCGCGTTGGTGTTCGCCGGGTTGCCGACGACCAGGATCTTGACGTCGTCCGCGGCGTGGTCGTTGATGGCCTTGCCCTGCGGCTTGAAGATGCCGCCGTTGGCCTCCAGGAGGTCACCGCGCTCCATGCCCTTGGTACGCGGGCGGGCGCCGACGAGCAGACCGACGTTGGTGCCGTCGAAGGCGACGTTCGGGTCGTCCGTGATGTCGATGCCCTGAAGGAGCGGGAAGGCGCAGTCGTCGAGCTCCATGGCGGTGCCCTCGGCGGCCTTCAGCGCCGGCGTGATCTCCAGGAGGCGCAGCTTGACCGGCACGTCCGCGCCGAGCAGCTGGCCGGAGGCGATGCGGAAGAGCAGGGCGTAACCGATCTGGCCGGCCGCGCCGGTGACGGTGACGTTCACGGGAGTGCGGGTCATGGCGTTCTCCGTATGACAGCTGGCGGTGGGGCGTCCCTGCCCCGGGTGCAGGATCGTCCCTGGCAACCGCCGCAATGATCGATCAAGGGTTCCGATGATCGATCTCTCGGCGTCAAGAGAGATCCGCCCGTCAGGCTATCGCGCCGCCGGCACCCCGGACGTCCGGGTTCGTGTGGCCCACCCCACAGACCGCCCGAGCGGTGGCGGCCGCCGGTCCGGGAGAGGGGGCGCGGCGGCCGCCACCGGGGTCACCGGGGCGGTGTCCGGGAGGGTTGCCCCTCCCGGACGGCGCCGGATCCCGTGGGGTACGGAACGCCTGCCCCGATCCCTCCGGACCATGCCCCTCGCGTTCCCGCGCCCTCTGCACGCCCCGGCCGCGACCGGCCTCGCCCTCAAGCGCCGGACGGGCCAGGGGGTTGCCCCCGACTCCAAAGGCCTCGCGGACACCCCGGTCAGCGCGTCACCCGGAACTGGCCCGGATCGGCCTGAACGGCCTCGTCCTCAAACGCCGGACGGGCTGAAAGGTGCCGGCCGAGTCGGGGGGTGCTCTCCGCCCTCATTCCGGACGGGCATGGAAGGCCCACCCCATCTTGCAAGCCACCCGGAACTCAGCCCGATCGGCCTGAACGGCCTCGTCCTCAAACGTCGGACGGGCTGAAAGGTGCGCCCTCCGCTCCCAGGCGGGACGGGACAGGAGCCGGCGCCGGACGGCCTGGGAGCTGCCGCCGGACAGGCTGCAGAGAGGACCGGACGGGAGCCGTCCTCGGACGACCGCCCGGAGCCTCGACGACCACCCGGGAGCTGCCGCCGGACGGGCTGGAGAGGGGATCGGACGGGCCGGGAGCCAGCCTCCTACGACCGCTTGGGGCCTCGACGACCGCCCGGGAGCTGCCGCCGGACCGGCTGGAGAGGGCACCAGACGGGCCGAACGGTGACCCCAGCCTCAGCGGCGGGCGGGAACCCGCGATGAACGCACCCGCAGCCGCTATCTCACGGAAGGGGCCGTGCCGGTGAATCAAATGCCCGTTGCGGACGGCGCCACGCACCCACCGAGGTCCTACCAGTACCGCCCCGCACGAGGGCTGCAACGGGCGGATCACCGGCACGGACCCGACCCACCACCGGAGCGGCGGCGCAACGCCCACCAGACCGACCGCGCAACGCCCACCAGACCGACCGCGCAACGCCCACCGGACAGACAGCGCAACGCCCACGGCAGCAACCGCTACTTCGTGCAGCCCTTCTGCCCGGACTTCAGCGTCGCGCACGCCTTCGCGTCGCCGGCGTCCTTCACCGCCACCATCGGCGTGTAGGCGTCCGTGTCCGCCTGGACCGACCCGGTCTGCTTCGCCGCGCCGCCCGAGGACACGTCCACCTGGTCACCGGCCGCGGCCTGAGTGATGCGGGCCCAGGCAGCACCGCAGGTCTTGCTGTAGCGCACCTCGACCAGCGCCGTACCGACCGTCGCGCTGGACGTCGTCCGGGCCAGTTCACCGCCGCAGCCCATGTTCTCCGGGTCCTTGCCGGTGCACTCGGCGCCACTGCACTTGACCCCGGCCGGCAGATCGGGATTGGCGGCCGCGGAGGTCGCGGGCGGCTTCGGCGTACCGCCCGCCTCCTTCTTGTCGTCCCCACTGGTGAGGAACACGGCCACAGCGACCACCACGAGCGCCCCCACGACCCCCGCGAGGAACATCGTCAGCCGCCGCTTGCGCCGCGCCCCGTCCGCCGCCGCACGGCGCGCTCCCCCGGGCCGTGCGTCCTGAGGCCCGCCCGGCCCCCCGCCCGGCCCCGCCGGTCCACCGGGGCGGGCCGGTCCGGCCGACGCCGAGGGGCCGTACCGCCCCACCGGATCCGACGGCGAGGGAACGACTCCCCAACTGCCGCCCCGCGCACCACTCCCGTACGAGGACGACTCACCCGCGTCCGGCCCGGTCGGCTGCACCGGCACGGAGGACACAGAAGACCCCGACGACCCGGACGACCCGGACGACCCGGACGACGGCACCGTGGGCGACACCCCCGCAGGCCCGGCAACCCCGGGCGTCACGGTCGCACTGCCGCCCTTGCGCGTGGCCTGCCGCCCGTTCCCCCCCTTGCCCGGAGGCGACCCCGGCCCCGGCCCGAACTCACCGAGCGCGGCACGCGCCTGGGAGATCCGGATCGCCTCCATGGTCATGTCGTGACGCATCTCCGAGCGGCTCCACGCACGCTCGGCCAGCTCCCACATGGTCGTCAGATGGACGGGATTCGTCCCGGTCACCTCGGCGAGCGCGACGATCGCACCCTTGGGCGCGAGAAGCCGTCCGTTGAGGTATCGCTCCCAGGACGTCTTGCTGTAGCCCGTACGGTCGGCCACAGCGGCGACGCTCAGACCGCTCCGGTCCACGAGCCGGCGCAGCTGACTGGCGAACTCCTTGACCTGCGGATCGAGTTCATCCGGCAAGGCCCTCCAACGAGGCATTGCTTCCCCCCTCTTTCCCCCCGTACATGCACGACTGTTCCCCCTGCGCACGGCGCCTGAGCCGAGTCCCCGTTCTGGCTACCCACAGGGATGCGCCCGGTCAGGATCTCAGTTCCCGGGATGGGGGCGCACGGGAGCATCGAACCGGGGCATGCACCGTTGCACGCCCGCCGGACCGCGGTCCAGTGTCCCACCGGCATCTTGTACGACCGGCCGAACCCCCTGCTCCCACCAGGACGCCCCAACCGCCCGGATTGCCCACGTTATCCCGGCTGTTGCCGTGGATCGGTGCACATCCTCCAACTTGTCAAGACATCGACACAACGGGAACACAAGAGCGACCTCAGGGGCCACGGAAGCACTCGGCTCCCCCGTCAGCGACGGCAGCACCGCGGACGGCGGGACGGAGCAGGAGCGGCGAGCCGGAGCGAGAACCGGACGACACCCGCCGCCGGGCCGCGGTTCCAGGGGCTCAACGCGGACTCCGTACCGGAATGGTCACTTCCGTGCCACAGCGAACTGCCAGGTGTTGAAGAGCCCGTCGGCGGTGCACAAGGGTTGACCCAGGGCGGAACACCCGCCCGGCCGCGGCCCGTCCTTACTCGGGGGAGAGGACGGGCCGCTCTCGTACCCACCCCGGCCCCAGGCGCTGTCGTACGCACCCCGCCGCACTCAGCCCCGGGGCGTGACCAGCCCGGTCTCATAGGCGACGACGACCGCCTGCGCCCTGCTGTCCAGGCCGAGCTTGGTCATCGTGCGGTTGAGATGGGTCTTGACGGTCGCCTCGCTGATGTAGAGGCGGTCGGCGATCTCCAGGTTGGACAGACCGCCCGCGACGAGCTTCAGGACCTCCAGCTCGCGCGAGGTCAACGCGGCCAGGTCCGGCGGCGGCGCGGCGTCCGGGGCGGCCCCCGCCTGCCGGGCGAACGCCTCGATGACGAGCAGCCCGGCGCAGAGGGCGGTGGTACGGGCCTGCCGCACCGACGCCACGGTGTAGAGGGCGAGCATCGGGCCGAAGGTGCACACGACGGGCCAGTAGCCCAAGGTGACGTAGCCGAAGGTCACCGCCTCGACCGTGCCGAAGACGACGAGCGGCGCCCGGCCACGGAAGGCGACGGGCAGATGCGCGAGGACGACCAGCGCGTAGGCCGGCCCGTCGAGTGCCGGCCAGCCCTGCTTCGCCGACTCCTGCCCGAGCAGCACGGCCACGCAGACCATGGCGAGCGCGATCAGCGTGTCGACGGCGAACGGGCGGGGCGGCCGGAAGCGCATCGGCGCAGCGTAGCGCCGCTTCCCCGGCCCCGGCGTCAACCTTTCGCGGTACCGCGGAAGTTGCAGGAACCGCGGGCCTACCGCGTTTGGTGGTGCGGGAGTTCAAACCGTCGCGGGACGCGGACGCCACGGGAAGGCCCGTACGTTCGGTGACCACGACAGGGGCCCGACCACCGGCCCCGCACCACACGGGACCGGCCCGACCACCGGCCCCGCACCACACGGGACCGGCCCGACCACCGGCCCCGCACCACACAACGCGGGACCGACCACCGGCCCCGCACCACACGGGACCGGCTCGACCACCGGCCCCGCACCACACAACGCGGGACCGGCCCGACCACCGGCCCCGTATCCGAGAAGGGGAATCGGAACCCATGAGCACTTCCGCGAGCACGCCCGCAACATCTGCAACGTCCGCAAGCAAGTCCAGGAGCACCTCCCCGGCCGCCCGCACAAGCACCCGCGGACGCCTCGCCGTCGGCCTGGCCACGGTGGCCCTGCTGGGCGGCGGCCTCGCCCTCGCCCCGGCGGCGACGGCCGCGCCCAAGGCGCCGATGGCCGACTCCTGCACCCAGAACTGGTCCGTCTCCAGCGCCCAGGGCTACGCCAACGGCAAGTGGTGCAACCTCAACACGAAGGTCACCGGGACGGTCCACGACACCAAGTCCGACGGCCGGTGCCCGTTCGTGCGCGGCCTGCTGAACGGCGGCGGCCACGTCGACAGCGACTGGGCGGGCCCAAAGGGGGACTCCTCGCCGGTCAGGCTCTACGCCCCCGGCGGCAAGTCGTTCTACAAGGTGCAGATGATGTACATCAACTGCTGACGACCGCCCCGAAAGCACGGTGGCCCGCACCCTCCGGGGGAGGCGCGGGCCACCGTCGTACGCGGACCCCGGACTCAGCGCACCGTGAAGTGCAGCGTGTCGTCCAGGAACGGGATCACCAGCCACGGGCTCGGCTGCGCCATCATCGCGAGCAGCACGATCGCGACACCCAGCACGCCGTACGTGACCATGTCGGTGAAGCGGGAGCGGACCGCGAGCATGCCCACGTCGGGCAGCATCCAGCGCATCACGGCGCCGGCCAGCAGCGCGGCGCCGATCAGGATCGTGCCGAAGCGGAACACGTCGAGCGCGGTCAGCAGCAGTCCGAGACCGACGGCCGACAGCACGGCGAGGATCGGCCACTGCCGGGCGGGCGCGGGGGCGTCCCCGGGCGCGGCCCGTCCGCCGCCCTCGGGGCGCGCGGTGTCCCGGGTGAACAGCGGGAAGCGCCGAGTGGTCCGCCGCGGCCTGCCCTCGGCGTCGGGCGCGCTGATGGCGTCCCGCACGGTCTCCTCGGCGTCCTCGACGGCCGAGTCGGCGCCGGCGCTCCGCGCGCCGCGCGCCTCACTGTCCTCGGAGCCTCGCTCAGCCGACACTGCGCTCCGCCGCCTCCACCACGTTGACGAGCAGCTGGGCGCGGGTCATCGGGCCGACGCCGCCCGGGTTCGGGGAGATCCACGCCGCGACCTCGGCGACGTCCGGGTGCACGTCGCCGACGATCTTGCCTTCGGCGCTGCGCGAGACACCGACGTCGAGGACGGCCGCGCCCGGCTTCACGTCCTCGGCCCTGATGAGGTGCGCGGAGCCCGCCGCGGCGACGATGATGTCGGCGCGCTTGAGGTGCGCGGACAGGTCGCGGGTGCCGGTGTGGCACTGGGTGACCGTGGCGTTCTCGCTGCGCCGGGTCAGCAGCAGCGGCATGGGGCGCCCGATGGTCACGCCGCGGCCGACGACCACGACCTCCGCGCCCTTGATCTCCACGCCGTACCGGCGCAGCAGGGTCAGCACGCCGTTGGGGGTGCAGGGCAGTGGGGCCGGCTCGTTCAGCACGAGACGGCCGAGGTTCATCGGGTGCAGGCCGTCCGCGTCCTTGTCCGGGTCCATCAGCTCCAGGATGCGGTTCTCGTCGATGCCCTTGGGCAGCGGCAACTGGACGATGTAGCCGGTGCAGGCGGGGTCCTCGTTCAGTTCCCGCACCACCGCCTCGATCTCCTCCTGCGTGGCGGTCGCGGGCAGCTCGCGCTGGATGGAGGCGATGCCGACCTGGGCGCAGTCGCGGTGCTTGCCCGCGACGTACTTCTGGCTGCCGGGGTCGTCCCCGACCAGGATCGTCCCGAGGCCGGGCGTGACGCCCTTCTCCTTCAGGGCCGCCACGCGGGCGGTCAGATCGGACTTGATCGCGGCTGCGGTGGCCTTGCCATCGAGAATCTGGGCGGTCATGACTCCATCCTCGCGGATGACCCGGTCATGGTTCCAATCCGGGCACCCGGCGGCCCGCCGACGACGGCCGGGACAATGTCCCGCCATGATCACTGATGTTGCACTTGCACAACACATAGGGAATGTGGCTGGACAAGTAAGAGGGGCTTAAAGAACCATGAGCAGCACAGTGCCGCGGGCAGTACCGGGGGGACGGACCGCTCTGTAGAAAATTCCTCCGACCGTGCCCCGCGTCGTCCCCGCACCAGGCAACGGAGGAACAACCGCCATGAGTTTCGGCGACCCGAACAACCCCTACGGGCAGCCTCCCCAGCAGCCTCCGGCCGCTCCCGGCTACGGCTACCCCCAGGCTCCCGGCGTACCCCCGCAGGGCTACGGATACCCGCAGCAGCCGGCGTACCCCGGCTACCCGGGCACGAACCAGATGCTTCCGCAGACGATGCCGGGCCTGCTGGTCACGGCCCGCGTCTTCCTGTTCATCATCTCCGCGGTGCAGATCCTCGC
The DNA here is from genome assembly GCF_039543605.1 of Streptomyces siamensis. Lineage (NCBI taxonomy): Bacteria > Bacillati > Actinomycetota > Actinomycetes > Kitasatosporales > Streptomycetaceae > Streptomyces > Streptomyces siamensis. The sequence continues at coordinate 212,278 of NZ_BAABKB010000030.1, read as the reverse complement.
GGCGCTCGGCTGGTTCTACGTGGCCGCCATCGCCAACGACGTCTCGAACAAGGCGGACAGCTACAGCTCGTCGAACGACGACGTGTTCAGCAGCTTCAGCGACGGCGCCGACATCGCCACCGGCGTCCTCGTGCTCATCGCGCTGATCGCCGCGGGCCTCGCTGCCCTGTCCATCACGCTCGGCGTGAAGTTCGGCCGGGGCGGCCAGGGCGTCCGCATCACCACCGTCATCTACGGCGCGCTCGGCGGGATCGTCGGTCTGATCATGCTCTTCGTCGGTCTCGACTCGGGCATGGCCTCCGCCGTCATCTTCCCGCTGATCTGGGTGGTCTTCGCCGCCATCATCACGGCCGCTCCCGTCGTCTCGAGCGGCACCGCCTGGTTCGCCCGCCCGCGCTACTGAACACCTCGGCGCAGGCGTCGAGTTCGCAGCACTGAACAGTTCACGCCATCCGCTCCAAGGGCCGTGTCTCACCCGCGCAAGGGGGCGACACGGCCCTGGTGCTTCTGCCGACCCTGAATCCCGTGGCCGCGCCGTGCACGACGCGGGCGGAGTTCCCCCGAAGGTCAGTGCCTACGCCGACCGCGTTGCTGACTGCCTCGATGAGTGCAGCCCGCCGGGAAGGAAGTGCCCCTGGGACTTCCGGGGCACCCCGGCGACGGGCACGGCCTCCGGCTCCCGAGGGGGGAGGCCGGAGGCCGTGGTGTCGCCGCCGGGCGCGGCCGTCGCTGCTGCCGCGCCCGGGCGTCCGTCAGTGGAAGAAGTGACGCGTGCCCGTGAAGTACATCGTGATGCCCGCCTTCTTCGCGGCCTCCACGACCAGCTCGTCACGGACCGAACCGCCGGGCTGGACCACGGCCTTGACGCCCGCCTCGGCCAGGATCTCCAGACCGTCGGGGAACGGGAAGAACGCGTCGGAGGCGGCGTACGAGCCGCGGGCGCGCTCGGCGCCGGCCCGCTCCACCGCGAGCTTCGCCGAGTCGACGCGGTTGACCTGGCCCATGCCGACACCGACGGAGGCGCCGTCCTTGGCGAGCAGGATCGCGTTGGACTTCACCGCGCGGCAGGCACGCCAGGCGAAGGCCAGCTCGTCGAGCTCGCCCTGGCCGAGCGCCTCGCCGGTCGCGAGGGTCCAGCTCGCCGGGTTGTCACCGTCGGCCTGGAGGCGGTCGGTGACCTGGAGCAGCGCGCCGCCGTCGATCTGCTTGACCTCGACCGGGTTCGCGGGAGCCCGGTGGGCGCGCAGCACGCGGATGTTCTTCTTCTTGGTGAGGGCTTCGAGGGCGCCGTCCTCGTACTCGGGCGCGACGATGACCTCGGTGAAGATCTCGGCGACCTGCTCGGCCATCTCCTTCGTCACCGGCCGGTTGACGGCGATCACACCGCCGAACGCGGACAGCGGGTCGCAGGCGTGCGCCTTGCGGTGCGCCTCCGCGACGTTCGAGGCGACCGCGATGCCGCACGGGTTGGCGTGCTTGATGATCGCGACGCACGGGTCGGTGTGGTCGTACGCGGCACGGCGCGCGGCGTCCGTGTCCGTGTAGTTGTTGTACGACATCTCCTTGCCGTGCAGCTGCTCGGCCTCGGCGAGGCCGCCCGTGCCGTCGACGTACAGCGCGGCACCCTGGTGCGGGTTCTCGCCGTAGCGGAGGGTGTTCTTGCGCTCGTAGGTCGCGCCCAGGAAGTCGGGGAAGCCGCTCTCGTCGACGGCCGCGTAGTCGTCCGCGAACCAGGAGGCGACGGCGACGTCGTACGCGGCGGTGTGCTGGAAGGCCTCCGCGGCCAGCCGCTTGCGGGTGCGCAGGTCGAAGCCACCGTCCTTGACGGCGGAGAGGACGTCGCCGTACCGGCCCGGGCTGGTCACGACGGCGACCGACGGGTGGTTCTTGGCGGCGGCGCGGACCATCGAGGGGCCGCCGATGTCGATCTGCTCGACGCACTCGTCGGGCGTCGCGCCGGAGGCGACGGTCTCGCGGAACGGGTAGAGGTTGACGACGACGAGGTCGAACGGCTCGACGCCCAGCTCCGCCAGCTGCCGCTGGTGGTCGGGCAGCCGCAGGTCGGCCAGGATGCCCGCGTGGACCTTCGGGTGCAGAGTCTTGACGCGGCCGTCCAGGCACTCGGGGAAGCCGGTCAGCTCCTCGACCTTGGTGACGGGGACGCCGGCCGCGGCGATCTTCGCGGCGGTGGAGCCGGTGGACACCAGCTCGACACCGGCTTCGTGCAGCCCGCGCGCGAGCTCCTCGAGCCCGGTCTTGTCGTAGACGCTGACGAGCGCGCGCCGGATGACCCGCTTGGTGCCCTCGGTGTTCTCGGCCGTGACTGTGCTGTCGGCGGTCACTGGATAACTACCTTTCGTCCCTCAATGCGATAGCCGTTGCGGGCGAGCCGCCCCACGACATCGACGAGCAGCCTGCGCTCGACTTCCTTGATGCGCTCGTGCAGAGCGCTCTCGTCGTCCTCGTCCCGGACCTCCACCACGCCCTGCGCGATGATCGGCCCGGTGTCGACGCCGTCGTCGACGAAGTGGACGGTGCATCCGGTGACCCGCGCGCCGTACGCGAGCGCGTCGCGCACGCCGTGGGCTCCCGGGAAACTGGGCAGCAGGGCGGGATGCGTGTTGACGAACCGCCCCCCGAACCTGGCGAGGAATTCCTTCCCCACGATCTTCATGAACCCGGCGGAGACGACGAGATCGGGCTCGTACGCGGCGGTCGCCCCGGCGAGCGCCGCGTCCCACTCCTCGCGGGTGTCGTAGTCCTTGACCTTGCAGACGAAGGTCGGCAACCCGGCCCGTTCGGCGCGCGCGAGCCCCTCGATGCCCTCCCGGTCGGCGCCCACGGCCACGATCTCGGCGCCGTAGCCCTCGGTGCCCGCGTCCGCGACGGCGTCGAGCAGTGCCTGCAGGTTCGTACCTGATCCGGAGACCAGCACGACGAGGCGCTTGGCCTTGGCCACGGCGGGGCCCTTTCTCGGGGAAGCGTTTGTACGGTCGTACGAATGCATCGCGCTCCCGGATACGGGGAAGTCTACGAAGCGGCCGACCGTCAGCAACGATACCGGCACACCGGACGGCCCCCACGGGACGGGGGCGTGGCCGGAAGGTAGCGTCTGGGGAGGATCCACCCGGGAACGTCCGGCAAGGATCCGTCCCGGAACACCGTCCCGCGCGGGGAACGCCCCGTGCGCGCGGGACGTTGACCAGGGACGGACACGAACGCCCGGGACACGGGTCCCGGGAACACCCGCGGCGCGGGCCCCGGAAACCGGGGCGCGGGCCCTGCAGGACATCCGGGGCGCGAGTCCGGGGCAGAACGCTCGGGGCGCGCGTCGCGAGCACGACGTCGTGCGGACACGCCGCCCGCCAGAACCACCAAGGGGAAGACGCACACCTGATGCCGGACCGCAGTCTCCGACTCCCTCCGCTGCTGCTGCGCGAGCGGCGCCCTTCGCCCACCCCGCCCCGGTCGGACGGGGAGGCGCCGGCGGGTGGGCAGGGCTCCTCGGGCGGCCACGGCCGAGCCGGCGGGAACGGCTCCTCGGGCGACGGCGGCCCCGACGGTCCTCCCCCGCCCTCGGACGACAACCCGTTCGCCCCGCCGCCGGAGGGCACGCCCGACCGGCCGTGGCAGCCGCGGCGCCCGACGAACGGCGGCGACACCGAGGAGAACGGCAACTCCGGACAGCCCGACGGCGGGTACACGCCGTGGGGCAGCCAGTGGAGCGACCGTCAGCCCGGTCCCTCGTCCGGCGGCGGCTTCGGCGACCGGCCCGGTGCCCCGCAGGGGCAGGGCGGCCCTGAGGGCCCCGGCGGCGGTCCCGGCACCGGTATGCGCTGGGACCCGACCGACCCGGCCCAGCGCCGTGCACGGTACGCGCTGCTGTGCGGCATGTGGGCGTTCTTCTTCGCCCTCTTCAGCTGGCCGTACGTGGCGCTGCTGCTCGGTGCGCTCGCCCTGTACTGGGGCGGCAGCTCCCTGCGCGCCAAGCCCCGCACCCCGGACCCGGACGCTCCCGCGCCCGCGCCCGAGGCGGGCGGGCGGCCGCAGAGGACGGCCGCGGTGAGCGGGATCGTCACCGCGTCGCTCGCCATCGTGATGGTCGCCGCGACGTTCACCGCGCACCTCGTGTACAGCGACTACTACTCCTGCACGAACGACGCGCTCACGAACGCGGCGAAGCAGTCCTGCAACGACCTCCTGCCCAAGGAGCTCCGGGGCGTCCTCGGCACGAGCGGCTGACCTCCGGCCCACCGCGTGGGCCCGTCCGCTCGCCACGCGGCCGGTCCGGTCCGACCGGGTCCGGCGGCAACCCGTCGGTCACGCACGCCCCGCGGGCGGTACCGGGGCTCCCCGGCCTCGCGCCGGGTCCGGGAGCTCGGGGCGGCCCGGCGACGTCACGCAGGTCCGCGTGCCACGTGCCCATGGGCTCCACGCCCTCACGCCGGGTCCCGGCGCTCCGGGGTCCCGGCGTCCCTGCCTCCCGGGGTTCCTGGGTCCCGGCGTCCCGGGGCTCCATCGGCCTCCGCGACCTCACCCGGAGGTCCGGCGGTCCGGCGGTCCGGCGGCCGGCGACGTCCCGCCCGTCCGCGTCCCACATGTTCGCGGGCTCCACGCCCTCACGCCGGGTCCCGGGGCTCAGGCGGCCCGGTGACGTCACGCAGCTCCGCGTCCCCCGTGTGCGTGGACCCCACTGCGTCACGCGGGCCCGGGTCCCGAGGCTCACGGTCCTCGCGCGGAGCCGGGTCCCTGGGGTCCGAGGGCCTCGCGGCGTCGCGCGAGAGCAGGTACCGGGGGTCCGTGAGGCCCGTGGTGTCCCGCGGAGCCGGGTCCCGGGACTCCGAGGGCCTCTCCGCGTCGCCCGGGGCACGGTCCCGGGGCTCCACGGAGTCACGCGCGTCCGGCCCCGACGGCTCCGGACGCTCCGCGGCCTCGCGGACGGCCGGATCCGGAAGTCTCGCGGCCTCGCGCAGGGCCGCCCAGCGGGCCTCGCGGGACGCCTCCTCGTGCCAGGGGAATCCCTCGGCGTCCGCGGCGGGCTCGTGCCGGATGGACCCCGTGACGTCCGCGGGATCCTCGTCCCACAGGGACCCGGGGGTGTCCACGGGCAGGAAGTCGTACGGTTCGAAGTCGTCGGCGCGGCCGGCAGCCGCTGCCCCGCCGGCGGACGCTCCGGCCGCAGGCTCGCCCAGGTCGTCCCGCGGCCGCGGGCGCGACGGTCCGTACGGCCGCGATCCCCACGGCAGCCGGAAGGGGGAGAAGGCCGGACGGCGCCGCAGGAACTTCCCGGCCGCCGCGGAGCCACCGGCAGCCGCCCGCGGCCCACGCCGCACCCGCCGCCCCCGCAGCCCCACCGCCACGGGCACGCCGACGGCCGCCGCCCACAGCGCCGCCGCGGGCCCGACCTGCCACCACACGGGCCCGAAGTCGGTCAGCGCGGCCACCCCGAGCGGCCCTCCGGCCAGCGCGGCGAGCAGGCCGAACACGCCGCCGCACCATCCGGCGGCCAGCAGCGCGGCACCCGCCGTCCGCTTACGGGACCAGGCCTCCTGCGCCGCTCCGTCCGGCGGTGCCGCGACACCGACCACGAACCAGGCGACCGTCGCCCCGGCGGCGACGGGCAGCACCCCGGTCGCCCAGCCGAACGGCCCCTTCTCGCCCGGCACGGCCGCCAGCAGCGGAAAGGCGGGCAGCAGGTCGGTCGAGGCGCGTGGCCCCGCCGCGGCCACGGACAGCGGCCCGGCGACATGCCCGGTACCCAGGACGACTCCGGGGCCGAGTCCGTAGGCCGCTCCCCAGACCGCCGCGTTCGGGACCAGCGCGAGACAGAGCAGCAGGACGGCGAGACGGCCCGACCACACGTCCGTGAGCTGGAGGAACGAGTCCCTTGCCACTCCCCCGTGCCACGCCAGTGACACCGCGACGAGCAGGGCCCCGCCCCCGACGAGCACCGCCGTCCCGGCCGCGGCGGCCCGCAGCGCACCGCCGAGGAACCGGTCCTCGCCGCCGAGGAGCCGTTCGCCGACGGCGACGAGACGGCGTACGGCTGCGGCCGGACGGGCCGGCAGGCGTCGCGGGACCCGCGACGCCCAGGGCGGCAGCGGGCCCCGGGGGCGCCCGTACGCCGTCCAGACCCCCGCCCCCGCGGCGAGCGCGGCGAGCGGCGGCAGGCACACCACGACCCACCCCCAGGAGGGCCGCAGCGCGCCGCCCGAGGCGTAGAGGGCGGCGGCCGTGCCGACGGACAGGTAACCGGCGACGACACCGGCCCATGCCGTGGCGGGAGCCGCCCGCACCCCCTCGGCCGCGTCCCTGGCCGCCCGGTGCACCAGCCACAGGGGCAGCGCCGGAAGGAGCAGCGGTGTCACTCCGACCGGCATGGGCAGACCGGAGAGGGTGTCGGTGCGGATCAGCTCGACGCCGTGGGCGAGGAGCCACAGGGACGCCGCGACGTGCAGGGCCCCGCCCGGCCCGCTGTCCGGGTACGGGGAGCTGATCCACAGGGCCATGACGAGGACGGCGGAGGAGCCGAGCCCGAGGCCCGCCGCGACGGCGCCGCCGAGGAGGCCGGAGCCCAGTCCGGGTGATCGGTCGCGCAGCCGGACGAGCAGAATCGGCAGCGGCGGCCTGCGGTCGGTCATGTGGGTCACGCCCGCCATGCTCCCAACGACACGCGCTTTCCCGTCGTAACAGGCGAACCCCGGATGTGTCGCTCAATATGCATCTATGTACTTTTTCGTACGAAAGGGCGCCTCGTGACGCGGAGTCCTCAGACCCCCCTGCCCGGCCCCAAGGAGCGCCGCCGCCTGCGCGAGGCCAAGTCGCTGACCCAGGCCGAGGTCGCCACGAAAGTGGGCGTCACCCGCGAGACGGTGCGCTCGTGGGAGTCCGGCCGTACGACGCCACGCGGCCGCAAACGGGAGACGTACGCGAAACTGCTCACCGAACCGGCTTCCTCCGAGGCCGGGGTGACCACCCGTCAGGAGCAGTCCGCGCCCGCCTTGGTGGGCGCCGCCACCGGTCCGGGCGGCTACGCCGCGGGCTCCCCGCGGCCGGCACCCCTGCCCGGGACCGCCCCGGGCCCGCTCCCCGCGGACGGGCTGACGCCCGCTCAGGCCTTCGACGCGCTCTACGCGTTCTGCGCCCCCGCCCTCGTACGGCAGACGTATCTGCTCACCGGGCGGCGTGAACTGGCACGCGAGTCCGTGGAGCGTGCCTTCCAGCAGGCCTGGCACAACTGGCCCGAGGTGGCCATGGACCGGGACCCCGCCGGGTGGGTGCGGGCGACGGCGCACGAGTACGCCCTCTCCCCCTGGCACCGGCTGCGCCCCCGCCACCGGCAGCCGGAGCCGCCGCCCGCCGACGCGGCCGACCGCGCGCTCCTGGACGCCCTGCTGACGCTGCCGCCCGTGCACCGGCGCACGTTGTTGCTCTACGACGGCGTAGGGCTCGACCTGCCGGAGACGGCGGCCGAGACGGAGGCGAGCACGCCCGCCGCGGCCAACCGGCTGCTGCACGCGCGCGAGTCTCTCGCGACACGGCTGCCCGACCTGGCGGTGCCGGACGTGCTCCACCGGCGGCTCGCCGAGCTGGCGAGCACGGAGCGGCTGCGCGCCGCCAAGCCGCGCACGGTCCGCTGGGGCGGCGAGCGCCGCGCCGAGCGCTGGACCCGGGCCGCCATCGCGTTCACGGTGCTGCTCATCGGCGCGACGACGCTGACGCTGCGGACGGCCCCGGACCACTACGAGGCCCCGCTCGCGCCCGGCGAGACCGTCCACGGCCTGCCGCCCCGCTCCGCTCCGGGCCCGCTGTCGGACGAGCAGCTGCGGCTGCGCGCCAAGCTGAAGTCGGAGACGGTGAACGGTCCGGAACGGCTCGTGCCGGACGACCGCTGACACCCCGTACGAGGTTGCCGGCGGGGCGTCCGGACATACGGGTGGGCCCGCACCCCCTCAAGGGGTGCGGGCCCACCCGCGTGGTGCTGCTGGGCTCAGCCCGCGAGGATCTCGCGCGCGAGCTTCGCCGTCTCGGTCGGCGTCTTGCCGACCTTGACGCCGGCGGCCTCGAGGGCCTCCTTCTTCGCGGCGGCCGTACCGGAGGAGCCGGAGACGATGGCGCCGGCGTGGCCCATCGTCTTGCCCTCGGGCGCGGTGAAGCCGGCGACGTAGCCGACGACCGGCTTGGTCACGTTGGCCTTGATGAAGTCGGCCGCACGCTCCTCGGCGTCGCCGCCGATCTCACCGATCATGACGATCAGGTCGGTGTCGGGGTCGGCCTCGAACGCGGCGAGCGCGTCGATGTGCGTGGTGCCGATGATCGGGTCGCCACCGATGCCGACGGCGGACGAGAAGCCGATGTCACGGAGCTCGTACATCATCTGGTACGTCAGCGTGCCGGACTTCGAGACCAGACCGATGCGGCCCGGCTTGGTGATGTCGCCCGGGATGATGCCGGCGTTGGACTGGCCCGGGGTGATGAGACCGGGGCAGTTCGGGCCGATGATGCGGGTCTTGTTGCCCTTCGACTTCGCGTACGCCCAGAAGGCGGCGGAGTCGTGGACGGCGATGCCCTCGGTGATGACGACCGCGAGCGGGATCTCCGCGTCGATGGCCTCGACGACGGCGGCCTTGGCGAAGGCCGGCGGCACGAAGAGGACGGACACGTTGGCGCCGGTCTTCTCCATGGCCTCGGCGACCGAGCCGAAGACGGGGATCTCGTGGCCGTCGATGTCGACGGACGTGCCCGCCTTGCGCGGGTTGACGCCACCGACGATGTTCGTGCCGTCGGCCAGCATGAGCTTGGTGTGCTTCATGCCCGTGGCACCGGTCATGCCCTGGACGATGACCTTGCTGTCCTTGTTGAGGAAGATAGCCATGGCTGTGGTGTTCCCTCGTCCCTTACTTGGCCGCGGCCAGCTCGGCGGCCTTGTCGGCCGCGCCGTCCATGGTGTCCACACGCTGCACGAGCGGGTGGTTGGCGTCCGACAGGATCTTGCGACCCAGCTCGGCGTTGTTGCCGTCGAGACGCACGACCAGCGGCTTGGTGACTTCCTCGCCCTTGTCCTTGAGCAGCTGGAGCGCCTGGACGATGCCGTTGGCGACCTCGTCACAGGCGGTGATGCCACCGAAGACGTTGACGAAGACGGACTTGACGTCCGGGTCGCCGAGGATGATCTCCAGGCCGTTCGCCATGACCGCGGCGGAGGCGCCACCGCCGATGTCGAGGAAGTTGGCGGGCTTGACGCCACCGTGGTTCTCACCGGCGTACGCGACGACGTCCAGGGTGCTCATGACGAGACCCGCGCCGTTGCCGATGATGCCGACCTCGCCGTCGAGCTTGACGTAGTTGAGGTTCTTCTCCTTGGCGGCGGCCTCGAGCGGGTTGGCCGACGCGTGGTCGACCAGCGCCTCGTGCTCCGGCTGACGGAACTCGGCGTTCTCGTCCAGGGAGACCTTGCCGTCCAGGGCGATGACGTCGCCGGAGGCGACCTTCGCCAGCGGGTTGACCTCGACGAGGAGCGCGTCCTCGGCGACGAAGGTCTTCCACAGCGTCACCAGCACGTCGGCGACCTTGTCGGCGACGTCGGCCGGGAACTTCGCGGCCGCGACGATCTCGCGGGCCTTCTCCGGGGTGACACCCTCGTTGGCGTCGATCGGCGTCTTGGCGACGGCGTCGGGGCGAGTGGCCGCCACCTCCTCGATCTCCATGCCGCCCTCGACGGACGCGATGGAGAGGAAGGTGCGGTTGGTGCGGTCCAGGAGGAAGGAGACGTAGTACTCCTCCAGGATCTCCGGAGCGGTCTCGGCGATCATCACCTTGTGGACCGTGTGGCCCTTGATGTCCATGCCGAGGATGTCCGTCGCACGCGCGACGGCCTCGTCCGGGGTGGCGGCGAGCTTCACGCCACCGGCCTTGCCACGTCCGCCGACCTTCACCTGGGCCTTGACGACGGACTTGCCACCGAGACGCTCAGTGGCTGCGCGGGCCGCCTCAGGCGTGTCGATGACTTCACCGGCCAGCACCGGTACATCGTGCTTGGCGAAGAGGTCCCTCGCCTGGTACTCGAACAGGTCCACGCGCTTCCGTCCCTATCAGTGATCTCGCGGTTCGTTGGATGCGTGGGCGTGCCGCGAAGGGCAACGTGACGTCCGCTGTCACAAGGGTGGCGCACACGGTGTCCGAGCGCGCGGCATGTCCGTCTCGCAGGTTATCGCCGCTGGCGGCGGGTCCCTAAATCGCGGGTCACACCTGAGCGGTGATACCTGTCACATGATGCCTCACTCGCTGGCACCGCGTGCCGCATGAGCAGGGCCTCACCGGGTTGGGGTTGACCCGGTGAGGCCCCTTGAACAGCCCCGAAGGGCTCAGGCAGGGCGGTCCCCACCCCAATGGGGACCGCTCTGCCCATCCGCGGGGTTCCGGTCGGACGGTCCGACGGGTTTCGGCCGTCCGGGTCCGTCGGCCCCGCGGAGTCGATCGGGTGCCGTACGACCGCCCTCGCCGCGGGCGGGTCGTACGACGGGGGTGCCTCAGGCCCCGTACGTGCCGTACGAAGCGCCGGGCAGGTAGCTCGGGGCGACGGACTCGGCCACGCCCCGGACGCCGTCGACGGCGTGGCCGGCCAACGGGCCGCCGGTCGCCGCGGCGGTACCGGTCAGGTCCTGCGCGAACGGACCGGCCTGTGCGACGACACCGGCCGCGAACGGGTCGACCTGGCCGACCACGCCGTCCGCGAACGGCCGCACGTCGCCCGTGACGCCGTACGCCAGCCCGGTGGCGCTGCCCGCGACCCCGTCCGCCACGGGCTGCACGAAGTCCACGACGGGCTGCGCCGCGCCGGCCACTCCCCCGGCGAAGGCCGGCACGTCGCCGGTGACGACACCCTGCGCGAACGGGGCGACCTGGCCCGTGACGCCGTGCGCGAACCCGCCCGCGGCCCCCACGACACCGCCCGCGAACGGCTGGACGTCACCGACCACACCGTGCGCGAGCGTGCCCGCGTCCACGACGGCCTGGCCGGCGACCGGGACGACACCGTGCACCGCGGCCTGGGCCACGGGCGGCAGCACCGAGCCGGCCGCGTCGCCGACGACCTGGCCGACGGCTCCGTGCACGACCGGCTGCGCGTCACCCACGACGCCGTACGCCAGGCCGCCCGCCTCACCCGCGACATCGTGCGCGAGCCCCGTCGCGTCGGCCGCGGCGCCGTACGCCACCGCCGTCACGCCGTCCACCGCACCGTGGGCCAGCGTGGTCGCGCCCCCCACGGCCCCGTGCGCCAGCGGCGCGACATGGCCGACCGCGTGCTGCGCCACCGGAGTGACGCCCTGGACGGCGGTCGCGGCGACGGGCGGCAGCGCCGAGGCGGCCGTCTCGTCCACCACCGGGATCGCGATGCCGGTGGCGGTGCCGACGGCGCCGCCGACCTGTGCGGGAGCTCCGGTCGCCGTCCGCGCCGCCGTGCCCGTGGCGCCGGCCGCCGTGTTCCCGGCCGTCCGCTCCGCCGTGGCGACGGTCTGCCGGACCCCGGTCCGGGCGGCCGAGGGCACGCCGGCGGCGGTGCGCTGGACGGCGGCGAGCTTGCTCTGCGCCCCGGCGAGCGCCTCCTCCACCTCCGGCGCGAACGCCGAGAGCGGGCCGAAGAGGTAGTCGATCTCGCCCTGCGGGGTGCCGGCGTCGGCGACGGTCTGCCGCGCCGTGTCCGCGGTGTGCCGCGCGGTGGCGGTCCCGACGTGGGAGAGGTGGGTGGCGGCGGGGACCTCGGCCTCGACGTAGCGGCGGGCGTGGTCGGCGGTCGTCGCCGCGCCCTGGGCGGTCCTCGCCGTGTGCTGTGCCTGCGTGGTCGCGGTCGTCTTCGCCGCGGTGGCGGTGCTTACGGCCTGTGCGACGTGGCCGCCGGCCGTCGCCCGCGCCTGGGCGACGGTGCCCGGGACCGAGGAGGTCACGTCGTCGACGGCGGTGCCGCCGGTGACGGCGGACACCGTGTCGTGCACGTCGTTCGTCACGTTCCCGACGGCGGCGTCGACGGTGCCGGTCACCGCGCCGACGGCGTCGGTCACGCCGACGCTCGCGTCGGGAGCGGACACGGACGACGCCGGCAGTTCGTCCGCGCTCGCGGCGGCGGAGCCGAGCGCCCACGCGCCGGTGACGCCGGCGGCTATGACGATGGAACGGCGGATGTTCTTGTTCATGCTGCGTCAGATCCTTCGGGATTCCGAGAGTTCGGGAGATTCCGGGGAGTCGCTGAACACCGGTGGGATCCGGTGGATTCAGGTGAGTTCCTTGGGCTGCCGTCCGGGATTCGCAGGGGTGCCCGGACGGCGGGCAGACCTGTTCCGCCCCCGCGCGGCAGGTCGCTCAGCGGGGAGGGGAGGAGAAGGCTGACTAGCCGGGGAAAACGGGAATGTCCCGGTACCTGTCCCGGGTCTCGGCCGCGGTCACGACCGCGGAGGCGCCGGGCACGAGCCGCAGCGGTGCCCGGTGGACGGGGGTGATGGCGTGCGGATCACCGTGCCGCGGCGCGCCGTTGTCGACCGCGGAACGGTCGATCAGCGTGCCGGTCGTGTCGTCCGCGGGTGCCTGACGCGCGGGTGACTGCACCGTCGGCACGCCCTCGTGGGCGCGGCGCACCGCACCCGCCCAGGCGTCCGCGCCGCGCGCGTCGGGGCCGAACGCAGGGGTGGTGGCCGGCGTGTGCTGACGTCGCGTCGCGTGCTGCCCGGCCGTGGCGGGCCGGTTGTTCTGCGCCGCCCCGCCGTGAGCGGGCGGCACGGAGCCGGCCGGCAGGGGCTGTGCAGCCGTGGGCGGGAGCGCGGGCAGGTCCGGCAGACCGGGAAGACCCGGTACGGCCGGGAGTGCGTCCGGCGGGGTCGCGGGCAGCCCACCGGTGACCGTCTCCACCAGGTCACCGACCGGCCGCACGACCGCACCGGTGGCGGGTCGCACGAGATCGTCGACCGGCTGGACGACGTGCCGAACGGTGTCGGTCACCTGCGTGACCACCCCCGCGACGGGGGCGAGAGCGCCGTCGACGGCGGGGGCGGCGGGACGACCCGCCCGGGTGTCGTGCGACACAGGTGCCCCGGGTGCCGCCTCCGCGGCCCGCGTCCCGTCCGTCGTACGTGTCGCGGGCGCGGGCACTGCCCTGGCGGGCTCGGGCGCCGTCCCGGCCGTGGACTTGGCCTCGGCCGTGGACTCGGACTGGGCCGTGGACTCGGACTGGGCCGTGGACTTGGCCTGGCCGTCGTCCGGGACGGTGGCCGTCGCCTCGGAGGCTCCCTCGGATACGCCGGCCGCTTCCGGTCCGGCCCCCTCGGTACGGGGCGCCGGCACGTGGTGCACCGCGTCCGCCGTCGAACGGACCACACCCGCCGCCGGCCCGGGCACTGTGCCGTCGGCGGCCTGTGCGCGCTCTCCGCAGAGGAGGGCGATGGCGAACAATCCACCCAACAACAGCGCCAGTTGCAGCGCACGCCGCCCAGCCGCCTCACGCGTCACGCGCGAAGCGGCACCGGACAGCACGGCTGACGGGGGCAAGAGGGGGAGGGTCCTCCCGTACGAAGGGAAAGAAGGTGGCACTGAGCCGCGTCGATCCTTGCACGGGACTCCCGAGGTTGCGCAAGTCCCCTGTTACCGATGGGTACTCATGTCCGGATTTTCCATTCCGCTCACCTGGTGTCCGGTATCGGCAGTGGTCGCTTCTCGATCGCGGCCGCCATGACCTCGGGGAACAGGTCGGGCGTGCAGGCGAACGCCGGTGCGTCGAGCGCCGCGAGCGCCGCCGCGTGCTCGCGGTCGTACGCGGGCGCCCCTTCGTCGGACAGCGCGAGCAGCGTCACGAACTGCACTCCCGACGCCTTCATCGCCGCGACCCGCTTCAGCATCTCGTTGCGTATGCCGCCCTCGTAGAGGTCGCTGATGAGGACGACCACCGTGTCGGCGGGCCTGGTGATCTGGGACTGGCAGTACGCGAGGGCCCTGTTGATGTCCGTACCGCCACCGAGCTGGGTTCCGAAGAGGACGTCCACCGGGTCGTCGAGCTGGTCGGTGAGGTCGACGACGGCGGTGTCGAAGACGACGAGGCGGGTGGCGATGGACCTCATCGACGCGAGGACGGCCCCGAACACGGAGGCGTACACGACGGAGGCCGCCATCGAGCCCGACTGGTCGATGCAGAGGATGACCTCCTTCTTCACGGACTGCGAGGCGCGGCCGTACCCGATGAGCCGCTCGGGCACGATCGTGCGGTACTCGGGCAGATAGTGCTTGAGGTTGGCCGCGATCGTGCGGTTCCAGTCGATGTCGTGGTGACGCGGCCTGCTGATCCGGGCGCTGCGGTCGAGAGCTCCGGTGAGGGTCGCCCGCGTACGGGTGGCGAGCCGCTTCTCCAGGTCCTCGACCACCTTGCGCACGACGGCCCGTGCCGTCTCCTTCGTCGTCTCCGGCATGGCCTTGTTCAGGGAGAGGAGGGTGCCCACCAGATGCACGTCGGCCTCCACGGCCTCCAGCATCTCGGGCTCCAGCAGCAGCGCGGAGAGCCCGAGCCGGTCGATGGCGTCACGCTGCATGACCTGCACGACGGAGGACGGGAAGTACGTCCGGATGTCGCCGAGCCAGCGCGCGACCGACGGCGCGGACGCCCCGAGCCCCGCCGAACGCGACCGCCCCGACTGCGCCTGGTTCCCCTTCCCGTACAGCGCGGCGAGCGCTCCGTCCATCGCCGCGTCCTGCCCGGAGAGCGCGCATCCGGTGCCGTCCGCCTCATCGCCCCCGAGCACGAGCCGCCAACGCCGCATCCGCTCACCGGCCGCGTCGGTCACCGCAGGCGGACCAGGGGTGGCGGAGGTGCCGGGCGCGGTGGTGTCGGCGGCAGGGGTGGTGGTCGTGCCGGGCGTGGCGGGTGTGGTGGTGGCCGTGCCACGCGTGCCGGGCGTGATGGGGGGCGTGCCAGGTGTGCCGGGCGTGGCGGTGGGTGCGCCGGGCGTGTTCAACGGTGCGGTCATCGGGCCGCCTCCACAAGGTCGTCCAGGTCGGTCACGTCATCGGATTCGTCCAGCCCGAGCAACAGGCTCAGCACCGGCAGCACGGCGTCCGCGCGACCGGCGTCGAGGCCGGTCGCGAACCCGGGCATCCCGGAGGCGGTGGCCTCGGCGCTCCCCGTCGCACGCGGGCCGCGCCGGAGCAGTTCGCCCAGCGTTCTGCGCACTCCGGGCTCGTACGCCGAGAACGTCCGCCGCAGGAGTGGCAGTACGTCCGTGAATGCCTCCGCGGGCACGCCGGTCAGCCACGCGTCCACCAGCCCGAGCAGCCGCTCGTCGTGCACGAGCAGCATCCCGCCCCCGGAGCCGCCTCCGACGAAGCCCTCGATCCACGCGGCCGCGTCGCCGGGTGCCGTCCCCGGCGACAACACCAGCCCCATCAGCCTGGCTGCCTCTTCCTGCGCCAACTCCCCGTCGTCCAGGAGCAGTCGAACGGTCCGCCCACGGACCACCCCCGGGACCGTGTCGCGGGCGGTCAGCACCCGCAGCACGGAGTGCCAGCGATGGCGTATGCCGGCGGACGGGTCAGCACGGTCGGAGGACGGGGAACCGTCCGATGGCGAGGAACCGCCGGGAGTCGGCAAGCCGCCGGACGACGAGGAACCGCCGGAGGACGCGGAGCCGGCCGGTGACGTCGTGAGCGTCTCCGCCAGCAGCCCCACCGCGCCGTGCACCGCGTCCACATGACGCCGCATCTCCTCGGCGGCCTCCGCGTCGAGGGAAGCGCAGGCCGGCGGCAGTCCGACGAAGATCCGCTCGGCGAGCCCCTCGGCCACCCCGGCGAGGGCGTGCGTGTCCGTACCCCGCACGTCGCCGTACCGCAGCGAGCGGACGAGGGCGGGCAGTGCCTGTGCGAGATGGCCGACGTCCGCGTCGAGAGCGGCCCGGTCGGCGAGGACCCGCATCACGACGGGCAGCGCTTCGGGCAGTTCGGCGAGGAGGCAGCGCTCGGAGAGCGCCGTGACGTCCGCCAGCGAAGGCGCCGAGACGGCGTCCGCCTCGGCTCTGGCGGTGGCGGCGGCCAGTACCGTCGTGCCCCACACGCCGGCCTCGGCGACCCGTACGGACAACTCCGGTTCCCAGCGCAGCCGCCAGGTCTCCCGGAACGTGCCGGTGCTGCCGCGCGACGCCGTGGGCTCACCCCAGGACACGCCCAGGAGCCGCAGCCGGTGCAGCAGTCTGCTGCGCCCGGCGTCGGTCTCCTTGCGCAGGTCCAGCTCCAACTCCCGCTCCAGCGCATCCGGTTTCATCCGCAGCCGCCGCTGGAGTCGTGCCAGGTCGCGCTGCAACGGCACGGCGGGCGCCGATTCCGGCACCTCGCCGAGCACGTCGCCGACCACCAGCCGATCCCGCACGAGGGACAGCGGGACGTCCGAGCCCTCGCACATCACGGCCTGTACCGCATCGGTGGTCTCGGTGAGGCCCGCCAGGGGGCGGCCACGCATCGCTGCGAGCGTGTCGGCCAGCCGCACCGCCTCGATCACATGGGCGGAGGAAACCCCCTGGTCCTCCGCGCGCAGCAGCCGGGCCACCTTGGTCATCCACCGCTCGACCGGACGGTCCGGGACGCTGAACAGATGCCCGTACCAGCCCGGGGAGTCGATGCCCGCGCCGTACCCGCTGACGCGGGAGAGCCGGCGGTGCGTCCACGGCACCCAGGTCAGGTCGGGCTTGACCTTGGGCAGGCCCTTGAGCAGCGCCCGGTCGGCACCGACCGTGGTCTTCCGGCGCAGCGCGGGCACGTGCCAGGCGCCGCACACCACGGCCACGTCGTCCCCGCACTCGCGCTGGGCCGCCCGGATCTGCAGTCGCATATAGGCCTCGCGCACCAGGTCCCGGTCGTGCCCGCCGACCCCGTACGCCTCCCGGAGCGCGCCCATCGCCTCTTCGAGCACGGCGAACGGAGCGAACGGGTCTCCCTGCGCGTCCGCCCGGTGCTCGACGACGTCCTCCCACCAGCGCTCCGGATCGTCATAGCCCGCGGTCTCGGCAAGGACGGCCAGGGGGTCGATCTGTACGGCCGCCTCGGTCAACTCCGCCGCGGGGGACGACTCCTGGTCGCGGTCCTGCCCCTCACCGTCGCGTCTCGGCTCCTCCTCGCCGCTCTCCTTCTCCCCTCTTTCCTTCTCCTCTTTCTGCTCCCCCTCTTTCTGCTCCTCCGCCTTCTGTTCCTCTTTTCTCTCGTCCTGCCGCTCCTCTTCTTTCTCCTGCGGAGAGTCCCCGTCTCCCCATGCCAGCGTGTGGGCTGCCGGGAGGTCGATGAAGCGGGCCGGAACTCCGTGGTCCAGGGCCCATCGGATCGCCACCCATTCCGGTGAGAACTCGGCCAGCGGCCAGAAGGCCGAGCGGCCGGGCTCGTCCACGACATGGGCCAGGAGGGCGACCGGGGGCCGCATGTCCTCGTCGGCGGCGAGCGGGACGAGCGCGTCCGCCTCCGGGGGCCCCTCGATCAGCACGACCCGGGGTGCCGTCGCGTCCAGCGCGGCGCGCACGGCTCGTGCCGAACCGGGGCCGTGGTGCCGCACGCCGAGCAGCAGCGGCCCCCGCTCCCGGTCGCTCCGGGCTCCGCTCATGCGCTCACCTCGCGGCAGGCCCGGTAGAAGTCCTTCCAGCCGTCACGCTCGCGGACGACCGCCTCCAGATACTCCTGCCAGATGACACGGTCGGCCGCCGGGTCCCGGACGACGGCGCCGAGGATGCCGGCCGCGACGTCGCCCGCTCGCAGGACGCCGTCCCCGAAGTGGGCGGCCAGAGCGAGGCCGTTGGTGACGACGGAGATCGCCTCGGCGGTGGACAGAGTGCCGCTGGGCGACTTCAGCTTCGTGCGCCCGTCGGCCGTGACCCCGTCGCGCAGCTCGCGGAAGACGGTGACGACGCGACGGATCTCGTCGATGCCGTCGGGCACGGCGGGCAGGTCGAGGGAGCGGCCGATCTGCTCGACACGGCGCGAGACGATGTCGACCTCCGCGTCGGCGCTCTCCGGCAACGGCAGCACCACCGTGTTGAACCGGCGGCGCAGCGCGCTCGACAGTTCATTGACCCCGCGGTCGCGGTCGTTGGCCGTGGCGATCAGGTTGAACCCGCGGACCGCCTGCACCTCCTGGCCCAACTCCGGGATGGGCAGCGTCTTCTCGGACAGGATCGTGATCAACGTGTCCTGCACGTCGGCGGGGATGCGGGTCAGCTCCTCCACGCGAGCCGTCATGCCCTCGGCCATGGCCCGCATGACCGGGCTGGGCACGAGGGCGTCGCGGCTCGGGCCGTGCGCGAGCAGCTGCGCGTAGTTCCAGCCGTACCGGATCGCTTCCTCCGGCGTCCCCGCCGTGCCCTGGACGAGCAGCGTCGAGTCGCCGCTGACGGCGGCGGCCAGGTGCTCGGACACCCAGGTCTTGGCCGTGCCCGGCACGCCGAGCAGGAGCAGTGCGCGGTCGGTGGCGAGCGTGGTGACGGCGACCTCGACGATACGGCGCGGGCCCACGTACTTCGGTGTGATCACCGTGCCGTCCGGCAGGGTGCCGCCCAGCAGATAGGTCGCCACGGCCCACGGCGACAGCCGCCAGCGGGCCGGACGCGGGCGGTCGTCCTGCGCGGCCAGCGCTTCGAGTTCGGCCGCGAAGGCGTGCTCGGCGTGCGGTCGCAGCGCCTCGGCCGTCCCTTCGACGGTGGCTCCCGCGAACTCTTCCGCGGACGCCTCGGCGGACGTCGGTTCTACGGACACGGACATGGCTCGGTCCCCCTCCAGCTCGGCCGGTTCGGATCTGGCTCCACCGTGCACCACGGCACTGACAATGCGCTCTGACCTGCACAAACGACTTCGCGAAGGTCGATTGTCAGTGGCGGGACCTACCTTCGATGGCATGACACAGCAGGGGGTGCGCTGGACGGCGGATCAGGTGCTGGCACTGGCGCCTGACGCCGCGTCACGCAAGGCGGGAAGCAAACTCGGCGCGGCCGGGCCGTGGTCCGAGGCGGGCAGTTCTGACGAGGGGACCGTGTGGGGACTGTGCAAGGGAAGTGGCAGCAAGCCGTATCAGACGGTCATCGACATCGCGGACTCCACCGGGCCCGCCTACAAGTGCAGTTGTCCGAGCCGGAAGTTCCCGTGCAAGCACGCGCTGGGGCTGCTGCTGCTCTGGGCGGGCGGCGACGGCACGGTGCCGCATGCGCAGGCACCGGACTGGGCCGAGCAGTGGATAGAAGGACGAAGAGCGCGCTCGGAGAAGAAGAGGACGGCGGGCGGGGCATCTGGAGCGTCCTCGGCGGGTGATCCGGAAGCGGCGCGGCGCAGGGCGGAGCGGCGCGCCGAGCGGATCACGGCCGGTGCGGCCGAGTTGGAGCAGCGGCTGGCCGACCTGCTGCGCGGCGGCCTCGCCTCGGCCGAGCAGGCGGGGTACGGGATGTGGGAGGAGACGGCGGCCCGCATGGTCGACGCGCAGGCGCCCGGCCTGGCCGCGCGAGTCCGGGAGTTGGGGGCGATCCCGTCGTCCGGGCCCGGCTGGCCCGTGCGTCTGCTGGAGGAGTGCGCGCTGCTGCACCTCCTCGATCAGGGCTGGCTGCGGCGCGAACTGTTGCCGGACGGCCTGGCCGCGACGGTCCGTTCGCGGGTCGGCCTGTCCGGCTCGGCGGACGGCCGGCCGGTGCGGGACCGCTGGCTGGTCCTGGCGCAGTACGACACGTCGGACGCCCGGCTCACGACGCGCAGGATCTGGCTGTACGGCGCGGAGTCCGGGCGTGCGGCCCTGCTCCTCTCTTATGGGGCGGCCGGCCGCGCACCCGAACTGGCGCTGCCCGTGGGGCTGGCCTTCGAGGCTGAGGTGTCCGCCTATCCGGGTGCCGGTCAGCTGCGGGCCGCGCTCGGCGAGCAGTTCACGCCACCGGCTCCCGCGGCGATACGGCCGCCGGGCACGACCACCCTTCAGGCCGTCGAGCGCTACGGCGAAGCACTGCGGGCCGACCCGTGGCTGGACTCGTACCCGGTCACCCTGGACCGGGTCGTGCCCACTCCCGACGGCGACACCTGGCAACTGGTCGACGCAGACGGCGAGTTGGCCCTGCCTCTCACTCCGTCCTCCCGTTCCCGCCCCGATCTCTGGCGTCTGGTCGCGCTCTCCGGCGGCGCGCCGGTCACGGTCTTCGGCGAGTGCGGCCACCGCGGCTTCACCCCGCTGACGGCTTGGCCGGAGGGCCCCGGGGAGGCGGTGCCCCTGTGCTGACGGCGCGGCCGGCCGACACCACCCGCACGGGCCACACCCCATCCGTACGGAAAGGACGCTCATGAACACGACCTCGGCCCCGGCGGGCGCGCCCGCCGGTGGCTCCTGGGAGGAGCTCGTCACCGTGGCGCTGCTCGGCACGGAGCGGCGTACGCCTCCGGGACTGCGGCCCGGCCGAGAAGCACCGGTGGCATTGCTGGACGCCGCCGCCGTGGAGACGGTGCGGCGGCGGGCCGGCGTCCGCCCCGCGCGGGCCGCGGCGCGACCGGAGCCGGCGGCGCGGGATCCCCGGCCGTCGCTGCCGCCCGCGGCGGCCCGCAGGCTGGCGATGCTGCTCGCGGACCGGCCGGGCACGGGAGGCGGGGGCCGCAGAGGGACGGCGCCGGACCTGATGGAGCTGCTGCCCCAGTGGCTCCAACTGGCCAACGCGCGCGGCTTCGCGGCACCCCCTCAGGCCTTGCCCGCGCTCCTGGACGCGGCCCGCGGCCGCACGGATCTACGGCCGGCCGCCCTGGCCTTCGCGGGACCGCGGGCGGTGTGGCTGGCGCGACTGAACCCGGAGTGGCGGTTCGCGCTGCGCTCCGCACCGGGCGGCGGTGCCGCGCTGCCGGGCCCGGAAGAGACCGAGCAGGTCGAGCGGTTGTGGCAGGAGGGGCTGTTCGCTGAGCGGGTCGCGCTGCTCTCCGCGATACGCGCCCATGATGCTGACGCTGCAAGGGAGTTGTTGACCACGACCTGGGCGACGGAACGGGCGGAGGACCGGCTGATGTTCCTCGATTCACTGCGGTCCGGCCTGTGCCCGGCCGACGAGGCGTTCCTGGAACGGGCGCTGGCGGACCGCAGCCGCAACGTGCGCGCGACGGCCGCGGAGCTCCTGTCCGCGCTGCCCGATTCCGCGCTCGCGGCCCGGATGGCGGCACGAGCCGGTTCGTGCGTGGCCGTGGACCGTACGCGGGGCACGCCCACGATCGTCGTCGAGGCTCCGCACGAGTGCGACGCCGGCATGGAGCGGGACGGAGTGGTGCCGAATCCGCCCACCGGTCGGGGGGAACGCTCCTGGTGGCTGGGCCAGTTGGTCGAGGCGGCCCCGCTGCGCGTCTGGCAGGAGCGGCTCGGGGGGCGCACGCCGGAGGAGATCGTGGCGTTGCCCGTGGCGGACGACTGGCAGGGCGAGCTGCACGCCGCCTGGTGCCGGGCGGCGGTGCGCCAGCGTGATCCCGGGTGGTCCAGGGCGCTGCTGGGCGCGCCGGCCGCGCCGGAGGCCGGGGGGCCCGGGGCGGTCTCCCTGGCCGAGCGGTCGAAACTGCTCGCCACGCTCGGCTCCGCGGAGCGCGCGGAGTGGGTGGCGGGGTTCATCGGGACGCACGGGCTGTCGGAGGCGTTCCAGCTGCTGGGGGTGTGCGCCGTGCCCTGGGCCGGGCCCCTGGGGCGGGCGGTGGTGGACGCGCTCAACATCGCGCGGGACGCCGGCAGCTATCCGTGGAGCTTCAGCGGGGTGATGGGGCTCGCGGAGCGATGCCTGGACCCCGCCGAGGCGGGACGGCTCGAAGGGCTCACCTCCGTGCCCGACGAGTCGGAGAACGCGGCGCCGGGAGCCGGCAGCTACTGGGCCGAGGCGTTCCAGCGCCTTGTCACCACGTTGCGGTTGCGCGCGGCGATGACCTCCGAGCTCGGCGAGCCGTGAGGGGCCACGCCCCGCCGGCCCACCGCAAGGCACCTCGCCCCGCCGGCCCACCGCGAGGCACCTCACCCCACCGGCCCACCGCGAGGCACCTCACCCCACCGGCCCACCGCGAGGCACCGCGCCCCACCGGCCCACCGCGAGGCACCGCGCCCCGATCGGGCGTACGGGGGACGGCACCCGGCCCAGATCGGCAACCTCGCCCCGCCCGGCCCACTGCCCCCCGGTCCGGCCCACCTGCGAAGCAGGCCGGCACCCCGGCCCGCACCCGTATGGGGGACGCGCACCAGCCCGTGCGCCCGTGGCCGACGCCACCGGTCACCCCGGTGGCGCTCATCGTCGGCCCCGACCCCCTGGACCTCGGCCCTGGACAGCAACGAGCCCCGTGCGCCGCGCGCACGGGGCTCGTCCCGGAAGCCGTAGCCGGACAGGCTGCACCGCGGTCGGTCGGCGGCTCGGGCGAACGCCACGGACCGTCTCGCCGTGCCGGACCAGACGGCGCCGGGCCAGACGGCGCCGGACCCGGCTCGGTCCGCCCGAGGGCGACCACCGAGCGTCACGCCCCAGCCGGCCACCCGACAGACCGCCAGGTCGCCCGGCACCGCAAGCAGCCCACAGGCGGCCACAGGCAGCCCCGAGCCGCATCCCGGTCGAGGACGACCGCGGGGCGTCACGCCTCCGCCGGCTGCCTCACGTTGGCCCGCACCCAGTCCACGATCGACGCGGTCGTCGCGCCGGGGGTGAAGATCTCCGCGACACCCTTCTCCTTGAGAGGAGCGATGTCCGCCTCGGGGATGATGCCGCCGCCGAAGACCTTGATGTCCTCCGCGTCACGCTGCTTCAGGAGCTCGATCACGGCCGCGAAGAGCGTGTTGTGGGCACCGGAGAGGATGGAGAGGCCGATCGCGTCGGCGTCCTCCTGGATCGCGGTGTCGACGATCTGCTCAGGGGTCTGATGGAGCCCGGTGTAGATGACCTCCATACCGGCGTCGCGCAGCGCCCGCGCGATCACCTTGGCCCCGCGATCGTGGCCGTCGAGCCCCGGCTTTGCCACGACCACGCGGATCGGACCGGCTGCCACACCCATCACTGCCTCCATGAACCGACTACATCAACCTGCACCGACACCGATTGTGACTGCCGACACATGGCCACCGACTACTGACTATTCACACATATCGCAGAATCTGCCGCTCACCACACCGGATGTGCCTCGCAGCCCGGGCGCCCCGGGGCCTACGGCCGGGTAAGTGAACGAACGTTATCGCCAGCATCCCGCACCCGGCAGTTTCGCGGTGGAGACCGAGGGGGAAATCACACACTGGGACAAGTTCGCCGCGCATCGCTCCGAATCCGGCGGCACCAGCGCCGCACGGACGTGCGGCACACAGGCCTCGGCCGGAGCCCTGCGCACAGGAGAGCCGCACAGGTGGCCTCGCCACCACGGCGTCAGCGGGACACCGTGGCGATGAGGGCACCGGGGACGGTCCGACAGCAAGGAGCCAGGCCGGTACGAGAACCACGGGACGACGAGGACGGCTCCACGACACCGCCGCAGGGTCGCACCGACGGCGAGGAGTCCACTCACTTCCCCCGGCAGGGCGCCACGTAGCGTCGCGGTGCACGGTGCACCGCTCACGCGCCGTCGGTCACCGCCGCCACCACGGCTCTCCATGAGGGCACACGGGGGACAGAGCGGTCCTGCCGCGTGCCGACTGGAGGTCGGCCATGAAGGTCACCAGGGCAGCGACGCCCTTTCTCCCCCTCTGTCAGCTTCTGCTTCCGAGCAGACTGGCCGGGCTTTCAGTGACCCTCCTGAAAGCGACGGCTCTGGAGATCGCGATCCTCGCCGGTCACCTCCTCCTCTACCCCTCCGGCATCGTCCAGGAGCGCCGCTCCACTCCCGCGCTGCCCTCACCCGACACGGCGCAGCTCCCCACCGAGGCCAAGCCGCCGGTCGTCCTGCTGCACGGCTTCATCGACAACCGCTCCGTCTTCGTCCTGCTGCGCCGCAACCTCGCCCAGCACGGCCGGCAGCACGTGGAGTCCCTCAACTACTCGCCGCTGACGTGCGACATCCGCACCGCCGCGGAACTGCTCGGCCGGCACATCGAGGAGATCTGCGAGCGCACGGGCCATCCGCAGGTGGACATCGTCGGGCACAGCCTCGGCGGCCTGATCGCGCGGTACTACGCGCAGTGCCTCGGCGGCGACGCCCACGTCCGCACCCTCGTCACGCTCGGCACGCCGCACTCGGGCACCCGGGTCGCCCCGCTGATGAACGCGCACCCGATCGTGCGTCAGATGCGCCCCGGCTCCGAGGTGATCGAGGAACTGGCCATGCCCGCACCGGGCTGCCGGACCCAGTTCGTCAGCTTCTGGAGCGATCTGGACCATCTGATGGACCCGCTGGAGTCGGCCTGCGTCGACCACCCCGACCTGCTCGCGCACAACGTCCGCGTGAGCGGCGTCGGCCATCTCGCCCTGCCGGTGCACCCGGCCGTGGCGACCGGCATACGGCAGGCGCTCGACATGGAGGAGGCCGACATCCGGACGGCCACCCGGGCGGGAGGTCTGACGGTCGCGTGACGACGACCGGCGGTCGCGCGGCGGTGGGCGCCCGCGTGACCGCCGCCGGCGTTCGCGCGACGGCCCATTGAGGCGCTCGTCGCCCTCACTTCACGGTCGCCGGCACCCGGAAAACGGCTCCACGACACCCGTCGGACAGCCCCACGACACCCCTGGCGCTTCGAACATTCATCGAACACCAGGCCAAAGTCGTGCCCGCACTCCCCCGAAACACGGCCGAATGCCCGTTTCCCGAGAACGGGAAACCTGACGAAGATTGTCGCGCCCGCGTACCGCCGGGTACAGTCGCCGCACTGCTCTGCCAGCCCCTGTTGTCGAGGCGAAAGAGAAGTTGGTGAACGACCGTCACCCGTCGGGGACCGTGACTCCCCCGGCTCCGGCCTCCGATGCCGCCGCGGCGCTCCATGCGTCGTACGGCGCACAGGAAGCCCAGTACGGCGACTTCACCACGTACGACGCCTACGCCGCCAACGGTTATGACGCGGGTGTCGGCGCGACCGGTTCCTATGCGACCGCGACCTTCGAGGCCGACCCCCTCTTCGGGGACATGTCGGGCCAGGGCACGGGGTCCTACGACGCCACGCAGTGGAGCACCGGCAGCCACCAGACGCCGAACTACGACCCGTACGCGGCGCAGCACCAGGCGGCCTACGACACCGGCAGCTACGAGACGACGGCCTGGGCGTCCGGCTACCAGCAGCTCGCCGACATCCCCGCGCAGCACCCGAGCCCGGAGGCGTCGGGACAGTGGGACGCCAGTGCCTGGCTCCAGCCGGACCAGTCGGTCGACCACTCCCAGCAGTGGAGCGCGCCGGCCCAGGAGACGGGTGCGTACGACGCCACGCAGTGGAACACCGTCGGCGGCCACGATCCGTACGAGGCGTACGAGTATCCGCAGCAGGACGCCTACGAGCAGCCGCTCGCCCAGCAGGAGTCGTACGAACAGCCGCACGGCCACGCCGAGGCGTACGAGCAGCCCGAGACGCACGCGTCCGTGCCCTTCGACCAGCAGGCGACCGCCACCTTCGATCACGTCTCGTACGACCAGCACATCGACGCGGACGACGAGTTCGAGTCCTTCACCGACGACGTGGACGCGCCGGCCGACGACGACGGGGACTACGAGGCCCCGCTGCTCGACGACATGGAGGAGGTCGTCCCGACCCCCCGTGCCGCGTCCCGCTCGGGCTCCCGCTCCCGTCGCCGCAGCCCCGCGAAACGTTCCGCTCTGCTGACCGTCGCCGTTCCCTCGGCCTGCGTGATGGGCGTCGCCGGCATCGCCGCCGCCTCCGTGGGCAACCTCGGCGGGGACGACGGCAAGGACACCACGGCGAGCGCCCCGGACCCCACGGCCGTGAAGCCGTCCACCGCCAACAACAAGCTGGACACCCAGCTCCAGAGTCTGTCCGCGGGCGCGGACGACTTCGCCGACCGGGCCAGCCGCACGCAGGAACGTATCGACCTCAAGGCCCAGCAGGCGGCCGACAAGAAGAAGGCGGCGGAGGAAGCGGCCCGCAAGGAGCGGCTGCGTCCCAAGTTCGCCATCCCGGTGGCGCGGAAGGGCCTCAGCGCCTACTTCGGCCAGGCGGGCATCAACTGGATGTCCGTGCACACGGGAATCGACTTCCCGGTCTCGTACGGCACGCCGGTGATGGCCGCGACCGACGGAACCGTCCGCACGCAGTGGAACAGCGCGTACGGGAACATGATGATCGTCACCGCGAAGGACGGCACGGAGACCTGGTACTGCCACCTCTCCACGTACAAGGTCGCCTCCGGCACCGCGGTGAAGGCCGGCGACCAGATCGCCTTCTCCGGCAACTCCGGCAACTCGACCGGTCCGCACCTGCACTTCGAGGTCCGGCCGGGCGGCGGTTCGGCGATCGACCCGCTGCCGTGGCTGCGCAGCCACGGACTGGACCCGACGTAACGACCCCGGGCCCACGCCACTGTTCGGGCCCCACCACACTCCTGCCCCGGGACCACCCTCACTCTCGCGAGCCCGGGCCCGCTTCCCCGAGGCGCGGCCGACGACGCCGCGAAGACGTACGCCGACGGAGGCGCTCCCCCTCAGGTGTCCTGCGGGCTCAGGTGTCCCGCGGACGGACCGGGACCGCGGGCCTGTCGAGCAGCGACAGGCCCCTCGGGCTCCCGGCTCCTACAGCTTCTCCACCGGCGCGTACCGCAGCAGCAGTCGCTTCGGCTTCGCCTCGCCGAAGTCGATCGTCGCCTCGGCGTTCGCGCCCGTCCCCTTCACACCTACGACGGTGCCGAGGCCGAACTGGTCGTGCGTGACCCGGTCCCCGACGGCCAGCGAGACCACCGGCTTCTCCGAGATCCCACGCCGCGTCGCGAACCCGGACGCCCCCGAGGCCGCGGACCGCGAACGCGAGGACGACAGTGAGGCGGCGATCCCCGACGCCGGACCGGACGACACGGGAGCCGTCGCCCCGGTGCGCTTCCAGTCCAGATGGGTGGCCGGGATCTCCTCCAGGAACCGGGACGGCGGGTTGTACGAGGGCTGGCCCCATGCGCTGCGCATCGACGACCGCGTGAGGTAGAGCCGCTCCCGCGCGCGCGTGATGCCTACGTACGCCAGGCGCCGCTCCTCCTCCAGCTCCTTGACCTGTCCCAGCGCGCGCATGTGCGGGAAGACGCCGTCCTCCATGCCGGTCAGGAAGACCACGGGGAATTCGAGGCCCTTGGCGGTGTGCAGGGTCATCAGGGTGATGACGCCGTTGCCGTCCTCCTCGTCCGGGATCTGGTCGGAGTCGGCGACGAGCGCGACCCGCTCCAGGAACTCGGAGAGGCCTCCCACGACCTCGCCCTCGCCCGACTCCTGCTCGAACTCCAGGGCCACGGCGGCGAGTTCCTGGAGGTTCTCGATCCGGGTCTCGTCCTGCGGGTCGGTCGATGCCTGCAACTCGGCGAGGTAGCCGGTGCGTTCGAGGACCGCCTCCAGGACGGTGGCCGGGCCGGCGCCCGACTCGACGATCGTCCGGAGGTCCTCCATCAGCGTGTTGAACCGCTTGACCGCGTTCGTCGAGCGGGCCGCCATCCCGTACGCCTCGTCCACGCGGCGCAGCGCCTGCGGGAAGCTGATCTTCTCGCGCTGCGACAGCGCGTCGATCATCGCTTCGGCGCGCTCGCCGATGCCGCGCTTGGGAACGTTCAGGATGCGGCGCAGCGGGACCGAGTCCTCGGGGTTGGACAGCACCCTGAGGTACGCGAGGACGTCCCGGACCTCCTTGCGCTCGTAGAAGCGGACGCCGCCGACGACCTTGTAGGGCAGGCCGACGCGGATGAAGACCTCTTCGAAGACACGGGACTGCGCGTTCGTACGGTAGAAGACGGCGACGTCGCCCGCCTTGGCCTCGCCCGCGTCGGTGAGACGGTCTATCTCGTCGGCGACGAACTGGGCCTCGTCGTGCTCCGTGTCGGCCACGTAGCCGGTGATGTTGGAACCGGCGCCCGCGTTGGTCCACAGGTTCTTCGGGCGCCGTGATTCGTTGCGCTCGATGACCGCGTTGGCAGCGGAGAGGATCGTCTGGGTGGAGCGGTAGTTCTGTTCGAGCAGGATCGTCGTCGCGTCCGTGTAGTCCTCCTCGAACTGGAGGATGTTGCGGATGGTCGCGCCGCGGAAGGCGTAGATCGACTGGTCGGCGTCACCCACGACGCACAGCTCGCCGGGGTCGCTGTCGGCGGGCCCCACCAGCTCCCTGACCAGGGCGTACTGCGCGTGGTTGGTGTCCTGGTACTCGTCGACCATGACGTGGCGGAAGCGGCGGCGGTAGTGCTCGGCGACGTCCGGGAAGGCGCGCAGCAGATTGACCGTCGTCATGATCAGGTCGTCGAAGTCGAGCGCGTTGGCCTCGCGGAGGCGCGACTGGTAGAGCGCGTAGGCCTGCGCGAGGGTCTTCTCGAAGCCGTCGGCGGCCTGGTTCGCGAAGTCCTCCTCGTCGATCAGCTCGTTCTTCAGGTTCGAGATCTTGGCGCTGAAGGACTTCGGCGGGAAGCGCTTGGGGTCGAGGTCCAGGTCGCGGCAGACCAGGGCCATCAGACGCTTGCTGTCGGCGGCGTCGTAGATCGAGAAGGACGACGTGAAGCCGAGCTTCTTGCTCTCGCGGCGCAGGATGCGGACGCAGGCGCTGTGGAAGGTCATCACCCACATCGCGCCCGCGCGCGGGCCGACGAGCTGCTCGACGCGCTCCTTCATCTCGCCCGCGGCCTTGTTCGTGAAGGTGATCGCGAGGATCTGGCCGGGGTGGACGTGCCGCTCGGCCAGCAGATGGGCGATCCGGTGGGTGAGCACGCGGGTCTTGCCCGAACCCGCGCCGGCCACGATGAGCAGCGGGGAGCCGGAGTGGACGACGGCGGCGCGCTGATTCTCGTTCAGTCCGTCGAGCAGCGTCGCCGGGTCCAGGGCAGGGCGGTGCGCGCCGTCGCGGTAGTACGCGTCCCGGGCCGGGGGCAGGTCGAAGCGGCCGCCGAACAGGTCGTCCGGAATCGGCTCCGGCGCCTCGTCCTCGGGCGGCGGCGGGGGCTCTTCCTCGTGGGCCCCGGAGGGCTTGAGGTCCGCCAGGAAGCTGTCGTCAAAGAGGCTGCTCATCGCTCTCCGAGTCTAGGCCGCCCCACCGACAACCGGCCGCCGCCCCGGAAAGTCCGCCCCGATCGGGGTGTCCGTCCGTCTCCGCGGTGCCTCATGGAAGCCGATGATCTTCCCGGACCGGCCTCCGTGAGCCCGGCCCGCCCCTCCCGGGTCCACTCCCGGGTCCACTCCCGGGTCCGCCGACCCCATCACCCGCCCGCCCGGCTCCGTGAGTCCCTCGCCCCCCGCCTGGACTCCGCGAGCCCCGTGCCCTGCCCCGGCATCGGCGCCGGCCCCGAAGACCCCTCCCCGCCGCCTCCGCCACCTCCGCCATCTCCGCCGCTCCGCCGTGACGCACATCACCTTCAGAACCCCCGCGGCGCGTCCCGCCCCCCACCGACACCCCCTTAACCCCTGTCACCCTCCAGATCCTCCGGACCACGATCGGTGAGAGTGACGCTTCTCATGGCCAAGGTCACGAAAATGTATCGGGCATATCGCACATCAACCTTCACAGCAGCCACACGAATTGGCTAGCGTGCCGCACAGGCCGCTCGACCCCCACCGGCGAACGTCGCCGGGCCGTGTGGCCTCCGCCGAATTCGGCCTGCCTTCGCGGCGGCCGGAACCGGGGACCCACCGACCTTGGGGTGAATCGGTCCAACTGCCTTGTGGGGCAAGGACCGTAGGGCAAACCTTCCGGATGCACCCGCCCGAACCCGACAGCTAACTCGGTAGGCGGATGACGGAAGGAGTCGCCTCTCTTGGCGTCGCACCGCAAATGGCGTCCCGCGGGTTCGCGTATGGCAGGCATACGCACCCCCGCTCTCGCGACGGCCGCCCTCACCTCCGTGGCCCTGCTCTCCCAGACGGCGAACGCGTCCCCCTCCGCCGAGCCCAGGCCGAGCCTCGAAGAAGTCGAGAAGAAGGTCAACGACCTCTACCACCAGGCCGAGACGGCCACCGAGAAGTACAACGCGACCAGGGAGAAGACAGCCAAGCAGCAGGAGCGCGTCGACGCCCTGCGCGACGACGTCGCCAAGCGCACCGAGAAGCTCAACTCGGCGCGTGAGGAACTGGGTTCGTTCGCGGCCGCGCAGTACCGCACCGGGGCCGCCGCCCCCGACACCGCGACCCTCCTGCTCGCCGACGACCCGCAGGACTACTTCGACCAGACCCAGCTGATGAACCGTCTGACCACCCGCCAGAAGGCGGCCGTCGACGACTACACCACCGAGCAGGCCGCCACCACGAAGAAGCGCACGGAGGCCGCCAAGAGCCTGGAGACGCTGTCCTCCTCGCAGGACGCGCTCAAGAAGTCCAAGGCCGACGTCCAGACGAAGCTCACCGAGGCGCGTGACCTGCTCTCGAAGCTGACCGCGGAGGAGAAGGCCCGGCTCGCCGCGATCGAGAAGAAGAAGCAGGAGGAGGCCGCGCGCAAGGCGGCGGAACTGGCGAAGCAGCAGGCCGCCGCCGAGGCCGCGAAGAAGGCGGCCGCGCAGGAGTCGTCGTCCGGCGACACCAGCACCGGCTCGACGGGCTCCACCGGCTCGACGACCACGGGTTCGTCGTCCACGGCGAAGGCGGACAAGGCGGTCGCCTTCGCCCGCACCCAGATCGGCAAGCCGTACGTGTGGGGCGCCACCGGACCGGACTCGTACGACTGCTCGGGCTTCACGCAGGCCGCCTGGAAGGCCGCCGGGGTCTCGCTCCCGCGCGTCACCTACGACCAGGTGAACGCGGGCACGACCGTCTCCCTCTCCGACGCGCAGCCCGGTGACCTGGTGTTCTTCTACGACGACATCAGCCACGTCGGCCTCTACATCGGCAACGGCATGATGATCCACGCGCCGAAGCCGGGCGCGTACGTGCGCGAGGAGTCGATCTACTACGACGGCACGTCGGCGATCCACAGCGTGGTGCGCCCGGCGTAGGCCGTCCCGCGGACGGCGCTCGGTGCCGGGCATGCGCGCGTGGGGCCTATCGGGCGCCCCGCGCGCGTGCCCCACGGGCAACTCCCCCGTCGGTCCATAGCATCGTCCGCATGCCAGCCTTCTCCCAGCTCCGCGCCTGGTGGGCGGAGCACCCGCCCGCCGCCGGTGCCGCCGTGATGGCCACGGGCATCGTCTCGGTCGGGCTGCACATGGCCGACCACGAGACGCTGTCCCGTATCGCGCTGGTCCTGGCCTGCGTGGCCTGGGTCGGGCTCGCCGCGGACTTCGTCCTGCGGCTGCTGCGGGAACGGCCGCGCTGGGTGGGAGAGGCGTACACGCCGGCCGGCCTCACCGCCGTCGCGGCCACCACCGTGCTCGGGACACGCCTGTCCGCCCTCGGATGGCAGGTCGTCGCCGAGGCCCTGCTCGCCCTGTCGGCCGTGCTCTGGCCCGTGCTGCTGTGGTGCGTCGTACGGCACTGGAAGCACCGGATGCCGGGCGGCGTGTTCCTCGTCTGCGTGGCCACGCAGGGGCTCGCCGTGCTGGCCGCCACGCTCGCCGCGGCCGTCGGCCCGAAGTGGCTCGCGCACGCCGCGCTCGTGCTGTTCTGGCTCGGTCTCGTGCTGTACGGGGTGGCGTACGCGCACTTCGACATCCGCGAGGTGGCGCGGGGGGCCGGGGACCAGTGGGTGGCGGGCGGCGCGCTCGCCATCTCGGCGCTGGCCGGGGCCAAGCTCGTCGCGGCGCACCACGTGAACCCGTACCTGTGGAACGACGACGACCAGAGCGTCCTGCGCACCGTGACCGTCGCCGTGCTGGTCCTCGCGGTCGCCTGGTACTGCGTCCTCGTCGTCTCGGAGCTGATCTGGCCGCGCCCGCGCTACGACGTACGACGCTGGGCGACGGTCTTCCCGATGGGAATGACGGCGGTGGCCACCCTGACCGTGTCGTCCGCGCTCGGCCACCCCTGGCTCAGGGGATGGGGGGACGCGCTGCTGTGGATCGCGGTGGCGGCGTGGCTGGCCGCCGCGGTGGGGGCCGCCCGGGCCGCGACGGCGTTCGAGCGGGCGTGAGCGGACGGCGGGCGCCCCTTCGCCGCGCTCGTGCCTTCGCCACGCTCATGCCTTAGCAGCGCTCGTGCCTTCGCCGCGCTCATGCCTTCGCCGCGCTCGGGCATCTGCCCTGCCGGGGCCGCTGCGCGCTCAGGTCCAGAGGACGGCGATGAAGATGTTGGCGGTCGTCAGCAGGCCGACGAGCCCGAAGAGGCGCTTGTCCACCTGCTCGTCGTCCCGCTTCACGTAGACCAGCCCCAGGATCACGATCAGCAGGGCCAGCTTCACGCCGATCTTGATGTTGTCGACCGGGTTGTCGTCGGCCTGGTTGAGGCCGACCAGCACCACACCGGTGACCAGCATGGTCAGCGCGCCGTGCAGCATCGCGGGGACGAAGCGGGCGGTGCCCCGGCCCATCGCCTTCATCTGGGTGAGGAAGCCACCGAGGAGCGAGGCGATGCCGATGATGTGCAGGCCGACGAAGAGATGGATGAGTACGTCCATGAGGCCGGAGCCTAATCGGACGCCTCTGTCCCGCTTGTCACCGGCCCACCCCGTGCACCCCGTAGCACCGGGGCACCGCCGGACGCCCCGGATTCGGCGCTTCGGTCATTGCACCGCGTGAAGTCGGTGACGGCAGGCGGGGATCACGGCCGCATCCGGTCATCGGGTGCTCCAGTCCCGTCAGTTCCGTACATGCTGTTACCAACCCGTCACTCTCAGGTTTACCGTCCTCCACCAGGTGACCGGCTCCCCATCGCCGTCCGGGCCAGGGACGGCCGTCGGCCACCTCCGCCGAGAAGGTCCGGCGGCGGCTCGTTCCCCCTGTGCGGGCCGCCGCCGGACGCGTCACCGCTTGACCGCGCTCCCCGGAGCGGTCGTACGGAAGGATGTGGGCCCTCGTGGCAGCGCACCGCAAGCCCAGACAGCGCTCGCTCGGCGGAAACACGGCCCGCACGGCCGCCACCATCGCTCTCGCCGGGGCGGCCACGGCGACCGGCTTCGACGGGACCGGACACGCCGATCCCCAGCTGTCCCCCGCACAGGTGAAGGCCAAGGTCGACAAGTTGTACGAGGAGGCCGAGGTGGCCACCGAGAAGTACAACGGCGCCAAGGAGAAGGCGGACAAGGCGCAGAGCCGGCTCGACGAGCTGCGCGACGAGGTGGCGCGCAAGCAGGACCGTCTCAACTCGGCGCGCGAGGCGCTGGGTTCGATGGCCGCGGCGCAGTACCGCAGCGGCGGCCTGGACCCGGCGCTGCAACTCGCGCTCTCCGACGATCCCGACCAGTACCTGGAGGGTGCCGCGTTCGCCGAACGGGCGGGCAGCCGGCAGGCCACGGCGGTGTCCCGGGTCCGCAAGCAACTGCGCGAGATCGAGCGGCTGCGCGGCGCCGCGCACGTCGAGGTCGCCTCGCTCAAGTCGCGGCAGGCCGAACTGAAGCGGCACAAGAAGACCATCAACGACAAGCTCGCCTCGG
The DNA here is from genome assembly GCF_039543605.1 of Streptomyces siamensis. Classification (NCBI taxonomy): domain Bacteria; kingdom Bacillati; phylum Actinomycetota; class Actinomycetes; order Kitasatosporales; family Streptomycetaceae; genus Streptomyces; species Streptomyces siamensis. The sequence goes on along the minus strand of NZ_BAABKB010000030.1, from coordinate 178,704 downwards.
CGCGGCGGCTGCTGGGACAGCTCAGCGAGGAACAGCGTGCGGCGCTCGGGGAGGCGGGCGGCGTCGGACACGCCTCGCGTTCCTCGGCCCGCGACCTGACACCCGTGACGCCGTCGGGCTCGGTCAAGGCGCCCGACTCCCGTGCCGCGGCAGCCGTGTCGTACGCCTACGGAAAGCTCGGAAGTCCCTACGTCTGGGGCGCCACCGGCCCCGACGCCTTCGACTGCTCCGGCCTCATCCAGGCCGCGTACCGCTCCGCGGGCATCTCGCTGCCCCGCACGACGTACGCCCAGATCAACGCCGGCCGACGCGTCTCCCGCTCCGAACTCAGCCCCGGCGACCTCGTGTTCTTCTACTCGGGCATCAGCCACGTGGGCATCTACGTGGGCAACGGCCAGATGATCCACGCACCGAATCCCACGGCACCGGTGCGGCTGGCACCGGTCGACTCGATGCCGTTCGCGGGGGCCACGCGGGTGGTGTGACCCGAGGGACTCTCAGTGGAGGTCTCGTAGCATGTCACCGATCGCGGTGCCCTGCGATCGAGTCCGTACGCGAAGACGCCCTCGCCGCCGACCTGATGACCCCTTCGGACTGGACGCGGGGCATCGCGGACGTGCACCGCACGGCAACGGCCGACGGCACGTTCACCCAGCTGAGGCACCGGGACGCGATCAGCCGGTGAGCACGCTCGTCAACGTCTCCTTGAGGAGCCGCAGTTTGGCAAGCTGACGGCGTCGTACCCGCCGCCGTTCGTACAGAGTCTCGGCTTGGAGGTCGATCGCCTCCTGGTCCGCTTTGCGCGGCAGCTCTATCTCCACGTCGAGCAGACGAGCAGCGTTGAGGACCGTCGTCCCACCCACCGACGTCCGCGCCACGCCGTAGATCTGCCGCTGTACTCGCGGGAGTCGCAGCCATGCGGCCAAGTAATGGGAAGTCAACAAGCTTGTGCGGGGCTTGAGGCACAGGACATGACTGCCATGGGTCGCGCCTGGCGCCCGCTGTTGCCACACGAGAACCGGGAAGACCTGATCCGCACTTACGGCGGACAACAGCACATCCCCCGGTTCCAGATACGAAGCGCCTTCAGCGGCACGGGTGGTGGAATCGAGGCGGCGGAGCCGGGACAGGTCGAGCCCGTCGGCTGACAGATTGCCCGGGCCGATCACCCATGCCCCGTCCGCCGTTTCGGAGGCGGGTGCCCAGCTCCCCGTCCGCGCCGACACGAGCACGTCGCCCAGCGGACGGCGTTGCACCCTGTCCTCTCCGGACCCCAACACCGCAAGCGGTCCGATCAGTTCGTCGAACTCCAGCTTCGCCAGCGCTCCTTCGGCAAACTTCTCTGCATCGATCAAATCATGGACGAGAGCCGCGATCTGCTGCCTCCCGGTCGCGGAGCGCGCGCTGTCCGCCGTGAGATCCCATGCGCGGTTCTGAGACCAGGGGTTGTTCTGAGCCATTCCCTCCGAGGTCCCGTACAACTGGTTCTCGATCTCACGGAAGGAGAGCTGGTACTTCTCCTGCCACCTCTCGTATGTCTGGACGAGCTCGCGGCGTCTTCGTGCGAGAAGCCCCTCCAGCCTGTCGCTCAGGCCTTTCTTCATCATTCCGAGGACAGCGCCCTGCTCTTCCGTTGCCGCGGCGCATGCGCTGCGGGCGCGCTCGAGACGGGCTTCGAAGTCGTCTTCCAGCGCGATCACCGCCTTCCTGGCCGCAACCCGCCGTACCTCAAGCGCCCGCATCGCGGTCTTGCCGAGGACCGCCTTGGCCACCTCGGGGTCGATCTCTCCGGGCTCGTCACCTTCGCTGGAGGCCTCCATCGCTGCCAGCGCTGCTTCCGCCTCCCGTGCCGCCTTAACTTCTGCGACCAACACTTCGTACGCGCGTTCCGCCTGGGCCAACTCCCAAAGGAAGTCGGGTGCGAGGGCTGCCACCGCCTTCTGGCCGTAAGCCTGACGGCGCTCAGCCGCCGTTCGGCGCCGGCCGGGGGCTCGCGCAGACGCCCCGGGTTCAGGGCCGAGCATCGCCTGCGCAATGCCTACCCAGTCGTCGACCACCCCGTCGAAGCCGCGGGCAGCCAGCGCCGCCAGCTCGTGTTTGGCCTCGTCCCACCAGTCGACGAGCGCACCCACGGCCGCATGCCGCTCCAGCAGCCCTACTCCGAGCAGCCGGTCCCCGAACGTGTCGAACAGGTCGGCCCGTGCGGCGGCCAGCTGAGCCGTGCGCCGGCGTTGCGTGCGGGGCTGGTCGGCGTCCGCCCGAAGTGATGTGATCCGTTCCGCCACGGTCTGCCACCACTCCTCGAACGCGGACCACACCCGCCGTTCCTGCCCCATCTCCAGCTCCGCCAGCCGAGCGGCTTCGGGCCGATCGCCCGCGGGCAGGAAGTCGACATACGCCGGGTCGTGCTCCCGCGGGACGAACAGGTCCTGCACCCCGATGCCGTACGCGTCGAGAAGCGGTTTCCTCGCCTCGATCTCGGCGACCGGGACGCCGCCCACCAGATGTGCCCGGATGTCCTGCGGCTCGGGTGGCGGCGTGTTATCGACGTACCGGTGTGGGGTGAGGCTGAAGTCGTTGTTCTCCAGCTCCTCGCACTCCACGACACGGGCGAACCCTTCGGCATCCTCGTAGGCGTGGAAGGTCGAGACGATCTTCTCGATGTGCTCGGGCAGGAGTACGTTCTGGGCGCGCTCCGCGTGGAACTCGCGATCCGCGGTGATGAACAGCACCTTGCCGCGCCGCTCCGGAGCCTTCTGTCCCGGCGCCCGCAGCACCATCACGCAGGCGGGAATTCCGGTCCCGTAGAACAGGTTGGGCGCGAGTCCGATGACCGCTTCGAGCAGATCGTGCCGCAGCAGCCGCTCGCGGATGCTCTTCTCCGCTCCCTCACGGAACAGCACACCGAGCGGCATGACCGTGACGACCGAGCCGCCCCGGCCCTTCACCCGGTCGAGCATGTGCTGGAGGAACATCAGGTCGGCCTTGCCGCGCTCGGGCGTCACGCCGTACGGCATGCGCTCGGTCAGGCCCGGCACCTCGGACACTTCGTAGTTCATGGCGAAGGGGGGATTGCTCAGCGCCAGGTCGAAGTCCCGGTCCTGGTGCTGTGGTTCGGTGAGGACATCGCCGGTCTTCAGCGAGAAGGTCCTGGTTCCATGGAAGATCAGATTCGTCCTGGCCGTGTCACAGGAGCCAGGGTTGGCGTCCTGACCGGCCAGGAACAGCTCGTCCGGATCCTCCCCGTGCTCCTCCACGTACTCCATGGCCTGCACGAGCAGACCGCCGGAGCCCACGCAAGGGTCGTAGATCCGCATCCCGGCACGGGGGCGGGCCAGTTCGACCATCATCCGGACGACCGGCCGCGGAGTGTAGAACTCACCCCCCTTGCTGCCCGCCGAGTCCGCGAAGAACCTAATCAGGTACTCGTACGCCGCGCCCATCAGGCCTGGGAACGCGAAATCGTCCTTCCGTAGCCGGACCTTGCCGAAATGCTCGATGAGCGCCTCGATCCGCTTGACGCCCAAGGCGGCTGCTGCCGTGCGGACCTGGTAGCTGTTGTCCTCCGGGCCGAGCAGACTGAGGACGTGGGCGCTGTCGCGAGACCGGACAGGCGAGCGCACCGCCGGCTCCAGATACTCCACAACCAGCCTGTCCACGGCTCCGGGCAGAAGTCGCCAAGGCGCCTCGGATTCCAACAGCGACCGCCAACGTGCGCCCAGGGGGAGGAAGACGACACCTCGAGAGCGATAGTTCTCGCGCAGCTCCGCCTCGTTCTCGGCTTCCTTCCGGCTGTCACCGGCCGCGAGCCGCTCCTCGACCACCGCTTCCCGGGCGGCCTCGAACTCGTCGTTGAGATGCTTGAGCAGGAGGAACGCGAAGATGACATCCCTGGATTCGGTGGCATCCGTCGTGCCACGCACGATGTCGAGCGCCGCGAACAGATGACGTTCCAACCGTTCAAGCGTGAGTTTGGCCATGTGCGACGCGCTCCCCCTGCAGTGTCTTACTCCCACACCCTGTCAGTAGTCGGCCACATCCAGGCCGTCCTCGACGAGACGCCAGACATCGGTGTACGGGTCCCAACGGGTCTGGTCCGGTCCCGTGTGCGCCGAGTTGATCTTCTGGGCGTACTGGCGGGCTCTTTGATAATTCCCCGTCAGCTGACCGGGCTTGACGCGCTTGGCGTCCTCCGGAGACACCGGTCGGGTACTGGAGCCGTATGTCTGCGCGAAGCCCCGCTGCTCCTTGAGGCGGCTCGCGACATCGCCGCAGACGCCGCCGAAGGTGCTCGTGTAGTTCTGGTAGTGCAACAGGCGCCACAGTTCGAAGCAGGGGTGCGAGTACGCCACGTACACCCCCGCCTTCTTGGCCCGCGCGAACGCTGTCGGGATGTCGCGGTGCTGGTCCCGGTCGAAGAGGCACCAGACCTGTGGCCAGTTCCAGTCCTCGGGCTTCAGGCCGGCCCTCTTGGCCGTCCGCTCGGCCTCGGCGAGCTTGTGGATGGCGTCCTCGACAAGGGGCAGTGGCTTCCGGCGACCGGCGGAGACCGCGGCGTTCTCGATGGAGTGGTTCACCTCGCGGCCCTGCTGCGCGCGGGCGCCGTGCTCCTGCACGAACTCGATGAACTCCGGCTCCGTGACTTCGCCCTCCGTGAAGATGTACACCTCACGTGGTCGGCCCCTCTGCCGTGACTTCTTACCTCGGATCGTGCTGTCCCGCCCCTTGACCCTCGCCATCAGGAACGCTCCGCCTCCCCTGCCAGTGCTGTCAGCACCCTGCGGCCGATCTGCCCCTGGGTCACCCTCGGAACTGCGCCGAACGCACCCGCGAGGTAGGAATCACTCAGGTCTTCCTCGGGTCCGGGGTCGACATCGCTGAGCGGGTACAACTCCGTCGCCCCGCTGCCGTCCTTCTCCGTGAGCCAGATCTGGCCCGGTTCGAGCGGGCGTCCGCCCCGGGGGGTTTTGAGGAGCGACGGGTCGTGGGAGGTGAAGACGAGCTGCGCGCCCTTGGTGTTGACCCAGGGAGCCTGGAAGAGACGTACGACTTCGGCCGCGAATCGCGGGTGAAGGCTGGCGTCCAGTTCGTCGATGAGCAGGACGGCCCCCCGGTCCAGGGCCAACAGCAGAGGCCCGATCAGGGCGAACCACGAACGGGTGCCGAACGACTCGCGCTGCCAGTCGAAAGCCACGGGCTCACCCGAGTTGCTTTCGTGCAGCAGTCTCACTCGGGGGCTCATCCCAGGCCTCCGCTCCACCTCGGCTCCCTGAATGCCCAGGTCGGCCACGCGAAGCAGCTCCTCCACCCGGCCACGCGTGTTCGCGTCGAGCAGCTGATCGGCGGTGAACTGCTCCCGCTGGCTCCGCTCGGTCTCCGGGGAGATGTCCCAGAGGTTTTGGGTGAACCAGTCGTGGATCTTGGTGAGTTGGGGATGGTTGTCGGCGGCTGCCCGGCTGAGCAGCAGGGCGTTCGGACGCGTGGTGCGGACCAGCAGCGCGCGATCCTGGAGGCGGTCGCCCGGGAACTCGAAGACGTTGTCCCGTGTGGCGTCGCGATCCAGCCATACCTGGCGTCGCCCCTTGGGGTACGCGTGCAGCCACTCCGACTCCACCCGGCTCGAACCGAGTTCGAAGCCGTAGGTCCAGCGGACTCCGTCGTCGAGCACGACGTCGACCTCGTAAAAGGTGCTCTCGGAAACCGACTTCGGATCGAGTGCGAACTCCTCCCGGGGGATGCCCTGATACGAGGTCCACTGCGCGTACGAGTCGAGAACCGCTTCCCGCATCTTCTTGAGCGCGATGACGACATTGGACTTGCCCGAGGCGTTGGCGCCGAAGACGCCCAGGAGGGGATAGACCTGGAGTGACTTTCCGTCGGACAGTCTCAGCTCACGCGCCGCATCCGACTCCTGTCCGGGCGGAACGACGAAGGACAGCTCCTGCTCGTCGCGCAGCGATCGCACGTTCGCCACACGGAATCTCAGCAGCATGCCGTCCTCCTTCCGTCGCGCACAGGGTAACCGGGTGATCACGCATACGCCTGCCGGACGGTCAGACCAGTCGGCGCGCCGTGGCCCAGCGGGTCAGCTCGTGCCGGTTCGACAGCTGGAGCTTCCTCAGCACCGCCGAGACATGGGACTCGACCGTCTTCACCGAGATGAAGAGCTGCTTGGCGATCTCCTTGTACGCGTAGCCGCGGGCGATGAGACGCAGCACCTCGCGCTCGCGCTGGGTGAGGCGGTCGAGGTCCTCGTCGACGGGTGGGGCGTCGGTCGACGCGAACGCGTCCAGCACGAAGCCGGCCAGCCGCGGCGAGAAGACCGCGTCGCCGTCCTGCACCCGGAAGATCGAGTCGACGAGGTCCGTGCCCGTGATCGTCTTGGTGACGTACCCCCGGGCGCCGCCGCGGATCACGCCGATGACGTCCTCCGCGGCGTCCGACACGGACAGCGCGAGGAAACGCACCGGCTGCTCCGCGTCCGCCATCAACGGGGCGCAACGGCGCAGCACTTCGACACCGCCGCCGCCCGGCAGATGCACGTCGAGCAGCACGACCTCGGGCCGCGTGGCGGTGATCACGGTGACCGCCTGGTCGACGTCGGCGGCCTCGCCGACGACCTCGACGCCGGTGCGCTCGGTCTGCCCGATCTCGGCCTGCACGCCCGTACGGAACATGCGGTGATCGTCGACCAGCACGACGCGCACATGACGCCCGGCCCCGGCCCCTTGGGACGCGGAGGCCGAAGGCGTCTCCTCAGCAGAACTGCCGGACTCCACAGGCCCGTTCGCGTCGCTCATGACGTCTTCTCCACCCTCTCCATCTCCAACTCGACCTCCGTGCCGCCGTCGGGCACCGCGCGCAGTCGCGCCGTGCCGCCGTTGCGCTCCATGCGGCCGATGATCGATTCTCTGACGCCCATGCGGTCGGCGGGTATCGCGTCGAGGTCGAAGCCGGGACCGCGGTCGCGGACGGACACGAAGACCGTCCTGCCCTCGACTTCGGCGTAGACCTGTACGGCGCCGCCGTCGCCACCGTACTTGGCGGCGTTCACCATCGCTTCCCGCGCGGCCTGCATCTGTGCGCCGATCCGTTCGTCGAGGGGGCAGTCGCCGACGATGACGACCTCGATGGGGACACCGTGCTTGTCCTCGACCTCGGCGGCATTGCGGCGCACCGCCTCGGCGAGGGTGTCGGGCTCCTCGGCCTCGTCCTTCCCGGTGCCCTCCGGCTTGTACAGCCAGGCACGCAGGTCGCGCTCCTGGGCGCGGGCCAGTCGCCGCACCTCGTTGCCATTGTCCGCGTTGCGCTGGATCAGGGTCAGGGTGTGCAGCACGGAGTCGTGGACATGGGCGGCCACCTCGGCGCGCTCCTGGGCGCGGATGCGCATCAGACGCTCCTCGGAGAGGTCCTGCGTCATGCGGACGAGATACGGGCCGGCGAGGAGCGCTATGCCGACCAGGACGGCCAGCGCCGCCTGGAGCACGGAGCCGAGGTGCGCGGCCGAGCCCTGGAGGACGAATATCCCGGACACACCCGCGGTGACGAGCAGGACACCGGCCGCGGAGCGCAGCAGCGTGAGCGTGCGACGACGGCGGCCGACCTCCACCCAGCGGGCCCGCCTGGCGTTGTCCGCCTGCCGCCAGACCAGGGCGACGCCCGCGCCGACGAGGACCGTCGGCCACAGATACGCCTTGGCTCCCCCGCCGAGATTCACATTGCCGACGAAGATCATGGCCACCACGACCATGAGGAGCAGCGCGACGATCTGGCCCCGGTCCGGCTTGCGCGCCACGAGCCTGCGGCGGCCGTCCGGCGAGGTCTCGGTGCTGAAGGAGGGCGGACGTCCGGAGTCGACCCCGCCGACACCGAGCGGCACGAAGAACCAGAACGCGGCATACAGCAGCGCCCCCAGACCGTCCGCCATGAACAGTCCGACGAACACGAGCCGCACCCAGATCACGGGCAGCCCGAGATGCCCGGCGAGCCCTCGCGCCACGCCCCCGAGCCAGCGTCCGTCGCTGCTGCGGTAGAGCTTGCGCGGGGGCCGCGGGTCGTCGACGGGCATCGCTGCGGCATCCGGCATGCCATCGATGTTCACACGGTCGGCGGACACGGGCATCAGGGTCCGCCCCGGATACACCCCTGATCTTCGGAAAACCGGCGCCACGCACCGTCCTCCACCCCCGTCAGGGCCGATATCAGGGTTTCGCCAGGGTCATCCCGACTCCCCTCACCCCTCCCCGCCCGTCACCATGGACCCATGACAGATCAGCAGCACGCGGCGGCGGAGCCGGACCCCGGCCCCGACGGCCTCGGCGCCCCGCCCCCGGGCACCGGGCCTCGGGACGCCGTGCCGCCCGCCGAGGGCGAGCCGCCGCACGCGCCCGAGGTCCCGCGCAAGTTCCGGCGCGACCGCCGGCACAAGATGCTGGGCGGGGTGTGCGCCGGTCTGGGCCGCCAGTGCGACATGGACCCGGTGATCTTCCGCGTCGTGCTCGCGGTGCTCTCGGCGACGGGCGGCATCGGTCTCATCTTCTACGGCTTCGTCTGGCTGTTCGTCCCGTACGACGACGATGACGAGAACGAGGTGCGCAAGCTCCTCACCGGCCGCGTGGACGGCCAGGCACTGGCCGCCGTGCTCTTCGCCCTGGTCGGCTGCGGCGTACTGCTCTCCATGCTGAAGAACGGCAGCGTGCTCGCCTTCTCCGTCGTCCTCTCCCTCCTGCTCGCCGGCGCGGGCTACTGGTCGCAGCACCGCGGCGCCCCCGACCCCGACCCGCTCGCCGCCCAGGCCGTCGCCGACGCCCCGCCGGAGGCGCAGGCACCGCCCGTGCCCGCGTCCTACCCGTCGTGGTGGCGCGACCCGATCGTCAAGGACGGGTCGCACGTGGGCGGCACCGGCTATCTGTGGGGTCCGAGCGACACCGGGGACCGGGACGTGGCGGCCGCGGTCTCCATCGCCCGCGACACCTCGCGCCCCGGTGTGCGCGCGAGGACCGAGCCGAAGCCCCGCGGTCCCCGCTGGATCGGCGGCTGGGTGTTCCTGCTCGCGCTCGTCGCCGGCGGCCTGGGCACGGGGCTCACCTGGGACGACCGGGCGCTCGGCACCAGCCTGCAGACCGGCCTGGCCTGCGCGCTGATCGTGTTCGGCCTGGGCATAGCCGTCAGCGCCTTCCTGGGGCGCACCGGCGCGGGATCGATCTTCCTGGCCGTGGTCACGGCGGCCCTGCTGGCCGCGTCCGCGGCGCTCCCCAAGGACATCACCACGCAGTGGGTCCGGACGTACTGGACCCCCACGGCGGCGGCCGACGTCCGGGAGAACTACGACCTGGGCACCGGGGTGGGCACCCTCGACCTCACGCACCTGGACCTCGGCAAGGGCCAGACGGTGACGACGACCGCCGAGGTCGGCATCGGCCGGCTCAAGGTCGTCGTCCCCAAGGACGCGATCGTGAAGCTGAGCATCGACGTGGGCGTCGGAGACATCCAGCTGCCCGGCGAGGACAAGAAGGACGTGGACGTGGAGCCGGGCAAGTCCAAGGAACTGACGCTGTCGCCCACCGGCAAGGCCGGCGGCACGCTCGACATCGACCTGCATGTCGGCATCGGACAGGCGGAGGTGGCCCGTGCTGCGTCATGAGTTCCAGCCGGGAAAGCTGGTCGCCGGAGTCTTCCTCACCCTCGCGGGCGTGATCTACGCCGGCGACGCGGGCGGCGCCTGGCAGACGCCGTGGTTCGTGGTGATCCCCGTGGTCACGGGCGGCCTCTGCCTGGCGGGGGCGGTGGCGTCCGTCACCCACGCCGTCCGCAGACGCCGCACCGAACGCGGCTAGCTGAATCCCCCGGTGCGTTGCGCGCGCCGGGCCCGCAGGGCCGCGTCCACGGAGAAGTACGCGGCACCCGCGAGGACGAGGGGCAGCCAGGCCATCAGGTAGGCGAGGTCGTTGCCGTAGTAGTACGGGTCGGAGGCCCAGCTGACCGTCAGCCACAGGCTCAGCGAGATCAGCGCTCCGCCCAGCGCGGCCAGGCGGGCCAGGAGGCCGATCAAGGTGCCGATGCCGACGGCGAGTTCGCCCAGGGCGATGGCGTAACCGAAGCCGACGGGGTTCTTCAGGGCGAGGTCCACGAGGGCCGGGATGGCGGAGGAGTTCCGCGCGGAGCGCATGATGTCGCCGACCGAGCCCGAGCCGGCGCTCTGCATGAAGGCGCTGTCGGTGAGTTTGTCCAGGCCGGCGTAGATGAAGGTGACGCCGAGGAAGACGCGCAGCGGGAGGAGGGCGTAGCGGGTGGCCGTGTCCCGCCAGTCGCCTCGCTGGCCCGGGTAGGAGGTGTGAGTATCCATTCGCATACCGTGAGTCATCGCCGTTCGCCGCCTCTCACCCAGGTGCCGTTGCCCCTCAACAGACCATACGTATGACGATCGGCTCCCGCTCAATCCCCGCGCCGCCTTTTTTCGCGCGTCCGCGCGTCCCTTGCCGTCCGCCCGGGGGCAGCCTCACCCGGCGCCTCCGCTGCCCCTGGCCATGACGTCCCCCGGAGCCGCCGTGCACCGTCCTGAACGGACGCCCTCCGCTCCCGGGCGGGACAGGCCGGGAGGGCCCACCGGAACTCGTAGGCCGCCCGGACCTGCCGTGGATCGGCCTGAACGGCCTCGTCCTCAAACGCCGGACGGGCTGAGGGGTTGCTCACTGCCCTCAAGGCAGGGCGGCGCAGCCGGTGCCGCACCGGCCGGACGGGGACTCACCCGCCCCCGTAAGGCACCCGGAACTCAGCACGATCGGCCTGAACGGCCTCGTCCTCAAACGCCGGACGGGCTGAAAGGTGGCTCTCTGCCCTCAAGGCGGGACGGGAACTGCCGCAGGCCGGACAGGAACTGCCGCCGGACAGGCTGAAGAGAGGACGACCGGACGGGCTGAAGCCTGCCCCCAGCCTCAGCGGCGGGCGGGAACCCACGATGAACGCACCCGCAGCCGCCATCCCACCGAAGGGGCCGTGCCGGTGAATCAAATGCCCGTTGCGGACAGCAACACGCACCCACCGAGGCCCTACCAGCACCGCCCCGCACAAGGGCTGCAACGGGCGGATCACCGGCACGGACCCGACCCACCCACCGGAGCGGCGGCGCAACGCCCACGGCCCACCGGGCCGCTGCAGAGGCCGTCAGTCCGTCACATCGATCGCGTACCGGTTCGTCTCGACCCCGGCAGCCGTCACCACCTGCACCTCGACCCGCCCCGGCTCCACATCCACCGGCACGGGCACCGTCAGCAAGGCATCCATGGGGTTGCTGAAGCCCCCGGCCACCGGCACCAGCGGCACATGCACATGCACGGCCCCGATCCGGACGACCATCCGCGACAGCCGGTCCGCCGCCTGCGCCCCGGGCGGCACGAACCCGGCCCCCCGGATCTCGATGTCGTCACCGGTACGGATGGGTGCGTCGAGATCCCCCGCCTCCCGGGACCGCACCACGGAGAGGATCACCGGCCGCCCACCCTCGGCGTACTTGCCCGCGAGGTAGGTGCCCGCCGACACCAGCACCAGCAGCGCCAGCCCCCACGGAAGGTCCGGCAACTGCGCCGGCCGCCGAGCCAGCCGCACCGCGGCGAAGACGAGCGCCACCGCACTGATCACCACGTACTGGATGTCCGCGAAGCCCCCCTTCCCCGCATCGTCGGTGAGCAGATCGGCGGCCCGCGGCCGATCGGCCCGCACCTTCTGCAACCGCTGCCCCAGAACCCGCAGTCCCACCACCCGCCGCACCAGCACCGCCACCCCGCACACCACGGCGACGACAGTGACCACACCCGCGCCCCGCGCAAGCTCCAGCCCGGCGATCAGCTCGTCCCGGCGGCCGTGCGCGGACGCCGCCGCGAGCTGCCCGACGAGCACGAGCACCGCGTACACCACGAACAGCACCCACGCCCCGGCCACCGCCCGGGACGTGGAGAGCCGGTTGTCCTCGCCGATGACAGGGGCGAGCGCGCCCCCACGGCTCCGGTGCAACCAGGCCGCGCCCGTCAGCAGCCCGGCCACCACGACCGCCGCGACCAGCCCGGCGGTCCGCGCCGCCGTCCACCCCGCACCGATCGCGGTGAGCGCCTGCGCCAGCAGGAGCACTCCCACACCGCCCCAGACGGCGTACGCGGTGTACCGCCACAGGCGCGCCAGCCAGGCCGCGCCCTCCAGCCGCCCGCGCTCGGCGACGAGGTCCGCCGACTGGGTCAGTTCGTCGGAGATCCACTGTCGGGACGCGGACGCCGAGTGCGCGACGCCGGCCGGCAGCCCGCGCCCGGACGCCAACTCGTCGCGCTTCGCGAGGAATTCGGCGACGGCACGCCGGTGCCCCGCCCGCGCCCCGTGCGGGCAGTCCCCACAGGTGCAGCCCCCTTCATGGGCACCACCATGGGCACCCCCGTGGGCACCTCCCCGGCCTCCCCCGGACGCACCCGAGAACGCCCCAGGATCCGCCCCCTGCCCGGCTCCCGCCCCGGCACCGCGCCCCGCACCGTGTCTCGCCTCCTGCACCGCCACGCCCGCTGCCGCCTTCCCGCGCCGCACATCTCCGCGCAGCCAGACCTTCCGTACGTCTGACTGCCGCACAACTGCCTTACAACTGCCCCGCGATGACAGCGAATTGTGCCGTACGGAACACGGCCCGAATCCGGCAGGTCTGGTCAGCGTGGGTGAAGCACCGGCGCCCGTGTTGACCGGGCTGCGAGAATTTCCCCATGGCCGAGATCATCCAGCGCGACGGGACCTGGGCCTTCGACGGCAGCACGGTCAGGATCACGCCGGGGCTCCACCGTTCCGTGCCGCTGTTCCGCCAGACGTACGGGGAGATCACCGTCCCGCTGGAGGCGGTGGCGGGCATCGTCTACGAACCCGAGCGCAAACGGGGCCGGCTGCGGCTCAGGCTGCGCGAGGGCTCGGACCCCCTGCTTCAGGCGACCGGGGGCAGGCTGCCCGACGCGGCGGACCCGTACCGGCTCACGGTCGACGTCGACCGGTCCGGCGTCGCGGAGTACGTCGCCGAGGAGGTCCGCCGTGCGCTGCTGCTGGACCAGATCCCCAAGGAACCTGCGCGGACCTACCTCCTGGCGGGCCCCCCGGTCCCGGTCTCGGTGCGCTCCAGCGACGGGACGGTCTCGTTCGACGGCGTGCAGGTGCGGATCGACTGGGCGGACACGTCGGACCGGGTGAAGCGGGCGACGGGCCCGCGGATCATCGCGGTGGGCGACCTCGTACAGGTCGAGTGGCTGCCCAACTCCGGCTACGAGGACGGATTCCTGCGTTTCGTCACCCGCGAGACGGTGTTCTCCAAGCTGCCGCCCGAGAAGGACCCGTACGCCCTGGATCTTTGGGGCAGCACGCGCCGTGACCTGCTGACGGCGCTGGTCGCCGCGGCGGTGACGGCGCGCCTGCCTCATCCGTCCACGCGGACAGGCGAGCACGTGGCCCGGGAGCGTCCCGCGCTGACGGCAGCGGCACCGCCCACGTCGGACCGGCACGACGTACTGCTGCGCCGGCTCAGGGAGTTGGGCGATCTGCACCGTGCCGGGGTCCTGACGGACGAGGAGTTCGCCCTGACGAAGGCAGCGGTCCTGCGCGACTTCTGACGTACCGCCCCCGACACCACGTCTACGACAACAGATCCGGCTCACTCCGGCTGATGTCCTGCCACAACGGCTGGTAGTTGATCCACGCCACCAGATCACCGCCGAGCTGTTCACGCGTGGCGACCGCCTGCTTGTGGTCGATGAGGAGAGGGCGCCCCGCGGCCTTGGCGGTGAGCTGGACCTGGCAGGACCGTTCCATGGACAGGAACCACCAGGCGGCGGCGTCCACCGAGTCGCCCACGGTCAGCAGCCCGTGGTTGCGCAGGACGAGCGCCTTGCGGGTGTCGAGCGCGGCGGCGATCCGACGGCCCTCCTCGGCGTCGACGGCGACGCCGCTGTATGCGTCGTAGAGTGCGTGATCTTCGTAGAAGGCGCAGCTCTCCTGGGTGATCGGGTCGAGCAGGTCGCCCAGCGCGGCGAGGGCGCGCCCGTGCACGGAGTGACAGTGCGCGACGGCGACGACGTCGGGCCGGGCGGCGTGGACCTGGGCATGCACGGTGAACGCCGCCTGGTTCACGTGGTACCGGCCCTCGATCACCTGCCCGTCCTGGTTGACCAGGACCAGGTCGCCGACGGTCACGTGCTTGAAGGGCATCCCGAACGGATTGACCCAGAAGCAGTCGCTGTACTCGGGGTCGCGCGCCGTGATGTGTCCGGAGACCCCGTCCTCGAACCCGAACCGGCCGAAGACGCGCAGCGCCCCGGCCAGCCGCTCCTTGCGGTGCCGCCGCTCGTCGTCGACCGAGTCGTGCATCGGCGGCATGGCGAACCGGAGCCGGTCGGTGGGTAGGGGCAGGGGCGGGGTGGGCCCGTGCATATGTCCTCCAGCACTGGCGTGTGCGGTACGGAGCGGAAGTTACCCGGGGTCAGCGCAGGAGAACAGAGTCGTTCGGTGAAGAGATGGCCACAACCGTGGCCGGAGGTCACTGGTCTGTCTGGGTGACACCGACCCACGCCTGGGACACGGGAGGCACGCATGAACCGCGCAGAGCGGCGGATCCTCGACCTGCTCGGGCAGCTCGCGGAGCGGGACTTCGTCGTCGTCGACGATCCCGGCGGCTCACCGCGCCGGCTCGCCACGCTCGCGTACGTGGCCGAGCAGCACGGTTTCCGCTACGCGGAGGCGCACCGGGTGGGACGTGCGCTGCAGATCCAACTGGTGCGCACCGAGCGCGCGGGAACGGCACCGAAGGCCGAGGACTCGCGTGCCGTACCGGGGCTGCGTCCCGGCACGCTCCGACCGCTCGGGGAGGCGGCGCGGACGGTACGCGGGCTCCGGGACCGGATCGAGTTCGACGCGATGGCCGAGGACCCGAGCGCGTGGTCCCGCGCGGCGATCACGACGGGTTGCGCGCTCTTCGTCTCCCTGGTGTGCGCGGTGTACGGCTGGCGTGCGGCGCTGATCGGGTTCGCCGTCGCGGAGGCGTTGTCCATGGGCTTCCTGGCCCTGGAGGTCGTCCACCGCCGCAGAGTGGCGCGCCGCGTCGGCGCGGCTGGTCTGGCGTCCGGCTGACCCGAGACAGGGCGCCCCGGTGGGGCCGTTCGTCGCCGTGGCAGGTGACGGATGCCGGGTGACCTCGGGACGGCGGGGGCTGGTCGCGCAGTCCCCCGCGCCTCTGGCGGGGCGGCTCCAGCCGACGCTCATCGGTGCGGAGCGCTTGCCCACGCACAGGGCCCGACACCGACACCGACACCGACACCGACACCGACACCGACACCGACAGGAAAACGGACAGGCGCGCAAAATCCAGACAGAAGACGTCCGGTATCCCCGCCACACTCCTCCCATGACCGAACACCGGACACCCGGCCCGCAGGCCCCGGAACCGACCGCCCCCGCTGCACCGGCACCGTCGGCAGTGCCGGCACCGGCGAACTGGGCGACCTTCGCCGCAGAAGAACCGGATCTGGCCAGGACGATCGAGGACCGCTTCGGCGGCTTCACGCACCACGTCCTGGCGACCCTCCGCAAGGACGGCTCGCCCCGCACGACCGGCCTGGAGGTGCGCTTCCTGAACGGCGAGTTGTGGCTCGGCATGATGCCCGGCTCGCTCAAGGCCCTCGACCTGCGCCGCGATCCGCGCTTCGCGCTCCAGGCCAACCCGGGGCCGGGCACGGGCATGGGCGGCGGTGACGTGCGGATCAGCGGCCGAGCGGTGGAGGTCGGCGACGAGGACGCGGCGGCGAAGGCCGCGTACGTGAAAGAGGTGGAACCGCCTCAGCCGTTCCACCTCTTCCGCACCGAGTTGACGGAGGTCGTACGGACCTACGTCGAGGACGACACGTATCTGGTCGCCGAGGTCTGGCGGCCCGGAGAGCCGGTGCGGACTCTCAAGCGGACGTGACCTGGGGATCTACTCCCACTCGATGGTGCCCGGGGGCTTGGACGTCACGTCCAGGACGACGCGGTTGACGTCCGCCACCTCGTTCGTGATGCGGGTGGAGATCCTGGCGAGGACCTCGTAGGGCAGGCGCGACCAGTCGGCCGTCATGGCGTCCTCGCTGGAGACGGGGCGCAGGACGATCGGGTGACCGTACGTGCGGCCGTCGCCCTGGACACCCACGGAGCGGACGTCGGCGAGCAGGACGACCGGGCACTGCCAGATGTCGCGGTCGAGGCCGGCGGCCGTGAGCTCCTCGCGGGCGATGGCGTCGGCCTCGCGCAGCAGGTCGAGGCGCTCCTTGGTGACCTCGCCGACGATGCGGATGCCGAGGCCGGGGCCGGGGAACGGCTGGCGCTGGACGATCTCGTCCGGCAGGCCGAGCTCCTGGCCGACCATGCGGACCTCGTCCTTGAACAGCTTGCGCAGCGGCTCGACGAGCTCGAACTCGAGGTCCTCGGGGAGGCCGCCCACGTTGTGGTGGGACTTGATGTTCGCCGTGCCGGTGCCGCCGCCGGACTCGACGACGTCCGGGTAGAGGGTGCCCTGGACCAGGAAGGCGACGTCCTCGCCCTCCGCGGCCTCGGCGATGATCTCCGCCTGGGCCTGCTCGAAGACGCGGATGAACTCGCGCCCGATGATCTTCCGCTTCTCCTCGGGGTCGGAGACCCCGGCCAGCGCGGCGAGGAAGCGCTCCTCCGCGTCCACGACCTTCAGCTGGACGCCGGTGGCCGCGACGAAGTCCTTCTCGACCTGCTCGGTCTCGTCCTTGCGCATCAGACCGTGGTCGACGTAGACACAGGTCAGCTGCGAGCCGATGGCCTTCTGGACGAGGGCGGCGGCGACGGCGGAGTCCACGCCGCCGGACAGGCCGCAGATGGCGCGCTTGCTGCCGACCTGCTCGCGGATGAGGGCGACCTGCTCGTCGATGACGTTGCCGGTGGTCCAGTTCGGCTTGAGGCCGGCACCGCGGTACAGGAAGTGCTCCAGCACCTGCTGGCCGTGCGTGGAGTGCATCACCTCGGGGTGGTACTGCACTCCGTAGAGCTTCTGCTCGTCGTTCTCGAAGGCCGCGACCGGGACGACGTCCGTGGACGCCGTGACGGTGAAGCCCTCGGGGGCGGCGCTGCACGCGTCGCCGTGCGACATCCACACCGACTGCTCGTCCGGGGTGCCCTCGAAGAGCGTGGAACCGGACTTCGAGACGTGCAGGGGCGTGCGGCCGTACTCGCGGGCGCCGGTGTTGTCGACCGTGCCGCCGAGGGCCGTCGCCATCAGCTGGAAGCCGTAGCACATGCCGAACACGGGGACGCCGGCCTCGAAGATCTCGCGGTCGAGGCGCGGGGCGCTCTCCGCGTAGACCGACGAGGGGCCGCCGGAGAGGATGATCGCCGCCGGGTTCTTGGCGAGCATCTCCGCGACCGGCATGGTGCTCGGCACGATCTCGCTGTAGACCCGGGCCTCGCGGACGCGACGGGCGATGAGCTGGGCGTACTGCGCACCGAAGTCGACGACCAGGACGGTGTCGGGGGCGGCGGCAGCGGGGGTCGCTGATGACACGGGTTGCCTTCCGGCGGTGAGCATGGTGTGTGTGGTGCCGAGTCTACCGGGGGCCGGGACCGTGGTGCCTACGCCGGGTTTGTCACCCCCGCCCGGGGCCCGCGGGAGCCCGCCGAGCACCCCGCCCGGGGGCCGCCGAGCACCCCGCCCGGGACTCGCGGAAGCCCACCGGGCAGCCCGCCCGGACCACACCCCTAGCCCCCCGCCCGGACTCACACGGTGAGCGCCGTGCCCGGCTGCACACCTCGAGCCCGCTACTCCCCGACTCGGACCCGAGCGCGCCCCGCCCGGGGTCTCAGCATCCGAACGAGCTTGGTCCGCGTCCGTCGCCGGTGCATACTGGCCGCATGCTCATGCACCAGACCGCCGCGATCTTCGCGTTTACCTATGGCAACCGGCCCACCGGCTGCCATGGTCGTGCTG
The DNA here is from genome assembly GCF_039543605.1 of Streptomyces siamensis. Classification (NCBI taxonomy): domain Bacteria; kingdom Bacillati; phylum Actinomycetota; class Actinomycetes; order Kitasatosporales; family Streptomycetaceae; genus Streptomyces; species Streptomyces siamensis. The sequence continues at coordinate 160,718 of NZ_BAABKB010000030.1, read as the reverse complement.
CTTGAGCAACTGACAAGCGACTTCCCAGGCGCCCCGGGCCGACAAGGCCCGGGGCGTCTGCCGTTTCCGGGTCCTGCCGCCCCGGGGCATCCCTCCCACGGACAGAGGAGCCCCACCATGGCCGACGTACTCGACAAGACCGGCGCCCGCACCGACGAGGCCGCCGATGTGATCACCGGTGCCCGTGAGCGCATCGACGCGCTGGACGACCGGATCATCGGTCTCATGCAGGAACGGATGGCCGTCTCGGCGGTGATCCAGGAGGCCCGGATCTCGTCCGGCGGCCGGCGGGTGAACCTCTCGCGCGAGATGGAGGTGCTCGGCCACTACAGGGAGGCGCTGGGCAAGCCCGGCACCTCCCTGGCGATGACGCTGCTGGAGCTGTGCCGGGGCCGCATCTGACCACGTCGGGACCGCTTCTGAACCCCGTACACGGCGTACGCACGTACGCATTCCGTCTCACCCGTACGGCGCGTGACCGGGCCGCCGCGGGCTTCGTTGGTCCCGGTGTCCGTGTCATCCAGGGGCGGGCCCGAAAGAACCACGCGTGGCTCCACTGGAGCGATGAGACGTACGGATCGTGCTGTGCGTCGTGGGACCTCGCTCCAGGGGTGTGACCGGACGGCAGGGGACAGCAGCCCGGTCACTCAAGAGAACGGTCGGCTCCGGGGACGCCCGGGGCCGGCCGGCGGAATCCGCTCGGAGGCGGTCGCGACGGTTGCGGAGGCCGTCGCCCGTCCAGCACGATGCGAGAACGGCTCCCGTACGAACCCTCCGGCACCCGTCCGTCCCGTACGAACAGCCCGCACGAGTCGTCCCGCACGACGACCGGTCCCGTACGAACAGCCCTGCACGACTCCGTCCCGTAGGCACAAGTCCCACCGGCATCAGTCCCGTAGGCACAAGTCCCACCGGCATCAGCCCCGTACGAACGGCCCACCGTACGAGAACACCCGCCGTACGAGAACGACCCCGGCTCTCATGGCGGACACCCCCGTAGCCGACCGATCAGCCAACCGGATCCACTCCACACCGCAGTACGCCCGTACCACCCGCTTGCCAAAGGTCGACACCACGCGCGCGCCTCGAACGCGCCGGGGCGCACGACCGGCGGTCACACCGGACCACCCCCGGACCGGCGACGCACCCCCCGGCGTCGCTCCCAGGCACCGGCGCTGCCCTGACGTCGGTGCTGACGAAAGAAGGGCCCCGCGGCACCTCCCTGTTCTCTCGGCTCCGCCCGAGCAGGGACCGCCGCGGGGCCCTTCGCCATGTCGTGCCGTGTCCCCGGCTAGGTGCGGGACAGCGTGCCGCAGGCGCCCGGCTCGGAGTGCTGGATTCCGCGGCTGCGGTCGTACGGGTCGACGGTGGGGCCCGACGGGTCCGGTCCACCGGGGTCGGCCGAGTCGAACCGCGGGTGCAGGAAGCCGTCGTGGACGTCGCAGGCCGAGTTGGCCAGGTCTCGGTCGTAGCGCCGGACCGAGAGTTTGCCGGGTGTGACCCGGTACTTCGTCGGGTCGGAGACCTCCAGGTCGAGGACACGGCGCACGATGGTGCGAGTCACCTCGGTGGAGTTGTTGTCCGCCCGTGTCACGGGATACACGAAGCTGTAGTCGGCGTGGATGACGACGGAGGCGCGCTCGCCCGCCTTGAACGTGATCCGGCCGCGCGTCTTGACCACGTCCCCGACGAGCCGGATCTCCTCGGGGTCGAACCGGGTGAACAGCGCGAGCGGATCATGGCCCTTGCCCGGTGACCGCAGCCAGCCGTTCACGTCGTCGAGCATCTTCGGCTGCTTCGGGTCGAGCGTGGCGATCGCCGCCTCGGGGCGTTCGCCGCGCAGCGTCGCCCGGTCGAGGTTCGCCTCGACGAGCAGGGTCTTGGTGCGCCGCAGCGCGGTGGCGACCTGCGCTTCGGTCAGCGGGCCGACCGCGGTGGCCCGAGGGACGACGATGCCGTCCGCGCCGTCGGCCCAGCGCTCGGCGGGCGATCCGGCGAACGGCCTGTCCAGCGTCGGGGTGCCGGACGACGCGGAGGGTGCCGCCGTCGGGGGTGCGGTCTCGTCCGGGAGCCGGGAGGCCGCGGGGGCGTCGTCGGACGACGTGCCGAAGGGATCGCCCGGCAGGAGCGACGGCTTCATCGCGACGACCGCCACCACGACGGCGAGCGGCACTCCGATGACGGCCCACAGACGTCGGCGCCGTGCGGAGCGGCGCTTCGTCTCGTGCACCGAGGGGCCCACCCGCCAGCTCTCCGGCCGGTCGCCGCGCTCGTCCTGCTGCCGCAGCCGCTCGGTCACCATGCGCGCCCGCGCGGACGGCTCCTTGGGAGCCGAGTTCCGGATGTCGCGCTCGGTGTCGCGGGCGAACTGCTCCCACACGTCGTCGCTGAAGGACGAATCCCCGTTCCCACCCGGCTTGTTGTCAGACACGAGGGACATTTCTAAGCGGTTCGAAAGGGCTTGCACAAGTCGCACCCGGATGTGACTCAGCACACACGAAAATCATGTGGCGTACAGGACAACCATTCACAGGCCTCACCGGTCACACCTGCAGAACGAACGGCCACACCCGCGCCCCACACGCGGAGGCCTCACCCAGATGAGCCCACTCGAGCGCCCGCGAACGCGCGGCGCACCGGACTTTCGAGGTCTTCATGAAGCTTCGCCGTGCCATGGCCGCTGCGGCCGCGACGGCTGCCATAGCCCCGCTGGCGCTGCTGTCGGCGCCGGCCGCGTTCGCGACGGACGACACCGCCACCCCGACCGCGAGCGCAACCGCATCCGAGTCTCCGAGCGAGTCGGCGTCGCCGAGCGCCACCGAGACCACCCCCGAGGCGACCGCCTCCGCGACCGCCTCGGCGACCGCGACCGAGTCCGCCCCGGCTCCGAGCGACTCCGCGTCCGCTTCCGCCACGTCCCCGGCGCCGAGCACCTCCGCTCCGGAGGAGTCCGAGTCGCCCGACCCGGAGCCGTCCGAGTGCGAGGACTCCAAGGTCGACGTGTCCATCACCGGCCTGCCCGGCAAGATCTCGGTGGGCAGCGGCTGGCACAAGTTCTCGCTGAACGTGGCGAACAACTCCGAGTCCACCCTCAGCGACCTCGGCTTCTTCGCCGGCGCCTCCTCCGACAAGGCGGGTGAGGACCTCTTCCAGAGCAAGAAGGTCCAGCTCCAGGCCTACAACCCGGACGACAAGGTCTGGGAGGACGTCGACTCCGAGGGCTACGCGGTCGGCTTCGTCGGTTACACCGACGAGCTCAAGCCCGACTACGAGGTCAACATCCCGATGCGCATCAACGTGAAGTCCAGCGCCCCGGTCGGCGCCGGCTTCTCCCTGGGCGCCAGCATCTACGGCGACGCCGACGGCGAGTGCACGGGCTTCGGCGAGGTCGCCTACAAGTTCCAGATCGTCGCCGCGGGCACGGACACCGACGGCACCAAGCCGCAGGAAGGCGGCAAGGTTCCGGTCTCGGACAAGCCCGCCGACAAGGGCAACACGCCCGAGGTCGACGGCAGCCTGGCCGAGACGGGCTCCAGCTCCGCCCTGCCGATGATCGGTCTCGTCGGCGGTGTCGCCGTCGTCGCCGGTGCCGGCGCGGTGTTCGTCGTCCGTCGCCGCAACTCGGGTGGCGCGACCGCGTAACGCGGCCGGCACCCCGTAGAACCTGGGCATCACGCCTGGTACGTGAAGAAGGACCTGCGCTCGGAGGGGGGCGCAGGTCCTTCTTTCTTTCTTCCGTGAGGGGGCGGCCTTTCTTCCGTGAGGAGCGGACCGGGTGGGCGGGGGCTGCGCGCCGGACCGGGGAGGCACCGGCGCGCACAGGGCCCCCGCGGGTCACTTCTTCGGCGGCACCGCGGGTATCCCCAGGAACGGCAGCTTCAGCGCGCCGAACGCGTCCGCCGGGACGGCGGGGTGCAGCGGCTCCACCGGCTTCAGCCGCTCGTACGCCGCGCCCGGCGCCGGACGCGGGTCGGCCTCGCCCTTGTTGGGCCAGTACGACATCGCCCGCTCGGCCTGGGCGGTGATGGTGAGCGACGGGTTGACCCCGAGGTTCGCGGAGACCGCGGCACCGTCGACCACGGAGATGCCCGGGTGACCGTAGAGCCGGTGGTACGGGTCTATGACGCCTTCCTCGGCGTCGGCGCCGATCGGGCAGCCGCCCAGGAAGTGCGCGGTCAGCGGCGTCCCCATCAGCTCGCCCACGTTGCTGCCCGCGAAGCCGTTGATCTCGGCGGCGATCGCGGAGGCGCTTTCCGAAGCCGCCTTGATCTGCTTGGGGTTGGGCGCCCCGTGGCCCTGCCGGGCGGTCAGCAGTCCCTTGCCCGCGCCCTTCGGCTTCAGGTACGTCGTCAGAGAGTTGTCCAGCGACTGCATCACCAGGCCGATGATGGTCCGTTCCGACCAACGGCGGTTGGACAGCGAGCGGGCCACCAGAACGGGGTGCCGCGCCGCGTTGGCCAGCCAGCCCAGCACCCTCGACGAGCCCTCCGCGTACGGGACTTGGAGGATCGACAGGCCGCCCATCGAGTTGGATCCCTTGCCGTAGCGGACCGGCTCGATGTGGGTGTTCTCGTCGGGGTGGATGGAGGACGTGATGGCGACGCCGCGGGTGAAGTCGACACGCTCCTCGCCGGTGGCCTTGCGGTAGCGGCGGTTGTCGGTCTGCGCGCCCACCAGCGCCTCGGAGTTGGTGCGGGTCAGCTCGCCCAGCTTCTGCGACAGGTACGGCAGCTGGCCGCCCGCCTTCATGCGGTGCAGCAGGGTCTGCGTGCCGTAGGTGCCGGCCGCGAGGACGACCCGCTTCGCCTTGAGGGTCCGCCCCTCCCCCTTGCGTTTGCGGTCCGTGGGGAGGGTCTGGACGGCGTACCCGCCCTGCGAGTCGTCGGTGACGGACACCACGGTCGTCATGGGGTGGACCACCGCGCCCGCCTTCTCGGCGAGGTGGAGGTAGTTCTCGTTGAGGGTGTTCTTCGCGCCGTGACGGCAGCCGGTCATGCACTCACCGCACTCGGTGCACGCCTTGCGGCTGGGTCCGGCACCGCCGAAGTACGGGTCGGCGATCTCCTGGCCGGGTCCCGCCTTCGCACCGCCGTCGGCGTCCTGGCCGTCCCCGAAGAAGACGCCCACCGGCGCCATGTGGAAGGTGTCGCCGACACCCATCGCCTCGGCCGCGGCCTTGAGATGGACGTCCGACGGGGTCATGGTCGGGTTGAGCCGTACGCCCAGCATGCGCCGGGCCTGGTCGTAGTACGGCTTCAACTCCCCTTCCCAGTCGGTGATGTCCTTCCACTGCGGGTCCTCGAAGAAGGGCTTCGGGGGGACGTAGAGGGTGTTGGCGTAGTTGAGTGAACCGCCGCCGACGCCCGCGCCCGCCAGCACCATGACGTTGCCCAGCAGATGGATGCGCTGGATGCCGTACATGCCGAGCTTCGGGGCCCACAGGTAGTTCTTGATGTCCCAGGAGTTCTTGGGCAGCGAGTCCCGGGTGAAGCGGCGGCCCGCTTCGAGGACGCCGACGCGGTACCCCTTCTCCGTCAGGCGCAGGGCGGTGACGGAACCACCGAAGCCGGAGCCGACGACGATGACGTCGTAGTCGTACGCCGCCTCGTCCGGCTGATTCTGGGCAGAGCTCTCCTGTGACACGTGCTGCTCTCCTCGTTTCTCCTCGTCGAGAACCGCTGTGAGGAGCGGTGCGAAAGGGTGGGACGGACAGGGGGACGATCGGGACGGGTCGGGGAAGGGCGGGCGGACAGGCCCGCCCCGGGGGCCGCGGCGTCTAGCGGAGCCGGAACGCCTTCATGACCTTGAGGCTCCGGCTCATGAACGCCGCGTACTTCTCGTCGTCCATGCCGAGCGACGGCGCCATCGGCAACAGCCGCTGCTGGGCGACCGTCTGGGCCTCCGTGTACTTGAGGATGCCCTCGGAGCCGTGCCGGCGGCCGAGACCGGAGTCCTTCATGCCGCCCATCGGCGACTGGACGCTGCCGTACGCGGGCGCGTAGCCCTCGTTGACGTTGACCGTGCCGGTGCGCAGCCGGGCCGCGACCGCGCGGCCCCGGCGGCCGTCCTTGGTCCACACGGACGAATTGAGGCCGTAGGGCGTGGCGTTGGCGAGCTCGACGACCTCGTCCTCGGTCTTGAAACGGTAGAGGGAGACGACGGGCCCGAAGGTCTCCTCGGCGCAGACGGCCATCGGTGCCTCGACGCCGTCGAGGATGGTCGGCTCGTAGAAGTAGGGGCCGATGTCGGGGCGGGCGACTCCGCCGGCGACGACCTTGGCGCCCTTGGCGACGGCCTCCTCCACGTGCCGGGTCACGGTCTCCAGCTGCCGCTCGCCGACCAGGGAGCCCATGTCGGCGCCGTAGGCGAGCGAGGTGCCGAGGCGCATGGCCCTGGTGCGGGCGGCGAACCGGTCCGCGAACGCGTCGGCGATGGACTCGTGGACGTAGAGCCGCTCGATGGAGATGCAGAGTTGGCCGGCCGAGGAGAAGCAGGCGCGGACGGCGCCCGCGGCGGCCTTGTCGATGTCGGCGTCCTCCAGGACCACCATGGCGTTCTTGCCGCCGAGTTCGAGGGAGACGCCGACGAGGCGGGCCGCGGCGCCCTGGGCGACCTCCCGGCCGGTGCGCGTGGACCCGGTGAAGGAGACGTAGTCGGCGTGCCTGACGACCTCGGGACCCACGACGGGCCCGTCGCCGATGACGACCTGGAAGACCTCTGCGGGCAGCCCCGCCTCGATGAGCAGGTCACGCGCCCACAGCGCGGTGAGGCAGGTCTCGGTGTCGGGCTTCATCACGACGGCGTTGCCCGCGACGAACGCCGGGAGGGCGTCGCCGACGGACAGTTCGAGCGGGTAGTTCCAGGGGGCGATCTGGCCGACGACACCGCGCGGGTGGCGCAGTTCGGTGACCTTGGTGAGGGTCGGCACGGCGCCGGTGTGCCGCTTGGGCCTCAGATACGCGGGCGCCTTGCGTCCGTAGTGCCGTGCGGCGACCGTGACGGCCTGGACCTCCTCGTGCGCGTGGAGCCGGGCCTTGCCGGTCTCCAGCTGGATGAGGTCCAGCACCTCGGCCTGCCGGGCGAGGACGAGGTCGTGGAAGCGCAGGAGCACGGCGGCGCGCTGCCGGACGGGCGTGGCTCCCCAGGCGATCTGCGCCGTGCGGGCCCGCGCGAACGCCTCGGCGACGTCCTCGGGGGTGGACTCGGGCAGGTCGGCCAGCTTCTCGCCGGTGAACGGGGTGTGGTTGGCGGTCCGCCCGGAGCCGGCCACGCCCTTGGTGAGCTGGGCCACCAGCTCGGGCGTCACGACGTCGGCTGCGGTGCGGGCCCCCGCGGGGGCGGGCGCGAGGGGGTTGGTACCGGGCCTGCCCGTACCGGCCTCGTCGCCGCTGGTCGTTTCCGTGGCCTGCTCCGTGGCCTGCGAGTCCGTCATGAGCCGCAGGGTATGCCTGCCCGGCCCCTTTGGGTACCCGTCGGTAATCGGCTTTCACGGACTGCACACACGCTGCCAGTGATCGCTGGCAACAAACGCCCTGATCAGGGCGTTGTTCGCCCGACGATCACGGGTTGATGACATCGCGGGGACGTCGCCCGGGACAGCGCGGGGACGACCGGGACGCCCGCGGTGGCGTTGCGGGGTACCCCCGGTGGCGTTCCGGGATGTCCCCGGCGGAGGACCCGGGCGTCCTCCGCGCTCGGCGGACACCCGGGGCGGCGTCCTCGAAAGCCCCCGGCGCCCTCACCGGAGGGCCGCGCCGTCCACGCCGGGACCTCGTCTCCCGACGCCCCCTCAAAGCCCCTTCGGCGTAAGGGCGATGCAGGAGCGAACACTTCCGACCTTGATCGGTTGACGATTCCTTGACCCGTCCCCCATAGTCCTTGACCCGTCCCTCATAGCCCTTTCGCCTCGGACAGATCGAAGGATCGACAAAAATGAACGGACTCGCGCTGTCGCGCGCAGGCATCGTCGCGGTCGCCTCGGCCCTCACCCTCACCCTGGCCACCGGCTGCTCCGACAGCTCCGACGACAGCGGCAAGAGCACCCGCGCGGACAAGGAGACCACTGCGGCGAAGGCCCTCAGCGGCGCCGAGCTGGAGCAGCGGATCATCGTCACGAGCGACGTCGACGGCTACAAGGTCGAGTCGACGGACAAGTCCGACGGGTTCACCACCACCAAGGACGACCTGAAGGTGGAGGACGCGAAGTGCGCGCCGATCGCCTACGTCATGGCGGGGCTCGCGCCCGGTGACTCCGCCGCCGACGTCAAGCGCGTGGTCACCCAGGACCCTTCGGCCGCCCCCAGCGCGTCTCCCTCCAAGAAGCTGGAGGACATGACGGACGAGGAGCTCGACGACGCGATGAAGTCGATCACCGACGCCCTGACCGGCACGGTGACGATCGTCTCGCTCTCCTCCTACGAGGGCGACGGCGCCGAGAAGACCCTGTCCTCGGTGTCCGACGCGGTGAAGGGTTGCGCGGGCGGCTTCAAGGCCGCGGACAAGGGCGACACCCAGAAGATCACCGAGGTGGAGAGCGAGAAGGCCTCCAGTGAGGGCGACGAGGCCGTCGCGTTCGCGGTGACCGTGGATGCCGACGGTGGCGACGTGACCGTGCACGGCGAGGTCGTCCGCCACGGCGGCACGGTCGCCACGTACTACACGCTGAGCCTGGCCGCGTTCTCGGGCGAGACCGCGGACGGCGCCGCCGACTACGACATCCCGTCCGAGATCATCAAGGCCCAGACCGCCAAGCTGGCCTGATCCCCGCCCGGGCCGCCGGTCGGCCCGGCTCGCCCGGGGCCGCCGGTCCGGTCCGAGCCGGAACCGTGGGTCCGGCCCGAGCCAAACTGCCGGTCCGGTCCGAGCGGGGCTGCCGGTCCGGTCCGAGCGGGGCCCGGGCCGCTGAAGCGGCCCGGGCGCAGCCCCTCCCCCGCGACGGAGCCTCAGAGCTTGTCGATGTCCAGGTTCGCGATCGCCGCCTTTGCGACTTCACGGCCGCGTGCCGTGAAGTCGCCCTTGCCCGGGTAGCTGATGGTGAGCTTGTACATGTCGCCCGCGGACGACTTGTAGTAGAAGATCTTCACCTCGCGGGGGCGGGGGTTCTGGCTGTCGGTGGTCGTGTAGCTCACCGTGTTCTGCGCAGCGGGCTTGCCGTCGTACGCGGCGTTCCCGTCCGTGGACGTCCGCGGCCCCTCGGGCATGTTCAGGGCGTACTCGCCGCTCTCCTTGAACTTGTCGTTGTCGGCGTACATCTCGGCGGCGGCGGAGCCCTTGATCTGCTTGCCGGCGTCCTCCACCTTCCTGGACAGCGTGAGACCGACCCAGATGCTGCCGCTCCAGTCGGTGTACGTGACCCAGTGGGTCTTGTCCGACGAGCGGTCGGGCCTGCTCGCCTGGTAGTCCTTGGGCACCGCGAGCGTCGCGGCGACGTCCTTCTCGTGCGTCTTCTTCCAGCCGTCCGGCAGTGGCCCCGCGAAGGGGTCGGCGATCACCAGGTACGCCGCCACGGCCGCCGCGACGACCGCCGCACCGATGCCGAGCAGGGTCTTGCGGCCCACCCGGACGCCCTTGCCGTCCGGCGACGCGACCTGCGTGACCTGCGCGACCTGGGTGGGCGCCGGGGCCGGCGGTCGCGCCGCCTCCTCCAGGAGCCGCCGCACCCGGTCCGCGTCCGGCCGGCGTGAGGGGTCCTTGTCCAGCAGCCCGTTGATGACCTCGGCGAGCGGGCCGCTCGCCGAAGCGGGCGCCGCGGGCGTGGAGTTGAGGACCGACTGGAGCGTCGCGGGCGTGTTGCTGCGCCGGAACGGGGAGACGCCCTCGGTGGCCGTGTAGAGCACCACGCCGAGCGACCACAGGTCGGACGCCGGCCCGGGGCGCTGCCCCAGCACCCGTTCCGGAGCGATGTACTCGGGGGAGCCGACGAAGCCGCCGGTGTCCGTCAGACTGGTCTCGCCCTCGATCTGCGCGATGCCGAAGTCGGTGAGGACGACGCGGTCGTGACGGCCCAGCAGGACGTTGTCGGGCTTGACGTCGCGGTGCAGTACGCCCGCCGCGTGCGCGGCCTCCAGGGCTCCGAGAACCTCCAGGCCGACGCGCGCGGCCTCGCGGACGCCGAGCGTGCCCTCCTGGAGGGCGTCTCCCAGCGAGCGACCCTGCACGAGTTCCATGACGATCCAGGGCTGTCCGTCCACGACCGCGACGTCGTGGACGTTCACGACCGCCGGGTGGTCGAGCCGTGCGGCGGCGCGCGCCTCGCGGCGCATCCGCTCGAAGGCGTTGGAGCGTTCACGCTCGGGAAGGTGGTCCGGGACGCGCGGTTCCTTGACGGCGACCTCGCGGTCCACCGTCTCGTCCTTGGCCCGCCAGACCGTTCCCATGCCGCCGTGCCCGAGCTTGGCGAGCAGGCGGTAGCGGCCGGCGATCAGCCGGCCCGTTCCCGGGTCCTGCGCGGCACGGGCCTGCTGCTCGGGGACGACCTGGGTGGGTGCGGCGTAGGGATTGCCCGGATACGGCACGGCCGACGGTGGTGCCGGTGCCGCCGGGCGCGGCGGTTGCAGACCGAAACTGGTCGGTTCGTCGGCCCCGTGCGGGACTCCCCCGTTGTTGCTCATGCCTCCATCTCTATCGTGGTGGGGGTTCGGCTTCCAGCCCCGTCGGCGGCCGGTCACACACCCGTGACGCGCGCCATCCCTTATCTCCTGTTTACGGCAGTACGTACGGCCTGTGCCCTGGCTCAGGCGTACGCGGCCGTCGCGGGACGCGCAGGCGCCCGCTCGGGTCGCCATGAACCGCCGCGCGGGCACCCGTTCAGGTCACCGTGAACGTGTCCACCGCCACGTCGAAGTACTCCTTGGCCTCGGTCACCTTCCCGACAGGCGCCGAGACCCACACGTCGTACATCCGGCCGCCCTCCTCCCAGCACAGGTCGTAGGTGTGCCGGGCGCCCTCCGCCTCGTCGAAGCCGTCCCAGGTGAACTGCCACAGCGCGGCGGGCGCTCCGGCGTGGGTGGTCTGCTTGACGACGCCGTCGCGGTAACCCGGGTTGTTCGCGGGGCCCTTGGCGGCGGACTCGCGCATCACCGCGAGGGGGCCGCCCGGTTCGGGGTCGGCCACCTTGATGCCGATCCGGAAGGTCTGCCCCGGTGACATGTAGAAGACCCGCTCCCCCTGCGGATCGCGGGTGAACCCGTCGGGCACGGCGAGCGAGAAGCCCTGGTCCCGCGCGACGTGGTAGCCCGAGGGCGCGGTGCGGGAAGTGTCGGCAGGGCTCTGCCGCCGGGTCACGGTGACCGTCGGGGCGGGCCGCTCGGGCGACGCGGACGGCGTACGCGAGGCACTGGGCGTACTCGGTGTGCCGGACGTGTGGGCCGTGCTCGACGAGGAGGGCGCACCGCCCCCGCCCCCGCCGTCGTTCATCAGCAGTGCCGCCGCCGACACGCCCGCGCCGACCATCGCCGCGACCAGGGCCGCGGCGACCAGGACACCCCGCGTGGACTGCTTCGGCGGGCCGTCCACCACGGTGCCGGTCGACGGGGACGGCACGGGTTTCGGTCTCGGTACGTCGCGCTGTGTCGGCGTGTACGGCACCGACAGCCGCGGCGTACGCCCGGTGTCCCGGAAGGCGCGCAGCATCCGCTCCGCCTCGGCCGCGCCGAGCCGCCGCTCGGGGTCGCGTTCCAGCAGGCCGCGCACGACCGGCAGGAGCGGAGCGGCCTGGGCGGGCGGGCGGATCTCGTCGACGACGACGGCGTGCAGGATGCCGCCCAACGAGTCGCGGCGGAAGGGCGATTCGCCGCTCAGGATCGTGCACAGCAGCGCGCCGAGCGACCACAGGTCGGACTCGGGTCCCGTCCTGACCCCGGACATCCGCTCGGGAGCGGTGTACTCGGGCGAGCCGACGAACGCGCCGCTCTCGGTCAGCGTCGTCGCGCCCGCCACCTGGGCGATGCCGAAGTCGGTGAGCACGACGCGGTCGCTGCCCGCCTCCAGCAGGACGTTGGCGGGCTTGAGATCGCGGTGCAGGACACCCGCGTCGTGTGCGCGGCGCAGCGCGCCGAGGAGGTCGATGCCGATGCGTGCGGCCTCGCGGGCGTCCACCGGCCCCCGCGCGGAGATCCGTTCGGCGAGGGAGCCGCCGTCGATGAGCTCCATCACGATGTACGGCCGCTCGTCGTCCTCGACGACGTCGTGCACGACGATGATGTGCGGGTGCCGCAGCTGCGCGACGGCACGGGCCTCGCGCAGGGTGCGGTCGCGTTGCTGCCGGGCCTCGTCCGCCGAGAGCGAGTCGTCGAGGGAGAGTTCCTTCACCGCCACCTGCCGGCCGAGCAGCTGGTCGGTGGCACGCCAGACGACCCCCATGCCGCCGCGCCCGATCCTGGCGGTCAGCCGGTAACGGCCCGCGATCACACGGACGTTCTCCCCCTCGGTCCCCATGGGCCCCATCATGCCGCACCGGACGGGGACCCTCCGGGGCGGCGACGACGGCGTGGGCGGTATCAGGCCTTGGGGCGCCAGCCCCGCAGCACCACGTCGAACTGCTCGCGGGCGGTGGCCCAGTCCGCCGCGGGCGCCGACATGTAGATCGCGTACTCGACGCCGTCACGGTCGAGATAGGTCTGCTCGATGGCGCGGCGGGCGCCCGGGAACGGTGTCTGCTTGGGCAGCGCGGTCCAGGTGAAGTCCCAGAGGGATCCGGGGCAGTCGCGGAAGGTGTTGGACTGGAGGCTCACCCGCGAGTAGGCCTGGAGCTTCGTCAGCTGCTTCTCCAGGTCGAGCTGGTGCATGTACGGGTTCTCGAAGTCCGGCGAGTCGTCCACGGCGATGCGGATGAAGTGCTTCCCGCCGTCGGGCGTGTAGTCGACCTGCGAGCCGTTGGCCTGCCGCTGCCATTTCCTGCTGGGCAGCGCGAGGCTGAAGCCGTCCACGTCGTGCACGCGCACCCAGCTGTCGGGGACGGCGCCGGCGGGGGTGCGGGTGGGGGTGGACTGCCCGCTCTTGCCGGTCCCGCCGGTCTCCTTGCCGGTCCGGGTTCCACCGGTGCCGGTGACGGAGGTGTTGTCCTTGCGCCAGTCGCTCACGTACTTGACGCCGATGGCGGTGCCTCCGCCGACGAGCGCCGCCAGCACGACGACGAGGGCGGTGACGGGGCCGCGCCGCCGCTTGCGCGGGGCGGGCGCGGTTCCCGCGTGCAGGGTCTGGTGCGCGGTGACGCCGGGTCCGCCGTAGGCCGGCCCGGGGCCGCCGTAGGGCACGCCCGGTCCGCCGTGCGACGGCGGCATGTGAGCGCCGGTCCCGTGGTCCGGGTGGCCCGGACGGCGCGTGACGTCCGTGTCCAGGTGCTCCGTCGGCACGTACGCCTGCGCGGCCTTCGGCCGGCGCCCCTCCACGGCCTCGGCGAGCATCTGCTCGGTTTCCTGGGGGCTCGGGCGTGTGGCGGGGTCCTTGCGCAGCAGCGCGGTGATGACGGGCTCCAGCGCGCCGGCGTACTGCGGCGGCGGCGGTTCCTCGTCGACCACGGCCTGCATGGTGCTCAGCGGCGAGGTGCGGCGGAACGGAGACCTGCCCTCCACCGCCGTGTACAGCGTCGCGCCGAGTGCCCACAGGTCGGAGGAGGGTCCGGGGTCGTGTCCACGGACCCGCTCGGGCGCCAGATAATCCACCGAACCGACGATCTCGCCGGTGCGCGTGATGGTCGTGTCGCCCTCGACCTGTGCGATGCCGAAGTCGGTCAGCAGGACGCGCCGGTCGACGGACAGCAGGACGTTGCCCGGTTTGACGTCACGGTGGAGTACGCCGGCGGCGTGGGCGGCCCGCAGCGCGCGGAGCACCCACAGCCCGATCCGGGCCGCCTCGGCCGGTTCGACGCGGCCCTGCTCCTTGACCTCGTCGGCCAGCGAGTTGCCCTCGACCAGCTCCATGACGATCCACGGACGGTTGTCGTGCTCCAGGACGTCGTGCACGGTGACGACGGCCGAGTGGTTGATCCGGGCGGCGGCCCGCGCCTCCGCATGGGTGCGGGCGAGCAACCGGGCCAGGTCGCCCTCGGCGACGTACAGCGCGGCGGTCAGCTCTTTGACCGCGACCGCGCGGTGCAGCACCTCGTCGTGTGCGCGCCACACCCGGCCCATGCCACCGCTGCCGATGGAGTCGACAAGCCGGTAGCGGCCCGCGAGGAGCAGGCCCTGCATCTGATTCACGTTTCCCCGCAATGGTCTTGACAGGGTCAGACTAAAGAGCGGTCCCCGCGCAGGGAACAAGCGGGGTCGTACGGAGACCGCACTGTGACGGTTCTCCCTTCCGTGTACGGAAGGGAACCATCCGGTGTTCACGTCTCTCGCCTGCGCACACCGGCGTTCAGGGGCCGGACGACCGTACGGTCCGTGCTCAGCCGGTGACTTGGTAGGTCTGCGACGCCTGCTCGTACAGGCGGGTCACCTCGTCCCGCTCGGCCTCGGGCCCGCGTACCTGCACCACGTGATAGCGCCCGCCGACGAGGATCGCGAGATTGCGGACGTAGAGCGAGCGGTCCTGGGAGTCCTGCCAGGTGAACTGGCCCTCGGCCATGGCCCGTCCGCCCACGTCGATGCGCCGCATCCCGCTGGACGTCGCCCAGGTCGAGTCCCGGAACGGCTGCAACTCCTTCTCGCTCTCCCGCTGGTACGTCATCGGGTCACTGCCGTACGTCCCCGTGCCGTCCCGGCCGGGCACCACGATGAGCTCGAAGTCGCCCTGCGAGTAGACGACCTGACCACGGCCGTTCTTCGGCGCTCGGTCCCAGCCGCTCGCCACGGCGACCCGGAATCCCTCGGGATCCTTGCGCAGGGTGAAGCCCCTGGCGACGTCCGGGTCGTCCGGGTTCTGCGAGGCGGCCGAACTGGACGCCCCCGAAGGACTCCTGTCCGTGCCCGGGGAGGTCTGGTCGGGACGTGGCTCGCTGCTCGCCTTCGTGTCCCCGCCGGTGTCGGGCGGGGAACCGACGTCCCCGGCGGCGCCGGTCCGCTCGTCCGCCGGACCGCCGCTCCGGTCGGCCTTGGGCATGAAGACCATGGCGTACGCGATCGCGGCGGCCAGCAGGAGCAGGACCAGCAGGAGCAGGTTCCGCCCGAGCCGGCGGGGTTTCGCCGTCCGGTCCTGTCTGGCGCGCTTGTGGCGGGCGTGCGGACTCGTCGCGGGCAGCCCTGCGCGGCGCCTGCGGACGAGCTCGCCCCGGCGTCGCACGATCGGCAGCCGGCTCGGGTCGACGGGGGGTGCCGCGACGACATGCGCCCCCGCCTCCGGTTCCGGCGCGGACCGCACCAAGGACCGCAGCCAGCCGCGCAGCTCCTCGAAGTCGAGGCGCTCGGTGGGGTCCTGGCGCAGCAGCGACTCCACGACGGGCCTCAGCGGCCCGCACTCCTCGGCGAACGCGGGCGGCTCCGCGCACACCAGCTGCACCAGCTCGGCGGTGTTCTCCTCCGGGTAGGGCGCATGACCCTGCACGGCGCGGAAGAGGAGCGCGCCCAGTGCCCACAGGTCGGTCGCGGGGCCGATCGGCGCCGCCAGCTGCCAGTTCTCGTGGACGGGGCCGGCCTGTTCGGGCGCCCACCGCTCGGTCACGGGGCCGACCACGGCCATCCGGGCCTGCCGGGCCCGCTCCGCGGCGAGCGCCGTGCCGGGCCCGCGGCGCGAGGGCGCGGCACCGACGAGCTCGCCCCAGCCGCCGCCCCCCGCCTGCACGTCCCGTGCCTGCGGGCCCTGCCCCGGTCCGGCCTCGGTTCCGTAGGAGAGGCCCTGCGTGCGTCCGTCACCGGGTGCCCGGTCGGCGTCGGCGCCCCGAGGAGTGCCGTGGGTCTGCGCGGGTACACCGGGGCCGCCGCCCTGCCCGGCGGCGGAGGTCTGCTGTCCGGGTGCGAGCGCGGACAGGCCGCTCCGTGCGACCGCCCCGCCGTGCGCGCCTCCGGGGAGCGCGCCCTGCCGGCCGTCACCGCCGCCGACGGCCCCGGCTCGTGGCTGGGCGCCGTGCCAGCTGCCGCGCCCTCCGACGCCGTACGGATCGGCGATCTGCCCGGGAGGTGCGGTGTGGGGGCGCTCCACGCCCTGGCCCGGCAGCTGAGGCGGTCCGCCGTGTCCGGCCTGGTGCGGGCCGGGGTTTCCCGGCACCTGGGTGTCGTGCTGCCCGGGGTGCTCCGAGGGCCTGGGCGCCGGGAGCGCGAACCGGTCGCCCCGCTGTTCCTCCTGTACGCGTGCCGCGGCGCGCGCCCCGGCGCGGTACGCGGCGATGGCTCCTGCCCGCGCCGCCCGGATGTCGCCGCCGGGGCCACCGGATCCGTCCGCTCCTCGGCCGCCCCCGGCGGCCGGGCCGCCCGGTTCGAGCGCCCGCGGGCCGGTGCCCGAAGCGGCTCCGGGCATCCCCGGAAGGGACGTGCCGTGCTCCGCCCGCGCCTCGATCGCGGCCCGCCGCGCCGCCTCGGAGTCGGCTCCGGACGTGGCGGCCACGGCGACGCCGGGCACACCGCCGTTCCCGGGAACGGGGCCGCCGGGGCCCCGGTCTCCGGCACCCCGGGGCGCTCCCCGTGTGCCGGGCCCCAAGGCACCGCGCGAGGCGTCCGCGCCCGCCGGACCGCCGCGCCCTGCCGGTCCGTTCTGCCCTGCCGGTCCGTTCCCCGCCCGACCGGTGCCGTCGGCTCCGGTCCCCGGCGCGGGTCCGGCGCCGGCGTCCTCGCCGGCGGGCACCGGGTCGTAGCCGCACAGCGCTTCCTCGGCGGCCCCCGCGGCGAGACCGGTCAGCATGACCCGGCCGTCGTCGCAGACGAGCACCGTGCGCACGGTGATGTTGCGGTGCACCCAGCCGTGCGCGTGCAGGACCCGCAGCGCGGTGAGGACGTCCGAGGCGACCTCGGCGGCGCGGTAGGGGCTCAGCGGCTTCTCGGCGAGCAGTGCGGCCAGGGACCTGGCCGGCACCAACTCGCTCACTATCCACAGCGACCCGCCCTCGGCGAACACGTCGAAGACCTGGTCGAGCCGCGGATGGTCCGGGATCTGCGCGGCGGCCTGGGCGGCCTCGACGGCCCTGCGCACGGCCGGTTCGGTGGGCCGGCGGGTGGTCCGCGCGGACGCCCGCCGTGCCCCGCCGTCCCGGGCCACGAACCCCTCGGGCAGGCCGTCCGCGTCGAGCACCTCGGCCTCGACGACCTCCGGCAACGGCACCTGCCGTACCAGGACTTCCTGCCCGCTGTAGGTGTCGAAGGCGCGGGACTCGGCGAACTCGTACTCGTCGGACGGGGGCAGCGGCAGCCGGTAGCGGTCGGCGAGGACCCGTCCCGCATAGTCGTCCACGATGCCTCCCCCGGCCGATCGGTTGGTCAATTCCGTTCGCCTTGCGTTCCGTTACGGCTTCGTACGGTCCGCAACCACTCACGATACGTGCCGGAGGCAACCCGCAAGCGGGGATGCGAGATCTCAGGGCCACCATCCGTGGCGGAACGTCACACCGGTGAGCGGTACGTCACGACTTCGGCTGGAACGTCTTGGTCAGCGTCTTCCAGGTGTCCTTGCGCAGATCGCTGTCCCAGTCGGCCGCTTTCGCCGTGTACATCAGGGCATATCCCTGATGCGAGTTGACGACGAATCCGCGGTCGATGGACCGGTACTTGGTGCCGCCCTCCGAGTAGGTGAACTCCCAGTCGGCCGTGTTCCAGCCGCGATAGTCCACCTTCTCTATGCGCACCCGCTGATACTGCGAGCGCACCATGTACCGCTCCTGGTTCTTCCAGTCCGCGACCGGGTCGTCCTTCGGCGTCGTCGTCCAGCCGACGAGGAGCTTCTGACCGTCGGGGCCGGTGAAGCGGGCACCCGCGGCGCCCGTGGACTGGTACTTCCAGCCCTTCGGAAGCCCGATCGAGAAGCCCTGCGCGCTCTTGTACTTCGACACGGCCGTGGAGTCCGACTCCTTGCCGCCGTCCGAACCGCCCGACGGGGCCTCCGCGCTCGCCGACGGGTCCGACGTGTCGTCCGCGTTCCCGTCCTCGCCGGAGCCCTTGCCCTTGTCCTTGCCCTTGTCCGACTTGTCGTCGTCGCTGTCCGTGTGGGCGGCGCCGCCCTTGTCCTTGTCGCCGCCGCTGCCGCCCGCGGTCACACCGCTGGAGGCGGCCGACCTGGTGTCGCCGCTCTTGCCGCCCTTGGCCCCCTCGTCGTCCCCGCCGCCGAGCGTGAGCGCCAGCACGGTCCCGAGCACGGCCAGCGCCACGAGCACCGCGACGATCACCAGCGTCCGGCGCGGTACGACATCCGTGAGCGACGCCCGCGGTGCCGGCCGCGGCGGCCGCTCCGGAGCCACCGGCCAGCCCGACCCGGAGACGCCGCCTGCCGAGCCCGCGGAGCCCGCCGCCGAGCCCGCAGCCGAACCGGAGTCCGACGACGCTCCGTCACGAGCCCCCGTCTTCCCGGCGGAAGCCGCCCCGGCCCCGGAGGCCTTCCCGGACACCGGCGCCGAGGGTGACGACGAGGTGGCGGCACCGGCCGAGGCCGCTCGCTCGCTCGCCGCCGTACCGGCGGACTCCTTCGCACGCGCCGTCGCCGCCGCGGTGGCGGCTCCGGCAGCCGAGGCGGCCTTGCGCACGGAACGCAGCGCCCCGCGCAGCCGATCCCCGGCCTCCTCGCCCCGCTTGCCCGAGGCGCCGCCCGAACCCTTGCCGGGTCCCTCGTCGGGCACCGGCGGCAGAGCCACGACCTTCGTCGCGTCGACCGGCTCCGGCTCCGCCTTCTTCGGTTCGGGCGTGTGCAGCACCTCGTTGAGCAGGGAGCGCGCGCCCGCGTCGTCGAGCCGCTGCGCGGGGTCCTTGGCCAGCAGGCCGTAGATCACGCTCTCCAGAGGGCCCGCGTTCTTCGGCTGCTCGACCGGCTCGGTCATCACCGCGGTGAGCGTCGCGATCGCGGAACCCTTGTCGTACGGAGGGACGCCCTCCACCGACGCGTACAGCAGACCGCCCAGCGACCACAGGTCGGCCGCGGGGCCCGGCTTGTGCCCGCGGGCCCGCTCCGGCGAGATGTAGGAGGGGGCGCCGACGAGCATGCCGGTCGAGGTGATGGACGGGTCGCCCTCGACCTGGGCGATGCCGAAGTCGGTCAGCACGACCCGGCCGTCGTCGGAGATCAGCACGTTCGACGGCTTCACGTCCCGGTGCAGGATGCCCTCACGGTGCGCCGAACGGAGCACGTCGAGTATCGCCAGACCCACCTCGGCGGCGCGCCGCGGCGTGAGCAGCCCGTCCTCGCGGATGACCTCGGCGAGCGACTTGCCCTCGACGAGCTCCATCACGATCCACGGCCTGTTGTCCTCGTCGACCACGTCGAAGACCGTCACCGCGCCGTTGTTACGGATCCGGGCGATCGCCTTGGCCTCGCGCAATGTGCGCGTGACCAGCCGTCGCTTCTCCTCCTCGTCGATGCTCGACGGGAACCGCAGCTCCTTGACGGCGACGGTGCGGCCCAGGGTCTCGTCCTTGGCCCGCCACACCGTGCCCATGCCGCCGCGGCCGAGAACATCCCCCAGCCGGTACCGCCCGGCGAGGAGACGTTCGCTCTTGTCCTGACGGGATGCTCCCGCCCGCTCCGCCTCCGACATGCGTCCCCTCATGCAACCCGCCCTGACAGAGCCTCCATTGTCCCTCACCCGACAAGCGCTCAGCGCCCAGGGTGCCTCTCACGCGACGACGGCCCGGCGACCGCGACGTCACTCGGGCCGGGACCGCCGCGGACCCCCGGGACGACGTCCCGCATGATGGACCGCGACAAGGAAGGACCGCCGATGCCTGCACGCCGGACACCTCGGACACTCCTGGCCATACCCGTGTCCCTGGCGTTGTTCCTGCTGGTCCCGGCCGACCTGCCGGACCAGGCTCCGGCAAGCTCGCCGACAGGCCCCTCGGTCCGTTCCCGAAGTCCTGTGGCAGCCGCGACGAACGCCGCGCTCTCCCGTCTCGTCACCCGGGGCGGAGCCCCGGCCGCCGCTCTGCTGACCCGCGAGGAGTCCGGCACGCGCTTCGCCACCACCGGTGGCGCGATAACGCGCTCCGACCACTTTCGGGCGGGCAGTGTCACCAAGACGTTCATCGCGACGGTCGTCCTGCAACTCGCCGCCGAGCACCGGCTGTCCCTGTCCGACACCGTGGACGACCACCTTCCCGGTCTGGTGCGCGGCGCCGGCAACGACGGCCGCGAACTGACCCTGCGCGCCCTGCTGACGCACACCAGCGGCCTGCACGACTTCACCGCGGACACCGGGGGCACCGTCCCCGTGACCCCGCTTCAGGCCGTACGCATCGCGCTCACCCACCCTCCGGCCGACCGCGGCCGCTTCGCCTACTCCAACACCAACTACGTACTGCTCGGCCTGGTCGTCGAGCAGGTAACCGGCCACTCCTACGCCGCCGAGGCGGAGCGGCGCATCATCGCCCCCCTCGGTCTGTCCGGAACGTCCTTCCCGGGAAGCCGCCGCTCCCTGCCCGCGCCGCACGGCCGGGCCTACGCAGCGGACGGGTCGGACGTCACCACGCTCGACCCGCGTGCGGCCGGCGCGGCGGGCGAGCTGGTCAGCACCCTCTCCGACCTGAACCGCTTCTACGCGGCCCTGCTCGGCGGTGACCTGCTGCCCCCGCACCTGCTGCGCGAGATGCGCAACACCCGGACCGCACACGGCTCGTACGGCATGGGGCTGTTCCCCGTGAAGCTGTCGTGCGGCGTCACGGTGTGGGGGCACAACGGCCGGATCAGCGGCAGCTACGTGCGCACCGCGGCCACCGTCGACGGCCGTCACGTCCTCACCTTCCGGGTGAACACGGACGGATTGGCAGAACCCGGCCTCGAACCCGCGCTGCTCGCGGCCGAGTTCTGCCCCCGCACCCCGTAGAACGACTGGATTGCGGACAAAGATCCCCACTCCCGACACTCGTTCGAGTGACGAGCGGGGTCTACAGCGGCACGATGTCCGGCGCTCCGAGCCGGGCCGCGTCCGCCGTCAGGTCGTCGGGCTGCCGCTGCGACTCCCGCTCGGCCTCGACGCGCTTCTCGTAGTGCTCGACCTCGCGCTCGATCTGGTCCTTGTCCCAGCCGAGGACCGGGGCCATCAGTTCGGCGGCCTCGCGGGCGCTGCGGGTGCCGCGGTCGAAGGTCTCGATGGAGATGCGGGTGCGCCGCGTCAGGACGTCGTCGAGGTGCCGGGCGCCCTCGTGCGAGGCGGCGTAGACGATCTCGGCGCGGAGGTAGTCCTCGGCGGCCGCCAGGGGCTCGCCCAGGGAGGGGTCCTCGGCGATGAGGTCGAGGAGTTCCTCGGCGAGCGACCCGTACCGGTTCAACAGGTGCTCGACGCGCACGACATGGATTCCGGTGCGCTGCGCGATCCGCGCCCGCGCGTTCCACAGGGCGTAATAGCCCTCGGCCCCGAGCAGCGGCGTCTCCTCGGTGACGCATTCGGCGACCCGCTGGTCGAGGCCGTGCACCGCCTCGTCCACCGCGTCCTTGGCCATCACCCGGTACGTCGTGTACTTGCCCCCGGCCACGACGACGAGCCCGGGCACGGGGTGGGCCACGGTGTGCTCGCGCGAGAGCTTGCTGGTCGCGTCCGACTCCCCGGCGAGCAGCGGCCGCAGGCCCGCGTAGACGCCCTGGACGTCGTCGCGGGTGAGCGGGACCGCCAGCACCGAGTTCACGTGTTCCAGGAGGTAGTCGATGTCGGCGCTGGACGCGGCGGGGTGCGCCTTGTCGAGGTCCCAGTCGGTGTCCGTGGTGCCGACGATCCAGTGCCGGCCCCAGGGGATCACGAAGAGGACGGACTTCTCGGTACGCAGGATCAGACCCGTCGTCGAGTTGATCCGGTCCTTCGGCACGACGAGATGGATTCCCTTGGAGGCCCGTACGTGGAACTGGCCGCGCTCCCCGACCATCGCCTGGGTGTCGTCGGTCCACACGCCCGTGGCGTTGACGACCTGCTTGGCGCGGATCTCGTACTCCCCGCCGCCTTCGACGTCCTGGACGCGGGCACCGACGACCCGTTCGCCCTCGCGCAGGAAGCTGGTGACGCGGGCGCGGTTGGCGACCTTCGCGCCGTACGACGCGGCGGTGCGGACCAGGGTGGCGACATAACGGGCGTCGTCCATCTGTGCGTCGTAGTACTGCAGGGCGCCGACCAGGGCGTCCTTCTTCAAGGCGGGTGCGACGCGCAGGGCCTGGCGGCGGCTCAGGTGACGGTGCCTGGGCAGGCCGCGGCCGTGGCCCCGGGCCAGCGACATGGCGTCGTAGAGCGCGACGCCGGAGCCCGCGTAGAACCGCTCCCAGCCCTTGTGCTGGAGCGGATAGAGGAACGGGACGGGCTTCACGAGGTGCGGTGCGAGCCGTTCGAGGAGGAGGCCGCGCTCCTTGAGGGCCTCGCGCACCAGGGCGAAGTCGAGCATCTCCAGATAGCGCAGCCCACCGTGGATCAGCTTGCTGGACCTGCTGGACGTGCCTGATGCCCAGTCACGGGCCTCGACCAGGCCCGTGGACAGACCGCGTGTCACGGCGTCGAGCGCGGTGCCCGCGCCGACCACGCCCGCGCCCACGACCAGCACGTCCAGCTCGCGCTCGGCCATCCCCGCCAGTGCCTCGGCACGCTCGGCCGGCCCCAGTGTCGCTGTCCTCATCGCTGCCTCCCGCTGTCCGTCGCGCTGGCCGCACCTGTCCGGCGAGACCGGGCTCGCATCCCCCCGCCCTCAAGTCTGACCGCGATGTCCTGCTTCGGCCACCGTCCGATCCTCAGCCTGTGGACAACTCTCGACGACGCGCAGGGAATCTCAGCCAAACAATCCAGCAAATCGGTCATATTTACTCCTAGTGTGACATTGCACTCGCTCGTTCTGTCCACCGGGCTTGCGCACCTGTCCCGCTTCGGCTACTGGGAAGGACGGCCCACGCCATGCCCGCAGATCTCGCCGTCATCGGACTCGGTCATCTCGGCCTGCCCCTGGCCCAGGCCGCCGTGGCCGTCGGCATCCCCACACTCGGCTACGGAACGGGGCCCGAAAGCGGCCCCCTCACCCCGGCCGAGCTGCGCCGGATGCTCGCGGGCGGCTTCCGGCCGACCACCAACCCGGCCGAACTGGGCCGGGTGCGCACCGCGGTCATCTGTGCGCCGACCCCGCGAGGTGCGGACGGCGGCCTCGACCTCGGCCAGGTGGAGGCCGCCGCCCGCACCCTGGCCACCCGGCTGCGCCCGCACACCACGGTGATCCTGGAATCACCCGTGTACCCCGGAACCACCGAGGATTTCCTGCGTCCTCTGCTCGAAGAGGGTTCGGGGCTGCGCGCGGGGCGCGACTTCTTCCTCGCCTACTCGCCCGGCCGGGTCGACCCCGGCAACCGCGACTTCACGCCCGCCAACACGCCGAAGGTCATCGGCGGCCTGACCCCCGCCTGCACCGAGTCGGCCGCCGCCTTCTACGGCCGTCTCACGGACAAGGTGGTACGCGCGCGTGGACCGCGCGAGGCCGAGACCGTGCAGCTGCTGGAGACCAACTACCGCCACGTCAACATCGCGCTCGTCAACGAGATGGCGGTGCTCTGCCACAGTCTGGGCGTCGACCTGTGGGACGTCATCCGGTGCGCCGAGACGAAGCCGTTCGGCTTCCAGGCGTTCCGTCCGGGCCCCGGTGTCGGCGGGCACGGCACGGCCCAGGACCTCGGTGGCCACACGGGGCGCACCCTGCGGATGGTCGAACTGGCCCAGCAGGTCAACGACCAGATGCCGCAGTACGTCATCCAGCGCGCCGCCACGCTCCTCAACGAGCACGGGAAATCGGTCCGCGGCGCACGCGTGCTCCTCCTCGGCGTCACGTACAAGGCGGATGTCGTCGACCAACAGGGCACCCCGGCCCACGAGATCGCGGTCCGGCTGATGGAACTCGGCGCCTCCGTCAGCTATCACGACCCCTACGTGCCGGCGTGGAGCGTCCTGGAGCGGCCCGTGCCACGCGCCGACTCCCTCTACGAGGCCGCGGCCGACGCCGACCTGACGATCCTGATCCAGCAGCACCGCACCTACGACCTGCAAGGTCTGTCCGTGAAGGCCCAACTCCTCCTGGACACGCGGGGAGCGACTCCGACAGGAGCGGCGCACCGCCTCTGACCTCCCGGTAATCCCCTCCCACCCGGTCACCCGGGCCTGCTACTGTGCGGCAGCTCTCGCACACAGGTGCGCCCGGGTCACGGGCGCCCACAGGTGTGCTCCCACGCCTTGCGCACACCACAGGTGCGCCCGCATTCCCTGGGGGGAACCACATGAGTCAGTCGACTCCGCCGCCGTCCGGCCCGCCGATCGAGAACAACCCGTACGCGGGTCAGGCGCCCGCCCCCGGGCCGGATGCCCCGCAGGGCGCGCCCCAGCCGGGCTTCCCGGTCGCCCCGGTGGCGCCGGCCGCTCCGGTGCGCGACAACCTGGCGCTCGG
Source organism: Streptomyces siamensis (assembly GCF_039543605.1). Lineage (NCBI taxonomy): Bacteria > Bacillati > Actinomycetota > Actinomycetes > Kitasatosporales > Streptomycetaceae > Streptomyces > Streptomyces siamensis. The sequence goes on along the minus strand of NZ_BAABKB010000030.1, from coordinate 136,263 downwards.
CCTGGCCGCCGCCGTCGTCGCCGCGCTGGTCGCCGCGGGCGTCTACGGCGCCATCATCGGTCTGACCAAGCACGAGATCGGCTGGGCCGCGGTCGGCGTCGGCTTCCTCGTCGGCCTGGCCGCGGGCCGCGTCGGTGGCCGCAACCAGATCCTGCCGGTCGCCAGCGTGATCCTGTCCGTCGCCTCGATCTACCTCGGCCAGCTCGTCGGCGAGGCCATGATCGGCGCCAAGGAGCTCGGTGTCGGCTTCAACGAGGTCTTCTTCGACCACTTCGACGTGGTCCAGGAGGCATGGAAGGCCGAAGCCGACCCGCTGACGTTCGTCTTCTTCGCGATCGCCGCGTACGTCGCGTTCTCCAGCACCCGCAAGGCCGGGGTCTGAGGATGCCCCCCTATGCGTTCTTGATGCTGCTCGGCCTGCCGGCCGCGACAGCCGGCTGCTGGGTCGCCTTCAACATCCGGGGAGCCGCCGACGCGCTGGAGGCCCTCCGGCAGCGCAACCTGGACCTGAACGCCCTGGCCGCAGGCAGCTTCGCTCCGCCGGCCGGCTCGACCCTCGGTCTCCGCTACCGGGTGTACGGCACGGTCGCCGGCATCGGCGGCGTCGTCCTGGTCCTCGCGAGCATCGCCGAACTGCTGACCAACGGCTGACAGGCCGGTCTCACGACGAAGGGCCCGTTCACCGAGATGAACGGGCCCTTCGCGTGTACAGGCTTCGTGCCCGCGGACTACCGCTTGTGCTGGGAGTCCGCGACCGTCACCTCGACGCGCTGGAACTCCTTGAGCTCGCTGTAGCCGGTGGTGGCCATGGCGCGGCGGAGGGCGCCGAAGAAGTTCATCGAGCCGTCGGGGGTGTGCGAGGGCCCCGTGAGGACCTCCTCGATGGTGCCGACGGTGCCGAGGTCCACCTTCTTGCCGCGCGGCAGCTCCTCGTTGACCGCCTCCATGCCCCAGTGGTGGCCGCGGCCCGGCGCGTCGGTCGCGCGTGCGAGCGGGGAGCCCATCATCACCGAGTCGGCGCCGCAGGCGATCGCCTTGGGGAGGTCCCCGGACCAGCCGACGCCGCCGTCCGCGATGACGTGCACGTACCGGCCACCGGACTCGTCCATGTAGTCGCGGCGGGCCGCGGCGACGTCCGCGACCGCGGTGGCCATGGGCACCTGGATGCCCAGGACGTTGCGCGTGGTGTGCGCGGCGCCGCCGCCGAAGCCGACGAGGACACCCGCCGCGCCGGTGCGCATGAGGTGCAACGCCGCCGTGTAGGTGGCGCAGCCGCCGACGATCACCGGGACGTCGAGCTCGTAGATGAACTGCTTCAGGTTCAGCGGCTCCGAGGCGCCCGAGACGTGCTCGGCGGAGACCGTGGTGCCGCGGATGACGAAGATGTCCACGCCCGCGTCCACGACGGCCTTGGAGAACTGGGCCGTGCGCTGCGGGGACAGGGCCGCGGCGGTGACGACGCCGGAGTCGCGCACCTCCTTGATGCGCTGCCCGATCAGCTCCTCCTTGATCGGAGCCGCGTAGATCTCCTGGATGCGGCGGGTCGCGGTGTCCGCGTCCAGCTCGGCGATCTCGTCGAGCAGGGGCTGCGGGTCCTCGTACCTCGTCCAGAGGCCTTCGAGGTTGAGGACGCCCAGGCCGCCCAGCTCGCCGATGCGGATCGCGGTGGCCGGGGAGACGACCGAGTCCATCGGGGCGGCCAGGAACGGCAGCTCGAAGCGGTAGGCGTCGATCTGCCAGGCGATCGAGACCTCCTTCGGGTCCCGCGTACGGCGGCTCGGGACGACGGCGATGTCGTCGAAGGCGTACGCCCGGCGGCCGCGCTTGCCGCGCCCGATCTCGATCTCAGTCACGTGTGTGGCCTTTCCCTCTTCGCTTCTGCGCCTCCCAGTATCCCCGACGCCCACGCCGAGGGCGGCCCCGGAACCTCCGGGACCGCCCTCGGGACACGGATCGGCGCGTGTCCACGCGCGCGTGGACGACGATGGGCCCCCACGCGCGCGTGGGGGCCCATCGGTGCCGTACGGGTTACTTGCGGCTGTAGTTCGGCGCCTCGACCGTCATCTGGATGTCGTGCGGGTGGCTCTCCTTGAGGCCCGCCGAGGTGATCCGGACGAACCGGCCGCGCTCCTGGAGCTCGGGGACGGTGCGGCCGCCGACGTAGAACATCGACTGGCGCAGGCCGCCGACCAGCTGGTGGACGACCGCGGAGAGCGGACCCCGGTAGGGCACCTGGCCCTCGATGCCCTCGGGCACGAGCTTCTCGTCGGAGGCGACGCCCTCCTGGAAGTAGCGGTCCTTGGAGAAGGAGCGCTGCTCGCCGCGGGACTGCATGGCGCCCAGGGAGCCCATGCCGCGGTACGACTTGAACTGCTTGCCGTTGATGAACAGCAGCTCGCCCGGGGACTCCTCGCAGCCGGCGAGCAGCGAGCCCAGCATCACCGTGTCGGCGCCCGCGACCAGGGCCTTGGCGATGTCGCCGGAGTACTGCAGGCCGCCGTCGCCGATGACCGGGACACCGGCCTCCTTGGCGGCGAGCGACGCCTCATAGATCGCCGTCACCTGCGGCACGCCGATGCCGGCGACGACGCGGGTGGTGCAGATGGAGCCGGGGCCGACGCCGACCTTGATGCCGTCGACGCCCGCGTCGATGAGCGACTGGGCACCGTCGCGGGTGGCGATGTTGCCGCCGATGACGTCGACGCCGGACGAGTTCGACTTGATCTTGGCGACCATGTCGCCGACGAGGCGGGAGTGACCGTGCGCGGTGTCGACGACGATGAAGTCGACACCCGCCTCGATGAGGGCCTGGGCGCGTTCGAAGGCGTCACCGGCCACACCGACGGCCGCGCCGACGAGCAGCCGGCCCTCGGCGTCCTTGGCGGCGTTCGGGTACTTCTCGGCCTTCACGAAGTCCTTGACCGTGATGAGGCCCTTGAGGACACCGGAGTCGTCGACGAGCGGAAGCTTCTCGATCTTGTGGCGCCGCAGCAGTTCCATGGCGTCCTGGCCGGAGATGCCGACCTTGCCGGTGACCAGCGGCATCGGCGTCATGACCTCGCGGACCTGACGCGAACGGTCGGTCTCGAAGGCCATGTCGCGGTTGGTGACGATGCCCAGGAGTTTGCCGCCGCCGTCGGTGACGGGCACCCCGGAGATGCGGAACTTGGCACAGATCGCGTCGGCCTCGGCGAGCGTCGCGTCCGGGTGCACCGTGATCGGGTCGGTCACCATGCCGGACTCGGAGCGCTTGACCAGGTCGACCTGGTTGGCCTGGTCCTCGATGGACAGGTTGCGGTGGAGGACGCCGACACCGCCCTGGCGCGCCATCGCGATCGCCATGCGGGACTCGGTCACCTTGTCCATGGCTGCGGAGAGCAGCGGGATGTTCACCCGCACGTTCTTCGAGATGTACGAGGCGGTGTCGATCTGGTCGGGCGCCATGTCCGACGCGCCCGGCAGCAGCAGCACGTCGTCGTAGGTCAGCCCGAGTGTCGCGAATTTGGCGGGCACTCCGTCGACGTTGGCAGTCATGACACCTTCCCCAAATGGCCTTGATCGGTGCGGATGTCCATGCTAACGGGAAGCATGGCTCTCTCATTCCACGGTTGAGGGTGCGCTTCGGCTTCGTATGTTCGTACGGGTCCGGTGACCTCGACGTTCATCACGGGTTCGGCCCGGGGCACGGACAGCGGGACACCTCCCTCCGCTCCCGTCGCCCTTCGCACCTGTGCGAGGGGAAATACCGCCGGCCGCGGCACGCGCCGCGGCGACGGACGGCTACTGCTCCGCGAGCGCCCGCAGACGGCTGAGCGCCCGATGCTGGGCCACCCGCACGGCCCCGGGTGACATTCCCAACATCTGGCCCGTCTCCTCGGCCGTCAGGCCCACCGCGATGCGCAGCAGCAACAGTTCGCGCTGGTTCTCGGGGAGGTTGGCCAGGAGCTTCTTGGCCCATTCGGCGTCGCTGCTGAGCAGGGCGCGCTCCTCGGGACCGAGGGAGTCGTCGGGGCGCTCGGGCATCTCGTCCGAGGGGACGGCCGTCGAGCCCGGGTGGCGCATCGCGGCGCGCTGGAGGTCGGCGACCTTGTGCGCGGCGATGGCGAAGACGAACGCCTCGAAGGGGCGCCCGGTGTCCTTGTAGCGCGGCAGCGCGAGGAGAACGGCGACGCAGACCTCCTGCGCCAGGTCCTCCACGAAGTGCCGCGCGTCGCCCGGAAGCCGGGACAGACGGGTGCGGCAGTAGCGCAGCGCGAGTGGGTGTACGTGGGCGAGCAGGTCGTGCGTGGCCTGCTCGTCGCCGTCGACCGCGCGATGGACGAGCGCGCCGATCACCGTCGTCTCGTCTTCGCGCATCGGTCCATGGTGCCTCGGCGTCGTCCGTTCCGTGGCACCGCGTCCATAGTTGTGCACCGAAGCGTTATGAGCAGGTGCGCCGGAACTCATCTCCTGCGCCCTCCCCTTCCGCTCGACCGACCTGTCCCCGAGGAACTCCACACCTCAAGGATGCGGCATCCGCCGGGAAACGGGGATCGGGCACCGAAGAGGCTCTCTGTGAGGGCCCGGCCCCGCCCGCCGTCGAGCGGGCGGGGGCTGCTGCCGTCATACCCTCGGGGCGGTTCACCTAGCGAACCAGACCCCACCGGAAACCGAGCGCCACGGCGTGCGCGCGGTCCGAGGCGCCGAGCTTCTTGAAGAGCCGCCGGGCGTGCGTCTTGACCGTGTCCTCGGAGAGGAACAGCTCGCGACCGATCTCGGCGTTGGAGCGGCCGTGGCTCATGCCCTCGAGAACCTGGATCTCCCGCGCGGTGAGGGTGGGCGCGGCGCCCATCTCGGCCGAACGCAGTCTGCGCGGCGCGAGCCGCCAGGTCGGGTCGGCGAGCGCCTGCGTCACGGTGGCGCGCAGCTCGGCGCGCGAGGCGTCCTTGTGCAGATAGCCGCGGGCGCCGGCGGCGACGGCGAGCGCCACGCCGTCCAGGTCCTCGGCGACGGTGAGCATGATGATGCGCGCACCGGGGTCGGCGGACAGCAGCCGCCGGACGGTCTCCACGCCGCCCAGTCCGGGCATGCGTACGTCCATCAGAATGAGGTCCGAACGGTCGGCACCCCAGCGGCGGAGGACTTCCTCGCCGTTGGCCGCCGTCGTCACACGCTCGACGCCGGGCACGGTCGCCACCGCGCGGCGGAGCGCCTCTCGGGCAAGCGGGGAGTCGTCGCAGACGAGGACGGATGTCATGGCCGTCCTCCGCAGCTGATGCGCGTCACCTTGAGCCTCCAGGCTGGTACGAATCGTCACCTGTGCGGTCGACACTCGCCGACGGATTCTGCCGTCTGCCCGAGCGCTTGTTCCTTCAACCGCCTCCGCACTCTCAACGATGGTCACTCGAAAGAGTTACGGGGCACTCCGTCGTCTTCGGCACTGTACGTGAGGGTGCGGACACGGTGCAGACATGCACAACGGACCCTCAATGTTTCATCACAACCTATGCCCCATTTAGACCGATTTCTTCCCATTTGCTGGTGTCTGCGGCTAGATTCGCAATGAGTCATATTTTCATCTCCTTAGATCGTAGATGTACGGTCGGTGGGGCATAGCAGCCCAGAACGGCAACAAGGGGACACGCAATGGCAGATTTCTCCCGCCTTCCCGGTCCGAACGCGGACCTCTGGGACTGGCAGCTCCTCGCGGCCTGCCGCGGGGTCGACAGCTCGCTCTTCTTCCACCCGGAGGGCGAGCGTGGTGCGGCACGGAGCGCTCGCGAGAACTCGGCCAAAGAGGTCTGCATGAGATGCCCGGTACGCGCCGAGTGCGCGGCACACGCCCTGGCGGTGCGCGAGCCGTACGGCGTGTGGGGCGGACTGACCGAGGACGAGCGCGAAGAGCTCATGGGGCGGGCGCGCAACCGGCTGGTCTCGGCATCGGCCGGTGGAAGCAGTCACGCTTCGAACAACTGAAGGAACGTTTCTTCACTCCGGGCACGCGTACGTGTGCCCCTGAATCGGCCTGCACGCACGCGTGCGGCCCGACGTCCGCCACCGCCCGTCAGCGGGCGGCGGCCCGTGCCAGCCGGTCGAGCGTCGCCGCCACCGCCGGCACCTGCGCCAGATCCGGCAGCGTGAGGGCGACGATCTCGCGCCGCACCGGCGGCTCCACCGTCACCGTGCGGGCCCGCTTCGGCCGGACGGACTCGATGGCCAGTTCCGGGAGCACCGCGACACCGAGGCCCGCGCCCACGAGACCGACCACGGCCGGGTAGTCGTCGGTGGCGAAGTCGATGCGGGGCTCGAAGCCCGCGCCCCGGCACACCTCGACCAACTGTCCGCGGCAGCGCGGGCAGCCCGCGATCCACGACTCGCCCGCGAACTCGCCGATGGCCACCGACCCGGCCCCGGCCAGACGGTGACGCTCGGGCACCAGCGCGACGAGCCGGTCCGTCAGCAGGGGCCGGACGACCAGGTCGTCCCACTCCTCACCGCCCGTGCCCTCGTAGCGGAAGGCCAGCGCGATGTCGCAGTCGCCGTCCCGGAGCTTCTCCACGGACTCCGGCGGTTCGGCCTCCTCCAGGAAGACGCGGGTCCCCGGGTGCGCGGCGCGCAGTGCGGCGAGGGCGGTCGGCACGAGGGTGGAGCTCCCGCTGGGGAAGGACACGAGCCGGACCCGGCCCGCACGCAGCCCGGCGATCGCGGCGACCTCCTCCTCGGCGGCCGTGAGACCGGACAGGATGCTCGCGGCGTGCTTCACCAGCGCCTCGCCCGCCTCGGTCAGACGCATCTCACGACCGGTGCGGATCAGCAGAGGGGTGCCGACGGAGGCCTCCAGCGCCTTCATCTGCTGACTGACGGCCGGCTGGGTGCAGCCCAGCTCGCGCCCGGCCGCGGAGAAGGAGCCGGTGGCGGCGACGGCGCGCAGGACACGGAGATGACGGGCCTCGATCACCCTCCGAGCATAAGCGAGCCTTGGGGTGCGCCGCCAATATCGCGTCGACGCTTTGGCCGTGGTCGCCTAGCGTTGAGGGTATGAAGCTTCTGTCGCTGAATCTGGGCCGGGCACAGGCCGTTGCGTACACCGACCAGCCGGAGGGCCTGACCGGCATCGACAAGCAGCCGGTGGACGGTGCCGTGCGGGTGACCGCGCCCGGCCCCAAGTCGATCGGCGGCAGCGGACTCGCCGGGGACGCGGTGTGCGACGGGCGCCACCACGGCGGCGACGACCAGGCGGTGTACGCGGTGGCCCGCGAGGACCTCGACGACTGGGAGCGCGAGCTCGGCCGGCCGCTGCGCAACGGCGTCTTCGGCGAGAACCTCACGACCGAGGGGCTGGACGTCTCCGGTGCGCGGATCGGCGAGCGCTGGCGCATCGGCTCCGAGGTCGTCCTGGAGGTCACCAGCGGGCGCATCCCCTGCCGCACCTTCCAGGGGCACCTCGGCGAGAAGGGCTGGGTCAAGCGCTTCACGCAGAAGGCCGCGCCCGGCGCGTATCTGCGGGTGATCGAGCCCGGTGAGATCCGCCCGGGCGACGCGATCGAGATCGTGCACCGGCCGGACCACGACATCACGGTCGCCCTCCAGTTCCGCGCCGTGACGACCGAACGGGAGCTGCTGCCAAGGCTGTTGACGGCCGGCGACGCGCTGCACCCGGAGGCACGGGCGAAGGCCCGGAAGTATGTGGCCGACCAGGGCGACCGGTAGCGGGCGGACCACGGCGCGGGGAACTCTTCGGACGCGGCCGGGCGTTGGACGACGGCGGGCGCCGGACGCCTGGCCAGGTCACTAACCTTGCGCCATGACAACGGCTCTGATTACGGGATCGACCGCGGGGATCGGTGCCGCCTTCGCGCGGCGCCTGGCGGCTGACGGGCACAACCTCGTTCTGGTGGCGCGCGACACGAAGCGACTGCAGGAGCAGGCCACCGAACTGCACGACCGGCACGGCATCGAGGCGGAGGTGCTGACGGCGGACCTGGCGACCGACGGCGGCATCGACGCGGTCGCCGCGCGCCTCGGCGACCGGAGGAACCCGGTCGACCTCCTGGTCAACAACGCGGGCTTCGGCAACAAGGGCCGCTATCTGGACGTATCGATGGCGGACGAGCTCAAGATGCTCAAGGTGCACTGCGAGGCGGTGCTCCGGCTGACGTCTGCGGCGACCGAGGTGATGCGGGAGCGCGGCCGGGGCGGAGTCGTCAACGTCGCCTCGGTGGCCGCGTTCGTGCCGCGTGGCACGTACGGCGCCTCGAAGGCATGGGTCGTGCAGTTCACGCAGGGCGCTGCGCGGGACCTCGCGGGCAGCGGGGTGCGGCTGATGGCGCTGTGCCCCGGGTTCGTGCGCACCGAGTTCCACCAGCGCGCCGGGATGGGCACGGACAACATCCCGAAGTGGATGTGGCTCGACGCGGACAAGCTGGTGGCGGCGGCGCTCGCGGACCTCGCCCGGGGCAAGTCGCTGTCGATCCCGGACCCGCGGTACAAGGCGCTGATGGGCGTGGTGAAGGTGACGCCGCGGGCGCTGCTCGGCGGGATCTCGTCGAGGACGGGGCGGAAGTACGGGCCGCAGTGAGCTGGGCCGGGCCGTTAGTGCCTGTCCGCACCCTCGGGTGATATCCCCTTCAACCACGACAGTTGAGGGGGATTTTCACTAAAATGGACGCATTCATCCGGACCGCGTGGGCCGGGAGGCTGCGCCATGACATTCGTGCAACTGATCGACTGCAAGACGAGCCGGTTCGACGAGATGAACCGGCTGATGGACACCTGGGTCGAGCAGACCCGGGGGAAGCGGACCGCGACGCACAGCGTCATCGGCAAGGACCGGTCCGACGCGTCCCACTTCATCGAGATCGTGGAGTTCCCCTCGTACGAGGAGGCGGTGCGGAACTCGAACCTGCCGGAGACCGACAGGATCTTCCAGGAGATGGTCGCCCTCTGCGACGAGACGCCGACGTTCACGGACCTGGACGTGATCCGTGACGAGCAGCTGTACGAGGCCACCATCCGCCGGTTCTTCGACACGGTGGCCACCGCGGGCGACCTGCCGCCGCTCAACGACCTGATGGTCGAGCACTACCACGACCACGATCCCGCCAACGAGCAGGACAACCTCGGCCTCGACGCCATGCGGCGCGAGATCGAGATGTGGCGGGGCGGGTTCGACTTCTCCTTCACCGTGGACGACCAGCTGGCCCAGGGCGACCGCGTCTGCACGCGGTGGACCTGGAACGGCACCCACACCGGCGACTTCATGGGGATCCCTCCGAGCGGGATGACGGTCACCATGACGGGGACGACCGTCTTCCGCTGCCAGGAGGACGGGAAGATCGCCGAGGGCTGGTGGCAGTACGACCGGCTGGGACTGATGGCCCAGCTCGGCGCGCTCGACGCACTGGAGAGCTAGGGAGCCGCGGTCCCCGGAACACCTCGCGAGGCTCCGGCCCCGGTGGGGTCGGCGAACGGAAACGCGGAAGGCCCCCGCTCCGTGTCGGGAGCGGGGGCCTTCGCGAGGCACTGCTCGACGTCGCGCCGGCGACGTCACGCCGTGCGGCGCGGTTCTCAGTGGGCGTGCCCGTGGCCGTGGCCGTGGCCCGCGTCGGCCTCCTCCTCGGCCGGCTTCTCGACGACCAGGGTCTCGGTCGTCAGGAGCAGCGAGGCGATGGAGGCGGCGTTCTCCAGGGCGGAGCGGGTGACCTTGACCGGGTCGATGACGCCGGCCTTGACCAGGTCGCCGTACTCGCCGGTCGCGGCGTTGAAGCCCTGGCCCTTGTCGAGCTCGGCGACCTTGGAGGTGATGACGTAGCCCTCCAGGCCGGCGTTCTCGGCGATCCAGCGCAGCGGCTCGACGGCGGCGCGGCGGACGACCGAGACACCCGTGGCCTCGTCGCCGGTCTTGCCGAGGTTGTCCTCGAGGACCTTCACGGCGTGGACGAGCGCGGAGCCACCACCGGAGACGATGCCCTCCTCGACCGCGGCGCGGGTCGCGGAGATGGCGTCCTCCAGACGGTGCTTCTTCTCCTTGAGCTCGACCTCGGTGGCGGCGCCGACCTTGATGACGCACACGCCGCCGGCCAGCTTCGCGAGGCGCTCCTGGAGCTTCTCGCGGTCCCAGTCGGAGTCGGTGTTCTCGATCTCGGCCTTGATCTGGTTGACGCGGCCGACGACCTCGTCGGAGCTGCCGCCACCGTCGACGATCGTGGTGTCGTCCTTGGTGACGGTCACGCGGCGGGCGGTGCCGAGCACGTCCAGGCCGACCTGGTCGAGCTTGAGGCCGACCTCCTCGGCGATGACCTGACCACCGGTGAGGGTGGCGATGTCGCCGAGCATGGCCTTGCGGCGGTCACCGAAGCCGGGGGCCTTCACCGCGACGGCGTTGAAGGTGCCGCGGATCTTGTTCACGACGAGGGTGGAGAGGGCCTCGCCCTCGACGTCCTCGGCGATGATCAGCAGCGGCTTGGAGGCGTTGGACTGGATGACCTTCTCCAGCAGCGGCAGCAGGTCCTGGATGGAGCTGACCTTGCCCTGGTGGATGAGGATGTACGGGTCCTCGAGGACGGCCTCCATGCGCTCCTGGTCCGTCACGAAGTACGGCGACAGGTAGCCCTTGTCGAAGGCCATGCCCTCGGTGAAGTCCAGCTCCAGACCGAAGGTGTTGGACTCCTCGACGGTGATGACACCGTCCTTGCCGACCTTGTCCATCGCCTCGGCGATGAGCTCGCCGACCTGCTGGTCCTGGGCGGACAGCGCGGCGACGGCGGCGATGTCGGACTTCTCGTCGATCGGGCGCGCGGTGGCGAGCAGGTCGTCGGAGACGGCCTTGACGGCCGCGTCGATGCCCCGCTTCAGCAGCGCCGGGGAGGCGCCCGCGGCGACGTTCTTCAGGCCCTCGCGCACGAGCGCCTGGGCGAGCACGGTGGCGGTGGTCGTACCGTCACCCGCGATGTCGTTGGTCTTGGTCGCCACCTCCTTCACCAGCTGGGCGCCGAGGTTCTCGTACGGGTCCTCGACCTCGACCTCGCGGGCGATGGTGACACCGTCGTTGGTGATGGTGGGGGCGCCGAACTTCTTGTCGATGACGACGTTGCGGCCCTTGGGGCCGATCGTCACCTTGACCGTGTCGGCAAGCTTGTTGACGCCGCGCTCAAGGGCGCGACGGGCGTCCTCGTCGAACTTCAGGATCTTCGCCATAGGAGCGGTTCAGCCCTCTCGGAAAACTGGGAGAAACGAACGGCGCCCCCGGCGCCCGGCTTGTTGACGTCGCGGGGGCCAGGGGCGCAGTTCACTGCAATTCTGGGTGAATTACTTCTCGACGATCGCGAGCACGTCGCGGGCCGAGAGGACGAGGTACTCCTCGCCGTTGTACTTCACCTCGGTGCCGCCGTACTTGCTGTACAGCACGACATCGCCGACGGTGACGTCGAGCTCGACGCGCTTTCCGTCCTCGATGCGGCCCGGGCCCACGGCCAGGACGACGCCCTCCTGGGGCTTCTCCTTGGCGGTGTCCGGAATGACCAGGCCAGAGGCCGTGGTCTGCTCGGCGTCCAGCGGCTGGACCACGATGCGGTCCTCGAGCGGCTTGATGGCAACCTTGGAGCTGGCGGTCGTCACGATCCGACCTCCCCCTTCGGAGATCTCACGGGGTTAACTGTCTGAGGTGGCGACCAGGTCGATCCGTCGTCGCGGGTGCCGGACCTGCCCGTCGCTATTGGCACTCTCCAGGGGGGAGTGCCAGGGCCGAGACTATGACTGCGATTAGCACTCGGTCAAGCGGAGTGCCAACGCGGCGCTTACATGTCCGCAAAACCTCGGCGCACGTGCGCGCGCGTCCACGTCCGCTTCCCCGTCCCTGAGGCGGAGCTCAGAGGTAGTCCTCCAGCCGGGCCACCGTGAATCCCTGCGCCTGGATGCGGCGCAGCAGACGGGTCGTGGAGTCGATGAGCGTCACTCCGCCGGTGTCCTCGGGCCGGGCCAGGACGATGTCGCCCGGCCGCAGCTCGTGCCCCTGCTCGTAGCTCAGCCCTTCCGCCCGCATGGAGGCCCGCCACAGCACGACGGCGGCGACCCCGCAGTCGGCGGCGGCACGCAGCGTGGTGTGGTCGTAGGTGCCGTACGGGGGCCGCAGCAGCCGGGGCCGGATGCCGAAGCGCTGTTTGAGCTTGTCCTGCTGGCCGCAGATCTCGGCGCGCTGGCCGGCGTAGGGCAGGCCGCGCAGGGAGGCGTGGTCGAGGGTGTGGTTCTGCACGCTCGCGCCGACCGCGCGGAGCCGGGCGAAGTCCCCGTACCCCGGCCCGAGGACGGTGTCCGTGAGGAACATGCTGACCGGCAGCCGCAGTTCACGGACCATGTCGACGAACCGCGGATCACGCTCGGCGCCGTCGTCGTAGGTCAGGAAGACCACTCGATCGTGGGTGGGGACGTGGTCCACGACGGGCGGCAGTCCGGGGCCGGCGGGGCGCGCGACGGTCCGGGCGGGCGGGCGCGGCGGGCGGGCGAGCGGGGCGGCGAGGCCCCAGCGGCGGTACGCCGACTCCCGGGGCCGTACCTTCTGCGCCGCCTTCTTGCCCAGCCGCCCGATGGGGTCGACGGACGGGGCGCAGCCGGTGAGCAGCACGGCGGCGAGCAGTCCCCCGCCGAGCGCACGCACCCAGCGCCGCGCCGGGTGCGGTGGCCGCGGGCGCGCCGGGCGCCGCACCCGGAGCCTCACAGGTAGTCCTCCAGGCGCGCCACCGCGTAGCCCTTGTCCGTGACCTTCTTCAGGAAGCGGCGGACCATGTCGGTCATCGTGCCGTCCCAGTCGGCGCGGCCCCGGAAGTGGGTGAGGACGATGTCGCCGGGGTGCAGGTCGCGGTCGTCCTCGCGGTACTCCCAGTGGTCGACGTAGACCTCCTCGTCCCAGATCGGGGCGTACTCGATGCCGCAGGACTTGGCGGCGCGCAGGGTGTCGCCGTTGTAGTTGCCGTAGGGCGGCCGGAAGAGCGTCGGGCGCTTGCCGAACTGCTTCGTCATGATGGCCTGCATGCCGCAGATCTCCTCCCTCTGCTCGTCGTACGACAGCCCGGGGAGGTACGGGTGGTGCAGCGTGTGGTTGTTGAGGGTGACACCGCGGTCGCGCATCTCGCGGAAGTACCCGTAGTCGTCCTTGATCAGGTAGTTGCTGAGGAAGGCGGTGTACGGGATCTTCAGGTCGCTCATCATCCGCAGGAACTTCGGGTCCTTCTCCTCACCGTCGTCGATGGTGAGGAAGACGACCTTGTCCTTGGTGGGGACGGTGGTGAAGACCGGGGGCAGCCCCTCCTCCTCCTGACCGTCGACCTCGAACCCGTCGCGGGCCTTGATCACCGGCTTCGTGGCGGGCGGCGCCGGGGGCACGAGCGGCGCCCTGTCCAGGCCCCAGCGCTCGGCGGCGGCGACGCGCTCGGCCTGGCTGTTGCTCACCCGGTCGGCATAGGAGCCGGCGGCCGGGGACGCCTTGACCTTCGGCTGCTGACCGGGGGTCCCCTTGACGCCGGATTCCTCGCCGGAGCAGCCGGAGACGAGAGCGGTGAGGGCGAGCACGGCAAGACCGCCGCGAACACCGGCCCGCATTGCGGCGTTTTTATCATTTTGTCGCACTGATCGCATGGTGCGGGATCTTCCCAGCGCGAGCCGCTCACGAGGCCCCGACACCACCGCGGCCCCACGGCCGGACGCGCAGCATCCACCGACTGGCCCACAATGGGCCGGTGAACGACGTCTCCTTCGCCTCCCTCCTCACCCCCGAGGGCCGCGCCCTGCTCGACGAGGTCCGCGGCACCGAACCGGCGCGGGAACTGGCCGTGGCCACCCGGCTGCGCCGCGAGCACCCGGCCGAGCTGGTCTCCGCCGCCCTCGGGCAGGAGCGGCTGCGGCAGCGGGCCACGGCGAAGTTCGGGGCCGAGGACGCGGAGCGGATGTTCTTCACCCCGAACGGGGTCGAGCAGTCGACGCGGACGAGCGTGGCGGTCCACCGCGCGCGGCGGTTCCAGGAGCTGGGCATCCGCTCCGTGGCCGACCTGTGCTGCGGGATCGGCGGCGACGCGATCGCGCTGGCCCGCGCCGGCATCCGGGTCCTCGCCGTCGACCGTGACCCGCTGACCGCGGCGGTCGCCCGCGCGAACGCGGACGCGCTGGGGCTCTCGGAGCTGATCGAGGTCCGCGAGGCGGATGTCACCGCCGTCGACACCTCCGCGTACGAGGCGGTCTTCGTGGACCCGGCACGGCGTGGCGGCCGGGGCCGGATCTTCGACCCGGAGGCCTACTCGCCGCCACTGTCCTGGGCGGTCGAGACCGCGACGAAGGCGCCGATGGCCGCTTTGAAGATCGCCCCCGGCATCCCGCACGAGACGGTGCCCGCCCAGGCCGAGGCCGAGTGGATCTCCGACGGCGGGGACGTGAAGGAGGCGGTGCTGTGGTTCGGCACCGAGCCGGGGCTGGTGCGGGCCACCCTGCTGCCCGGCCCGCGCGAGCTGCGCGGACGGGGCCTGCCCGATCCCGCCGTGCGTCCGGTCGGCCGCTACCTGTACGAGCCCGACGGCGCCGTCATCCGCGCACACCTGGTCGCGGAGGTGGCCGAGGACCTCGACGGCGGCCTGATCGACGAGACCATCGCCTACGTCACGGCGGACGAACTGCGCCCGACGCCGTACGCCTCCGCCTACGAGATCACCGACCGGCTGCCCTTCAACGTCAAGCGTCTGAAGGCGTTGCTGCGGGAGCGCGAGGTCGGTGTCCTGACGGTCAAGAAGCGGGGCTCGGCCGTCGAGCCGGAGGAGCTGCGGCGGAAGGTGAAGCCGCAGGGGCCCGCTTCCGCGACGGTGTTCCTGACGCGGGTCGCGGGTGCCCCGACCATGCTGGTGGGGGCACCCGCGCAGCCGCCTGCTGCTGGTGGCGGCCGCTGAGCGGAGCGAGGTCCGGCGCGGCGACCGGCGCTGTGCCGGGGCGCACCGCCGGCGCACCCGCGACCGGGCCGCCGACCGTGGCCGAGGAGAACGGACTCGCCTGCGGGGCAAGGCCGTGGGAATGCGGTTGCGGCGGGAACGATCACTCCCCGCCCAGCTCACGCGCCCGGGCCGCCAGCAGTTCCCGCTCCCGTTCGTTGCGCGCCAGCGCGGCCGCGCGCTCGAACTCCGCCCGCGCCTGCTCCGTGCGGCCGAGCCGGGCCAGCAGATCGCCGCGGACGCTGGGCAGCAAGTGGTAGTCGCGCAGGGCGGGTTCGCCGGCGAGGGCGTCGACGATCTCCAGGGCGGGGCCGGGCCCCTCGGCCATCGAGACGGCCACCGCACGGTTCAGCTCGACCACCGGGGACGGCGTACGGGCCGCCAGCAGGCCGTAGAGGGTGGCGATCTGCCCCCAGTCCGTGTCCTCGTACGCGTACGCCTGCGCGTGGCAGGCGGCGATGGCGGCCTGGAGGGCGTACGGGCCCGGGCTGCCCGTGGCGACGGCGTTGGCCCGGCCCAGCGCGGTGAAGCCGCGGCGGATCAGCATGCGGTTCCAGCGGCGGCGGTTCTGGTCCCCGAGCAGGACCGGTTCGCCCGAGGGGGAGGTGCGGGCGGGTGTGCGGGACGCCTGGAGCTCCAGCAGGGCGGCGAGCGCGTGCACCTCGGGCTCCTTGGGCATCAGTTCGGCGAGCACGCGCGCCAGCCGCAGGGCGTCCTCGCACAGGGCGGGGCGCAGCAGGTCGTCGCCCGCCGTGGCCGCGTAGCCCTCGTTGAAGACCAGGTAGATGATCTCCAGGACCGACCCCAGCCGGGCCTCCCGTTCGAGGCCGTACGGGACCTCGAAGGCGACGCCCTTCGCCGCCAGCGTCCGCTTGGCACGCACGATGCGCTGGGCGACCGTCGCCTCGGACGTGAGGTAGGCACGGGCGATCTCGGCGGTCGTCAGGCCACCCAGGAGACGCAGAGTGAGCGCGATGCGGGCCTCCGCGGAGAGGACCGGATGGCATGCCGTGAAGACGAGGCGGAGCAGGTCGTCGTCGATGTCGTCCGGATCGGAGGGTTCGTCGACGTGGTGCGGCGCGGACAGCGAGAGGTCCCGGCCGACCTCCTCCAGCTTGCGCGCGTACCGCTCCCGGCGTCGTACGAGGTCGATGGCGCGGTGCTTGGCCGTGGCCGTCAGCCAGGCGCCCGGGTTGTCGGGCACACCGTCCCGCGGCCACTGCTCCAGGGCCGCGACCAGTGCGTCCTGGGCGAGTTCCTCGGCGATGCCGACGTCCCGGACGATCCGGGCGACACCGGCGATGATGCGCGGCGACTCGATCCGGAAGATCGTCTCGACGGTTTCCAGGGCGTTGCTGTCGGAGCCGGCTGCGGGGATGGTGGGCTGCTCTTCCACAGCCCACCATCAGACACCCTCCGGGCGGCCGGGCCAAGCGGTCCCCGGGCCGGGCGGTGGCCCGGGCGGCCCGGGCGGGGCCCCGGCCGTGCTCCCGGTCAGCCCTCCGCGATCTCCCGGACCTCACAGGTCACCGTCCAGTGCTCCTCGTGCACCTTCAGGAAGCGCTTGGTCCACTCCAGGGCCTCGGCCATGTCCTTGCACTGCATGAGCGCGTAGCCGCCGACGACCTCCTTGGACTCGGTGAAGGGCCCGTCGGTCACGGACAGCTGCCCGCTCTGCCAGTGCACCCGCTTGCCCTGGGCGCTGGGCGTCAGCCCGGCGGTGTCGAGCATGACCCCGGCCTTCGTGATCTCCTCGATGAGCTCGCCCATCCGCTGCATCAGTTCGGGGCTCGGGCCCTCGGCGGGCGCGGTGCTCTCGTCGATCTGGACCAGCGACAGGTAGCGCGGCATGGTGACTCCTCGTGTCCGTGACTCTTGTGCTTCGGAGGCGGAGCTCCTCCCCGCCTCTCACCCATGCGTCGAACGGGGGACGCCGGTATCGACACTGCTCCGGGATTTCTTCGAAGTTTTTTCCGCCGATGTCGTTGTCGCAGGTCAGGAGGGTGCAAACGGGTGGGTGCCGGCTGATCGCCCCGGCGTCACCTCAGCGACTTCCACAGCTCGTCGGCCGCCGGTTCCCGGGCCACCACCCGGTTGCGGTCCGTGGGCGCGGTCACCACCGGCATCATCACCGTCTCGACGGCGTCGGACGACAGGCCCTTCAGGCTCCGCCCGAGTTTCGACAGCTCGCCCAACGAGTCGAGTCCGGTGTCCGTCGTCAGGCTCCCGGTCACCGCGTCCGCGACCTTGTAGAGCCTGGCCGGGTCGGCGAGCAGGCCGGTGGCCGAGATCCGCGCCAGCAACGCCTTCACCAGCTTCTGCTGGAGGCCTATGCGCCCGAGGTCGCTGCCGTCACCGATGCCGTGGCGCGTCCGGGCCAGTGCCAGCGCCCGCGCGCCGTCGAGGTGGTGCTCGCCGGCCGCCAGGTGCAGATGACTCTGGTCGTCGTCGATGTCCTCGTCGGTCGTGACGGTGACACCGCCGAGCGCGTCGACCAGGTCCGCGAAGCCCGCGAAGTCGATCTCGATGTAGTGGTCCATGCGGATGTCGGTCATGGACTCGACCGTCTTCACCGCGCAGGCCGGACCGCCCACCGCGTAGGCGCTGTTGAACATCACGCCGTACGCCACCGCCGTGGTCCCCCCGGACGGCGTGGGGCACGACGGACGGGTCACCAGGGTGTCCCGGGGGATGCTCACCACGGTCGCGTGCCTGCGGCCCTCGTCGAGGTGGACGACCATCGCCGTGTCGGAGCGCGCCCCGCCGCTGTCGCCGCCGCCGAGCTTCTCGTTGCGCTCGCCGCTGCGCGAGTCGGAGCCGAGGACCAGGATGTTCAGCGCGCCGCTCGGCAGCGGGGCGGCGGAAGCGGACGCGGTGGCGGACGCGCTCGGCGTCGGCACCGCCCGGGCCGGCCGGTCGTCGCCGAGCGCGCTGTCGATGTCGACGCTCTTGATGTTGTGGTCGAGGTGCCAGTACGCCCAGCCGGCGCCGGACGCGCAGAGCACGAGGACTCCGGCGAGAACGGCGCCGGCCGCCTTCAGCAGGCGCCGTCGGCCGCCGTGTCCCGCGGCGTCCTCGCGGTCGTCCCCGTGCTCGTCCTCACCCGTCACGCAGAGGAACGTAAGTCCGAATTATGACGAGCAGGAACCTGTTCTCGGGTTTCCTTCGGAAATTCTCAGACTTCTCAGGCGCACCTCAGCGATCGCGGTGCGGGCTCAGCCCAGCGACACCGTCGGGGCCGGATTGCTCCCGCTCCACGAGGCGTTGAAGCCGAAGGTCACCGAACCGCCGCTGGGTACGGTCCCGTTGTAGGACGCGTTGGAGCAGCTGACGCCGGCTCCCGTCTGCGTGCAGGTGGCGTTCCAGGCCTGGGTGATCCGCTGGCCCGCGCCGTACGTCCAGTTCACCTTCCACGACGACAGCGCGGCCCCGGAGCAGGCGATCGTCACCTGGCCCGTGAAGCCCGTGTTCCACTGGCCCGTGAAGCCCGTGTTCCACTGGCTCGTGACGCTGTACGTCGCGGCGCACGCGCCGGTGGGAGGCGGCGTCGACGTCCCGCCCAGCGCGGTCGCGATCGCGGAGTACGCCGGTTTCGGGGCGTAGTTCTCGTCGTACGGGGTCGCCGCGCCGTAGCCCGGGAAGACGTCCGGGATCCAGGAGTCGGAGTCCGTGAAGCCCCAGACGGTGACACCGGCGCACCGGGTGACCGCGACGCACGCGTCGAACACGGCCTTGTAGTCGGCGGCCTGCTGCGCCAGCTTCGTGCTGTCGGCGGGGAGTTGCATACGGATGTCCAGCTCGGTGACCGCGACGTCGACGCCGAGGTCGGCGAAGCGCTGGATGTTCTGCTGGAGCGTGCCGGGGACCTGGCCGAGGATCAGATGGGCCTGGAGGCCGACGCCGTCGATCGGGACGCCGCGTGCCTTCAACGACTTGACCAGGTTGTAGAGGGCGGTGCTCTTCGCGTTGACGCCCTCGACGTTGTAGTCGTTGATGTAGAGCTTGGCGCTCGGGTCGGCGGCGTGCGCCCAGGTCAGCGCCTGGGCGATGTAGTCGGCGCCGAGGCCGTCGTACCAGAGCGTCGAGCGGTAGGTCCCGTCCTCGTTGAACGGCTCGTTCACCACGTCCCAGGCCGCCAGCTTGCCCTTGTACCGGGTGACTTCGGTGGTGATGTGGTCCTGGAGCAGGCTGCTGAGCTGTGCCTGCGTCCAGGTGCCGTTCGTCAGCCAGCTCGGGTTCTGGCTGTGCCAGACGAGGGTGTGCCCGCGCACCTGCTGGTTGTGGGCCTGGGCGAAGGCGACGATCTGGTCGGCCTCGGACCAGTCGAAGCTGCCCCGGGTGGGTTCGACCGAGCCCCATTTCATGGCGTTGCCCGGGGTCAGCGAGTTGAACTGGCCGCCGGCGATGTCGCCGTAGGTGCCGGTGAGCTTGGATCCGGTGACCGCGGTGCCGATGACCTTGCCCTTGGCGGCGGCGAGGTCGCGCAGCGGGGTGTCGGCGGCGTGGGCGGTCGTCCCGGCGGCGAGCAGGGCGGCCACGGCCGCGGCGCCCGTACACAAGGCCGAGAGTCGTTTCCCTAAGGATGTCCTGGAGGTTCTCATGGCGGGTGCCTCCGAAAGTTTCGGTCGTTCAACCGATTGACTTCGGAGCAGTATGGGAGCGCTCCCATACCTCGTCAAGACATCCGTCACGCCTGTATCGCCTTCCTCGCCGAGCGGGGGCACAGCCGTGCGGACGGCAGCCGCCGTGCCGGGGTCGGACGCCGGACGTCCCCGCTACGCCGGTGGCGCGCCGGTGCTGCTGCGCACCACGAGGCTCGTGGCCAGTTCCACCCGTGTCGCCGACGTCGGCCGTTCCTCGCGGCCCAGTCGGAGCACCAGCCGCGCCGCCGCCTCGGCCATCTCGGTGAGCGGCTGCCGCACCGTCGTCAGCGGCGGGCCGACCCAGCGGGCCACCGGCAGGTCGTCGAACCCGACGACGCTCAGGTCCCCGGGGATGCGCAGCCCGAGTTCGCGCGCGGCCTCGTACAGGCCGAGCGCCTGGAGGTCGTTGCCCGCGAAGACGGCGGTGGGCCGGTCCGGGAGGCGCAGCAGTTCGAGGCCCGCGCGGTAGCCGCTGTCGTGGTGGAAGGTGCCCGGCCGGATCAGGGCCGGGTCGGACGGCAGCCCCGCCGTCTCCAGCGCGGCCCGGTAGCCGTCGACGCGGGCGCGGCTGCACATCATGCGGGTGGGCCCGCTGATCGCGCCGATCCGGGTGTGGCCCAGCTCGACGAGATGACGGGTGGCGGCCAGGCCGCCGTGCCAGTTGGTGGCCCCGACGGACGGCACGTCGTCGCCCGGGTCGCCGGCCGGGTCCATCACCACGAACGGGATGGACCTGCTGGTCAGCAGCGCCTGTCCGGACTCGTCGAGCCCGGACAGGACGAGGACCACGCCGTGCGGGCGGCGGGCGGCGACCTGGTCCGCCCAGGTGCGTCCGGGAGTCAGCCGGCCCGCGCTCTCGGAGAGGACGACGCTCAGCCCCTCGTCCCGGGCGACGTTCTCGACCCCCCGGATCACCTCCATCGCCCAGGCGCTCTCCAACTCGTGGAAGACCAGGTCGATGAGGGGCGAGCGGGTCGCCTCGGCCCGGCGCCGCCGGTAGCCGTGAGAACGCAGCAGTGCCTCCACCCGCGTACGCGTCCCGGGGGCCACGTCCGCTCGGCCGTTGAGCACCTTCGAAACGGTCGGCGCGGACACGCCGGCCTCGCGGGCGATCTCGGCCAGCGTCGCGGTCTGCGCGGACCGCGCGGGCGGACGCGCCGACGTGCGTGTTCCCGGGGTTCGCGGCGGCTTCGCGGGATTCATGGGCGGGATCGTAGCCCCGCCCACCCGCACTCCGACCCTCCCTTGCGCGCCATGCGCCGGCTGGACGATCGGCTCTTGGCGCGAAACAATCGGAGCTCGTCCCGCCGCCTCACTTCACGCGCACCTCGCACCGCATCCGCCGTCCGGGCCCCACCACCCGCTCGGGTCCGGTCAGTGTCACCGGCACCGTCCAGCGCACCCCCTCGTCCGCGCCGGACACCGCCAACCGCAGTTCCAGCGCCCCGGGTTCGACGATGCGGTCGCCGTCGGGTCCGGTGTACGCGGCCAGGTCCGCGGGCACGGTGAAGTGCACCTCCGCCGACGTGCCCGCCTCCAGCGGCACCCGCGCGTAGCCGATCAGCCGGATCACGGGCCGCGCCACCTTGCCGACCGGGTCGTGGAGATAGAGCTGGACGACCTCCGTGCCGGCCCGCTCCCCCGTGTTGCGGACGGTCAGCCGCAGCGTCGTCACGCCGTCCGTCGGGAACGAACGGTCGTCGACCGTCGGTGGCTGCCAGTCCCAGGACGTGTAGGACAGGCCGTGCCCGAACGCGAACAGCGGGGTGGGGTCGAGGTTGCTCGCCTCGCCCCTGCGGCCCAGCGGCGGCGCCAGATACGTGCCCGGCTGCCCGCCGGGGTCGCGGGGCACGCTCACCGGGAGCCGCCCCGAGGGGTTGACGCGTCCGGACAGCACACCGGCGACGGCGGAGCCGCCCGCCTGGCCCGCGAAGAAGGCCTGCACCACCGCCGCGCACCGGTCGGCCCAGCGGCCGAGCGCGTACGGGCGCCCGGAGAGCACGACCAGCACGACCGGCGTCCCCGAGGCCAGCGCCTTCTCCACCACCTCGCCCTGTCCGTCGGGCAGTTCCAGGTCGGCCGCGTCACAGCCCTCGCCCGACGTGCCGCGTCCGAACAGCCCGGAGCGGTCGCCGACGGCGACGACGCACACGTCGGCCGCGACCGGGTCCTCGGTGAACTCGGTGTCCGGCAGCTCCGCGCGCAGCGCTTCGAGCAGCGTGGGCACCTCGACACCCATCGGTACGTCGGGGTGGTCGAGCAGGACGTGGCGGGGGAAGGTGTAGCAGCCGAGGAGGGCCGCGGCGTCGTCGGCGAGCGGGCCGAGCACGGCGATCCTCCCGGTGCCCGGTGCGAGCGGCAGCACCCCGCCGTTGGCCAGCAGGGTGACCGACTCCTCGGCCAGCTGCCGCGCCAGTGCCCGCATGTGGGGCGGGTCGAGGTCCACGGCTGCGGTGTCCGTGGCGGGCGAGGACCAGTCGGGGTCCAGCAGGCCGAGCTCGCACTTCTGGGTCAGGACCCGCAGCGCGGCCCGGTCCACGAGCTCCTCGTCGAGCTGCCCGGCGCCGTAGCAGCGCACCGCGGGCAGTTCCACGTCCACGCCCGCGGCGAGGGCCAGCGTCGCGGCCGCGGCCGGAGAGTCGGCGATCGCGTGCGTCGACTCCAGGAAGGAGACGCCGAAGTAGTCGGCGACCACCGTGCCGGTGAACTGCCATTCCTCGCGGAGCAGTTCGGTGAGCAGCCGATGGTGGGCGTGTGCGGGCAGTCCGTCGAGGTCGTTGTACGCGGCCATCACCGAGCGGGCGCCGCCCTCCCGCACGGCCATCTCGAACGGGGGCAGGATGACGTCGGCGAGCTCGCGCGGGCCGATCGACGCGGGTGCGTGGTTGCGGCCTGCGCGCGAGGCCGAGTACCCGGCGAAGTGCTTGAGGGTGGCGACGACGCCCGCCGACTCCAGGCCCTGGACGTAGGCGGTGCCGATGGTCGCGACGAGGTACGGGTCCTCGCCGATCGACTCCTCGGTGCGGCCCCAGCGGGGGTCGCGCACGACGTCGAGCACGGGGGCGAGGCCCTGGTGCACGCCGACCGAGCGCATGGAGGCGCCGATCGCCGAGGCCATCTCCCGGACCAGGGCGGGGTCGAAGGCGGCACCCCAGGCGAGCGGGGTGGGGAAGACGGTGGCCCGCCAGGCGGTGAAGCCGGTGAGGCACTCCTCGTGGGCGAGGGCGGGCAGCCGGAAGCGGTTGGCCGACCGGATGCGTTCCTGGAGGGAGGCCAGCCGGGCGGCGCCCTCGGCGGGGTCGACGGGGGCGGTGCCGAAGGGGCGGGTGAGCTGGCCCAGCCCGTCGGGGAGGAGTTCCGCCAGGTCGATGTCCTCGGACAGGGCGTGCTGGAGCGGCGCCATGTCCCCTCCGGGCGTCTCGTCGGAGCCGGGCCAGACGCTGTAGAGCTGGGCGATCCGCTCGCGCGGGGTCATCCGGGCGAGCAGGTCGGCGGCACGCACGTCGGCGGGCAGAGCGGGATCCTGCCAAGGGTGGGTCATGTAACTCCTCACGTCGGTGAAGTGGTTCGGCGACGGAACGGTCCGCCGGGGCCCGCCCGGACGGGCGTGCACCTCGGGTCGGGCCCTATCCCTTGGTCGCGCCGAGCGTGATGCCGCCGATCAACTGGCGTTCGGCGACCGCGTAGAAGGCGAGGGCGGGTGCCATGGCGAGCACCAGGTACGCGAAGATGCGGGCCACGTCGGAGGCGTACTGGCCCTGGAACTGCTGGATGCCGACGGGGATCGTCCACCAGGTGGGCTCGCTGAAGACGAGCAGCGGGAGCAGGAACTGGTTCCAGCTGCTGACGATGGCGAGGACGGACACCGTGCCGAGCGCGGGCCGGGCCAGCGGCAGCAGGATGCGCCAGAAGAAGCCGAAGCGGGAGCAGCCGTCGAGGGTCGCGGCCTCCTCCAGCTCGCCGGGGATCTCCCGGAAGAACCCGCGCAGGATGATGATCGTCACCGGTAGTCCGAAGGCCGCCTCCGGCAGGATCACGCCCCAGGGGTTGTCGAGCAGCCCGAAGGTGCGCAGCAGGATGAACAACGGCAGGATCGCCACCGCGAACGGGAACATCAGGCCCATGGTGAACAGCGTGAACACCAGCTCCCGCCCGCGGAAGGCGAACCGGGCCAGCGCGAACGCGGCGAGCGCGGCGGTCGCCACGGTGAGCAGGGTGGCGCCCACGGCGATCACCGTGCTGCTGCCCACGGACCGCCAGAACGCGCCCGAGCCGAGCAGGGACGTGTAGTTCGAGGTCACCCAGGGCGACGGCAGCCCGAACGGGTTGCTGGAGAGCTGATCGGTCGACTTGAAACCGGAGACGAGCGTGTACAGGAGCGGGGTGACCATGAAGACGCCGACCACCCACAGGACCACGTACACGGGGAGGGTGCGCAGCCTGCGCCGGCGCACGAGGCTCTTCGGGACGCCCGTCGCGCCGCTCATCGGTTGGCTCGCATGGTGGTGAGGGCTCCTTCGGTGTCACGGCGCAGCACGAAGCGCTGGTAGGCGAGGGCGAAGACCAGGCTGATGAGGAACATCACGACGCTGATGGCGCTCGCGTAGCCCATCTGATAGCGCTTGAAGCCGTACTGGACCATGCTGATCGCCATCGTCTCGGAGGCGTGGTCGGGGCCGCCCGTGGTGATCACCCAGACCAGGTCGAAGAGCTGGATGGAGAAGATGACGGACAGGAACGCGCTGATCCGCAGGGTCGGCGCGAGCAGCGGCAGCGTGATGTGGCGGAAGCGCTGCCAGGTGCCGGCGCCGTCGATGCGGGCGGCCTCGTACAGCTCGGCCGGGATGCCCTGGAGGCCGGCCAGGTAGAGCATCATGTGGAAGCCGAAGTACTTCCATGTCATGACGAGGAAGAGCGTGGGCAGGACCGTGTGCTGTCCCGCGAACCACTCCCCGCCGAGGCCGTCGAGCCCCACCGCGCCGAGCAGCCGGTCGGCGAGTCCGTCCCCCGGCGCGAAGATCATGCCGAACAGCACGCCCGTGATGACCTCGGACAGGATGTACGGGGCGAAGAACAGCATCCGGTAGACGGCCCGGCCGCGCAGCTCCTGGTTGAGCAGCACGGCCATGGCGAGCGCGAACGGCAGCTGGAGGGCGATGGAGAAGCCGATCAGCAGCCCGCCGCGCCACAGGTCCCCGAGGAACACCGGGTCCTCGAACAGCCGGGTGTAGTTGCCGAACCCGGTGACGTCCGTGGGTGAACCGAATCCGCCCCAGTCGAAGAAGCTGACGTAGAACGCATAGCCCATCGGCACCAGCACCAGGAGGCCGAACAGGGCGAGCGCGGGCACCGTGAAGACGACCGCCGAGAGCCAGTCGCCCAGGCGGCGCAGCACGGGCCTGCGCGGCCCGGCGGCCGGGGGCACGGTCCCCGGCTCCGGCACCTTGCCGAGCTCGGGCGCGTACGGGGTCGATGTCGTCGAATGCGTCATCGCCGGCCGCTAGCTCTTCTCGCTCTTGGCCACCTCGGTGACCGAACGGGTCACCTGCTGCGGGGACTTGGAGCCCGCGATGAGGGCGGCGACGCTGTCGTTGATCTCCTGGCCGACGGCCGGGGCGTACGCCTGGTCGAGGTAGAGCTGGAAGCCGGTGGCGGAGTTCAGCGCGTCGGAAACGGCCGTGAGGTTGGCGTCCGTCAGCGCGGAGCGCACGTCCTTGGACACCGGGATCAGTCCGGTGTCCTTGACCAGCTTGGCGGCGAACTCCTTCTCGGCGAAGAACTTCAGGAACTCCACCGCCGCGTCCGGCGCGCCCTTGCGCACCGCGTGGCCGCCGCCTCCGCCGAACACCTCGGTGAGCGCGCCCTGTCCGCCCTCGACGGCGGGGAAGGAGAAGAAGCCGAGGTCCTTGCCGATGCCCTTTCCGGCGTCGCCCTCGACGACGGGTGCCCACTGGCCCATCAGTTCCATGGCCGCCTTGCCGTTGCCCATCGCGGCCGCCTCGCCGTTGGGCGTGGAGTAGGCCGCGCCGAGGAAGCCCTTCTGGAACGGTTCGAGGGCGACGAGTTCCTTGAGGTGTTCGCCCGCCTTGACGAAGCCCTCGCCGGTGAAGTCGGCGTCGGTGGCGGCCTTCTGCATCGCGTCGAGTCCGGCGACCCGCATCGCGAGGTACGCCCAGTAGTACATCCCGGGCCACTTCTCCTTGCCGGCCAGGGCGATGGGCGTGATCCCCGCGCTCTTCAGGGCCTTGACGGCGTCGAGGTAGGCGGACCAGGTGGTGGGCGGGGTCGTGATCTCGGCCTTGGCGAAGAGCGCCTTGTTGTACCAGAAGCCGACCATGCCGATGTCGAACGGGACGGCGTACGTCTTGTCGTCGAAGCGGTAGGCCGCCAGGGCGGCCGGCACGTACTGCTTCGTCCAGGGGGCCACCTTGTCCGTCAGGTCCTCGACCAGGCCGGCGTCGATCTGCTGCTGGAGGACGCCGCCGCCCCAGGTGTGGAAGATGTCCGGCAGCTTCCCCGAGGTGGTCAGCGCGGTCATCTTCGACTTGTACGCCTCGTTCTCCAGCGTGACGACCTTGACCTTCACGTCGGGGTGCGCCGCCTCGAACTCCCTGGCGCGCTGGGCCCACAGCTTCTTCGCGGGCTGGGTGGTGGTGATGTTCCACCACTCGATGGTGGTCTTGCCCGAGCTGTTCCCGCTGTCGGAGGAGCCGCACGCGCTCAGCGCGGCCGCACCCAGTCCGGTCGCCGCTGAGGCCGCCATGAACCCGCGGCGGGAGAGAGAGGTGTTGCCCAACGCTCGCATCGCACACCTTCCGGAAGAGAGCCGAAAATTATCGGTCGAGTGCGCACGGAAGTTACGGGCGCGCGACAGGTATGTCAACGCTCCTGACAAATATGGGAGTCGGCGGGCCACGGACCCCTCGCCGACCTCGGGGAACGGCCCGCCGGCGCGGGACGGCACGCGGCGGCGGAGACCAGGGCGGGCGGGCGCGAACCGTCCGAACGGCGACGGGCGACCGCCTCAGACGGCCGGCGCCGCCGTGCTCGCCCGCACGACCAGCTCGGTCGCGAGCTCCACCCGGGGCGACGCCGGCTCCTCGCCGAGCGCGAGCCGCAGCACCGTGCGCGTGGCCAGCTTGCCCATGTCGGCCAGCGGCTGGCGCACGGTCGTCAGCGGCGGCGCCGACCAGCGGACCTCGGGCAGGTCGTCGAACCCGACGACGCTCATGTCCTCGGGCACCCGCAGCCCGCGGCGGCGCAGCGCCTCGATCGCGCCGAGCGCCATCTGGTCGCTGGCGGCGAACAGCGCGGTCGGCGGTTCGGCCAGGTCGAGCAGGGTGTTGCAGCCGTCGAAACCGGCCTGGTGGTAGAAGTCGCCCGGCACGATCAGGGCGTCGTCGACCTCGACGCCCGCGCCCTCCAGCGCGGCCCGGTAGCCGTCGAGGCGGGCCCGTGAGCAGAGCAGCCGCGGGGGCCCGGCGACGAAGCCGATCCTGCGGTGGCCGAGGCCGAGCAGATGCTCCGTGGCGGCCATGCCGCCGGCCCAGTTGGTGGCGCCGACGGTGGGCGCGTCCAGGGACGGCGACCCCGCGGGGTCGATGACGACGAGCGGCACACCGAGGCGCCGCAGCTCCTCGTGCAGCCGCGGTTCGAGGACGGAGGTCACCAGGATCACGCCGTCCGAGGCTCGGGCGCGCAGATTGGTCATCCACTGCCGGGCGGAGCCCGAGGCTCCGTGGATCGCGGAGACCACCGTGCCCACGCCCGCGGCATGCGCGACGTCCTCGACCCCTCGGATGATCTCCACCGCCCAGGGGCTGTCGAGGTCGTTGAAGACGAGGTCGATGAGGGCGGCCCGGTCCCCCGGCGCGGACGGCTTGCGCCGGTAGCCGTGGTGTCGCAGCAGGTCCTCGATCCGGGCCCGGGTCTCCGGGGACACGTCCGAGCGGCCGTTGACGACACGCGACACGGTGGGCACCGAGACCCCGGCCTGCCGGGCGATCTCGGTGATCGTCACCTTGTTCCTGATGCTCTCCCGGGCCACTGCGCCCACCTCCGTCGACGTGTCAGGTCGCCCCCTACGGTTCCATACGCGCAGGCGAAACTTTGCAGGAGTCTTCCGGAAAACAGCGGTCCACGGGAAGCCCGGACCGGCCGACCCCGCGGCACTCGTGCCGGACACCGTCCGGGGCTCCCCCCGCGGGACGCGCTCAGGACACCGCCTCGAACCTCCACCTGTGCACCGCCCGGGTCACCAACTCGCCGTCCGGCTCGGGCAGTTCCGGCAGCTCCGCGTCGTACGCGGCGTCCCACCAGGTGATGACGAGCACCCGGTCCTGGGGAGCCCGCAGGGTCTCCCGGCGCAGCGGCGCGCCGGACAGTTCCTGCGCCCGCACCCAGGCGAGCAGGTCCTCCCCGCGCCCCGCCACGGCCCGCGCCTCCCACATCAGGGCGACGGTCACGAGTACAGGTTCTCCTTGCTGACCTCGTGCACGTGGTCGTGGGAGTGGGAGTGGCCCTGGCCGGGCACGTGCGGGTCCGTCACCGGGAGGGACGAGTCGGCGGACAAGTCCCAGTCGGAGGCGGCCCGGTTGCGTGCCACCATCTCCGCGCCGAGGGCGGCCACCATGGCGCCGTTGTCCGTGCACAGCTTGGGCCGCGGCACCCGCAGCCGGATCCCGGCCGCCTCGCAGCGCTCCGCGGCGAGCGCGCGCAGCCGGGAGTTGGCGGCCACACCGCCGCCGATCATGAGGTGGTCGACGCCTTCGTCCTTGCAGGCCCGTACGGCCTTGCGGGTGAGCACGTCCACGACCGCCTCCTGGAAGGACGCCGCCACGTCACGCACCGGCACCTCCTCCCCCGCCGCCCGCCGCGCCTCGATCCAGCGCGCCACGGCGGTCTTCAGACCGGAGAACGAGAAGTCGTACGCGGGATCGCGCGGCCCGGTGAGCCCGCGCGGGAACGTGATCGCCTGGGGGTCGCCCTCCTTGGCGTACCGGTCGATGACCGGGCCGCCCGGGAAGCCGAGGTTCAGCACGCGCGCGATCTTGTCGAACGCCTCCCCCGCAGCGTCGTCGATGGTCGCGCCCATCGGCCGCACGTCGGACGTGATGTCCGAGGACAGCAGCAGCGAGGAGTGCCCGCCCGAGACGAGGAGCGCCATGGTCGGCTCCGGCAGCGCACCGTGCTCCAGCTGGTCCACGCAGATGTGGGAGGCGAGGTGGTTGACGCCGTACAGCGGCTTGCCGAGCGCGTACGCGTACGCCTTCGCCGCGGAGACGCCGACGAGCAGCGCACCGGCGAGGCCGGGGCCCGCGGTCACCGCGATGCCGTCGAGGTCACGGGCGCTGACGCCCGCCTCCTTCAGGGCGCGGTCGATGGTCGGCACCATCGCCTCCAGGTGGGCCCGGGAGGCGACCTCGGGCACGACCCCGCCGAACCGGGCGTGCTCGTCGACGCTGGACGCGATCGCGTCCGCGAGCAGGGTCGTGCCGCGGACGATGCCGACGCCGGTCTCGTCGCAGGAGGTCTCGATACCGAGGACGAGTGGTTCGTCAGCCATTGCTCTCTGTTCCTTGTCCGCCGTTTGCTGAGGGGGAGCCTGCTCCCGGGCCGCTGTCCGCAGCCGTGTTGAGGCGCATGACCAGGGCGTCGACGTTCCCCGGCTGGTAGTAGCCGCGCCGGACGCCGATGGCTTCGAAGCCGAAGCGCTCGTAGAGCTTCTGCGCGCGGACGTTGTCCACGCGGCATTCGAGCATCACCTGGGCGCACTCGAACGCGGTCGCGGCACGCAGCAGCTCGGTGAGCAGCCGGGCGCCGAGCCCGGTGCCCCACTGGTCGCGGGCGACGGCGATGGTCTGCACGTCGCCCAAGTCGCCCGCGGCGGCGAGTCCGGCGTACCCGACGAGCCGCTCCCCGTCGAGGGCCACGACGTACCGACGCGTCGCCTCGGGCCCGCGCGCGTGGGCCAGCTCGGACCAGAACATGCCCCGGGACCAGGCGTCCTCGGGGAACAGGTCCTTCTCCAGTTCCAGTACGGGATCGATGTCCCACCAGCGCATCTCGCGCACGTCGGCCCCGCCGGGCGGCGGCGTGGTCGGAAGGCTTCCAGGAGACGGGTGGTCGGTCACTTGGGGGTGACCACCTTGTAGTTCTTCGGCACCTGGGCGTCCGGCCGACGCAGGTAGAGCGGCCGGGGCGCCTCCAGTTCGACGCCCGCGGCGAGCCGTTCCGCGGCCAGCGAGGCCATCGCCGCCGCCGAGACGTGCTCGGGCGCGTGCGCGTCCGGGAAGGTGTCGGGATAGAGCAGCGCGCCCGCTCCGACGGCGGGCAGCCCGCCGACGTCCAGGTCGCCGGGGCGGTCCACGGCGGGGTCGGTGAGGCGCGTGCGCCGGTCGGCGTAGCGCGCCCAGTAGACCTCCTTGCGGCGGGCGTCCGTCGCCGCGACGAAGGGGCCGTCGATGTCGGCCGCGTACGCGAGCGCGTCGAGGGT
This sequence comes from Streptomyces siamensis, assembly GCF_039543605.1. Lineage (NCBI taxonomy): Bacteria > Bacillati > Actinomycetota > Actinomycetes > Kitasatosporales > Streptomycetaceae > Streptomyces > Streptomyces siamensis. The sequence goes on along the minus strand of NZ_BAABKB010000030.1, from coordinate 106,183 downwards.
GCACACGCCGTGCACGGGCACGCCGAGGGCGAGTCCGAAGGTGTCGGCGGTCATGAGACCGACGCGCAGGCCGGTGTAAGGGCCGGGGCCCACGCCGACGACGATGCCGGTGACGGCGTCGAGCCGGTGGCCCGCCTCGGCGAGCACGCGGTCCACGGCCGGGAGGAGCAGCTCCCCGTGGCGGCGCGCGTCGACCTGGCTCGACGAGGCGATGACGGACGTGCCGTCGTGCAGCGCGACGGTCACGGCGGGGGTGGCGGTATCCAGAGCGAGCAAGAGCACGCAAACAGCCTACGGCGCCCGAGCCGGACGTACGGCCGCCCCGGTCTCCCGCTTCCCTGCTGCTACCGTCACAGCAAGGACGTACGAAGTACGAGAGGTGGGCACACAAGGTGGCTAGGAGCAGCTCGGGATTCGTGGCCGGGCTCACCGTGGCGGCGGTCGCCGCAGTCGGCTTCCTCGCCTACCAGGCGTCCGCCAGCGTGCCGGACACCCTGGGCAGGCCGCAGGCCGACGCCTCCCCCAAGTCCGCCACCTCGAAGGCTCCCCGCGACAAGAAGAACCCGGCGGCCCTGCCCGCGCAGTCCGGCCGGGGCGAGCGGGTCGTGTACTCGACCGACGACGACCGGGTGTGGCTGGTCGGCGCCGACAACAAGGTCCGGCGCACCTTCAAGGTGACGCCCGGGACGCTGGACCCGGCCGCGGGCACCTACGCCGTCACCTCACGGGCGCGGGCGGTCTCCGGATCGGACGGCGCGCAGATCGAGCACGTCGTGCGGTTCCACCTGGTCGACGGCATCGCCATCGGCTTCAGCGCGGCGGTGAACGGCTCGACGGAAGCCCCGGACCCCACCAAGAAGCTCGGCGGCATCCGCGAGACCCGCGCGGACGGTGACGCCATGTGGTCGTTCGCGACGATCGGCGTGAAGGTCGTCGTCATCCGCTGACCCGGGAGGCGGACCGCCGCCGGACCGGTTCGCGGACCACCTGCCCGGCCACCGCCTGCCGTCCACGGGCCCGGTCGCGGGCCCGGTCGCGGGCCGCTCAACGGTCCACGAACACCGTCGCGGGCCACTCGACCGTCCACGGAGACAGCCGCCCGCCACCCGACCGTCCACCGGCCCGGTCACTCGCTGCCCGCGCCACCGGCCCACCCGAGGGCCGTCACGGTCGCGCCTCGCCGCCCGCCGTGGGGCGTCGGCGCGCCCCCCGGCGAAGGGCGCCCGCGCAGAACAACCCTTTCGTGGGACGTCAAGCGGCCTTGCGGGGCTGTCCGGTCACCGGAACCTCGGGGACCGGCTCCGGATCCCTCGGCGGACGGGACACCGCCTCGGCCGCGGCGCACGACGCCAGCAGGTCCCGCATCGACACCCCGGCCACCACGCGCGGCTGAGCCGGCACGTCACGTTCTGAAGCCGACATGGACGCCTCCTGGGGCTTCGGCGGCAAGCGTGGTTAGGTAGCCCTAACTACGGTCTTGCTCCATGTCACCATGCCCGGGACACCGAACGCAATATTGCCGACGTCTTGTCGGAACGTTCACCGGGACCGATGCCGTCGAGGGGCGGACCGGGCACAGCCGCAGGGGCGCAACCGTCAGGACGCGAGCACGCTCAGGTCCACCGGCGCCCAGCGGTCGCCCAGGCCCGTCACCGTCACGTGCCGGACCTCGTCGGTGGTGTCGCCGACGGCGCGGTGGATGACGACGTGCAGACGGTCGTCCGTCAGCTCCTCGACCTTGCCCTCGCCCCACTCCACGACGATCACCGAGTCGGACAGCGAGACGTCGAGGTCCAGGTCCTCCATCTCGTCGAGCCCGCCGCCGAGGCGGTACGCGTCCACATGCACGAGCGGGGGTCCGTCGCCCAGCGACGGGTGGACGCGGGCGATGACGAAGGTCGGGGAGGTGACCGCGCCCCGGACGCCGAGCCCCTCGCCGAGCCCGCGGGTCAGCGTGGTCTTGCCCGCGCCGAGTTCGCCGTTGAGCATCACGAGGTCACCCGGGCGCAGCAGCTTGGCGAGCCGGCGGCCCAGCTCCTGCATCTGTTCGGGGGAGCTGACGGTGATCTGCACGCTGACTCCGTGCTGCGCGGGCTCAGCCGGGTTGTGCGGTGCTGCTGGTGCTTCCATAGCCACCCACGGTAGCCCCTGCCGGGACGGCACCCGCGCGCATCAGCAGGTCGGCAAGGCGGTCTATGACGACCTCGGGGTGCTCCAGCATCACCAGGTGCCCCGCGTCGGGCACGAGGACCAGCTCGGCGTCCGGCAGCAGATCGGCGATGGCCTCGCTGTGCTCGCTCGGCGTCACCAGGTCCTTGACCCCGGCGAGGACGAGGACGGGCAGGTCGGCGAAGCGGGCGAGCGCCTCGGTCTTGTCGTGGTCGGTGAACGCCGGGTAGAACTCGGCGACCACGTCGATCGGGGTGCCCTCGATCATCCGCTCCGCGAAGCGCTCCACGGCGGGATCGACGTCCCGGCCCGCGAACGAGTACCGCTTGATGACCCCGGCGAACAGGTCGGCCGTCGCCCGCCGCCCCCGCTCCACCAGCGCGGCCTGCTGCCCGAGCGCGCGCAGCACACCCGGCAGCACCCGCCGTACGGCGTTGACGCCGGCGAGCGGCAGCCCGAAGTTGACCTCTCCGAGCCGTCCCGAAGACGTGCCCACCAGGGCCACCGCGACGACCCGGTCACGGACCAGCTCGGGGTACTGGTCGGCGAGGGCCATGACGGTCATGCCGCCCATGGAGTGCCCGACGAGCACGATCGGGCCCTCGGGGACGGCCGCGTCGATGACGGCCTTCAGGTCGCGGCCGAGCTGGTCGATGGTGACCGGGGTGCGCTCCTCCAGCTGGGCGGTACCCCGCCCGGACCGTCCGTGGCTGCGCTGGTCCCAGTGCACGGTCCGTACGACACCTCGCAGGGCGGCGCGCTGGAAGTGCCAGGAGTCCTGGTTGAGGCAGTAGCCGTGGCTGAAGACGACGGTGACGGGCGCCGGGGCCTTGCGGCCGAAGAGCCTGCGGCGGCGCGGGGCGAGCGGGGCCTCCGGCTCGGGGTCGTCGACCTCGTAGTAGAGCTCGGTGCCGTCGTCGGCGTACGCCTTGCCCGGGGTGCCGCGCAGCGCGCCGTACGGACCCGCCGAGTCGAGCGCGAGGCGGGCCTTCCTGCGCATGTTGCGGCCGACCGTGAGCCGCTCTATGGCGACTCCGGCGGCTGCGCCCGCGGCCACGACACCTATCGCGGCACCGGCGACACCGGCCTTGCGCCAGTTCCCGGCGGAGGCGGCGGCCGAGGCCGCACTCGCGACGGCCCCCGCGCTGCTCTCGCTCACGTCCAGCTCCTCTTCGCTCTGGGCTCTCGGCCTTGTGCCACGTGCTGTTCGCTCAGGGCTCCCGGGCCTGCGCTCCCGGCCGTCCGCCCGCCGCCGCGCCGCTCATGGCCGCCGGGGTCCGGCGCGTGTCCGGCCGCCCGTGTCACCCGTCCTGCTACCCGTCTCGTTCCTCGTTCACATTCACGTAGACGCGGGGAACGCGGGTTCCGATCCGGGTGACGATTTCGTAGCCGATCGTGCCCGCCGCGCGGGCCCAGTCCTCGGCGGTCGGCTCGCCGCGGTCGCCGGGGCCGAACAGGACCGCCTCCGCGCCGGGCTCGGGCTCGTCCCCGCCGAGGTCGACGACGAACTGGTCCATGGCGACCCGGCCCGCCACCGTGCGCCACTTGCCGCCGACCAGGACCGGTCCGGTGCCGGAGGCGTGCCGCGGGATGCCGTCCGCGTAACCCACGGGCACCAGGCCGAGGGTGGTGTCGCCCGGTGTCGTGTAGTGGTGTCCGTAGCTCACGCCGTGCCCCGCCGGGACGTGCTTGACCAGCGCGAGCGACGCGCTCAGCGTCATCACCGGGCGCAGCCCGAAGTCGGCCGGTGTGCCGAGTTCCGGGCTCGGCGAGACGCCGTACACCGCGATCCCGGTGCGGACCAGGTCGAAGTGGCTGTCGGGAATCGTCAGCGTGGCGGGCGAGTTGGCGATGTGCCGCACCTCGGGGCGGGCGCCCCGCTGCTCGGCGTACGCCACCATCTCGCGGAACAGGGTGAGTTGGGCCTCGATGGACGGGTGACCCGGCTCGTCCGCGCAGGCGAAGTGCGACCAGAGGCCGGTGACCTCGACGAGTCCCCGGGCCTGCGCGTCCAGGGCGTGGGCGACCAGCTCCGGCCAGTCGGCGGGCTGGCAGCCGTTGCGCCCGAGGCCGGTGTCGGCCTTGAGCTGGACGCGGGCCGGTCTGCCGACGCGTCCGGCCGCCTCCACGACCTCCCGCAGGGCCCACATGCCGCTGACGGAGACGTCGAGGTCGGCCTCCACGGCGCGCTCCCAGGGGCCGCCCGGTGTCCAGAGCCAGCACATGATGCGCCCGGGCAGTCCGGCCTCCCGCAGGGCGAGAGCCTCCTCGGGCGTGGCGGTGCCCAGCCAGGTGGCGCCCGCCTCGCGCGCCGCGCGGGCACAGGGCACCGCCCCGTGGCCGTACGCGTCGGACTTGACCACGGCCATCAGGGCCGCGGACGGCGCGTGGGCACGCAGGGTCCGTACGTTGGCACGCAGGGCGGCCAGGTCGATCTCGGCACGGGCGCGCAGGGGTGCTGTCTCGTTCATCGCGCCCCCAGTGTCTCAGAGGGGTCGGACAGCACTTCGGCGCCGGTACCGCCGGCGCCCGTCCGGCCGCTCCTCATCAGGTCCCCGGCCTGCGGCCCCACACGTACACACGGTCGCCCTTCTTCAGGACGTCCCACAGCTTGCGGGCGTCCGCGAGCCGGAGATTGACGCAGCCCCACGAACCGTCCGGGTTGTGGACGCTGCCCCGGATGGCGTGGAATGCCTGTCCCCCGCTGAAGAACTGGCTGTACGGCATGGGGGTGTTGTACAGCGTCGACCAGTGCTTCTCGTGCTTCCAGTAGACCGTGAACCAGCCGGTGCGGGTCCGGTGGCCGGCCCGCCCGCTGCGCATCGGCGCCGGGCCCCACAGCACCTTCGTCCCCTTCTGCACCCAGGAGAGCTGGCGGGTCAGGTCCACGCAGGCGACGCGGTACGTGCGCACCGGGCACTTGCCCGCCGCGTTCGGGTTCTTCATGCCCGCGAGTTGTTGGATCCGGGTCCAGGTGACGGGTCCCGCGAAGCCGACGTCCGGTTCGATCGCGTACCGCTTCTGGAACGCGCGGATGGCCCGGCAGTCGGCGGGCGACTGCCTTCCGTCCGCCTTCAGGCCGAGCCCGCGCTCCACCTGCCGCTGGTAGGGGCCCGTCTGCTTGGTGCACGCCGCGGCGGAACCCGCGACAGTGTGGTCGGACCTCGGGTCGGGGACCACGGGTCCCGGCTCCGCCGCCGCCCGGCCCGCGGGCAGGGCGACCAGTGCGGCCAGCAGCACCGCGGCGCCGCGGCGCGTCATTCGTCCGCTCATCATGCGATCAGCGAACGCAACGGGTCCGCGCGGGCGGGCGCGCCGCGCGGACCGGGTCCCCCGATCCGGTCAACACCGCTCCACGAACGCCGGAAGGCCCGTGCCGGCCCGCGGCACTCCCGGCCGCGGACACCGAGGACCGGAAAGGCCCCCCACGGGCCACGCGGACGCGACCTGCTCCCAGCACCGGACACCGAAGCCGCAGAGACCCCCACAGGCCTCGCGGACGCGGCCTGCTCCCGGCTCCGGACGCCGAAGCCGGAGAGACCCCGCACGGGCCACGCGGGCGCGCCGCCCTCGTGGCCCCGGAGAAGGGAGGAGGAAGCGCACACGGAACCTCGGCCGCGACGCCCTCTCGGCGCGGGCCCGAAGACCGGAAGGACCCCGCACGGGACCCCGGAGCGCGGCGCGTTCCCAGCACGGACCCCGAGGACCGGAGAGCCCCCGCAAGGGCCCCGGCCGCGACGCCCTCTCAGACGCGGACGTCGCGCCACGCCTCCGGGAGGGCCTCGGCCACGTCGTGGGCGCCGGCGGGCGCGCCGTCCGCGGCGAAGCGTCCCGCGAGCCCGTGGAGGTAGGCGGCGACACTGCCCGCGTCCAGCGGGGATAGCCCGGCCGCGAGCAGCGACCCGGCCAGGCCCGACAGCACGTCACCGCTCCCCGCGGTGGCGAGCCACGCCGTCCCGGTCGGGTTCACCCGCACCGGCCCGCCGTCCGCGTCGGCGACCAGCGTGGTCGCCCCCTTGAGCAGCACCGTCGCCCCGTACCGCCGGGCGAGCTCCCGCGCGGAGGACAGCCGGGAGGCCTCGACCGTCTCGCGCGGGACACCGAGCAGCGCGGCGGCCTCCCCGGCGTGCGGGGTCATCAGGGTGGGCGCGGTGCGGGCGCGGACGGCGGCCCGGTCGGCGAGCCGCAGTCCGTCCGCGTCCACCAGTACCGGCACGTCCGCGGCGAGCACCTCGGCGACCGCCGACGCGTCGTCCCCCGCCCCGGGCCCCACGACCCACGCCTGGACCCGCCCGGCCCGCGCGGGGCCTCCGTCGGACACGAGCGTCTCGGGGAAGCGGGCGATGACGGCGTCCCCGGCGGGCCCGACGTACCGCACGGCGCCCGCTCCGCCGCGCAGCGCGCCGGAGACGGCGAGGACGGCCGCTCCGGGGTAGCGCGCGGACCCGGCGGCGATTCCGACGACACCGCGCCGGTACTTGTCGCTCGCCGCCCCCGGCAGCGGCAGCCGCGCCGCGACGTCGGCGTGCTGGAGCGCCTCCAGTCCGGCCTCGGCGGGCAGCGTGAGCCCGATGTCGACGAGGCGTACGGAACCGGCGTACTCGCGTGCCGGATCGATGAGCAGCCCCGGCTTGTGCGTCCCGAAGGTCACCGTGAGATCGGCGCGGACGGCCTCGCCGAGGACCTCTCCGGTGTCGGCCTCGACACCGCTCGGCAGGTCGACGGCGACGACGACCGCACGGGAGTCGCGCAGGAGTGCGGCCAGCGGTGCGGCGTCGGGACGCAGTCCGCCCTTGCCGCCGATGCCCACGATGCCGTCGACGACGAGGTCGGCCCGGCCGATCAGCTCCTCGACGGCCCGCGGCGCGGCCCCGGCGCCGTCGGCCGGGACGCCCGATGTCACGGCACCGCCGGCGCGGCGCAGCGCGGCCAGTCCCCCGGGGTGCGTCCGGTCGGGGGCGAGCAGCACCGCCGTGACGCCCGCTCCGCGGCGGGCGAGGCGCGCTCCCGCGTACAGGGCGTCGCCGCCGTTGTCGCCGCTGCCGATCAGCAGCACCACCCGGCTGCCGTACACCCGCCCCAGCAACTCCGCGCACGTCGCGGCCAGTCCGGCGGCGGCGCGTTGCATCAACGCTCCCTCGGGCAGCCGTGCCATCAGCTCCCGCTCGGCGGTTCTCACGGTCTCCACGCTGTACGCAGTACGCATACGCCGAGTCTCCCGCACCGGCGCCCGCCGCGCGGCCCGCGCGTGACCCGCGCCCGCCCCGCGCGCCGGGCCGGGCTACCCCTCGGCCACCACCACCGCCGAGGCCACCCCGGCGTCGTGGCTCAGCGACACGTGCCACGAGCTCACGCCGAGTTCGGCCGCCCGGGCGGCCACCGTGCCCTTCACCCGCAGACGCGGCCGGCCGCTGGACTCGACATAGACCTCGGCGTCGGTCCAGTGCAGTCCGGCCGGGGCGCCCAGCGCCTTGGCGAGCGCCTCCTTGGCGGCGAAGCGGGCGGCCAGCGAGGCGATGCCCCTGCGTTCGCCGCTCGACAGGTACAACTCCTCTTCCACGAAGACCCGTTCGGCCAGTCCGGGCGTGCGTTCCAGCGCCGCCCGGAACCGGTCGATCTCGGCCACGTCGATACCGACCCCGATGATGCTCATGCTCCGCACCCTAAAGGGGCGGGCCGTGCCACGGGTCCGCTCACTCCACCGTCACCGACTTGGCGAGGTTCCGCGGCTGGTCCACCTCGTTCCCGCGGGCCGTCGCCAGCTCGCAGGCGAACATCTGGAGGGGAACCGTGGACACCAGCGGCTGGAGCAGGGTCGGGGTGGCCGGGATGCGGATCAGATGGTCGGCGTACGGGACCACCGCCTCGTCGCCCTCCTCCGCGATGACGATGGTGCGGGCGCCGCGGGCCCGGATCTCCTGGATGTTGGACACGATCTTGTCGTGCAGGACCGAGCGCCCGCGCGGGGACGGCACCACGACCACGACCGGCATGTCCTCCTCGATGAGCGCGATCGGCCCGTGCTTGAGCTCGCCCGCCGCGAAGCCCTCGGCGTGCATGTACGCCAGTTCCTTCAGCTTGAGGGCGCCTTCGAGGGCGACGGGGTAGCCCACGTGGCGGCCCAGGAAGAGGACGGTGTCCTTGTCGGCCAGGGAGCGCGCGAGTTCCCGTACCGGCTCCATGGTCTCCAGGACCCGCTCGACCTCGCGGGAGATCCGGGACAGCTCGCGGATGACGGCCTGGATCTCGTCGCCCCACTTGGTGCCCCGCACCTGGCCCAGGTACAGCGCCACCAGGTAGCAGGCGACGAGCTGCGTCAGGAACGCCTTGGTGGACGCGACGGCGACCTCGGGGCCGGCGTGCGTGTACAGCACGGCGTCCGACTCGCGGGGGATCGTCGAGCCGTTGGTGTTGCAGATCGCCAGCACCTTGGAGCCCTGCTCGCGGGCGTGCCGCAGCGCCATCAGGGTGTCCATGGTCTCGCCGGACTGCGAGATGGCGATGACGAGGGTGCGCGGGGCGAGGATCGGGTCGCGGTAGCGGAACTCGCTGGCCAGCTCGACCTCGCAGGGGATGCGCGTCCAGTGCTCGATGGCGTACTTCGCGATCATCCCGGCGTGGAAGGCGGTGCCGCACGCGACGATGACGACCTTGTCGACCTCGCGCAGCACCCCCGCGGGAATGCGCACCTCGTCCAGGGTCAGCGAACCGGCCGTGTCGATGCGCCCGAGCAGGGTGTCGGCGACCGCCTTGGGCTGTTCGGCGATCTCCTTGAGCATGAAGTAGTCGTAGCCGCCCTTCTCGGCGGCCGAGGCGTCCCAGTCCACGTGGTACGAGCGCACTTCGGCGGGCCGGCCGTCGAAGCCGGTGACGGTGACGCCGTCGCGGCGCAGCTCCACGACCTGGTCCTGGCCGAGTTCGACGGCGGAGCGGGTGTGGGCGATGAACGCGGCGACGTCCGAGGCGAGGAAGGCCTCGCCCTCGCCCACACCGACGACGAGGGGCGAGTTCCGGCGCGCCCCGACGACCACGTCCGGCTCGTCGGCGTGCACCGCGACGAGGGTGAACGCGCCCTCCAGGCGCAGGCACACCAGCCGCATGGCCTCCGCGAGGTCGGCGCAGGAGGAGAACTCCTCGGCGAGCAGGTGGGCGACGACCTCCGTGTCGGTCTCGGAGGCCAGTTCGTGCCCGCGCTCGGCAAGTTCGGCGCGCAGCGCGGCGAAGTTCTCGATGATGCCGTTGTGGACGACGGCGACGCGGCCCGCGTTGTCGAGGTGCGGGTGCGCGTTGGCGTCGGTGGGACCGCCGTGCGTGGCCCAGCGGGTGTGCCCGATGCCCGTCGTGCCGGTCGGCAGCGGTCGGTCGACCAGCTCCTTCTCCAGGTTGACGAGCTTGCCCGCCTTCTTCGCGGCGGCGAGCCCGCCGTCCGACGTCACGGCGACGCCCGCCGAGTCGTATCCCCGGTACTCCAGCCGCTTCAGTCCGGCCATCACCACGTCAAGCGCCGACTGCGACCCCACGTATCCCACGATTCCGCACATGGCGGCAGCGTACGGGTCCACGCCCGCGCGTTCGCGGCATCCCGTGCCCGATATCGGAAATTGCGGCGGCCTTTCGCACGACCGCAGGGCGCCGTTCCGGGCGGCCGGGTCACCCCGCGTGACGGACCCCACCCTCCATCGCGTCCATACTCCCGTAACAATGGACTGTGATCTCTCCGGTCTCCTCGTCGCCGCGGAGCGCCCACCGGTCCAAGCCGGAGGCGACTCCCTACGTCGACCTCACCCGTGCCGAGTGGAGCGCGCTGCGCGACAAGACGCCGCTCCCGCTGACCGCCGAGGAGGTCGAGAAGCTGCGCGGCCTGGGCGATGTCATCGACCTCGACGAAGTGCGGGACATCTATCTGCCGCTGTCCAGACTGCTCAATCTGTACGTCGGCGCCACGGACGGGCTCAGAGGCGCCCTGAACACGTTCCTCGGCGAGACGGGCTCCCAGGCGGGCACCCCGTTCGTCATAGGCGTCGCCGGTTCGGTCGCCGTCGGCAAGTCCACCGTCGCCCGTCTGCTCCAGGCCCTGCTCTCCCGCTGGCCCGAGCACCCGCGCGTCGAACTGGTCACCACGGACGGCTTCCTGCTCCCCACCAAGGAGCTGGAGGCCCGCGGGCTGATGTCGCGGAAAGGTTTCCCCGAGTCCTACGACCGCCGGGCCCTGACCCGGTTCGTCGCGGACATCAAGGCGGGCAAGGACGAGGTGACGGCGCCCGTCTACTCGCACCTGATCTACGACATCGTGCCCGGCCGCAAACTCACGGTCCGGCGCCCCGACATCCTCATCGTCGAGGGCCTGAACGTGCTCCAGCCCGCGCTGCCCGGCAAGGACGGCCGCACCCGCGTCGGCCTCGCCGACTACTTCGACTTCAGCGTGTACGTCGACGCCCGCACCGAGGACATCGAGCACTGGTACCTCAGCCGCTTCAAGAAGCTGCGCGCCACCGCCTTCCAGAACCCGTCGTCGTACTTCCGCAAGTACACGCAGGTCTCCGAGGAGGAGGCGCTGGACTACGCCCGCACGACCTGGCGGACCATCAACAAGCCCAACCTGGTGGAGAACGTGGCCCCCACCCGCGGCCGGGCGACCCTCGTCGTGCGCAAGGGCGCGGACCACAAGGTGCAGCGGCTCAGCCTGCGCAAGCTGTGACCACTACGCTGCGGCCATGCTGCATCTGCGTCTGATCACTCCCGCCGACCGCACCGACGACGTGGTGCGCCTGATCGAGGGCACGGTCGGCACCGCCCATGTCGTGGTGCTGCCGGGCGCCGCCCGCAACCCGGCGGGCGACGTGGTGATGTGCGACGTCGCGCGCGAGGCGGGCGACGCGCTCATCGGCGGCCTGCGGGGACTGGGGCTCGACAGCACCGGCTCGATCGCGGTCGAGGACATCGACCTGTCCCTGTCGAGGCGCGCCGACAAGGCGGAGGAGGAGGCACCCGGCGAGGGCGCCGACGCGGTGCTGTGGGAGCACCTCGAGGACGCCACGCACGAGGAGTCGACGCTGTCGGTGACGTACGTCGCCTTCATCACGATCGCCACGATGATCGCGGCCTGCGGTGTGGTCCTCGACAACGCGGTCCTGATCGTGGGCGCGATGGCGGTGGGCCCGGAGTTCGGGCCGCTGGCAGGTTTCTGCACCGCGCTCGTGCAGCGGCACGCGCGGCTCGCCCTGCGGTCGCTGACGGCGCTGCTCGCCGGCTTCGCGATGGCCATGGCGGCGACGGTGCTGTTCAGCCTGTTCATGGACGCGGTGGACCTGTTCAGCGAGGCGCAGCTGGAGGCGGACCGGCCCAACACGGGCTTCATCTACGCACCCGACTGGTTCTCGTTCGTCGTCGCGGTGCTCGCGGGCGCCGCCGGCATGCTGTCGCTGACGTCCGCGAAATCCGGGGCCCTGGTCGGCGTCGCGATCTCCGTGACCACGGTGCCGGCCGCCGCGAACGCCGCCGTGGCCCTGAGCTACGGGGACATGGGCCAGACCTGGGGATCGGCCAAGCAGCTCCTGCTGAACCTGCTGGGCATCGTGCTGGCCGGTGCCCTCACCCTGCTCGCCCAGAAGTGGTTCTGGGCGAGGCAGCGCGAGGGCCGGGAGTCCCCGGTGGCGGCTTCCTAGCCGAGCGCTGACTTCACCGCGTCGGCGAGCCGGCCGGCCACCGACCGGGCGTGGTCGATGTCGGCGGCCTCGACCATGACCCGCACCAGCGGCTCGGTGCCGGAGGGGCGCAGCAGCACCCGCCCGGTGGAGCCGAGTTCGCGTTCGGCGTCGGCGACCGCGGCGGACAGCTCGGCCGAGGTCTTCACCCGCGACTTGTCGACGTCGGGCACGTTGATGAGCACCTGCGGCAGCCGCTCCATGACGGAGGCGAGGTCCTGGAGCGTGCGGCCCGTCTGGGCGACCCGGGCCGCGAGGAGCAGGCCGGTCAGCGTGCCGTCGCCGGTGGTGGCGTGGTCGAGGATGATGACGTGCCCGGACTGCTCGCCGCCGAGGGCGTATCCGTGCCGCTTCATCTCCTCCAGGACGTAGCGGTCGCCGACCGCGGTCTGCAGGAGGGTGAGGCCCTCGCGCTCCATGGCGAGCTTGAAGCCCAGGTTGGACATGACCGTGGCGACGACGGTGTCCGAGCGCAGCGCGGACCGCTCGCGCATCGCCAGCGCGAGGACGGCGAGGATCTGGTCGCCGTCGATCTCGGCGCCGGTGTGGTCCACGGCGAGGCAGCGGTCGGCGTCGCCGTCGTGCGCGATGCCGAGGTCGGCGCCGTGCTCGACGACGGCGGCCTGGAGCTTGCCCAGGTGGGTGGAGCCGCAGCCGTCGTTGATGTTCAGGCCGTCCGGCTCCGCGCCGATGGTGACGATCTCGGCGCCCGCGCGGGCGAAGGCCTCGGGCGACACCCGGGCGGCGGCGCCGTGGGCCTCGTCGAGGACGACCTTCAGGCCGTCGAGACGGTTCGGGAGGACGCCGATCAGGTGGGCGACGTACTGGTCGAAGCCCTGGTCGTAGGAGTTCACCCGGCCGACGCCGGCACCGGTGGGCCGGTCCCAGGGGGCGCCGGTGCGGTGCTCCTCGTAGACGGTCTCGATCTTGTCCTCCAGCTCGTCGGCGAGCTTGTGGCCGCCGCGGGCGAAGAACTTGATCCCGTTGTCGGGCATGGCGTTGTGGCTGGCGGAGAGCATGACGCCGAGGTCGGCGCCGAGCACTCCGGTGAGGTACGCCACCGCGGGGGTGGGCAGCACTCCTACACGCAGGACGTCCACGCCGGCGCTGGCCAGGCCCGCGACCACGGCGGCCTCCAGGAACTCCCCGGACGCGCGCGGGTCCCGCCCGACCACCGCCACCGGCCGGTGGCCCTCAAAGGTGCCCGCCTCGGCCAGTACGTGCGCCGCAGCCACGGAGAGCCCGAGCGCGAGCTCGGCCGTCAGATCCGCGTTGGCGACACCGCGCACGCCGTCCGTGCCGAAGAGTCGTCCCACTTGTCCTCCTGAGGAAGCTTCAGAATTCGGAAGTCATCCGATCACATGAGCCTTTGAGCGCCTTGTGCCGTTATACGCCCAAGGCCGGTGATAAACGAACGCCCCGGCGGCACTGTGGCGTGCCGCCGGGGCGTTCGGACGTACTACGCGTACTACGAGTACGAGCAGGCAGCGAAGATTAGCGCTTGCTGTACTGCGGGGCCTTGCGGGCCTTCTTGAGACCGGCCTTCTTGCGCTCGACCGCACGGTCGTCGCGCTTGAGGAAGCCGGCCTTCTTCAGGGCGCCGCGGTTGTTGTCGACGTCGGCCTCGTTCAGCGCACGGGCGACACCGAGGCGCAGGGCGCCGGCCTGGCCGGAGACGCCGCCGCCGGAGATGCGGGCGATGACGTCGTAACGGCCCTCGAGCTCGAGCACCTTGAAGGGCTCGTTGACTTCCTGCTGGTGCACCTTGTTGGGGAAGTAGTCCTCAAGGGTGCGGCCGTTGATCTTCCACTTGCCGGTGCCCGGGACGATCCGGACGCGGGCGATGGCGTTCTTGCGACGGCCCAGGCCGGCGGCCGGCTGCGGGTCGCCGAAGCGGGAGGCCAGGGACTCCGAGGTGTACTCGCCCTCGACGGGAACCTCGGACTCGGTGGTGTACTGGTCGATGTCGACGAGCTCAGTCTCTTCGACCGGCTGCTCAACGGTGGTCTCGGCCACGATTCTCCTCAGATTTCTTTTCGTCTTAGGGGGTGGCCGGAACTACTGCGCGACCTGGGTGATCTCGAACGGCACCGGCTGCTGGGCAGCGTGCGGGTGCTGGTCGCCCGAGTAGACCTTCAGCTTCGAGAGCATCTGACGGCCCAGGGAGTTCTTGGGGAGCATGCCCTTGACGGCCTTCTCGATGGCCTTCTCGGGGTTCTTGTCCAGCAGCTCGTCGTAGCGGACGGAGCGCAGACCACCCGGGTAGCCGGAGTGGCGGTACGCCATCTTCTGGGTCCGCTTGTTGCCGGACAGGTGCACCTTGTCGGCGTTGATGACGATGACGAAGTCACCGGCGTCGACGTGCGGGGCAAAGATCGGCTTGTGCTTGCCCCGCAGGAGGCTGGCGGCAGTGGTCGCCAGACGGCCGAGGACGACGTCCTGGGCGTCGATGACGTGCCACTGGCGAGTGATGTCGCCGGGCTTGGGGCTGTACGTACGCACGGTTCGTAGCCTTCGCTTCTTCAGTGAGTGGGTCCTGACAAGGCCACCACGGACGATCACGACAGCCCTGACCGCACTGCGGTGACGCATACCGCGTGCTGGTCGCTGGTCATCGGCCCCGGTGGACCGGTGTAAGGGCCCCTCACGTGAGAATGAGAAAGCCAATACACATAACGAACCGCAAGCCTACCCGCGACGGCCCGGACGGGTCAAAACGCGCGTGGGCAGGTTCGTCCCCGGCCGCGGCACCGGCGGAGATCCGCCCGGCGCGGGACGCCGGGCCGTCGCCACGGCGGCAGCCAGTACACAAAGAGTAAGGCAGTCCCGGAAGGCCCGCCGCGTCACCGGCTCCAGCCAGGGCCAGGCGAGACCGGGCACCTGCGGCACCAGGGCCAGCCAGAACCAGGGGCCGCGGGCCGCCGAGCCGGGCAGCGGCAGCCCCGCGAGCAGCAGCGGCAGCACGACCAGCAGGTAGTGGTCGTACGACGGGCGGGACACCAGGAACGCGGACAGCATCAGCAGGGCCGCGGTCTCGACGAGCCGCAGCGGCCCCGGATCGCCGCGCCGCCAGCGCCGGTGGGCGCACCAGCACCCCGCGAGCGCCGCCGCCGCGGCCAGCGCGACGGCCACCGGCCGGGGCACCCCGGCCCGCGGCAGCACCGCCGCCGGCGACGCCTCGTACAGGCGTACGAACGCATCGTGTCCCCGCAGCAGGAAGGGCAGCGTCCGCGTGACGAAGCCCGCGGGGTCGGGCATCAGCAGGGCCGCCGCGCCGGAGACCGCGCCCGGCAGCACCACGAGAGCGGCCAGCCCCCGCCACTGCCGGGCGAAGAGGAACAGGAGCGCGACCGGCGCGAGAAGCGGCTTCAGGGCGATCGCGATCCCGATCACCACCCCGGCCGCCACCCAGCGCCCCCGCACCGCGCACAGCAGCCCCAGCGGAAGGGCGGCCGCCGCCGTCACGGTCCAGTTGCCGAGCGCCACCAGGTGCCCGAAAGGCGCGAAGCCCAGCGCGAGCGCGGTGAGGCCGAGCGCGGCGAAGCGGCTGCGCGGCGACGTCCCGTGGATGCGCAGCGCGCAGACCCAGCCCGCCACCAGCAGACAGGTCACCGTCAGCGGGACCAGCACACGCAGCGCGGCCTGCGGCAGGAGTGCCTGCGGTGCCGCGGCGACGACGGCGCCGGGCAGATAGAGGAAGTGCGGGTCGGCGTAGGGCGAACCGCCGTGCAGCCAACTCCGGGCCGCCCGCACGACGATCGCGTTGTCCATCCCGCCGTCCGAGCTCGCCCGCGCGACATTTACGACGGGGACGCACAGCGCGAACGCCAGCACTGTCCACATATGCCAGGTCGCGGGCCGCACCAACCACCCGCAGATGTCACTTTTGCCCGTATTCATGCAGGTCACGCTAGGGGCTCAAGTGCGCCGTGACGCGGAACGGCACCCCCCGGCGCACGTCTAAGATGCGGCGCATGAGTTATGGGCAGGGTGGGCAGGGACAGGCCCCGTGGGATCCCTGGAAGCCGGGTTCTCAGCAGCCTCAGTGGAGCGGTCAGAACGCGGGCGGGACTCCTGACTGGGCGGCACTCGCCGAGGCGTCGGAAACGCGGAACAAGCGCCGCAGGCTGCTCTTCATCGCCGGTGGAGCGCTCGCGACCGTCGCGGTCGGCGCGGCCGTCGCCGTGGCCGTCGTCTCCGCGAACGGCAACGACCAGGCCTCCAACCAGCCTTCCAACCTGCCGGCCACCGCGGACATCCCCAACTCCACTACCGCGCCCGCCCCGTCCTTCGAGCCGACCTCGGCCCCGCCGCCGCTGAACCCGAAGGACTTCATATCCAGCGCGAAGAAGGACACGGCGCCGCTCAGCCCGGACATCCTCTTCCCGGGCACGCAGCTCACGATGGGCGACCGCGTCTACCGCAAGGGTCCGACGGCGGATACCAAGAAGTGCGCCTCGGCCGCGAAGGTCACCCTCCCGGCGGTCCTCACCAAGAACGACTGCACCCGCATGCTGCGCGTCACCTACGTCAAGGACGGCGTCGCGGTGACGGTCGGCGTGGCCGTGTTCAACACCGAGGCGGAGGCGACCAAGGCCCGGCACGAGGCGGACAAGAAGAGCATCGTCGCCTCGCTGTCCGGAAACGGCGTCAAGTCCTTCTGCGACTCCGCCGTCTGCCGCTCGACCACCAACTTCTACGGCCGCTACGTCTACTTCACGCTCGCCGGGTTCACCGACGGCAAGAACGTGACGGCCAAGGACACCAAGGTCTTCACGGCCGGTGACGACCTCGGCGAGTTCGCCTTCCGGCAGATCCGCCGTCGCGGCGAGGCCCAGGCCTCCGCCGCGGCCAACGAGTGAGGCACGCCGGCCCGCCGCACGAGCGACGCACCGAAGACTGACCGAGGGCCCGCGCGGCGTCGACGCGGCACCCGGACGGCGTCCCAGGGCCAGCCCGCTCCCGTGCGGCGCCCCGGCACGCCCCGCGCCCGACTCCGACAGCCGGCCGCGAGGCGGCACGGCGAGCGGCGCAGCGGGCCGCTGCCGCGTCAGCGACGGCGTTCCAGCAGCTGCACCGTGACATGGCGCAGCCGCTCGGTGCGCACCACCCTGTACCGCTCGTCCAGCACCGCGGCCGTGCTCGCCCGCAAGGGGGTGCGGGTGGCGCCCAGCCCCGTCGACACCAGCCACAGCCGTCGGCGGCCCGACAGGCAGTCGGCGGGCACGTCGCACTCGACGGCCGCGTACGAACCGGTCTGCCGGGCCGTCCGCCGCGCCAGGACGTCGTCGGGCCCGGTGCCCCCGCGCAGCTCGTACGCCATGGCCTTGCGCTCCCCGAACACCCCGCTGTAGAGGATGCCGTCGCCCGGACGCTGGGCGGCCCGCACCACGCGCCCGGCGCCCGCGAAGTCCGGCTCGCCCGGCAGGTCCTGACGTGCCGCCAGCACCGCGGGCCACACCTGGACGGCGAACCCCGCGACGGCCCCGGTCAGCAGCAGCGCGCCCGTCACCCGCCCCCGGCGGCCCGTCCGTGCCGCGCCGGTCACCACGTCCGCGCACCGGACGGCACCGGCCGCGGCGAGCAGCAGCCAGGCAGGGACGGTGAACAGCAGGTAGCGGGGCAGGAACAGATGCAGCCGGTCGGAGGTGACGAAGGTCAGGACGGGCGGCAGCAGTGCCCACACGCCGGGCACGGCTCCCCGGCGGCCGGCGGTCAGCAGCCCCACGGCGCCGAGGCCCAGCACCGCGACGGCGGCGGACCACGAGCCGAGGAGCTCCACCGGGTACTCGGCCAGATCGCTCAGGACCGGATTGTTCCAGGCGATCTGGCCGACCTGGCCGGCTCCCTCGGTCGCCATCGGAACCACCGCGGACGTCCCTAGCACCGTCGCGCACCCGAACGCCCAGTGCGCGATCGGATCGCCGGCGCGCCTGGCCCGTACGACCGCGACGGCGTGGGCGGGCAGCACGCTCAGCGCGACCAGGTGGCTGAAACCGGTCAGGGCGACCGCCAGGGCGTAGAGCGTCCACCGCCCGAGACTCGGCCGGTCCAGAGCACGCAGCAGGACCAGGGTGGCGAGCAGGGCGAAGAGCACCGCGAAGGCGTAGGGGCGCGCTTCCTGCCCGTACCGCGTCACCGTCGGCAGCACGGCGAACAGCAGGCCGGCCACCAGCCCCGTGCGCGCGTCGGACAACTGCCGCCCGAGCAGCGCGAGCAGTCCGGCGGACACGGCCATGGCCAGTGCCCCGGGCAACCGCAGGGCGGCGGGCGAGGTGCCGGCGAGAGCGGTCCACAGGTGCATGACGACGTAGAACGGCGTGAGGACGACGTCGATGTGCCCGGTCAGCCGGCCGAGGTCGGGGTAGCTGAGCGTCGACGCCCACCAGGTCGCGTGTTCGTCGCGCCACAACTGGCGGTGGCCGATGCCGGGCAGGACGACGGCCAGCGCGAGCACGGTGGGCGGGCCGGACACCAGCAGGGGAACCCGCCGGTCCCCCCGCACGGCGCCGCGGGTCGCGCCGGCGGTGCCGGCCGCGGCGTCCCGGGGCAGGCCGCCGAGTGCGACGCTCGGGGAGGTCATCGCTTCACCCAGATCCGGTAGTGCCCCCGGCCCTCGCCGGACGGCGCGGTGCGCGAGGGGCGGTACGCCGCGGAGTGGTCCCCGCCGCGGAAGGGCACGTGGGCGAGCAGCCGGTAGTGCGGATTCCCGCGCACCGCGTCCGTGACGACAGCGTCCACCCTCGGGTTCGTGGATCCGTCGAGCACGATCAGGTCGAACTCGCCGTCGCGCAGCGCCGCCCGGTAGGCGTCGTCGCCGGTGTGCCGGGTGTGGTTCCGGTCCGTGTACTCCATGCCGAACACGCTCTGCCACTGCCGCCGCGTGGTCCTGTCGCGCAGGTAGTAGGCGGGCACCTCCGGCGTCGAACAGAGGTAGTGGCCCGTGCCGTTCACGTCGGCGGAGATGGTCCGGATCATCAGGGAGGAGTCGGGCCAGTTGCCGAAGCGCCAGTCCGCCTGCGAGATGCCCAGGCACAGCGTCGCCGTCCACAGTGCGATGCCGAGATGCGGGTGCCGCACGTGCGCGCCCATCAGCCGGGTGAGGCCGACGCCGGCCATCGGAGCCGCGAAGAGCAGACCGAAGCCGATGTGCTTGAACAGCGACACCACGGTTCCCAGGTGCATCTGGTAGGCGGGGGCGAGCAGCGCCGTGACGCACAGCAGCAGCCCCAGCATCGCCCGCCGTCGACGGCTCGGCCCACCGAGGCGCAGCGCGAGCGGCGACTCGTGCATGCGGCCTCGCCGGGCGTACGCGATCGCGCCGCCGACGGCGGTGAGGAACAGCAGGCCGCCCCACTCGGCCGACCGCCGCAGCAGATACCCGGCGCCGTCCGTGCCGTGCGCGCGGGCGGTGGTGGTGTGTCGGACGCCGGCCAGCACGTCGCTGCCGTACGCGCCGGCCGCGAGCAGGACACCGGTGCCGAGCAGCAGGAGCAGCGGCCGCACGAGCGCCTTGCGGCCCCGGTGCGGGTGTGCGGTGAGCAGTGCCAGACCGAGAAGAGTCGGCAGGTACAGGCCGGCCGCGTACTTCACGCCGACCGCGAGCGCCGCGACGGGCGCGGCGAGCAGCACGGCGTGGGCGGGCGCCCGGTCGGTGCGCACCACGATCCAGGTGGCCAGTGCGAGAAGGAACAGCGCGGGCGCGTCGTAGGTGGCGAAGTACCCCATGACGACGGTCGACTGGAGCACCGCGAACAGCGCGGCGGCGGCCAGCGCGGCCCGCTCGTTGAACAGCCGCCGGGTGAAGGAGTGCAGCAGCCCGGTGGTGCCCAGCATGAGGAGCAGGCTCAGCGTCCGCGCGCCGGGCAGTCCGAACCACCCGTCCACGACGGCGGCCGGCACCGGGTACAACTGCGGCGATCCGGAGAAGTAGGCGGCGTAGTCCATCGGCAGCGGGGTGCCGTGCAGCAGATGCCGCAGTTCGGCGTGACCGGCCGTCAGGTACAGGGCCTCGTCCTGGAACGCCGTGTTCTCCAGTCGCAGCGACAGCGCCGCCTGGAGCGCCAGGACGCACAGCAGGACCGCCCGGCCGACCCAGGTGCGCCGTGCGCCGCCCGCCATGCTCCAGGCCGTCTCCGGCACCTTCGGGAGGTGGTAGCCCGACGGCTGTTGCTCGCCGGGCTGGGCCGGGACCGGGGAGACGACACGCGGCCCGCGCTCCGTCGACGTCATCTCGCCTTCCGCACGTCGAAGCCGTAGAGGTCGTTCGCGGCGAGGCGCCGGAACTCGGCGACGCCCTCCGGGTCCGTGGCGAGCCGCCAGTCGGCACGCGCCTTGTGGTCGAACCAGGCGAACCCGATGATGTCGCGGGAGGCGCTGACGCCGTCGAAGAGGGCCCGTACGTGCTCCTTGCGGTGCTGCCCGGGCATGGCGCCGGTCTCCAGCAGGAGCCGCGGCTTCTGGCTGAACCGGTCGATCTCGGCCAGGGTCGATCCGAACAGGCCGTCGAAGGAGTGCGGGTCCCAGTCGGTGAAGTATCCGACCAGGCCGACCCAGTCGACGTAGTTGTCGCCCGGGTAGTAGGGGCTCAGGTCCTTGTGGGTGCCCGGTTCGACGATGTTCGGCGACCAGGTCCAGATCACATTGGTGGCGCCGGCGTCCTCGAAGACGTCGTGGAGGTGCCGCCAGGCCCTGACGTACTCCCGGGGCGTGGTCTCGGTGGACCCCCACTCCTCCCAGTCGCCGTTCATCTCGTCCGCGAAGCTGATCGCGACCGGGATGTTCAGGATGCGGACCGCCTTGGCGTACTCCTTGACGTAGTCGTCGGAGACCCCGTCGGCGATCCGCGTGAGGGAGATGTCCTTCGGCTCCCAGGACACGACGGTGAGCGCGCCGGAGTTCCAGGCGTTGCGCACGCCCGTCGCGTCGAACCCGTCGTCCCAGGCGGCGTAGTACGCGATGAGGTTCGGCTGCTTGCCGACCATCCGCGTCCAGTCGTGCACCGGATCCATGGAGGTCGGTGCCTTGGGCCGGGACACCCCGATGTACTTCTTCGGGGGCTGGAGCAGCGGGCGTACGTCGTAGGGCAGCCCCTCGGGGGCCGCGGCGGCACCGGCACGGTGGGCGGTCGAGCCCGGGGCGCAGGCGGTCACCGCGAGCACGAGGGCGGCGAGCGGCACGAGCAGGGCGGCGGTGGCGCGCGAGACGCGCATCAGGTGGCTCCCATCGCACGGGGCGGCAGCAGGACCCTTCCGACGATCAGCGCGTAGAAGAGTCCGGAGGACAAGAGGAGGGCGAAGTCGGCGGGGTCGAGGGTGAGCGTGCGCCACGCGGCGGCACCGACCCAGAGCAGCGCGGTGCCGCCGCCCCACAGCCGGACACCGGCCCTGCGCCGTCCGGTCCCGGTCCGCTTCGCCGCGGCGGAGCCGGTCGCCTGCCAGCCCATGCGCCGGCCGCGCAGGATGTCCCAGATCGCGAAGGCGTGCGCCCAGCCGTACATCATGCGGACCGCCCAGGCCTCCAAGCGGTAGGGAACGCGGTGCCAGAGCGGGAACACGACCGTGGTGTAGAGGACGCCGGGCAGGACCAGCCAGAGGTTCGCGACGACGGGTTTGTCCGGGAACGCCAGCAGCAGCAGGATCGGCACGACGGGCGCCACGAAGGTGAACAGGGCCGTGTGGATGTAGTAGAAGAAGCCCGACAGGTAGCAGAGCCGGCTGACGGTCCGCAGCCTGGCCTGCCAGAACTTCGCGCTGCCGAGCAGGCTCATCGAGCCGGCGCACCAGCGGTACTGCTGGTTGAGGAAGGCCTCGGGGTCGTCGGGGCAGACGCCCGACGACAGCGCGACCGGCACATAGCGCAGGTCCCAGCCCAGCCGCCGCAGGTCGAATCCGGTGTGCACGTCCTCGGAGTGCTCGATGAGGGTGGTGCCGCCGTTCTCCTCCAGTGCGGCGCGCCGGTAGACGGCGCAGCTGCCGACGCAGATCGCCCCGTCCCGGCTCTGCCGGGAGACCTGGACGGCCCGGTAGAACAGCTCCTGGACGGCCCCCGCCCCGCGCTCGATCCAGTTCTGCGCGTCGAGGACGCGGAAGTACTGCGGGGACTGGACGATGGCGAGCCGTTCGTCCGCCGCCAGGTACGGGAGCAGTTCGTCGAGCAGGTCGGCGCGGGGGGCGAAGTCGGCGTCGAGAACGAGGATGTACGTGCCCTCGGTGCGTTCGAAGCCGAAGTGCAGGTTGCCGGCCTTCTTGAACCAGCCGCGGTTGCTGCGGGTTGCGTAGCGAAAGCCGAAATCAGCGGCCATCGCACGCAGTTCGGGACTGGCCGAGTCGTCGAGGACGAACGGCTCGCAGACGCCCGGGTAGTGGTCGGCGAGCGCGCGCACGTGGGTCCAGGTGTTGTGCAGCACCTCGATGGGCTCGCCGCACACCGGCAGGAAGACATCGACCGTGGGAGGGGTGTCGGGGCGCCAGCCGCCCACGAGTCTTCGGTGCCGTGCGAGGTCGAAGTCGCGGCTGAACAGGTTCACCCGCAGCGAGATCAGGTAGGAGAGCAGAGTGAACGCCAGGAACGGAGCGAACAGCCACAACAACGGTGTGGAGGACGCCAGTCGGTACTGGCTCACCACCAGGCAGCAGACGCTGATCAGCGAGGTGCCGGTCAGCACCCACAGGCGGCGCCCGGCGTAGGCGTACTTCTCGGTGTCCGACGGCGGGACCGGCAGCAGGCCGGAGGCCGCCGGTGCGCCCGGCCGATCCCTGAGGGTCTGCCGGCTTCGCTCGCCCGGCCGCACCACACGGGCGGCCTCCACTGAACTCATACGGGTCTCCCGGACCGCCCGCCCCGTACGGATCGAGGCGATGTGCCGGGAAATCTAGGACGGGCCCCCCGGAGCTCCGGGGCGACGCGATCGAACACGCCCGCACTTGACCCGAAATAATGGAACGCTTACCCGAAACGCCCCAAAGTGCTGCTCATATGACAAGTCGGGCTTACCGTGGCGGGCGGGAGCGACGGCCCGTCACATCGGCCAACCACCGCTCCCGCACGTCCACTTGGGATCCGCCCGCGCTCCGCCCCTGCGGATGCCGCAGGACCGTCACCCGCAGGGAGCACTCCGCGTGACGGCGCAGACGGTCAGCAGGCTTCGCACTCCGGGGCCCCGGACAGTGTGCGCCTGTTCCGGGCCTCCTTGTTCCGCGCGGCCAGCAACGCGTCGGCGGGGTAGCCCACTTCTTCGAGTGTCAGTCCGTGCGGCCGTACGACGTGCACGGCCGAGTCCCGTACGCCCGCGGCGAGCACCTTGCCGGGCCAGTCGGCACCGCGGTGCCCGTCCCCCACGAACAGCAGCGCCCCGATCAGCGACCGCACCATGTTGTGGCAGAAGGCGTCGGCGCGGACGGTGGCCGTGATGATCCCGTCGTGACCGCGGACCAGGCTCAGTTCCTGGAGCGTGCGGATCGTCGTGGCGCCCTCGCGCTTCTTGCAGTAGGCGGCGAAGTCGTGCTCGCCGAGGAGCCGCCCGGCCGCCTCGTTCATGGCGTCGACGTCCAACGGCCAGTCGTGCCAGAGGACATGGTTGCGCAGCAGCGGGTCCACACCGCCGGGATTGTCGGTGACCCGGTAGGCGTAGCGCCGCCAGATCGCGGAGAAGCGGGCGTTGAACCCGGCGGGCGCCTCCGCCAGCCGCCAGATGCGCACATCCTTGGGCAGCCGTCCGGCCAGCCGCTTCAGCAGCTTCTCCTGGTGCTCGGCCCACAGCGCCTCGGGCAGATCGACGTGGGCCACCTGGCCGCGGGCGTGCACCCCCGCGTCCGTGCGCCCGGCCACGGTCAGCTCGTACGTGGTGTCCTTCGACCGGGTCACCGTCCGCAGGGCGTCCTCGATCTCCGCCTGCACGGTCCTGCGGCCCCCGGCCTGCTTGGCCCAGCCGGAGAACTCGGTGCCGTCGTACGACAGATCCATCCGCACCCGCACGAACCCGGGCGCCGCCTCATCACTCACAAACAGATCCTCTCAAGGCTCGGTCCCCTGCCGGGGAACGCGAAAGCGGGCCCGCCCCGCAGGGGCGGACCCGCTCAACGCAAGGCGATGCCTCAGGCGTCCTTGGACTCCTCGGCGGCCTCCTCGGCCGGCTTGGCGTCCTCGACGACCTCGGCCGGAGCCTCGGCCTTGACCTCGGCGTCCTTGGCGGCACGCTTGGTGGCCGCCTCGGCCTCACCGGTGGCCTGCTGGGCCACGGTCAGGGCCTCCACCAGCTCGATGACAGCCATGGGCGCGTTGTCGCCACGGCGGTTACCGATCTTGGTGATACGGGTGTAACCACCCGGGCGGTTCTCGTAGCGCGGGCCGATCTCGGTGAAGAGCGTGTGCACGACGCTCTTGTCCGTGATCACCGAGAGCACCTGGCGGCGGTTGTGAAGGTCACCCTTCTTCGCCTTGGTGACCAGACGCTCGGCGTACGGGCGCAGGCGGCGGGCCTTCGCCTCGGTGGTGGTGATGCGGCCGTGCTCGAAGAGCGACTTCGCGAGGTTCGCGAGGAGCAGCTTCTCGTGCGCGGCGCTGCCGCCCAGACGGGCACCCTTGGTGGGCTTCGGCATTGTTCTTCTCCTGTGTGTCTGCCCCGGCCGTATCAGGTACCGAGGTCAGTGTCCGAGCGGGCGATTGCCCGTCGAAGATCCGGCACTTTTCAGTACCGGAGGGACCGGCCCCCTTGGGGGCCGGTCAACTGCGCGACCAGCCACGGCCGGCCGGCAGCCGAGATCGAACCCGGCGGGACCACCGCCCGAAGACGGCTGCCCCGCCGGAGGCGATCAGTACTGCTCGGTCTCCACGAAGCCCGCGTCCGCGTCGTCGTCGGCACCGAAGGCGTCGGCGGCGGCGGTCGGGTCGAATCCGGGCGGGCTGTCCTTCAGGGCCAGGCCCATGCCGGCCAGCTTCGCCTTGACCTCGTCGATGGACTTCGCACCGAAGTTGCGGATGTCCAGGAGGTCGGCCTCGGAGCGGGCGACGAGCTCACCCACGGAGTGGATGCCCTCACGCTTGAGGCAGTTGTAGGAGCGGACCGTGAGCTCCAGCTCCTCGATCGGCAGCGCGAGGTCGGCGGCAAGGGCGGCGTCCGTGGGGGACGGGCCCATGTCGATGCCCTCGGCGTCGATGTTGAGCTCGCGGGCCAGACCGAACAGCTCGACCAGGGTCTTACCAGCCGACGCCATGGCGTCACGGGGACGCATGGCCTGCTTGGTCTCGACGTCGACGATCAGCTTGTCGAAGTCGGTGCGCTGCTCGACACGGGTCGCCTCGACCTTGTACGTGACCTTCAGCACGGGGCTGTAGATGGAGTCGACCGGGATACGGCCGATCTCCTGGCCCACCTGCTTGTTCTGCACGGCGGAGACGTAGCCGCGACCGCGCTCGACGGTCAGCTCCATCTCCAGCTTGCCCTTGCCGTTGAGCGTGGCGAGGACCAGGTCGGGGTTGTGCACCTCGACACCGGCCGGGGGCGCGATGTCGGCGGCGGTGACGAGACCCGGGCCCTGCTTGCGCAGGTACATCACGACGGGCTCGTCGTGCTCCGAGGAGACGACCAGCTGCTTGATGTTGAGGATCAGGTCGGTGACGTCCTCCTTGACGCCCGGCACGGTGGTGAACTCGTGCAGAACGCCGTCGATGCGGATGGACGTGACCGCCGCACCCGGGATCGAGGAGAGGAGCGTACGACGCAGGGAGTTGCCGAGGGTGTAACCGAAGCCCGGCTCCAGCGGCTCGATCACGAACCGGGAGCGGAACTCGTCGACGACCTCTTCGGTCAACGAGGGACGCTGAGCGATCAGCATGTGTGGATCAGATCCTTCTTTCGTGGACGCCCGCTATTTGACGCCCGACGGAACCGCACGTTTCACAGTGCGGGTATTGCAAGGGTACGGGCGGTACCGCTCCGAAGAGCCGTACCGCCCGAAACCTCAAGACAACCGAGCCTCAGACGCGGCGGCGCTTGGGCGGACGGCAGCCGTTGTGCGGGGTGGGGGTGACGTCCTGGATGGAGCCGACCTCGAGGCCCGTGGCCTGGAGGGAGCGGATCGCGGTCTCGCGACCGGAGCCCGGGCCCTTCACGAAGACGTCGACCTTGCGCATGCCGTGCTCCTGCGCGCGGCGGGCGGCCGACTCGGCGGCCATCTGCGCGGCGAAGGGGGTGGACTTGCGCGAGCCCTTGAAGCCGACGTGGCCGGCGGAGGCCCAGGAGATCACGTTGCCCGAGGGGTCCGTGATCGAGACGATCGTGTTGTTGAACGTGCTCTTGATGTGCGCGTGGCCGTGAGCGACGTTCTTCTTTTCCTTGCGGCGCACCTTCTTGGCAGCGCCCTGACGACCCTTGGGGGGCATCTATTACTCCTACGGGAGGTGGTCGGTCCTACAGCGAAGACCGCTGATGAGCGTCCGCTGAGGACTACTTCTTGCCCGGCTTCTTCTTACCGGCGATGGCGCGACGCGGGCCCTTGCGGGTACGAGCGTTCGTGCTGGTGCGCTGACCGTGGACGGGCAGGCCACGGCGGTGGCGCAGACCCTGGTAACAGCCGATCTCGACCTTGCGGCGGATGTCGGCCTGAATCTCACGACGGAGGTCACCCTCGGTCTTCAGATTGGCGTCCACGTACTCGCGGATCTTGACCAGCTCCTCCTCGGAGAGGTCACGAACGCGGGTGTTCGGGTTCACGCCGGTCTCGGCCAGCGTCTGCTGGGAAAGGGTCCGGCCGATGCCGAACACGTAGGTGAGGGCGACCTCCACACGCTTGTCGCGCGGGATGTCAACACCGGAAACGCGTGCCATTCAATGGCTCCAGTTGTCGTTCGGAGGTCTTCCGCAGAACCGGCTCCCAGCCGCCGTACCAGGTACGAACTGGGTCCCCGGCCTCCGCCCGGGGGTGTCGGAACCGAAATGGACTGATCTGCGATCTGAACGTTCGGGACCGGGTTCTGCGTATGAACATGTACTGCTATGCGTCGCGCGAGATCTGCGGGTGCAGAAGGTGCGGTCGTGCGTCAGCCCTGGCGCTGCTTGTGGCGCGGGTTGTCGCAGATGACCATGACCCGGCCGTGACGGCGGATCACCCTGCACTTGTCGCAGATCTTCTTGACGCTCGGCTTGACCTTCATTGGGTGAGGTTCTCCGGGTCAGTGCCACCACCCGTGCCCCGGAACGGGAGCACGGAGTAAAGGCAAGATCTACTTGTACCGGTAGACGATCCGGCCACGCGTCAGGTCGTACGGAGACAGCTCCACCACGACCCGGTCGTCAGGGAGGATGCGGATGTAGTGCATACGCATCTTGCCGCTGATGTGTGCCAGGACCTGGTGGCCGTTCTGGAGCTCGACCTTGAACATGGCGTTCGGAAGAGACTCGACGACAGTGCCCTCGATCTCGATGGCACCTTGCTTCTTGGCCACGCTTCGCCCTTCGAATCGACTACCTTGATCGGCTCCCCACGGGTGCATGCAGGCATGCGGGTGCACGGGAGCCGACGAGTCAGTCTACGTCAGTGGTCTCGGAAAGACGAATCGAGAAAGAATGCCCAGCTGGGGAGATCTTTAAGCCAGCGGGTGAAAGCGACGGCGCGACCGGCGGGGCCGCGCGCCGTCGGAACGGGTCCCGCGCCGATCAGGCGAGCGGGTCCGGGGCGGCGGTGACGCCGTACTCGGCCAGCTTGGCCTTGCCGCAGTCCGGGGCGGTGAGGACCAGCGGCCCCTGCTCCGTCAGCGCGACGGAGTGCTCCCAGTGCGAGGACCAGGTGCCGTCCGTCGTGATGACGGTCCATTCGTCCTCGAGGACCTCGGTCTTCGGCGTGCCGAGCGACACCATCGGCTCGATGGCGAGGCAGAGACCGGGGATCAGCTTGGGACCCTTGCCGCGCCTGCGCTCGACGTAGTTCAGCAGGTGCGGGTCCATGTGCATCTCGGTGCCGATGCCGTGGCCGCCGTAGTCCTCGATGATCCCGTAGCGGCCGCCGCCGGGCTTGGGCTGACGACGGATGTACGTCTCGATGGCGCGGGAGACGTCCACGAGGCGGTTGCCCTGCTTCATCGCCGCGATGCCCGCCCACATCGACTCCTCGGTCACCCGGGAGAGCTCGACCAGCTCCGGAGCGTGACCGCTGCCGACGAACGCCGTGAACGCGGCGTCGCCGTGCCAGCCGTCCACGATCGCGCCGGCGTCGATGGAGATGATGTCGCCGTCCTTCAGGACGGTCTTCTCGTCCGGGATGCCGTGGACGACGACCTCGTTGGCCGAGGTGCAGATCGTCGCCGGGAAGCCGCCGTACCCGAGGAAGTTCGACTTCGCCCCGTGCTCGGCGAGCACCTTGCGGGCCACCTCGTCGAGGTCCCTGGTGGTGGCGCCGGGCACGGCCGCCTCGCGGGTGGCCGCATGAATGGCGGCGACGACCAGCCCCGCCTCGCGCATCTTGGCGATCTGCTCGGGGGTCTTGATCTGCACCATGGCGGCTGCGGCCTTTCTGACCGGAGAGTACGGACGCTTCAGCTTCAACGATACGGGGGGTTGCGGCGCGGCCGGCGCCGGAGGGCCGGGACCGTCCGCCGACGCGGGAGTGTCTGCGCCGACGCGGAACTCGGGCTTCCGCCCGGTCGGGGCCGGTCCGCCGGCACGGGACTCCCGCCGACGCGGGGGCCGCTTCCACGCCTCGGCCGCGACACCCTCTCAGGATGCCGCGGCCGAAGTGACGTGCCGGCTGTGCGTTCCCGCGTTCCGCGGGACTACGCGGCCTCGCGGGCCAGGGCCTCCATCGCGCGGCCCGTGACCTCTTCCACCTTGCCGAGCGCGGAGATCGTGACGACCAGGCCCTGGGCCTTGTAGTAGTCGATGATCGGCTCGGTCTGCGTGTGGTAGACCTCGAGGCGCTTGCGGACGGTCTCCTCGGAGTCGTCGTCCCGCTGGTACAGCTCGCCGCCGCAGACGTCGCAGACGCCTTCCTTCTTCGGCTGCTTGTACGTGACGTGGAAGACGTGCGCCGAGTCGTTGCGGCAGATGCGGCGGCCGGCGATGCGCTTGACCACCTCGTCCTCGGGGACCTCCAGGTCCAGAACCGCGTCCAGCTTCATGCCCTCGGACTGCAGCATCTCGTCCAGCGCCTCGGCCTGCGAGACGTTGCGCGGGAAGCCGTCCAGGAGGAAGCCGTTCTCCGCGTCGGGCTGCTCCATGCGGTCCTTGGCCATCGCGATGGTGACCTCGTCGGGTACCAGCTCGCCCTTGTCCATGTAGGACTTCGCCAGTTTGCCCAGTTCCGTCTGCCTGCTGATGTTGGCGCGGAACAGGTCGCCCGTGGAGATGTGCGGGATCGACAGGTTCTTGGCGAGGAACGCGGCCTGCGTTCCCTTGCCGGCACCGGGCGGCCCGACGAGGACGATTCGCATCAGCGGAGGAACCCTTCGTAATTGCGCTGCTGAAGCTGGCTCTCGATCTGCTTCACCGTCTCGAGGCCGACACCCACGATGATCAGGATGCTGGTACCACCGAACGGGAAGTTCTGGCTTGCCCCGAAGCCAACCAACGCCATCGTCGGTACGAGAGCGATCAGACCCAGATACAGCGAACCCGGCCAGGTGATCCGGTTGAGCACGTAGCTGAGGTACTCAGCGGTCGGTCGGCCAGCCCGGATGCCCGGGATGAAGCCACCATACTTCTTCATGTTGTCCGCGACTTCCTCGGGGTTGAACGAGATCGCCACGTAGAAGAACGCGAAGAAAACGATCAGAAGGAAGTACATACTGATGTAAATCGGGTGGTCACCCTTGGTCAGATTCTGGGTTACCCAGGTCTTCCAGCCGGAATTGCCCTTCGAGAACTGGGCGACCAGTGCCGGAATATAGAGCAGCGACGAGGCGAAGATGACAGGAATCACACCCGCCTGATTCACCTTCAACGGGATGTAGGTGGACGTACCACCGTAGGACCGGCGGCCGATCATGCGCTTCGCGTACTGGACCGGAATGCGGCGCTGAGCCTGCTCGACGAAGACGACCAGGCCGACCATGACGAGACCGACCAGGATCACGGTGCCGAACTCGATCCAGCCGTCGGCCAGCGAGCCCTGCTCCTTGATGGCCCACAGCGCGGACGGGAACGTCGCGGCGATCGAGATGAACATCAGGATCGACATGCCGTTGCCGATACCGCGGTCGGTGACGAGCTCACCGAGCCACATGACGACGGCCGTACCGGCGGTCATGGTGACGACCATGGTGATGGTCGTGAAGATCGACTGGTCCGGCACGATCTGGTTGGCCACCGGGCAGCCACTGAACAGGGCGCCGCTGCGCGCGGTCGCGACCAGGCCGGTGCCCTGGAGGATGGCGAGGGCCACCGTCAGGTAACGGGTGTACTGCGTGATCTTCGCAGTGCCGGCCTGACCCTCCTTCTTGAGGGCTTCGAGGCGGGGGATCACCACCGTCAGCAGCTGCAGAATGATGCTCGCCGTGATGTACGGCATGATGCCGAGCGCGAAGATCGTGATCTGCAGCAGCGCGCCACCACTGAACATGTTGACCAGGCCGAACAGACCCTGGTTGCCCTTGGCCACGTCGATACAGGTCTGGACGTTCTTGTAGTCGACGCCCGGGATCGGGATGTGGGTACCGACGCGGTAGACCACGATGATGCCGAGCGTGAAGAGCAGCTTCTTGCGCAGGTCGGGCGTCCTGAACGCCCGGGCGAACGCGGTGAGCACGGTGCCTCCTGCGACCCCCGCGCTACTGCGTCAGAGGTGACGGTCTTGAGGTTCGACGGATTACTGACAGCTAACCAACAGTCAAAGGCCGTCCGGAGTTCCCCAAGGGCCACGCCGGACGAAAATCAACAGTGCAGGCCACCTTACCGGCGACACTGCCCCCCTTGGAACGACCAACCGGGGATGCCCCTTTTGTGGGGCATCCCCGGTCGGGATCGCTCAAGTCATCGAGACGCCTGATGAATTCAGACGAGCTCGGTGACGGTACCGCCGGCGGCGGTGATCTTCTCCTTGGCGGAGCCGGAGACGGCGTCGACCGTCACCTGCAGCGCCACGGAGATCTCGCCCTGGCCGAGGACCTTGACGAGGCTGTTCTTGCGAACGGCACCCTTGGCGACGAGACCCTCGACGGTGACCTCGCCACCCTCCGGGTACAGCGCGGCCAGCTTGTCGAGGTTCACGACCTGGAACTCGGTCTTGAACGGGTTCTTGAAGCCCTTCAGCTTCGGGAGGCGCATGTGGAGGGGCATCTGCCCACCCTCGAAGCGCTCCGGAACCTGGTAGCGGGCCTTCGTGCCCTTGGTACCACGACCGGCCGTCTTACCCTTCGACGCCTCACCACGACCGACACGGGTCTTGGCGGTCTTGGCGCCGGGGGCGGGACGGAGGTTGTGGATCTTGAGCGGGTTGTTCTCCGCCATGATCAGTCGACCTCCTCGACCGTCACGAGGTGGCGGACGGTGTGCACCATGCCGCGGAACTCGGGGCGGTCCTCCTTGACGACCTGCGTGTTGATGCCCTTGAGACCAAGGGAGCGCAGGGTGTCACGGTGGTTCTGCTTGCTGCCGATGTACGACTTCACCTGCGTGATCTTGAGCTGCGCCATTACGCACCAGCCCCGGCACGCGCACGGAGAAGAGCCGCGGGGGCGACGTCCTCGAGGGGCAGACCACGGCGAGCCGCGATCTCCTCGGGACGCTGCAGGCCCTTGAGGGCCGCCACGGTCGCGTGCACGATGTTGATCGCGTTGTCGGAGCCCAGGGACTTCGACAGGATGTCGTGAACGCCGGCGCACTCGAGCACGGCACGCACCGGGCCACCGGCGATAACACCGGTACCGGGGGAAGCCGGCTTGAGCAGGACGACGCCCGCGGCCTTCTCACCCTGGATGGGGTGAGGGATGGTGCCCTGGATACGGGGGACCTTGAAGAAGTGCTTCTTGGCCTCTTCAACACCCTTGGCGATCGCGGCCGGCACCTCCTTGGCCTTGCCGTAACCGACACCGACGGTGCCGTCACCATCGCCCACCACGACCAGCGCGGTGAAGCTGAAGCGACGACCACCCTTCACAACCTTGGCGACGCGGTTGATCGCGACAACGCGCTCAACGTACGCGGTCTTCTCGGCGGCAGCAGCGCCGCCGTCACGGCCCTTCCGGTCCCGCCGCTCGCCGCCACCGGCACCGCTTCCACGGCGCTGGGGTCCAGCCATTGGATTACCTCTCTCTTTCCGCTAGCTACGGAAGCGGCTCAGAACTTGAGCCCGGCTTCGCGGGCGGCGTCCGCCAGGGCGGCGATGCGCCCGGCGTACTGGTTTCCACCACGGTCGAATACGACAGTCTCGACACCGGCGGCCTTGGCACGCTCGGCGACCAGGGCGCCGACCGACTTGGCCTGCGCCGACTTGTCGCCCTCGCCACCGCGGATCGTGGTGTCCAGGGTCGACGCCGACGCGAGGGTGTGACCCTGCACGTCGTCGATGACCTGGGCCACGATGTGGCGGTTGGAGCGCGTCACGACGAGGCGCGGACGCTCAGCCGTACCCGAGATGTGCTTACGGATCCGGATGTGACGACGCTTGATGGCAGCACGCTTGTAAGCGTCGCCCTTAGCAATCTTGACACCGTATGCCATGGCTTACTTACCCGCCTTTCCGACCTTGCGGCGGATGACTTCGCCTTCGTACTTGACGCCCTTGGCCTTGTACGGGTCGGGCTTGCGCAGCTTGCGGATGTTGGCCGCAACCTCGCCGACCTTCTGCTTGTCGATGCCCTCGACCGAGAAACGGGTGGGGGCCTCCACCTTGAAGGTGATGCCCTCAGGGGCCTCGACGGTGATCGGGTGGCTGTAGCCCAGCGAGAACTCCAGGTTGGAGCCCTTGGCGACAACGCGGTAACCGACACCGCTGATCTCGAGCTTCTTCACGTAACCCTGGGTCACGCCGGTGATCATGTTCGCCACCAGCGTGCGGGACAGGCCGTGGAGGGCCTTGTTCTGACGCTCGTCGTTCGGGCGGGTGACGTTCAGAACGCCGTCCTCACCCTTAGCGATCTCGATCGGCGACGCGACGGTGTGGGTGAGCGAGCCCTTGGGGCCCTTCACCGAGACCGTGCGGCCGTCGACGGTGACGTCCACGCCGGCGGGAACCGTGATGGGGAGCTTGCCAATACGCGACATAGCTGTTTCCTCCGTTCCCTTCCGCTACCAGACGTAGGCGAGGACTTCCCCACCCACGCCCTTCTTGCCGGCCTGCTTGTCGGTGAGGAGCCCGTGGGACGTGGAGATGATCGCCACGCCGAGGCCGCCGAGCACCTTCGGCAGGTTGGTGGACTTCGCGTAAACCCGGAGACCGGGCTTGGAGATCCGCTTGATGCCCGCGATGGAGCGCTCACGGTTGGGGCCGAACTTCAGCTCCAGGACGAGGTTCTTGCCGACCTCGGCGTCCTCGACCTTCCAGCCCGTGATGAAGCCCTCCTGCTGGAGGATCTCCGCGATGTGCGACTTGATCTTGCTGTGCGGCATCGACACGGAGTCGTGGTATGCCGAGTTCGCGTTACGCAGACGCGTAAGCATGTCTGCGATCGGATCAGTCATGGTCATGAATTGGCCTTCGGCCTCTCTCGCCGGGGTTTCCTGTATGCGCCATCCCTCTCCCCACTCATGGGCGGGACGGGTGCGGCGCGGGGACCTACGGCGTAGTAAGTCGTACGGGCGTCAGGCGCCCAACCCTCCTAGCCTAAGCCATGGAGGGGTGGGCCCCTGACAGTGCCCTTTGCTTACCGAGAGCCTCTGGAATCCCGAATTGCGGGATTACCAGGAGCTCTTGGTCACGCCCGGCAGCTCGCCACGGTGAGCCATCTCACGAAGGCACACGCGGCACAGGCCGAACTTGCGGTACACGGAGTGCGGGCGGCCGCAGCGCTGGCAGCGGGTGTAGCCACGCACACCGAACTTGGGCTTACGAGCAGCCTTGGCAATCAGAGCCTTCTTCGCCATCTCGCTTACGCCTCCTTGAAGGGGAAGCCGAGGTGACGGAGAAGGGCACGGCCCTCAGCGTCGTTGGTCGCCGTGGTCACCACGGTGATGTCCATGCCCCGGGTACGGTCGATCTTGTCCTGGTCGATCTCGTGGAACATGACCTGCTCCGTGAGACCGAAGGTGTAGTTGCCGCGGCCGTCGAACTGCTTGGGGGACAGACCACGGAAGTCGCGGATGCGCGGGAGCGCGAGCGACAGGGTGCGGTCCAGGAACTCCCACATGCGGTCGCCACGGAGCGTGACGTGGGCACCGATCGGCTGACCCTCACGCAGCTTGAACTGCGCGATGGACTTGCGGGCCTTGGTGACGGCCGGCTTCTGACCGGTGATCGTGGTGAGGTCGCGGATGGCGCCCTCGATCAGCTTCGAGTCGCGGGCGGCGTCGCCCACACCCATGTTGACCACGATCTTGACGAGGCCCGGGGTCTGCATGACGTTCTCGTAGGAGAACTCTTCCTGCAGCTTGCCCGCGATCTCCTCGCGGTACTTCGTCTTGAGACGCGGAGTGGTGGTGGTAGCCATCAGATGTCCTCACCCGTCCGCTTGGCAACGCGGATCTTGTTGCCCTCGTCGTCGAAGCGGTAACCGACGCGCGTGACGACCTTGTTGCCGTCCTTCTCCACGACCAGCTGAACGTTGGACACGTGGATGGGGGCCTCGGTGGTCACGATGCCGCCGGCCTGCGAACCGCGAGCGGTGGGGCCGGCCTTGGTGTGCTTCTTGACCCGGTTGACACCCTCGACCAGGACGCGCTCGTCGCGCGGGTAAGCGGCAATGACCTTGCCCTGCTTGCCCTTGTCCTTGCCGGTGATGACCTGGACCAGGTCGCCCTTCTTGATCTTCATGCTTACAGCACCTCCGGCGCGAGCGAGATGATCTTCATGAACTTCTTCTCGCGCAGCTCACGGCCGACCGGGCCGAAGATGCGGGTGCCGCGAGGGTCGCCGTCGTTCTTCAGAATGACAGCGGCGTTCTCGTCGAAGCGGATGTACGAGCCGTCCGGACGGCGGCGCTCCTTGACGGTGCGAACGATGACCGCCTTGACGACGTCACCCTTCTTCACGTTGCCACCGGGGATCGCGTCCTTGACGGTGGCGACGATGACGTCACCGATGCCCGCGTAGCGGCGACCGGAGCCACCGAGCACACGGATGCAAAGGATCTCCTTCGCACCAGTGTTGTCGGCGACACGCAGTCGCGACTCCTGCTGGATCACGTCTATCTCCTGATTGTCTGCCGGTTCCCGGCAGGGGCCGCCGCATGGACGGGCCCCTGCCGAGCCTGGCGGAACTGTTCCTAGGGGGTCCCCCTAGGAGGGATTACTTGGCCTTCTCGAGAATCTCGACGACGCGCCAGCGCTTCGTCGCGGACAGCGGCCGGGTCTCCATGAGGAGGACGCGGTCGCCGACGCCCGCAGCGTTCTGCTCGTCGTGGGCCTTGAGCTTGTTCGTACGGCGGATGACCTTGCCGTACAGCGCGTGCTTGACGCGGTCCTCGACGGCGACGACGACGGTCTTGTCCATCTTGTCGCTGACGACCAGACCCTCACGGGTCTTGCGGAAACCGCGCTCGGTCTTCTGCTCAGTCACGTTGCTCTCGCTCATCAGGCGCTCTCCACCGTCTCGATGCCCAGCTCGCGCTCACGCATCAGGGTGTAGATCCGCGCGATGTCCTTACGGACGGCCTTCAGCCGACCGTGGTTCTCGAGCTGACCGGTCGCCGCCTGGAAGCGGAGGTTGAACAGCTCTTCCTTGGCTTCGCGAAGCTTCGCAAGAAGCTCCTCGTCACCCAGTTCGCGCAGCTCGGACGCCTTGGTACCGGCCGACATCACGCTTCACCTGCCTCGCGCTTGACGATCCGGCACTTCATCGGCAGCTTGTGGGCTGCGCGAGTCAGGGCCTCACGGGCGATCTTCTCGTTGGGGTAGGACAGCTCGAACATGACCCGGCCCGGGTGCACGTTCGCGACCCACCACTCGGGGGAACCCTTACCGGAACCCATGCGGGTCTCGGCGGGCTTCTTCGTCAGCGGGCGGTCCGGGTAGATGTTGATCCAGACCTTGCCGCCACGCTTGATGTGGCGGGTCATCGCGATACGAGCCGCCTCGATCTGGCGGTTCGTCACGTACGCCGGCGTGAGGGCCTGAATGCCGTACTCGCCGAACGCGACCTGCGTACCGCCCTTGGCCTGACCACGGCGCTTCGGGTGGTGCTGCTTGCGGTGCTTGACCCTACGGGGGATCAGCATGTCGGTCAGGCCTCCGTTCCGGTGCTCTCAGCCGGAGCAGCGGCGGTCGCCTCGGCCTTGGGGGCCTCGGCGGCGGGAGCCTGCTGCTGCGGCTTGCGGCCGCGACCGCCACGCTCGCCACCACGGCCACCACGGCCGGCCGGGCGGTCGTTGCCACCACGGGCCGGGCGGTTGCCGGCGCGGGCAGCGGCGTTCTCGGCGCGGACCTCGGCGATGTTCTTGACGTCGCCCTTGTAGATCCAGACCTTCACGCCGATGCGGCCGAAGGTCGTCTTGGCCTCGAAGAAGCCGTAGTCGACGTTCGCGCGGAGCGTGTGCAGGGGCACGCGGCCCTCGCGGTAGAACTCCGAGCGGGACATCTCGGCGCCACCGAGGCGGCCACCGCACTGGATCTTGATGCCCTTGGCGCCCGCCTTCATCGCCGACTGCATGCTCTTACGCATGGCGCGGCGGAAGGAGACGCGGGAGGAGAGCTGCTCGGCAACGGCCTGGGCAACCAGCTGCGCATCGGTCTCGGGGTTCTTGACCTCGAGGATGTTCAGCTGGACCTGCTTGCCCGTGAGCTTCTCGAGGTCGCCGCGGATGCGGTCGGCCTCGGCGCCACGGCGGCCGATGACGATGCCCGGACGAGCGGTGTGGATGTCCACACGCACGCGGTCACGGGTGCGCTCGATCTCAACCTTCGAGATACCGGCGCGCTCCATGCCGGACGTCATCATCCGACGGATGGCGACGTCTTCCTTGACGTAGTCCTTGTACAGCTTGTCGGCGTACCAACGCGACTTGAAGTCGGTCGTGACACCGAGCCGGAACCCATGCGGGTTAACCTTCTGGCCCATTACCGGGTTCCTTCCTTGCTGCTGACGACCACGGTGATGTGGCT
This sequence comes from Streptomyces siamensis, assembly GCF_039543605.1. NCBI lineage: Bacteria > Bacillati > Actinomycetota > Actinomycetes > Kitasatosporales > Streptomycetaceae > Streptomyces > Streptomyces siamensis. The sequence goes on along the minus strand of NZ_BAABKB010000030.1, from coordinate 69,127 downwards.
GGTCCGCTTGCGGATCCGGTAGGCGCGGCCCTGGGCGCGCGGACGGAACCGCTTCAGGGTCGGGCCCTCGTCGACGTACGCCTCGGAGATGAAGAGGCTGTCGGCGTCGGTGTGGTCGTAGTTGTGCGCGGCGTTGGCGATGGCGCTGTCAAGCACCTTGCCGACCGGCACGCTCGCGGCCTGCGGGGCGAAACGCAGGACCGCCTGAGCCTCCGTGGCATCCATGCCACGGATAAGGTCCACCACGCGGCGGGCCTTCATGGGCGTGACGCGGATGTACCGCGCCTGGGCCCTGGCTTCCATGGTTGTCCTTCCAGTGTCTGTCATGGTCATTCCACCCCGCTGTTAGCGGCGCTTCGACTTCCGGTCGTCCTTGACGTGACCCCGGAAGGTGCGCGTCGGCGAGAACTCGCCGAGCTTGTGGCCGACCATCGACTCGGTGACAAACACCGGAATGTGGGTCTTGCCGTTGTGCACCGCGATCGTGTGGCCGAGCATGGCCGGGATGATCATCGAGCGACGGGACCAGGTCTTGATGACGTTCTTGGTGCCGGCTTCGTTCTGTACGTCCACCTTCTTGATCAGGTGGTCGTCGACGAAGGGCCCCTTCTTGAGACTGCGCGGCATCTAAACCCGCTCCTAGCGCTTCTTGTTCGTCTTGCGGCGGCGGACGATGTACTTGTTCGAAGCCTTCTTCGGCGAACGAGTACGACCCTCCTTCTGACCCCACGGGGAGACCGGGTGGCGACCACCGGAGGTCTTGCCCTCACCACCACCGTGCGGGTGGTCAACCGGGTTCATCGCCACACCGCGGACGGTCGGGCGAACGCCCAGCCAGCGCTTGCGGCCGGCCTTACCCCAGTTGATGTTGCTCTGCTCGGCGTTGCCGACCTCGCCGACGGTGGCGCGGCAGCGCACGTCGACCAGGCGGATCTCACCGGAGGGCATGCGGAGGTGAGCCATCTGGCCCTCCTTCGCGAGCAGCTGCACGGAGGCACCGGCCGAGCGGGCGAACTTGGCACCGCCACCGGGACGGAGCTCGATCGCGTGGATCGTGGTACCGACCGGGATGTTGCGGAGAGCCAGGTTGTTGCCCGGCTTGATGTCGGCCCCGGGACCGTTCTCGACGCGGTCACCCTGCGACAGGTTGCGGGGGGCGAGGATGTAGCGCTTCTCGCCGTCCGCGTAGTGAAGCAGCGCGATGCGCGCGGTGCGGTTGGGGTCGTACTCGATGTGCGCGACCTTCGCCGGCACGCCGTCCTTGTCGTGACGACGGAAGTCGATCACGCGGTAGGCGCGCTTGTGTCCGCCACCCTGGTGGCGAACGGTCACACGACCGGCGTTGTTACGGCCGCCCTTGCTGTGCAGCGGGCGGACCAGCGACTTCTCCGGCGTGGACCGCGTGACCTCGACGAAGTCGGCGACGCTGGAGCCACGACGGCCCGGCGTAGTCGGCTTGTACTTGCGGATTCCCATTTCTCAGTCCTCGTCCGATATTCGGACCAGGGCGCTCCGTTAGGAGGCCTGGCCGAAGATGTCGATACGGTCGCCCTCAGCGAGGGTCACGATCGCGCGCTTGCTGTCCGCACGCTTGCCGAAGCCGGTGCGGGTGCGCTTGCGCTTGCCCTGACGGTTGATCGTGTTGACCCCGGTGACCTTGACCGAGAAGACCGCCTGGACGGCCTCCTTGATCTGGGTCTTGTTGGCCCGCGGGTCGACGATGAAGGTGTACTTGCCCTCGTCGAGCAGCGCGTAGCTCTTCTCCGAGACGACCGGCTTGAGGAGCACGTCACGGGGGTCCGTGAAGGACTTGCTCAGCGGGGTCTCGACGGTGTTCTTGCCCTCGGTGGCGTGGCGCTTCGCCTTGGCGACGCGCGCAGCCTTCGCGGCCTTGGCGGCCTTCGAGGCGATGCTCGGGTGACGCGTAGCCATCAGGCTTCGCTCCCTTCGGTGTCAGCGGCCTGGGGGCCAGACACGAAGGACTCGAAAGCGGCCTGGGTGAAGACCACGTCGTCCGAGACGAGAACGTCGTACGTGTTCAGCTGGCCCGGCTCCAGGATGTGGACCTGGGGCAGGTTGCGCGCGGAAAGCAGCGCGGCCTCGTCGGAGCGCTCGATGACCAGGAGCACGTTCTTGCGCTCCGAGATCTTGCCGAGCAGGCCCTTCGCGGCCTTGGTGGAGATCTCGCCGTCGACCACGCCGGTGACGACGTGGATGCGGTTGTTGCGGGCCCGGTCGGTGAGGGCGTGGCGCAGGGCCGCGGCCTTCATCTTCTTCGGGGTCCGCTGCGAGTAGTCACGCGGCACGGGACCGTGCACGACACCACCGCCGGCGAACTGCGGCGCACGAGTCGAACCCTGACGGGCGCGGCCGGTGCCCTTCTGGCGGTAAGGCTTCTTGCCACCACCGCGGACCTCGCCACGACGCTTGACCTTGTGCGTGCCCTGACGGGCAGCGGCCAGCTGCGCAACGACGACCTGGTGAAGCAGCGGGATGCTGATCTTCTCTACGTCGAAGATCTCGGCCGGGAGCTCAACGGTCCCGGCGGTGTCGCCGGAGGGCGACAGAATGTCAATGGTGCTCATAGTCCTCAGGCCCCCTTGGCCGCGGTGCGGACCAGGACGAGGCCGCCGTTCGGACCAGGAACCGCGCCCTTGATAAGGAGCAGGCCCTTCTCCGCGTCAACGGCGTGAACGGTCAGGTTCTGGGTGGTGACCCGCTCGTTGCCCATGCGACCCGCCATGCGGAGGCCCTTGAACACACGGCCCGGGGTGGCACAGCCACCGATGGAACCGGGAGAGCGGTGCTTGCGCTGGGTGCCGTGACCGGCGCCGAGGCCCTTGAAGTTGTGACGCTTCATGACACCGGCGAAGCCCTTGCCCTTGCTCTTGCCGGTCACGTCCACCTTGACGCCGGCCTCGAAGACCTCAGCGGAGATCTCCTGACCCAGCGTGTACTCGGAGGCGTCCGCGGTGCGGATCTCGACGAGGTGGCGGCGGGGGGTGACGTCGGCCTTGGCGAAGTGGCCCTTGAGGGGCTTGTTCACCTTGCGCGGGTCGATCTCGCCGAAGGCGATCTGGACCGACTCGTAGCCGTCGGTGTCGTTCGTACGGACCTGGGTGACGACGTTGGGGCCGGCCTTGACGACGGTGACCGGAACAACGCGGTTGTTCTCGTCCCACACCTGCGTCATGCCGAGCTTCTCGCCCAGGATGCCCTTGATCTGCTTAGCCATTCTCAGATCACCGATCCCTAGAGCTTGATCTCGATGTCGACACCGGCCGGGAGGTCGAGTCGCATCAGAGAGTCAACGGTCTTGGGCGTCGGGTCGAGGATGTCGATCAGGCGCTTGTGCGTGCGCATCTCGAAGTGCTCGCGCGAGTCCTTGTACTTGTGCGGCGACTTGATGACGCAGTACACGTTCTTCTCAGTGGGCAGCGGCACCGGGCCCGCGACCGACGCACCAGTGCGGGTCACCGTCTCGACGATCTTCTTCGCCGAGGAGTCGATGACCTCGTGGTCGTAGGCCTTGAGCCGGATGCGGATCTTCTGTCCCGCCATGGCTACTCAGTAGTCCTTTGTCTCGTAAAACGCTCCGGAACCCGGGGGTTCGCGTCCTGACCTCCGACCCACGCGGTCGGGCGTGTCGCGCTCCCACTGACAGAGATATCCACAAGGGATTTCCCTGCTCGGGACGCGGCTCAGCCCTGAAGGCAACCGCTGGACCGGGGGCTGAACACCCACCGGGCGCCTGGTCGGCACCCCGCTGACACTTCCCGGAAGATTCCCGTACGTCCGCCCCAGCGCTGCCTTCCGACAGTTGGAGCGACGAGTACTGTGGGACTCGCTTCCAGTCCTCCCGGCGGGAGGCGCGCAGCATCGGCACTCGACCGAGCAACCCCGCTAGTCTGCCATACACGACAGCGGGCTGGCCAATCGAGCCGGAGAGAATACCCCGAGCGTGACGTAGGTCAAACCCGGGGCCCGAGCTCCCGCCCCGCCCGTGATCAGCGGCCGGCTTCCGGACGAATCGGCGTGGTGAGCTTTTCCAGGGCCTCGTCGGGTGTCGCGGCCCACAGCGAGACCGTATCCATGCCCATGTAGACCGCGCCGTCGTCCGCCATCGCCAGGTACCGGTTCCGCCGGTCGGCCATGCCGAGGGGAGAGAGATCGGCTCCGGCCTGCCGTCCGTCCTCCCGTCGCGGCCGAGCCGGCGCCCGGGCCCTCCGGGCGGGCCTGCGCCTCAGACCCACGGAGCGAGCAGGCGCTCCAGCCGTTCGTCGTACGCCCGGTAGCCCGCCTTGCCCCACTCGGGTGCGCCGGACCCGAGGCGGAGGGTGGCGGGCAGGCGGGCCACCCGCCACATACGGAACACCGTCTCGGCGGAGCTGCGGCCCGTGGCGTCCGCCAGGTCGCAGGCGGTGCGGAGGAGGTCGGCGATGCGCTCCGCTCCCTCCCCGGGCTCCACCCGTGCCGTGATGGCGGCCGCTGTCAGTGCCTCCAGGAAGCAGGTCGACTGAAGGTCCGCGCCCATACGGCACATGCGCCGCACGACCTCCGGTTCCTCAAGCCGTCCGAGGGGCTGCGGGACCCCGGTCACGGCCCCGGACCACAGCAGGAGGGACGCCGAGGTCACCGGGTGTTCCCGCAGGTAGCCGAGCTCGTCCGCGATCGCCATCGCCGGTGCGCCGAACCGCCCCACCGCCCGGATGCCGTCCAGCAGGCGTGCCATCTCGCCGCTCCTGGCCGCCAGGAAGCCTCCCACCGAGACGTCGGCGAGTCTCCACGTGCCCGTCGCGTTCACCGCGGCGATCTCCACGATGCCGCCGAGCGAGGCGAAGACGGTGCGCGCGAGCAGTGACTCCGGGACGGGGGTGGCCTGCCCTGACACGGTCACGCCTCCCAGGGGGTGCGCGCGGTCCCGCGCGTCCACCGGGCGCCTGGCTCGGCGCCCGGCTCCACCGTCCCCGGACGCGTCCGGGGACGCAGCGGGTCCGGGGCGCCGGCTGGGCGAAAGCGTGCGTCCGGCCGGGCCGGCGCACCCGCCTGAACCGGCGGCGTCGGCATCGGCCGTGCCGCACAGAACACGTCACGCGGCGCCCTCATACCGCCTCGCCGTGCCCTCCGGTGCCGCACTTCGCCCGTCAACTCGCCCCCTCCTCAAGCTGTTTCAAGCCTCGCGGCCACCCCATCGGTCGGTCATGCCCTTCCCCTCGCCTCCGCGGACGCGCGGCCCACTCCGGTTCGCCGTCGGCGTGATCACGGATACGGGTCGATCAGATCCTCCAGCACGTGGGCGTAGGCGCGGAGACCGGCCTTGACGCTCTTCTCCGCGGGTGAATCGGGACGCAGTACGTCCGGCAGGAAGCTGACGCGCCACATCCGGAAGGTGTCGGACGCGACTCGCTCGAGGTCGGCGTCCAGCAGGGATCCCGCCGTCCGCACGGTGTCGACCACCAGCGGCGCGACGGCCTCAGGGCCGGAGTCCCTCACCGAGGCCGCTCCGACAAGGGCGTTCAGGAGGGTGGTCAACTGAAGATCCCCGCCCATGTGAACCATGCGTCGCAGCACGACAGGGTCGTCGGTGTCGGGGGGATACCCCTCGATGCATCCGGAGTACATCGACAAGTACGCGGCCGTCACCTCACGCCTTTCCTTCCACCCTCCCTGCGTCTCGAAGATCGCCATCGTCTCGGGACGGAATTCACCGATGACCCTGATCAGCTCCAGCAGACGGTCGATCTCACGCCGGCGACCCGCCACGAAGTCGGCGAGCGAGACATCCCGCAGAGGGCGTGTCCCCGATTGCCTTACCGCACCGATCTCCAGAATCGCCCACAGTGGAGCGAATACGTCGTAGCCCAGTCCGGTCTCGGACATCGGAGCGCGCCTTCCCGTCATACCGAAGAACCTCGCCTCCATCAGAAAAGTCCCCTGCCGCCCGGGCCCTCGGTGCCAGTAGTCGCGTACAGCTCAGGGGGCAGGATCCCCTGGAGCCGCACCTCTGTGCCGACATCATGATCGCGTGCCCCGTCGAGCGCCACGGCCTTTCGACGCTCCCCCTCGACGGCACCCGGCCGGGCGCAACCACCTGTACAGGCAACGGAGTTCGCGGCACGTAGCCTCCTCCCATGTCTCGCACCACTCCGCCCCGTCCGCTCGACGTCACCGCGCTCTTCCCGGAGGTCGCGCCGCTGGCCCGGAGTGCCGTCCGGCTGCATCCGCGTGCGGGTGCCCCGACGGTCGCGGACAGTTCGATCGGCGGGCCCCTGCTGTGGCCCGCCGAGGAGCCGTGGCCGACCTGCTCGGACCACGTCGGGGGCCGGCTGCGCGGGATCGCCCCCGACGACGTACGGCTGCGGCGTCGCACGCTCGCCGAGGCGTGGAGTCGGCCGCGTGCCGAGGGTGCCGAGCTGCTCACCCCGCAGGAGCGTGCCCTCGTCGACCGGGGCTCGGCCGAGGTGCGGATACCTCAGGCCGGACCGGTCCCCCTGATCCCGGTGGCGCAGCTGTACGCCTCCGACGTCCCGTCGCTGCCCCGCCCGCCCGGCACGGACCTGCTGCAGGTGCTGTGGTGCCCCTTCGACCACGAGGACTACGTCCCCGCCGCTCGGCTGCGCTGGCGGGCCTCCGCCGATGTCACCGACCCGCTCACAGCCGCCCCGCTGCCGGAGCTGATCGGCAACGGCGACTATCTGCCCGAGCCCTGCCTCCTGCACCCCGAGACGGTCACCGAGTACCCGGCGCCGCACGAGCTGCCCGAGGACCTGGCGGAGCGGATCGCGCTCTGGGAGGAGAGTCAGTACCCGGACGAGGACGACAAGGACGGGGAGGACGGGGAGGACGGGGACTCCGGCACCGTCGACTACCAGTACGACCTCAGCGTCGCCCCCGGCTGCAAGCTCGGCGGCCACGCCCCCTGGAGCTTCAGCGACCCCTTCCCGATGGCCTGCCCCGAATGCGGTGCGGACGTGCGGCCCCTGCTGACCCTCGACGGCGCCGAATGGGACGGCGGCAGCGGCAGCTGGCGGCCGGTCGAGGACGCCGGCTACACGGGCCTGCACTCCCTCGGCCCGGCCTGCTCCACCCAGCTCACCATCGGCCGGAGCTACAACCTGCAGATCTATGTGTGCACGGCCTCGTACGACCATCCGCACGTGCAGAACATGCAGTGACCGATGCGGGCGCCGGTGCCACCGGCGCCCGCGTCCACGCAGCCGCACCGGGCCGTCTCTCCCCGGCCCCCACCTGGAGCACTCCCCCGCGACAGCGCGCCGCAGGGCCCTCGATCGTGGACCCATGGCAGAAGACACCACCACCCTGGCCGGACCGCCCGACGAGAGGCCGCTTCCTCCCGTGCGGGACTGGCCGGACGTCGGGACGAACGCGACCGACTTCGACCCGGTGCTCGCGGAGCTGATGCGGGAGGGGCCGCTGACCCGGATCCGGCTGCCGCACGGGGAGGAGGACTGGGCGTGGCTGGCGACGCGCTACGAGGACGTCAAGATGATCACGAACGACGCGCGGTTCAGCCGCGCCGAGGCGTCCGTACGGCAGTTCACGCGGCTGGCGCCGCACTTCGCGCCCCGGCCCGGCGCGCTGGCCTGGGCCGACCAGCCGGACCACAACCGGCTCCGGCGCGCCGCCTCGACCGCGTACACGGTGAGCGCGGTACGGCGGCTGCGTCCCCGCGCCCAGGAGATGCTCGACGAGCTGGTCGACGCGATGGTGCAGGACGGGCCGCCCGCCGACCTGGTCGAGCGGGTTCTCGAACCCTTCCCGATCTCCGTGGTGTGCGAGGTCATGGGCGTCCCCGCCGACGAACGCCGGAAGGTGCACGACTGGACGCGGGAGATCATCTCCACCGCGGGCGGCGCCGAGGCCTCGGAGCGCGCCAAGAAGGGCCTGTTCGGCTGGATCGCGCAGGCCGTCCGCGACCGCGGCGACAGCGGCGGCCAGGACGTGCTGTCGCTGCTCGGCGCGGCGGTGAAGAGCGGTGAGCTGCGGCACGAGGAAGCGGTCAGCGTCGCCGGCCCGCTGCAGATCGGCGGTGAGGCGCTCACCAACAACAGCGGCCAGATGTTCTTCCTGCTGCTGACCCGTCCCGATCTGCTGGAGCGGGTGCGCGAGGACCCCGCGTCGCGCCCGGCCGTCGTCGAGGAACTGCTGCGCTACATCCCGCACCGCACCGCGGTGGGCCTCCCCCGCATCGCCCTGGAGGACGTCGAGATCGGGGGCGTCCGCGTCGGCAAGGGTGACCCGGTCTACGTGTCCTACCTGGCCGCCAACCGCGATCCGTCGGTCTTCCCGGATCCGGACCTCATCGACGTCGACCGGGACGCCGGCGCGCACATGGCGTTCGGCAACGGCCCGCACTACTGCACGGGTGCCGTCTTCTCCCGCATGCAGATCGAGCTGCTGCTCGACACCTTGCTGGAGCGTCTGCCCGGACTGCGGCTCGCCGTGCCCCCGGGCGAGGTCCCGTTCCGGCAGCGCACGATGATCCGCGGTCCGCAAGCGCTGCCGATCGCCTGGTAGGCGAAGCCGGGAAGCCCGGTGGGCAGAGCGGGGGAAAACAGCGGAAGGGCCCGTACGACCGAAGTCGTACGGGCCCTTCCAGGAGCTCTGTCAGGAGCTACCAGGTCGGATCAACTTACTTGTTGATCTTGGTGACCTGGCCGGCGCCGACGGTCCGGCCACCCTCACGGATGGCGAACTTGAGGCCCTCCTCCATGGCGACGGGCTGGATGAGCTCGACCTTCATCTCAGTGTTGTCGCCCGGCATGACCATCTCCGTGCCCTCGGGGAGGGTCACAACACCGGTCACGTCAGTCGTACGGAAGTAGAACTGCGGACGGTAGTTGTTGAAGAACGGCGTGTGGCGGCCACCCTCGTCCTTGGACAGGATGTAGGCCTGGGCCTCGAACTCGGTGTGCGGGGTGACCGAGCCCGGCTTGATGATGACCTGGCCGCGCTCGACGTCCTCGCGCTTGATGCCGCGGAGCAGCAGACCGACGTTCTCACCGGCCTGGCCCTCGTCGAGCAGCTTGCGGAACATCTCGATGCCGGTGACCGTGGTGGTGGTCTTCTCCTGCTTGATGCCCACGATGTCGACGGTCTCGTTGACCTTGAGGACACCACGCTCGATACGGCCGGTGACGACCGTACCGCGACCGGTGATCGTGAAGACGTCCTCGATCGGCATCAGGAACGGCTTGTCGACGTCACGCTCGGGCTGCGGGATGTTCTCGTCGACGGCCTTCATCAGGTCGAGGACGGACTGGCCCCACTCCTTGTCGCCCTCAAGGGCCTTGAGCGCCGAGACCTTGACGACCGGCAGGTCGTCGCCCGGGAACTCGTACTCGGAGAGAAGCTCACGGACCTCGAGCTCGACGAGCTCCAGGATCTCCTCGTCGTCCACCATGTCGGCCTTGTTCAGGGCGACGACGATGTACGGAACGCCGACCTGGCGGGCCAGGAGCACGTGCTCCTTGGTCTGCGGCATCGGGCCGTCGGTGGCGGCGACCACGAGGATGGCGCCGTCCATCTGCGCCGCACCCGTGATCATGTTCTTGATGTAGTCCGCGTGACCGGGGCAGTCGACGTGGGCGTAGTGACGCGTCTCGGTCTGGTACTCGACGTGCGCGATGGAGATGGTGATACCGCGCTGGCGCTCCTCAGGAGCCTTGTCGATCTGGTCGAAGGCCGAGGCCTCGTTCAGGTCCGGGTACGCGTCGTGCAGCACCTTGGTAATGGCGGCCGTGAGGGTCGTCTTACCGTGGTCAATGTGACCGATGGTGCCGATGTTGACGTGCGGCTTAGTCCGCTCGAACTTCGCCTTCGCCACTGGGGTCCTCCTGTGGAGTGGTTCTGTACGCCTTACTCATCGGCGCCAGGGTGATCTTTGCTGGGGTGCCGCCCGCCGGGGTTCTTCCCTGGGGTCGGAACCCCGGCGTTCGGTGTCAAGCCTAAAGCGTGTAAACGGGGTGCGTTACTCGCCCTTGGCCTTCGCGATGATCTCCTCGGCGACGTTCCGCGGAACCTCGGCGTAGGAGTCGAACTGCATCGAGTAGCTTGCGCGACCCGACGTCTTGCTGCGGAGGTCTCCGACGTAGCCGAACATCTCCGAGAGGGGCACGAGGCCCTTCACGACGCGGGCACCGGCCCGCTCCTCCATGGCCTGGATCTGGCCACGGCGGGAGTTGATGTCGCCGATGACCTCACCCATGTAGTCCTCGGGCGTGGTGACCTCGACGGCCATCATCGGCTCAAGGAGCACGGGGGACGCCTTGCGCGCGGCCTCCTTGAAGGCCTGCGAGCCGGCAATCTTGAACGCGAGCTCGGAGGAGTCGACCTCGTGGTAGGCACCGTCGAGAAGCGTGACGCGGACGCCCGTCATCTCGTAACCGGCGAGGATGCCGAACTGCATGGCCTCCTGCGCACCGGCGTCGACCGAAGGGATGTACTCCTTCGGGATGCGACCACCGGTCACCTTGTTCACGAACTCGTACGAGGCGTCGCCGCCCTCGATGGGCTCGATCGCGATCTGCACCTTGGCGAACTGACCGGTACCACCGGTCTGCTTCTTGTGGGTGTAGTCCACGCGCTCGACGGCCTTGCGGATCGTCTCGCGGTACGCGACCTGCGGCTTGCCGACGTTGGCCTCGACCTTGAACTCACGGCGCATGCGGTCGACCAGCACCTCGAGGTGCAGCTCGCCCATACCGCCGATGATGGTCTGGCCGGTCTCCTCGTCCGAGTGAACCTGGAAGGAGGGGTCCTCCTCCGCGAGACGCTGGATGGCGACACCCAGCTTCTCCTGGTCACCCTTGGACTTGGGCTCGATGGCGACCTGGATGACCGGCGCCGGGAAGTCCATGGACTCCAGGATCACCGGGCTCTTGTCGTCGGACAGCGTCTCACCGGTGGTGGTCTGCTTCAGGCCCATGACGGCGACGATGTCGCCGGCGCCCACCGACTCGATCTCCTCACGCTTGTTCGCGTGCATGCGGTAGATCTTGCCGATGCGCTCCTTCTTGCCCTTGACGGAGTTCAGCACGGCAGTGCCGGACTCCAGGCGGCCCGAGTAGACCCGGACGAAGGTGAGCTTGCCCAGGTGCGGGTCGCTCATGATCTTGAACGCGAGGGCGGAGAGCGGCTCGTCGTCGGACGGCTTGCGCTTGACGACCAGCTCCGGGTCCTTCACGTCGTGGCCCTCGATGGCCTCGACGTCAAGCGGAGTCGGCAGGTAGCGCACGACCGCGTCGAGCAGGGGCTGAACGCCCTTGTTCTTGAACGCGGTGCCACAGAACACCGGGGTGACCGTGGTGTCGTTGGACTTGCCGGACGCGATGGTGATGCGACGGATCGCGGCGTACAGCTGCTCCTCGGTGGGCTCCTGGCCCTCGAGGAAGAGCTCCATGATCTCTTCGTCGTTCTCCGCGACGGCCTCGACCAGCTTGCCGCGCCACTCCTCGGCGGCCTCGGTGTGCGTGGCCGGGATGTCGACGACGTCGTACATCTCGCCCTTCGCCGCCTCGGCGGACCACACGAGCGCCTTCATGCGGACCAGGTCCACGACGCCCTTGAAGTCGGCCTCGGCGCCGATCGGAAGCTGCATGACGAGCGGCTGGGCGCCCAGGCGGTCCGAGATCATGTCCACGCAGCGGTGGAACTCGGCGCCGGTACGGTCCAGCTTGTTCACGAAGCAGATGCGCGGCACGCCGTAACGGTCGGCCTGACGCCACACCGTCTCGGACTGCGGCTCGACACCGGCGACACCGTCGAACACCGTGACGGCACCGTCGAGGACGCGCAGCGAGCGCTCCACCTCGACCGTGAAGTCGACGTGGCCCGGGGTGTCGATGATGTTGATCGTGTAGTCGTTGTCCTCAAGCGGCCAGTGACAGGTGGTGGCAGCAGAGGTGATCGTGATGCCACGCTCCTGCTCCTGCTCCATCCAGTCCATGGTGGCAGCGCCGTCGTGGACTTCACCGATCTTGTAGCTGACGCCGGTGTAGAAGAGGATCCGCTCGGTGGTGGTCGTCTTGCCCGCGTCGATGTGGGCCATGATCCCGATGTTTCGGACCCTGGCCAGGTCAAGTGAAGTGGTAGCCATAAGGCTTCAGTCTTCTCTCGGTCTCGATGTGGGTAGCGACTACCAGCGGTAGTGCGCGAAGGCCTTGTTGGACTCGGCCATCTTGTGGGTGTCCTCGCGCTTCTTCACGGCCGCACCGAGGCCGTTCGAGGCGTCGAGAAGCTCGTTGAGCAGACGCTCGGTCATGGTCTTCTCGCGACGGGCGCGGGAGTAGCCGACCAGCCAGCGCAGCGCCAGGGTGTTGGCGCGGCCGGGCTTGACCTCGACCGGCACCTGGTAGGTGGCGCCACCGACACGGCGGGACTTGACCTCGAGGGTCGGCTTGATGTTCTCAAGAGCGCGCTTCAGCGTGATGACCGGGTCGTTGCCGGTCTTCTCGCGCAGGCCCTCCATGGCGCCGTAGACGATGCGCTCGGCGGTGGAGCGCTTGCCGTTCAGCAGCACCTTGTTGATCAGGGAGGTGACAAGAGGAGAACCGTAGACCGGGTCGATGATGACCGGGCGCTTCGGGGCGGGGCCCTTACGAGGCATTCTTACTTCTCCTTCTTGGCGCCGTAGCGGCTGCGGGCCTGCTTGCGGTTCTTGACACCCTGGGTGTCGAGCGAACCACGGATGATCTTGTAGCGAACACCCGGCAGGTCCTTCACACGGCCGCCGCGCACGAGCACGATGGAGTGCTCCTGCAGGTTGTGTCCCTCACCCGGAATGTAAGCGGTGACCTCGATCCCGCTGGTCAGACGCACACGCGCGACCTTACGCAGGGCCGAGTTCGGCTTCTTCGGGGTGGTCGTGAACACACGCGTGCAGACGCCACGACGCTGAGGGGAACCCTCGAGTGCGGGCGTCTTGTTCTTCTCGACCTTGTCCTGCCGGCCCTTACGGACCAGCTGCTGGATCGTAGGCACTACTTCTCCGGTTTCTGTGTGCCGAATGGTGAAGCTAACCTGGAACGTCGCCGACCCACGCGGTCGGGTGTGTCGAAGCTGCTGACTTCCGCCGCGAGGCGAAAAGGGCGCAGATTACGGTGGCCGCGCACGGCACCCCTTGCGGTTGAAGGCACGCACGGGGGCCAGGGCACACCCCAGGCACAAGGTCTGAGCGTACCTACCTCATTCGCTGCGGTCAAAACAAATGGAGTCCGGAGGCCCCAGGCTGCGGTCGATGTCAAGCCGCTGTACGCTACGTGATCTTCGAATTGGCGATCGGCGCATGTCCGTGCGACCGGTGTGCGGGGCGCGGTCGGCCCGGCGGAGGGTCCCCGCGTGCGGGCCCGACAGCGCGCCAACAGACCTCGCCGGGCCGGGGCATGACACTCATCGCCGTACGGCGATCATCCTGTTGCTTGCCGTCGGTACGGCCATGGTGCTCCTGGGTCTTCCGACCTTGTTCTCGTACCTGCCGGTTCTTTTCCCGGCGGGCCGGCCGCGCGTCTTCGTACCGGCCCTGATGGTGGCCGTGGGGTCCACGCCGGCCGTCTGTGCCGTCCATCTTGCGCCTCACCCACTCCGCGAAGGGCATCGAGTTCCGCGACCACGACAGCGCGAACGGGCCTACCGGTACGAGTACGGGGGCTTCCGTCTCCTCGCGAAGTCACCGGCCCGCTTCTACCTGGTCTCCTACACCTCGCGCTGGAAGGACCGCCGCGTGGTGGTACCGCCCGACGACCGCGCCGCCTGGCTGGAGATCCGCGGCGCCGAGAAGACCGCCGTGCTACGTCTGTGGGGCCGGTGACTCGTCTTCGGCAGGCGTCGTCGGCGGATCGGTGCGGGAGGCGTCGCCCCTCCCCCACAGGCCGCCGTTGCCGCCGGCGCCACCAACGCCGCCGCCACGGCCAGGCATCGGGCAATCGCTGACGTCATGGCGTCGGCACCTCCGCGTCCACTGGGCCGGGTCCGGCACAAGCTCGCACACCGACCTCCGGGTGGACACGGACTGTGGTCGCCGACACGGAGCGATCACTCGAACGACAGACCCGAACAACGCCGAAGGGCGGTCACCCCACAGGGTGACCGCCCTTCGGTTCAAACTGCCCGCTTACTGGTTGTACGGACCGTAGTCGTAGTCCTCCAGCGGAACGGCCTGGCCGGAGCCCGTGCCGAACGGCGAGTAGTCGATGTCGTCGTAGCCGACGGCCGAGTACATCGCGGCCTTGGCCTCCTCGGTCGGCTCGACCCGGATGTTGCGGTAGCGGGACAGACCCGTACCGGCCGGGATGAGCTTACCGATGATGACGTTCTCCTTGAGGCCGATGAGGCTGTCGGACTTGGCGTTGATCGCCGCGTCCGTCAGAACTCGGGTCGTCTCCTGGAAGGAGGCGGCCGACAGCCAGGACTCCGTCGCCAGCGAGGCCTTGGTGATACCCATGAGCTGCGGACGACCCGAAGCCGGGTGACCACCCTCCTGGACCACACGACGGTTCTCGGTCTCGAACTTCGAGCGCTCGACCAGCTCGCCGGGCAGCAGCTCCGCGTCGCCCGACTCGATGATCGTCACACGGCGCAGCATCTGCCGGATGATGATCTCGATGTGCTTGTCGTGGATCGACACACCCTGCGAGTTGTAGACCTTCTGGACCTCGCCGACCAGGTGGACCTGGACGGCACGCTGACCCAGGATGCGCAGCACGTCGTGCGGGTTGGTGGCACCCACGGTGAGCTTCTGGCCCACCTCGACGTGCTCGCCCTCGCTGACCAGGAGTCGGGCACGCTTCGAGATCGGGAACGCCGTCTCGTCGCTGCCGTCGTCCGGGGTGACGACGATCTTCTTGGTCTTCTCGGTCTCCTCGATCCGCACGCGGCCGGAGGCCTCGGAGATCGGGGCGACACCCTTCGGGGTACGGGCCTCGAAGAGCTCGACGACACGGGGCAGACCCTGGGTGATGTCGTCACCGGCCACACCACCGGTGTGGAAGGTACGCATCGTCAGCTGGGTACCGGGCTCACCGATGGACTGGGCGGCGATGATGCCGACCGCCTCACCGATGTCGACCAGCTTGCCGGTGGCCAGCGAACGGCCGTAGCACATGGCGCAGGTGCCGACGGCGGACTCGCAGGTCAGGACCGAGCGGGTCTTGACCTCCTCGATGCCGTGCTTGACCAGCTCGTCGATGAGGACGTCGCCCAGGTCGGTGTTGGCCGGGGCCAGCACCACGCCGTCGACGACGATGTCCTCGGCCAGCGCACGTGCGTACACGCTGGTCTCGACGTTGTCCGCCTTGCGCAGGACGCCGTCCGCGCCGCGCTCCGCGATGTGCAGCTTGAGGCCACGGTCGGTGCCGCAGTCCTCCTCGCGGATGATGACGTCCTGGGAGACGTCGACCAGACGACGGGTGAGGTAACCCGAGTCGGCGGTACGCAGAGCGGTGTCCGCCAGACCCTTACGGGCACCGTGCGTGGAGATGAAGTACTCCAGCACGGACAGGCCCTCACGGAAGGACGCCTTGATCGGACGCGGGATCGTCTCGTTCTTCGCGTTCGACACCAGACCACGCATACCGGCGATCTGACGCATCTGCATCATGTTTCCTCGGGCACCCGAGTCAACCATCATGAAGATGGGGTTCGTCTTCGGGAAGTTCGCGTTCATCGCCTCGGCAACCTCGTTGGTCGCCTTGGTCCAGATCGCGATGAGCTCCTGCGTGCGCTCGTCCTTGGTGATCAGACCGCGCTCGTACTGCTTCTGGACCTTCTCGTCCTGCGCCTCGTAGCCCTTGACGATCTCCTTCTTCGCCTCGGGAACGACGATGTCGGAGATGGCCACGGTGACGCCGGAGCGGGTCGCCCAGTAGAAGCCCGCCGCCTTCAGGTTGTCGAGCGTCGCCGCCACGATGACCTTGGGGTAGCGCTCGGCGAGGTCGTTGACGATCTCGGAGAGCTGCTTCTTGCCGACCTCGTAGTCGACGAACGGGTAGTCCTCGGGCAGCAGCTCGTTGAAGAGCGCGCGGCCCAGGGTCGTCCGCAGACGGAAGGTGTCGCCGGGCTGCCACTCGGGCTCGCCCTCCTCCTGCACCGGCGGGGTCCAGCCGCGCGGCGGGATGGTGCCCACCGGGAAGCGGATGTCCACGCGCGACTGCAGCGAGAGCTCGCCGGCGTCGAACGCCATGATCGCCTCGGCCGCGGAGCCGAAGGACCGGTCCTCGCCCTTGACGTTACGCAGCGCGCCGTCGGTGGTCAGGAAGAACAGACCGAGGACCATGTCCTGGGTCGGCATCGTGACCGGGCGGCCGTCGGCCGGCTTGAGGATGTTGTTCGAGGACAGCATCAGGATGCGGGCCTCGGCCTGCGCCTCCGCGGACAGCGGAAGGTGCACGGCCATCTGGTCGCCGTCGAAGTCCGCGTTGAACGCGGTGCAGACGAGCGGGTGGATCTGGATGGCCTTGCCCTCGACCAGCTGGGGCTCGAAGGCCTGGATGCCGAGGCGGTGCAGCGTGGGCGCACGGTTCAGCAGAACCGGGTGCTCGGCGATGACCTCTTCGAGGACGTCGTACACGACCGTGCGGCCGCGCTCGACCATCCGCTTGGCGCTCTTGATGTTCTGCGCGTGGTTCAGGTCGACCAGGCGCTTCATCACGAACGGCTTGAAGAGCTCCAGCGCCATGGCCTTCGGCAGACCACACTGGTGCAGCTTCAGCTGCGGACCGACGACGATCACGGAACGCGCGGAGTAGTCCACACGCTTGCCGAGCAGGTTCTGACGGAATCGACCCTGCTTGCCCTTCAGCATGTCGCTGAGGGACTTCAGCGGACGGTTGCCGGGGCCCGTCACCGGGCGACCACGACGGCCGTTGTCGAAGAGGGCGTCGACCGCCTCCTGGAGCATGCGCTTCTCGTTGTTCACGATGATCTCGGGCGCGCCGAGGTCGAGAAGCCGCTTCAGGCGGTTGTTGCGGTTGATGACACGGCGGTACAGGTCGTTCAGGTCGGAGGTCGCGAAGCGGCCACCGTCCAGCTGCACCATCGGACGCAGGTCCGGCGGGATGACCGGCACGCAGTCGAGCACCATGCCCTTGGGGCTGTTGCTGGTCTGCAGGAACGCGGAGACGACCTTGAGGCGCTTGAGCGCACGGGTCTTCTTCTGGCCCTTGCCGGTACGGATGATCTCGCGGAGGCGCTCGGCCTCCTCCTCCAGGTCGAAGGACTCCAGGCGCTTCTG
This sequence comes from Streptomyces siamensis, assembly GCF_039543605.1. NCBI lineage: Bacteria > Bacillati > Actinomycetota > Actinomycetes > Kitasatosporales > Streptomycetaceae > Streptomyces > Streptomyces siamensis. The sequence goes on along the minus strand of NZ_BAABKB010000030.1, from coordinate 51,879 downwards.
CAGCGCCGCGGCGCCCATCGAACCGTCGAAGTACGTGCCGAAGCGGTCACGCAGCTCGCGGTAGAGGAGCTCGTCGCCCTCCAGGTCCTGGACCTTGAGGTTCTTGAAGCGGGTCCACACCTCGTCGAGACGGTCGATCTCGCGCTGCGCGCGGTCGCGCAGCTGCTTCATCTCACGCTCGGCGCCCTCGCGCACCTTGCGGCGCACGTCGGCCTTGGCACCCTCGGCCTCGAGCTCGGCCAGGTCGGTCTCGAGCTTCTTGGCGCGGGCCTCGAGGTCGGCGTCGCGGCGGTTCTCGATCTGCTGACGCTCGACGGAGACGTGGGCCTCCAGCGAGGGCAGGTCGCGGGTGCGGCGCTCCTCGTCGACGTACGTGATCATGTACGCCGCGAAGTAGATGACCTTCTCCAGGTCCTTCGGGGCGAGGTCGAGCAGGTAGCCGAGGCGCGACGGAACGCCCTTGAAGTACCAGATGTGGGTGACGGGAGCGGCCAGCTCGATGTGGCCCATCCGCTCACGGCGCACCTTGGCGCGCGTGACCTCGACGCCACAGCGCTCGCAGATGATGCCCTTGAAGCGGACACGCTTGTACTTACCGCAGTAGCACTCCCAGTCCCGGGTCGGACCGAAGATCTTCTCGCAGAAGAGTCCGTCCTTTTCGGGCTTGAGGGTGCGGTAGTTGATGGTCTCGGGCTTCTTGACCTCGCCGTGGCTCCACTGACGGATGTCGTCAGCGGTGGCCAGGCCGATCCGGAGCTCGTCGAAGAAGTTGACGTCGAGCACTATGCGTCAATCCCTCTCAGGGTCGTAAGTCTTGGGGTCTGATACGGGGGTCCTGGGGCCGGCCGGGTTCTTGTCGAACCCGGCCGGACTCCCGTCAGACCTCTTCGACGCTGCTCGGCTCGCGCCGGGACAGGTCGATGCCGAGCTCCTCCGCCGCGCGGAAGACGTCCTCGTCGGTGTCACGCATTTCGATGGACATACCGTCGCTGGACAGCACCTCCACGTTCAGGCAGAGAGACTGCATCTCCTTGATGAGCACCTTGAAGGACTCGGGGATGCCGGGCTCGGGGATGTTCTCGCCCTTGACGATGGCCTCGTAGACCTTCACGCGGCCGGTGACGTCGTCGGACTTGATGGTCAGCAGCTCCTGGAGGGCGTACGCGGCGCCGTAAGCCTCGAGCGCCCACACCTCCATCTCACCGAAGCGCTGGCCACCGAACTGGGCCTTACCACCCAGCGGCTGCTGGGTGATCATCGAGTACGGACCGGTCGAACGGGCGTGCAGCTTGTCGTCGACCAGGTGGTGCAGCTTGAGGATGTACATGTACCCGACGGAGATCGGGTCCGGGAACGGCTCGCCGGAGCGGCCGTCGAACAGCCTCGCCTTACCGGTCGGGAGCACCATGCGCTCGCCGTCGCGGTTCGGGATGGTGTGCTGCAGCAGGCCCGCGAGCTCGTCCTCACGCGCACCGTCGAAGACCGGGGTGGCGACGTTGGTGCGCGGGGCGACCTGGTCGGCACCGATGACCTGCAGGCGCTGCGCCCACTCGTCGGCCAGGCCGGAGACGTCCCAGCCGCGGCTGGCGAGCCAGCCGAGGTGGATCTCCAGGACCTGTCCCGGGTTCATTCGGGACGGCACACCGAGGGGGTTGAGGATGATGTCGACCGGGGTGCCGTCCTCGAGGAACGGCATGTCCTCGATCGGCAGGATCTTGGAGATGACACCCTTGTTGCCGTGACGGCCGGCGAGCTTGTCACCGTCCGTGATCTTGCGCTTCTGCGCCACGTAGACACGAACCAGCTGGTTCACGCCCGGCGGCAGCTCGTCGCCCTCCTCACGGTCGAAGACGCGGACGCCGATGACCTTGCCGGTCTCGCCGTGCGGCACCTTCAGGGAGGTGTCGCGGACCTCGCGGGCCTTCTCACCGAAGATCGCGCGCAGCAGGCGCTCCTCGGGGGTCAGCTCGGTCTCGCCCTTGGGGGTCACCTTGCCGACGAGGATGTCGCCGGCGATGACCTCGGCACCGATGCGGATGATGCCGCGCTCGTCGAGGTCGGCGAGGACCTCCTCGGAGACGTTCGGGATGTCCCGGGTGATCTCCTCGGGGCCGAGCTTGGTGTCACGGGCGTCGACCTCGTGCTCCTCGATGTGGATCGAGGAGAGGACGTCGTCCTGCACGAGGCGCTGCGACAGGATGATCGCGTCCTCGTAGTTGTGACCCTCCCACGGCATGAACGCCACGAGCAGGTTCTTGCCGAGCGCCATCTCGCCGTTCTCGGTCGCCGGACCGTCGGCCAGGACCTGGCCGGCGATGACCCGGGCGCCCTCGTCCACGACAACCTTCTGGTTGACGGAGGTGCCCTGGTTGGAGCGGGAGAACTTCGCGAGGCGGTACGTGGTGTACGTGCCGTCGTCGTTGGCGGTGGTGATGTAGTCCGCGGAGACCTCCTGGACCACACCGTCCTTCTCCGACTTGAGCACGTCGCCGGCGTCGACGGCGCAGCGGTACTCCATGCCGGTGCCGACGAGCGGCGCCTCGGACTTAATCAGCGGCACGGCCTGACGCATCATGTTCGCGCCCATGAGGGCACGGTTGGCGTCGTCGTGCTCGAGGAACGGGATCATGGCCGTCGCGACCGACACCATCTGGCGCGGCGAGACGTCCATGTAGTCGACGTCGTCACCGGGGACGTAGTCGACCTCGCCGCCACGACGGCGGACCAGGACGCGGGACTCCTCGAAGCGGAGCTCGTCCGTCAGCGGCGCGTTGGCCTGCGCGATGACGAAGCGGTCCTCCTCGTCGGCGGTCAGGTAGTCGACCTCGTCGGTGACGACACCCTCGACGACCTTGCGGTACGGCGTCTCGACGAAACCGAACGCGTTGACGCGGCCGTAGGAGGCGAGCGAGCCGATCAGACCGATGTTCGGGCCTTCGGGCGTCTCGATCGGGCACATGCGGCCGTAGTGCGAGGGGTGCACGTCACGGACCTCGAAGCCGGCCCGCTCACGGGACAGACCACCCGGGCCGAGCGCGGACAGACGACGCTTGTGCGTCAGCCCGGACAGCGGGTTGTTCTGGTCCATGAACTGCGACAGCTGGCTGGTGCCGAAGAACTCCTTGATGGAGGCGACGACCGGCCGGATGTTGATCAGGGTCTGCGGCGTGATCGCCTCGACGTCCTGGGTCGTCATGCGCTCGCGGACGACGCGCTCCATACGAGCCAGACCCGTGCGGACCTGGTTCTGGATGAGCTCGCCGACGTTGCGCAGACGACGGTTGCCGAAGTGGTCGATGTCGTCGGTCTCGACGACGATCGACGTGCCGTTGTCACCGACGGTCTCGGTCTCACCGGCGTGCAGCTTCACCAGGTACTTGATCGTCGAGATGATGTCCTCGACGGTCAGGATGCCGGCGTCGAGCGGGGCGTCGCCGCCCAGCTTCTTGTTGACCTTGTAGCGGCCGACCTTCGCGAGGTCGTAGCGCTTCGGGTTGAAGTAGAGGTTCTCGAGCAGCGTCTGCGCGGCCTCACGCGTGGGGGGCTCGCCCGGACGCAGCTTGCGGTAGATGTCGAGCAGCGCGTCGTCCTGGCCCTGGGTGTGGTCCTTCTCCAGGGTGGCGCGCATGGACTCGTACTCGCCGAACTCCTCGAGGATCTGCTCGGTCGTCCAACCGAGAGCCTTGAGCAGGACGGTCACGGACTGCTTGCGCTTGCGGTCGATGCGCACACCGACCATGTCGCGCTTGTCGATCTCCATCTCCAGCCAGGCACCCCGGGACGGGATGACCTTGGCCGAGAAGATGTCCTTGTCGGACGTCTTGTCGATGGAGGAGTCGAAGTAGACGCCCGGCGAGCGGACGAGCTGCGACACCACGACACGCTCGGTGCCGTTGATGACGAAGGTGCCCTTGTTGGTCATGAGCGGGAAGTCGCCCATGAAGACCGTCTGGGACTTGATCTCGCCGGTCTCGTTGTTGGTGAACTCGGCGGTGACGAAGAGCGGGGCCGCGTACGTGAAGTCGCGCTCCTTGCACTCGTCGATGGAGTTCTTCGGGGGCTCGAAGCGGTGGTCGCGGAACGTCAGCGACATCGACCCGGAGAAGTCCTCGATCGGGGAGATCTCCTCGAAGATCTCCTCCAGACCGGACTTCGTGGGGACGTCCTGTCCGTTGTCCAGAGCCGCCTCGACACGAGCCTTCCACGCGTCGTTGCCGAGCAGCCAGTCGAAGCTCTCGGTTTGCAACGCAAGAAGGTTCGGAACCTCAAGGGGCTCCTTGATCTTTGCAAAGGAGATGCGCAGCGGGGCGGTGCTGGCGCCGTTGTTCGTATTCGCGGTCGAGGCAGTGCGCGAGGCGGCCAAGAGGGGGTCCTTCCGAGGGCTCGGACTCACTACGCGCGTACCGGTCCCATGCTGGACACAGAGAGAGGCCGTTCCCGAATCAGCCGAATAAGGCCAGGTCAGGGACGATTCAATCGTCGGTGCTCATACACGGGCATGCCCCTGGTGACGGGCAGGAGGCAGCTAACAGGCAGCGCAAAGGGTCAGTGTAGCCACTCGGCCCACTGATGTCCAGTCCCGGTTTTTTGAGACCCTCGTTGTTCTCAACACCTGCGGCAAGCCACGCCCTCAATGCACATCGATACTGCCCTCTTCGTCGTCGATCCATGCCTCGGATTCGGATCGTTGTGACGACGCGTCCTGAGAATTGCGCGCTGCGTGCGGTTCGTCAAGGCCCCCCATGCCCCAAGCAAGTGCCGCGATCGTCACGTGCGGCACCTCTTGCAACCCGTCTCGCGCCCCGTCACAGGGCGGGCGGAGGCACAACGAAGATCACCATACTCGTCGCCACCGACAGCGCAAGGCAGCCGCCGCGGCGACCCCCTGGAACGCCGAAGAGCGACCACCCAGTTGGGTGATCGCTCTTCAGTGCGTCAGCGTTACAGCGCCGCCGGAACGCCTCGTGGCGCCGCCGGAGGGAGCTGCTTCAGCTCGCGGGTACGGTCCGCGGGGACCGTGAGGTCTTACTTGACCTCGACGGCCGCACCGGCGCCCTTGAGGGCCTCGGCAGCCTTGTCCGCGGCCTCCTTGTTGACCTTCTCCAGGACCGGCTTCGGGGTGCCGTCGACGAGGTCCTTGGCCTCCTTCAGACCCAGGGAGGTCAGCTCGCGCACGACCTTGATGACCTGGATCTTCTTGTCGCCGGCGCCCGTGAGGATGACGTCGAACTCGTCCTTCTCCTCAGCGGCCTCGGCCGGGGCACCGGGGGCGCCCGGGGCGGCAACGGCGACGGCCGCGGCGGCGGTGACGTCGAACTTCTCCTCGAAGGCCTTCACGAACTCGGAGAGCTCGATGAGGGTCATCTCCTCGAACTGAGCGAGCAGGTCTTCCTGGCTGAGCTTCGCCATGATGGGCGATCCTTCCACTAATTCGGCTGGTGCCGGATGTACATGTCGGCGGGCGTACTTTCGGCCCGCTTCGACCGTCGCCTCAGGCGGCGTCGGTCAACGTGCGAGCCGAATTACTCGGCACCGCCCTGCTCGTCCTGCTTGGCACGAAGAGCGTCCACGGTGCGGACGAGCTTCGAGGGAAGCGCCTGGAAGAGCTGCGCAGTCTGCGTCTGCTTGCCCTTGAAGGCACCCGCCAGCTTGGCGAGCAGAACCTCGCGGGACTCGAGGTCCGCAAGCTTCTTGATCTCGTCGGCGGACAGCGCCTTGCCGTCAAGGACACCGCCCTTGATGACGAGGTTCGGGTTGTCCTTGGCGAAGTCACGAAGACCCTTCGCCGACACCACCGGGTCACCGGTGATGAAAGCGACCGCCGTCGGACCGTTGAACAGGTCGTCGAGCGTGGAGATCCCGGCCTCGTTGGCCGCAATCTTGGTCAGCGTGTTCTTCACCACGGCGTACTGGGCGTCGTCACCGAGCGAACGACGCAGCGTCTTGAGCTGCGCCACGGTGAGACCCCGGTACTCGGTCAGCACAGCGGCGTTCGAGCTGCGGAACTGGTCCGCGAGCTCGGCTACCGCGGCAGCCTTGTCGGGCCTTGCCATAGAGCGTGGCCTCCTTCCGGGTGATGAGGACCGCTCGGAAGGGGCTGGGCAAAACGAAACGCCCCGGCGCAGGCGCTCGGGGCGTAGCTCGACCGGTACGTTCGCATGCTGGGCAAGCGGACTCCGGGAGCACATCCACAGTCACCTGCGCGGGTCGTCCGCAGTTCAGCGGATCCTTCGGCCGCCATGTCCTCTTACGAGCACACGGCAACGACCAGCGGTCTTTGGCTTCTGGAGAACAGTACGTGAAGGGGGCGCCGCCGAGCAAATCCGTCAAGGGGCGCTCCCCCGGGGCCCACGGGCCGGCACTCACCGGCCCTGGAGCGGGACGGGCCGGGGCCTGGGTGGACGGGCCGGGGCCGGGACCGGACGGGTCCGGCCGGCCCGCGGCGGGTCAGCCCTGTGCGCCCTTCAGCATCTCGGCGAGGTCGACGGTGTCACCGGCGGCCGGGGCCTTGATCGACACCGGCTTGTTGAAGTCGAGGAAGGTGATGGTCACGTCGAACGGGCCCTTGTCCGCGTCGGCGCGCGTGCGGAACTGCTTGGTGTGGTCGTCGCCGTCGATCCACATGTCCATCGCGAGCTTGTCGATGCCCAGGTCCTCGTACTGCTTGAGGCTCTTCTCGCGGCGCTCGCGGGTCGCCTTCTTCTCGTCCTTGAAGCTCGCGCGCAGGGCGTCGAGGGTGATCGTGCCCTTGTAGTGGGTGGTCTCGACGCCGTCGACCTTCTCGGCGCCGACCTTCTTCACGTCCTTGGAGCCGGACAGGAAGGTGGACTCCTGGGCGGGGTTCTGGTCGGCCTGGTCGGAGAGCTTGCTCGCGTCGAACCCCGGGGAGCCGTCCCCGCGCTCGGCCATCCCGGACATGTCGAACTTCATCCAGTGCTTGCCGTCGAGTTCCTTGGCGGCGTCCTCGCCCCCGCCCAGGTACATGGCCTTGTCGACGATCCGCAGTTCCGTCGTGCCGCCGTCCTGGCCGGAGGCCGTGATCTTCATGCTCATGGCCAGCGGCTTCATGTTCATCGCCGCGGTGGCCTTGACCCGGCCCGACTCCGGGACCGTGCCGCTCATCCGGTAGCGCAGGGACGTGATGTCCTCGCTGTTCTTGGCCGCTCTGGCGACGGCCGCGGCGGGCGCCATCTTCGGCTCGTCCTCGGCCTTCGACTTGGAGCAGCCGACGGCGCCGCCGCCCAGGACCAGCGCGGCCAGCGCCGCTCCGGTCGCGCCGCGTCGCACGGTTGCGCGAACAGAAATCCCCATGCTTCCCCCCAGGAAACACTTGAGTGATACACAGACTGGCCGTGAGCGTATCCCAAGGGGTGCGGGTGGTCCTCTTGAATTCCTGTGGGGCGGACGGGGCGGGCGGGAGCCGGCTCAGGCGGACGCGGGGCAGAGCGAGGCCCCGCGCGCCCGGGGCCGGGCGGGGGTGCGGCACCGCACGCCGCACCCGCCGACGCCGGTTCTCAGGAGCTGGTGCCGCCGGTCGCGCCCTGCTGCTGCATGAGGTCCTTGAAGTCGGCGGTGTCGCCGGCCGGCGGCTCCTCGGCCGAGACCTTCACGCCGTAGTCGCTGTAGTAGGCCGTGGAGGACATGGTGCCGGTGGACAGCTCGCCCTTCTCGACCTTCTTGACCAGCAGGTCGTCGCCGTTGACCCAGATGTCGATCTGTTCCGTGCTGACGCCGGCCTGGGTGAGCTGCTTCTTCAGGTCGGCCAGCTGGCCGGCGCTGAGGTTGGAGTTCTTGCTGGCGAGGTCCGCGACGTCCACGGTGCCGGAGTAGTGCGTGGCCTGCTCGCCGCGCACCGTCTCCTCGCCGACCTTGCGGACGTCGCCGGAGGCCAGCAGGAGCTTCACGGACTGGTTCGGCGTGGTGTTCTGCATCTGGTCCTTCAGATACGCACCGGAGCCGCCGCCGAGCTTGGCGAGGTCGTCGTACCCGTACCGGATCCAGTGCTTGCCGCCGGCCTGCTGGGCGAACTTGTCGCTCATCCGCGCGTAGTAGGCGTCGGGCAGATAGCGGGCCTGCATCGACGTGCTGCCCGTCTGACGCATCGTGTCGGCCATGGTGCCGCCGGTGTACGTGATGGTCAGGTTGCCGGTGAGGCCGTCGGCCCAGCCCATGACCCCGTCGGCCTTCATGGACATCAGCGTGCCCATGGTCGTCGTCGACTCGACCTTGGCGGAGTCGGCGGAGTCGGTGGACTTCTCCGCGGAGCGCAGGGCGGCCACGGGACTGACGTGCGTGGTGCCCTTGTGCACCGCCTTGTCGTCCTTGCCGGAGCCCCCCGAGGAGTCCGAGGAATTGCAGGCGGCCACCCCTGTCAGCGCGCTGACCAGCGCGATCGAGAGGGTCACGCGACGCACGGTCGTGCTCTTCATTCGTCCCACCCCTATGCGAAATCTGTGTCCTGCACGCTAGCGCAGCCCACTGACACACGTATCCGGATTCTTCGTCCGCAGACAGGGACGGGCCCCGCACCTCGAAAGGTTGCGGGGCCCGTGTCAAGAACGCGTGCGCGACGCGGTCACCGGGGTGAGCTCAGGGCTCAGACGGCGGCCGGGTCCTCCTCGACGAGGAGGTTGCGGGTGCGGTTCGGGTCGACCGGAACGCCGGGGCCGATCGTGGTGCTGATCGCGGCCTTCTTGATGTAGCGACCCTTGGCGGCCGACGGCTTCAGACGAAGGATCTCTTCGAGCGCGGCGCCGTAGTTCTCCACCAGCTTGGTGTCGTCGAAGGACACCTTGCCGATGATGAAGTGCAGGTTCGAGTGCTTGTCGACGCGGAACTCGATCTTGCCACCCTTGATCTCGGTGACAGCCTTCGCGACGTCCGGGGTCACGGTGCCGGTCTTGGGGTTCGGCATGAGACCACGGGGACCGAGGACACGGCCGAGGCGACCGACCTTGCCCATGAGGTCCGGGGTGGCGACGACGGCGTCGAAGTCCAGACGGCCCTTCGCCACCTCGTCGATCAGCTCGTCGGAGCCGACGATGTCGGCGCCCGCGGCAGTCGCGGCCTCGGCACGCTCACCGGTCGCGAAGACCAGGACCCGGGCGGTCTTGCCGGTGCCGTGCGGGAGGTTCACGGTGCCACGGACCATCTGGTCGGCCTTGCGCGGGTCGACACCCAGACGGAAGGCGACCTCGACGGTGCCGTCGAACTTGGTCGTGGAGGTCTCCTTGGCGAGACGGACGGCCTCGAGCGGGGCGTAGAGCTTGTCCCGGTCGACCTTGGCGTCCGCAGCGCGGAGAGACTTGCTGCGCTTGCTCACTACTGCTCCTGATGTGTTCTGAGGAGTCGTGGTGCGGGCCGAGCAGGCCCTTCCACGGATGTCCTGAAGGTGGGTGTCAGCCCTCGACCGTGATGCCCATGGAACGGGCGGTGCCGGCGATGATCTTCGCGGCGGCGTCCAGGTCGTTGGCGTTGAGGTCGGGCATCTTGGTGGTGGCGATCTCGCGGACCTGCGCCTCGGTGATCTTGGCGACCTTGGTCTTGTGCGGCTCGCCGGAGCCCTTCTCGACACCCGCGGCCTTGAGGATCATCTTGGCGGCCGGCGGCGTCTTGGTGATGAAGGTGAAGGAACGGTCCTCGTAGACCGTGATCTCCACCGGGATGACCCAACCGCGCTGCGACTCGGTCGCGGCGTTGTAGGCCTTGCAGAACTCCATGATGTTGACGCCGTGCTGACCCAGCGCCGGGCCGACCGGCGGAGCCGGGTTGGCGGCGCCGGCCTGGATCTGGAGCTTGATGAGCCCCGTGACCTTCTTCTTCTTGGGAGGCATGTGCTCTCTCCGGGTCCTAGTGAGAGTTTTCAGCTTCCGTCCGGTTCATCCGGATGGAGGCATACCGCACAACGATAACGGGTATCCTCGCGCGGCCAAAAACCGAGCAGGTCAGACGGTCTCCCGCAAGCGGGAGGTGCCCCCATTGAGAGCCCGTCTGACCTGTTCGGAAGCAGTGGATCCGAAAGAACGTCAGTTCTTCTGGATCTGGTCGAAGGAGAGCTCGACCGGGGTCTCGCGGCCGAAGATCTCGACGAGGCCCTTGACCTTCTTCGAGTCGGCGTTGATCTCGTTGATGGTCGCCTGCAGCGTGGCGAAGGGGCCGTCGGTGACGGTGACCGAGTCGCCGACCTCGAAGTCCAGCACCTGGACCTCGACCTTGCGCTGCGGGGCGGGCTTGCCCTCGGCCTCGGCCGCCTCGCGGGCGGCCTTCTCCTCGGCCTCGGGAGCGAGCATCTTGACGATCTCGTCCAGGGTCAGCGGGTACGGGTCGTAGGCGTTGCCCACGAAGCCGGTGACGCCGGGAGTGTTGCGGACGACGCCCCAGGACTCGTTCGTCAGGTCCATGCGGACCAGGACGTAGCCCGGGAGCTTGTTCTGCTTGATCGTCTTGCGCTCGCCGTTCTTGATCTGCGCGACCTCTTCCTGCGGCACCTCGGCCTGGAAGATGAAGTCCTCGACGTTCAGCGAGACGGCACGCTGTTCGAGGTTGGTCTTCACGCGGTTCTCGTAACCGGCGTAGGTGTGGATGACGTACCACTCGCCGGGGAGGGTGCGCAGTTCCTCGCGCAGCGCGGTGACGGGGTCGACGGGCTCGGCCTCTTCCTCGGCCTCTTCCTCGTCGAGGGCTTCCTCGGAGACCTCTTCGGCCTCCTCGGAGACCTCTTCGTCCTCGACGTCCTCACCGGACTCGTCCTCGGCGTGGAGGGCGGCCTCTTCGGCGGGCTCGCCGGCTTCGGCGTCGGCAGCGTCGACCTCGTCCGGGTCCTCGGTGTCCGCGCCCTCCACGATGTCGAGCTCGTCCTCGACGGACTCGACCGACTCGGAGGCGTCGTTCAGGTTCGGGTCAGACACGGTGGCTGCTTCTTCCTGGATGCATGGGGGTGGAACACGCGAAAGGGGCGCCGGTGACGGCGCCCTTCGCTCTCGGCTCAGCCGAAGACGTACTTGGCGGCGTGGTTGAGCCCATAGTCAATCACGGTCACCAAGGCGATCATGATGACAACGAAGACAATCACCACTGTGGTGTACGTCGTCAGCTGGTTGCGAGTCGGCCAGACGACCTTGCGGAGCTCCGCGATGATCTGGCGGTAGAAGGTGGCAAGGCGCTTCAGCGGGCCCTGCTTGGCACGCTTACCGCCCTTGCGGGGCTTCTTCTTGGACTCGGGCGCCTCGGCATCAGGCATGTCGATGGAGCCCACGGCGTCCGTCACTCGTCCTCACCTGATTCCGGGTCGTGGCCGTGCCGCGCCCGGTTGAGCCGCACGGCGGTGCATTGCAGTACGTACATGCGCACACATCCTGGCGAAGGAGTGTGTAGCAGGGCCGGAGGGACTTGAACCCCCAACCGCTGGTTTTGGAGACCAGTGCTCTACCAATTGAGCTACGACCCTTTGATTTCCCCCAACGTACCGCATTCGCCCGGATGCTCGTTGTGCACCGGGTGAGTGCGGCCGGTGAAGGCCAACGAGGTGAGAGTGTACGTGCTCCTGAGCCGGGCGTCGAACAGAAAGTGTCCGCACGGGCCTCCCATGACGAAGATCCACTGGTGAGCCGTCCGGATCCGGACGGATGTTCTGTGGATGTTCAGTCCGTGAAACCCGCGTGCCGGGGGCGTTTCGGGTCTGAAACGATGGGTGCCATGAGCGCTGCAACCCCTCCCACCGAGCGCCGGGTCTCCGCCCGAGTCGGCGCGATCTCCGAGTCCGCCACCCTCGCCGTGGACGCCAAGGCCAAGGCCCTCAAGGCCGCCGGGCGTCCGGTGATCGGCTTCGGCGCCGGTGAGCCCGACTTCCCGACCCCGGGCTACATCGTCGAGGCCGCCATCGAGGCGTGCAAGAACCCGAAGTACCACCGCTACACGCCGGCCGGCGGTCTGCCCGAGCTGAAGTCCGCCATCGCGGCGAAGACGCTGCGCGACTCCGGCTACGAGGTGGAGGCCGCCCAGGTCCTGGTCACCAACGGCGGCAAGCAGGCCATCTACGAGGCCTTCGCCGCGATCCTCGACCCGGGCGACGAGGTCATCGTCCCGGCGCCGTACTGGACGACCTACCCGGAGTCGATCCGTCTCGCCGGCGGTGTGCCCGTGGAGGTCGTCGCCGACGAGACCACCGGCTACCGCGTCTCGGTCGAGCAGCTGGAGGCGGCCCGCACCGAGAACACCAAGGTGCTGCTGTTCGTCTCCCCGTCGAACCCGACCGGCGCGGTCTACACCCGTGAGCAGATCGAGGAGATCGGCCGCTGGGCCGCCGAGAAGGGCCTGTGGGTCCTGACCGACGAGATCTACGAGCACCTGGTCTACGGGGACGCCGAGTTCCACTCCCTGCCGGTGGTCGTGCCCGAGCTGCGCGACAAGTGCATCGTGGTCAACGGCGTCGCCAAGACGTACGCGATGACCGGCTGGCGCGTGGGCTGGGTCATCGGCCCGAAGGACGTCGTCAAGGCCGCGACGAACCTCCAGTCGCACGCCACGTCCAACGTCTCCAACGTGGCGCAGGTCGCCGCGCTCGCCGCCGTCTCGGGCGGCCTGGAGGCCGTCGCCGAGATGCGCGAGGCCTTCGACCGCCGCCGCAAGACCATCGTGCGCATGCTGAACGAGATCGACGGCGTGCTCTGCCCCGAGCCCGAGGGCGCCTTCTACGCGTACCCGTCGGTCAAGGGCCTGCTCGGCAAGGAGATCCGCGGCAAGCGCCCGCAGGACACCGTCGAGCTGGCCGCGCTGATCCTGGAGGAGGCCGAGGTCGCGGTCGTCCCGGGCGAGGCCTTCGGCACGCCGGGCTACCTGCGTCTGTCGTACGCCCTCGGGGACGAGGACCTCGTCGAGGGTGTCTCGCGGATCCAGAAGCTGCTGGCCGAGGCACGGGACTGACGTTCTCGTACGCCCTTGGGGGCGTAGCTCTCGATGTCGCGCTGCACGCGCGTGTGCGGGCCGTCTCCCTTCGGGGAGGCGGCCCGTCCGCTTGGGCCGCCCCGGCCGGCCCGTCCGGTCGGGTGCCGGCCGGCCGCGGGGAGCCGGCCCGTTCGTCCGTGCGATCAAGGCCACTAAAGAGGAAACGGCTACCGGGAGGGCGGGGAGTTACGGCAGGATCCTGGGATGGAGCGTGTACGTGATGTCTCTGAGCTGCCAAAAGCCCATCTGCACCTGCACTTCACCGGTTCGATGCGGTCGACCACCCTGCTGGAGCTGGCCGACAAATACGGTGTCCGGCTGCCGGAGGCGCTGACCGACGCGCTGACCAGCGGGGAGCCGCCGAGACTGCGGGCGACCGACGAGCGCGGCTGGTTCCGCTTCCAGCGCCTGTACGACGCGGCCCGCTCGTGTCTGAGGGAGCCCGAGGACATCCAGCGGCTGGTCCGCGAGGCAGCCGAGGAGGACCTGCGGGACGGCTCGGGCTGGCTGGAGATCCAGGTCGACCCGACGTCGTACGCCCCGCGTCTTGGCGGGCTCATCCCGGCGCTGGAGGTGATCCTGGACGCGGTGGACTCGGCGGTGCGGGACACCGGTCTCGGGATGCGCGTCCTGGTGGCGGCGAACCGGATGAAGCACCCGCTGGACGCCCGCACGCTGGCCCGCCTCGCGGTGCGCTACGCGGACCGCGGCATCGTCGGTTTCGGGCTCTCCAACGACGAACGGCGCGGCATGGCGCGGGACTTCGACCGGGCCTTCGCCATCGCGCGCGACGGCGGGCTGCTGTCCGCCCCGCACGGCGGGGAGCTGACCGGCCCGGCCTCGGTGCGTGACTGCCTGGACGACCTGCACGCCTCCCGGATCGGCCACGGGGTGCGGGCCGCGGAGGACCCGCGGCTGCTGAAGCGCCTCGCGGACCGCCAGGTCACCTGTGAGGTGTGTCCGGCCTCGAACGTCGCCCTGGGCGTCTACGAGAAGCCCGAGGACGTCCCCCTGCGCACTTTGTTCGAGGCGGGTGTCCCGATGGCGCTCGGCGCCGACGATCCGCTGCTCTTCGGTTCCCGCCTGGCCGCCCAGTACGACATCGCCCGCCGCCACCACGCCTTCACGGACGCGGAGCTGGCCGAGCTGGCGCGCCAGTCCATCCGCGGGTCGGCGGCCCCGGAGGACGTGCGCGCGAAGCTGCTGGCGGGGGTCGACGACTGGCTGACGTCCTAGGAGCCGCACGCGGCCGTCCCGGGGGCGGGCGCGGGCGGCAGCCTGCGGGACGTGAGGCTGTGCCGCGTGCGCCGTGCGGGGCGGTGCCGGGGTGAGTGCGTCCGAGTCCCGGCGGACGGTACCCGGGCTCTCTAGAGGCGTACGCCGACCGTGACGGGCTCGTTGACCAGGGTGATCCCGAAGGCCTCGTGGACGCCGGCGACGACCTCGCGGGCCAGCGCGAGGAGATCCTCGGTGGTGGCCTCGCCCCGGTTGGTGAGGGCGAGCGTGTGCTTGGTGGAGATCCGGGCCGGCCCGCTGCCGTAGCCCTTGGTGAAGCCGGACTTGTCGATCAGCCAGGCCGCGGAGGTCTTGGTGTGGCCGTCGCCCGCCGGGTACGCGGGCGGTGCGGTCCCGGCGCCGAGCCGGTCCTCCACGCGCGCGTGGAACGCGGCGAACTCCTCTTCGTTGAGGATCGGGTTCGTGAAGAACGACCCGGCGGACCAGGTGTCGTGGTCCTCGGGGTCCAGGACCATGCCCTTGCCGGAGCGCAGCCCCAGCACCGTCTCGCGGGCGGCCGTCAGCGGCACCCGGTCGCCGGGTTCCACGCCGAGGGCGCGGGCCGTCTCCGCGTACCTGATCGGCGCCGACAGCCCTTCCGCGTCCTCCAGCCGGAAGCGGACGCGGAGCACGACAAAACGGTCGGGGTCGGCCTTGAAGCGGCTGTGCCGGTACGAGAAGGCGCACTCCGCGTTCGTCAGCGTGACCGTCTCGCGTGCCGTGCGGTCGTAGGCGACCACTTCGGTGATCGTCGAGGACACTTCCTGGCCGTACGCGCCCACGTTCTGGATCGGGGTGGCGCCGGCGGAGCCGGGGATGCCGGCGAGGCACTCGATGCCGGCGAGTCCGGCCTCGACGGTGCGGGCGACCGCGTCGGTCCACACCTCGCCGGCCGCCAGCTCCAGCCGCGTGCCGTCGAGCGCGAAGCCGGTCGTGGCGATGCGCAGGGCCGTGCCGTCGAAGCCCTTGTCGCCGATGACCAGGTTCGATCCGCCGCCGATGAGCAGCAGCGGCGTACCGGTGTCGTCGGCCTCGCGCACGGCGGCGACGACCTCGGCGTCGGTCGTGGCGGTGATCAGCCGGGTGGCCGGGCCCCCGAGCCGGAAGGTGGTCAGCGGGGCGAGCGGGGCGTCGTGGAGTTCCTGCACGCGCCCAAGACTACGAGAAGGGCCGGGTGCGTCCGGCCACCGGTGGCGGCGGGCGCGACGGCGCACGTCCTCCGCGGCGGCGCGGACACGGCTGTGGCCCCGCCGTCGAGGCGGGGCCACAGCCGTGTCACGTGCGGTCAGTCGAAGCGCCGCAGCACCTGCGCCCAGTCGAGGGGCAGCTCGTCGGCGGACGTCTTCCAGGTGAGGAACTTCGCGTCCTTCATCTGGTGCCGCAGGCCTCCCGCGGCCGGGGCGTGCGGGCCGGAGCGGGCGAACTCCTTGAGGGCGGCGGGCGACTCCCAGGCGGACACGGTCCAGAAGGTGCGCCGCAGGGGCGCCGCCTTCAGCGAGGCGCCGTACGCGCCGGGTGCCTTTCCGACCTGCCGCCACACGCCCGGCGTCCGCGCGAAGAACCGGAGCGCTCCCCACAGGGTGCGGGTCTCGAACCGGGAGGCCATCACGTGCACCTCGGTGTGCTGCGGGGGCGTGTTCGGCACGGTCCAGGGAAGAGTGGGCATGTCCGGGCTCCTTCCGGGCTTCAGTGGGTGGCGGTCTCGAGTGCGGGGGCCGGCGCGGAGGACACGACGGGCGTCCGTGCGGCGCGGCGTGCCGTCGGGATGACCAGGGCCGCGATGCCCGCCAGGGCGACGACCGAGGAACCGACCACGAGGGCGGGCCGCAGGCCGTCGACGAAGCTCTGCGCGGACTCGTAGCCGCCCTGCGCGGAGAAGATCGAGGACATCACCGCGATGCCGAGCGCCCCGCCCACCTCGCGCAGCGCGTTGTTGGCTCCGGAGGCGATGCCCTGCTCGGTGGCGCGGACGCTGGACATGACCAGGTTGGAGGCGGGTGCGAAGTACAGGGACATCCCGACGCCGCTGATGATCAGCGCGGGCAGCTGGGAGAGGTACGAGGCGTCGGCGGCGATCACGGTGGCGTAGTACGCGAGGCCCGCGGCCTGGAGGAAGAGGCCGGTGGCGACCACCGGGCGCCCGCCGACGCGGTCGGAGAGGTACCCGGCGATCGGCGCGACGAGCATGGGCATGCCGGTCCAGGGCAGCATCCGCAGTCCCGCCTCGGTCGGCGAGTAGCCCAGGACGCCCTGCATGTACTGGCTGAGCAGGAAGATCGAGCCGAACATCCCGAGGAACATCAGCAGGCTCGCGGCGTTGATCCCGGCGAAGGCGCGGGAGCGGAAGAGCCGCATCGGCAGCATCGGGTTCTTGGCGCGGCTGCCGTGCAGGACGAATCCGGCGAGCAGTGCGGTGCCCGCGAACAGGCCGGTCAGCACGAGCGGGCTGGTCCAGCCGTCGGCGGGTCCGCGGACCAGGCTGTAGACGATGCCGAAGAGGCCGCCGCTGGCGAGCAGGGTGCCGGGGACGTCGAGCCGCGCGCCGGCGCCGTGCGACTCGGAGAGGCGCAGCCGGGCGAGCGGCAGCAGGGCCAGGCCGAGCGGCACGTTCAGCCAGAAGATCCAGTGCCAGGACACGTGTTCGGTGAGGCTGCCGCCGATGAGCGGGCCGGAGGCGACCGCGAGTCCGTTGACGGCACCCCAGATCCCGTACGCCATCCCGCGCCTGGCGGGCGGAACCGCCGCGGTCAGCAGGGTCAGGGTCAGCGGCATCATGATCGCCGCGCCCACGCCCTGGACCGCCCGGGCGGCGATCAGGGAGTCGATGCCCGGCGCCATGGCCGCGGCGGCGGAGGCGCCGGTGAAGACGCTCAGCCCGACGAGGAAGAGCCGTCGGCGTCCGAAGCGGTCACCGAGTGCCGCGCCGAACATCAGCAGGACGGCGAAGGTGAGCGTGTAGGCGCTCACGGTCCATTCCAGGTCGTCGAGCGCTCCCCCGAGGTCCTTGCGGATCGAGGGCAGGGCGGTGGTGACGACGAGGTTGTCGAGGGCCGCCATGAATCCGGCGACGCTGGTGATGACGAGGGCCCAGACCGCTCCCCCGCGACGTGCTGCCGGTTCCGTGCGTCCCGCCGGTGCGGACTGTGCGGTTCCCTGTGACATCGCTCCCCCAGAGCCTGATGGCAATCAATGGTTAGTTATTGCTGACTAACTTTCGCGGACATGGAGAGGGCGGGAATCCCCCGACTCCGGTCACGCGGTCTGCGTCCATCTCAGGCCTCAGCTTGCGTATCCCAAGCCTCAGCCTGCGTATCCCGAGCCTCAGCCCGTCGAACCCGTCAGGCCGGAGGGCCCGTGGGGCCCGCCGCACCCGTCGCGCCTACTTCTCCAGCCGGCCCGTGATCCTCGCCGACGGATAGAGCCCTTCCCAGACCCGGTGCTCGGGCGGGAAGCCCATGGACACCAGGCAGTTGACGAGCATTCCGTACGCCATGAAGGTCGCGGTCTCGTCCACGTCCGCACCCAGCGGCACGTGGACCACGTCCCAGAGCCGCATCCAGCCGGCCCGTACCGCCTCGCCGAGTTCATGGTCACCGGCCTCCTCGGCGGCCGCCACGGCGACGTACATCTGCATCTGCATGAGCAGCCGCTCCGGCTGCTCGGCGATGACCTTGACGTACGCGTTCGCCATGGCATGCAGGGCCTCTTCGCCCTGCAGCCCCTCGGAGGCCTCCTCGAAGGTGCGCCGAGTGAGCTCCATGCAGTACTCGGCCGCCGCGAGGAAGATCGCCTTCTTGCCCGGGAAGAGGCGGAAGAGGTACGGCTGCGAGACGCCGACACGCTTGGCGATCGCCTCGGTGGACGTGCCGTAGTAGCCGCCGCGGGCGAACTCGCTCATCGCCGCACGGATGACGCTCTCACGCCTCTCTTCTGCGCTCATCCTGACCATGCGAGTAAGTTAGTACTCAATCACTAACTACGTCAAGGGGGTGCCGTGGAGGGCCGCAAGCCCAGGAGGCGCGGGCGCCCGGGAGGGCGTCGGGCGTAGGGGCAGCGGCGGGAACGGGACAGGGAAGGGGAAGGGGAAGAGGAAGGGAAAGGGGAAGACGACGGAACGCCCTGCCCTCGTGGCGCGTTGGGGCCGGTAGGGGTCCACACGCACGTAAGGGGCGCCCCGCAATGGAGAACGCCCCTTACTTCCGTGCAACGCTCGCGGCACTTCCGCCGCAGGCTCGCGGCACTTCGGCCCGCGCCCTCGCAGCCCGCTCAGGCCGCTCAGCCCGCTCAGGCCCCTCAGGCCGCTCAGGCCGCTCAGGCCGCTCAGGCCAGCCGTACGACCGCTCGTGACATGCCCAGGACCTTCTGGCCCGCGCTGGTCGCGGTGAGGTCGACGCGGACGGTGTTGTCGTCGAGCTTGGCGCCGATCTTGGCGCTGACCTCGATCGTGGCGCCCTTGTCGTCGTTCGGGACGACGACGGGCTTGGTGAAGCGGACGCCGTACTCGACGACCGCGCCCGGGTCGCCGACCCAGTCGGTGACGACGCGGATCGCCTCGGCCATGGTGAACATGCCGTGCGCGATGACGTCGGGGAGACCGACCCCGACCGCGAACTTCTCGTTCCAGTGGATCGGGTTGAAGTCCCCGGAGGCGCCCGCGTACTGGACCAGGGTGGCCCGGGTGACGGGGAAGGTCTGGGCCGGCAGCTCGGTGCCGACCTCGACGTCCGCGTAAGTGATCTTCGCCGTCATGTCAGCCCTCCTCCGCCGCGCGCGAGACCAGCTTGGTGACGGCCGTCACGACGTGCTCGCCCGACTCGTCGTGGACCTCGCCACGGATGTCCAGGATGTCGTTGCCCGCGAGGGACTTGATCGACTCGATCGTCGAGGTGACCGTGAGCCGGTCGCCCGCGCGCACCGGGCGGGTGTAGGCGAACTTCTGGTCGCCGTGCACCACTCGGCTGTAGTCGAGGCCCAGTTGCGGGTCCTGGACGACCTGGCCGGCGGCCTTGAATGTGATCGCGAACACGAAGGTCGGCGGGGCGATCACGTCGGCGTGCCCGAGCGCCTTGGCGGCCTCCGGGTCCGTGTACGCGGGGTTGAGGTCCCCGACGGCCTCCGCGAACTCGCGGATCTTCTCCCGGCCGACCTCGTAGGGGTCGGTGGGCGGGTAGGACCGCCCCACGAAGGACTGGTCGAGCGCCATGGGCTCGGCACCTCCTGGTTGTCTTCGCTGGACTCGGCGTCCCGGCCGGCGGAATGTCGTCCCGTCCGGACCGGAACGGATTGCCTTCCCGCCCTGGCCGGGACGGGTCGTCGCTCCTGTCATAGCCGGGCGGGCTGTCTTCGCTCTACAACGACGCGGCGCCCTGCGGCGACGCGGCACTCGTCCGGACCCGCCGCGCCCTGGGGCGCCGCGGGTCCACAACGACGCGAGGCCGCCCCCCGCGAAGGGGACGGCCTCGTGTACGAGCCTGATTTATCGCGTTTCGCGGTGCGCGGTGTGCGCGTTGCAACGCGGGCAGTGCTTCTTCATCTCCAGTCGGTCCGGGTTGTTACGCCGGTTCTTCTTGGTGATGTAGTTCCGCTCCTTGCACTCCACGCAGGCCAGCGTGATCTTCGGGCGGACGTCGGTGGCAGCCACAGGAGTGCTCCTTGACGAACGGATGGGACGATTAACGCATAGAAGAGTAGCCGATCGAAGGACCGACCCCGCAATCGGCTACTGTCAGTAGCGGTGACCGGACTTGAACCGGTGACACAGCGATTATGAGCCGCTTGCTCTACCGACTGAGCTACACCGCTGTGATGCGATCGGGCCCCGTCTTGCGACGGGAACCTCTCACACCAGAGCCCCAATACGGAATCGAACCGTAGACCTTCTCCTTACCATGGAGACGCTCTGCCGACTGAGCTATTGGGGCGAGCGATGAAGACATTACACGGTAGGCCGCCGATCGCCCAAATCCGTTTCGCGGCACCCGCCCCGGCCTGTTCCCCTCCGCTTCCGCGAGCGTCCCCACGGGCCTTCCGGAGCCCCTTGCGCCCCTCTGATCACCAGCAATCGGCCGGAGGCCGCACGCTCCGGAACCAGCAGGCCACACCGGTACGACTATTGCGCTCCTCCCCGACGCGGGCGGGTTGCCACCCTAGGCTCGACTCACGCTGAGTGATCTTGAGTCCCGCTCCTCGCGGGCGCCCGTCCCGCACCCGAGCCCCAGGAGCGCGATGCCCGACAGCCAGCCGCAGCCGCCCCACTCCTCGTCGGGCCAGGCCGACACGGCCACCCTGCTGCTGTGCGGGGCGCGGCTCACCGACGGCCGGACCGTGGACGTACGGCTGGGCGGCGGGCGCATCGAGGCGGTCGGCACCGCGGGGAGCCTGGCGACCGGGGTCGCCGGCGCCCTCGCCGCGAAGGTGGACCTCGACGGCTACCTGCTCCTGCCCGCCCCGGCCGAGCCGCACGCCCACGTCGACACCGCGCTGACGGCCGACGGCGAGGGGCCGCTCGCGTACAACTCCCCAGAGGTCCAGCGCCGGGCCACCGAGGCGGCACTGCTGCAACTCGGGCACGGCGCCACGGCGCTGCGCTCCCACGTGCGCGTCGGCGACGTACAGGGGTTGGACGCGCTGGCGGCGGTGCTCCAGGCCCGGCGGTCGCTGCGCGGGCTCGCCGAGCTGACGGCGGTGGCGATGCCGCGGGTGCTGACCGGGGTCGCCGGGGCGGACGGTCTGGCGATGCTGCGGGACGCCGTGAAGATGGGCGCCACCGTGGTGGGAGGCTGCCCGGACACCGATCCCGATCCGACGGGATACGTGGAGGCGGTCCTGGAAATGGCCGAGGAGCTCGGCTGCCCGGTCGACCTGCACACGGACGGCGCCGACCCGGCCCGGCTCGCCCGGCTCACGGCGATGGCGGGCGGGCTGCGGGCCGGGGTCACGCTCGGCCCGTGCGCCGGTCTCGGCCGGCTGCCCGCCGAGGCGGCCTCCCGCGCGGCCGACCAGCTCGCCGCGGCGGGGATCACGGTGGTGTGCCTGCCGCAGGGCGGCTGCGGGTCGGTGGACCGCCGGGGAGTCGCGCCGGTACGGATGCTGCGCGCGGCGGGCGTACGCGTGGCGGCGGGCAGCGGTGCCCTGCGCGACCTGTCGAACCCTGTCGGGCGGGGGGACCCGTTGGAGGCCGCGTACCTGCTGGCCTCGCGGTGGGGGCTGCGCCCGGAGGAGGCCTACGACGCCGTGGCGGGTGCGGCCCGGGCCGCGCTGGGACTGCCCGAGGTGCGGGTGGAGGCGGGTTTCCCGGCCGAGTTGCTCGCGGTACGGGGCGAAGGGCTCGCGGGGGCGCTGTCGTTGGCGTACAGCCGGATCGTGGTGCATCGCGGACGGGTGGTGGCGCGGACCAGCGCGGTGCGGGAGTACTGCAACTCGGTGACCGTGGCCGGAATGGACCTGCCACGGCAGGGGCGGGCCGAATCGTCGTGAGGCACGCCGGGCCGCGCTCCGGGCGCCGCACGGGGCCGCCGTGCGGTACGCCTGGGAGCCGCTCCTATGGCGCGGGACAAGCCTCGTAGCCGCCTGTACGGAGCGGGGCTCGGCTCGGAGCGCGCCCTGCTCAGAGCGGGGCGCGCCTCGAAGCCGCTCGCACGGGGCAGGACGCCTGCCTGGGAGTCGTCCGCATGGAGCAGGGCACGTCCGGGAGCCCTCCGCCTGGAACAGGGCACGCCTGGCGGCCCTCCGCATGGAGCAGGGCACGCCTGGGAGTCCTCCGCATGGAGCAGGGATCTCCCTCGGGCCCGCGCGCGTGGAGTGTTCTCGTGCTGCCCTCCACGCGCGCGCCCTCGAAGGCCGGGGCCCGCGGCCCCGTCCACTCCCGCCCCGGAGCCCGGAACCGCCCCGGGGCGGGAGTCCTGAACCTGTCGAGCGGGTCGCCGCCCTCTAGAGTTCGCCGCCGCCGAACAGCCCGCCGGCGAGAGGGCTGCCGCCCGGGACCTTGTCCACGGGGATCTCCGTGGCCCCCGCCGGCGCCTTGACGTCGCCCGCCTCGGAGAACTTCAGGACCAGCGGCAGCTTCGCGGGCTTCGGGGCGTCGGCGAGGACGCCGAGGTCGATCTTGACCTGGGTGAGGTCGCCGTTCTTCAGCGTGAAGTCGACCGCGACCTTCTTGTTCGGGGCGTCCTTGAGCTCCTTGTCCGTGGGGAGCTCCGTGCCGGGCGGAAGGTCGCCCTCCAGCGGGCGGAGCTTGTCGAAGACCCCGCGGATCAGCTCGCGGAAGTTGCCCTTGGCCACGACGTGTTCGGTTCCGTCGCCGCCGCTCTTGGTGCTGAAGGTGACGTCACGGGCGATGACACCGCGGACGGCCTTGAGGATCTTCCGCTGGGTCTTGGCGTCGACGTCGCCGGCGCCGGCCGGTCCCTTCGCGCCGCCCTTGTGCGACTTCTGGGTCTTGGCCAGCTCGCGGGTGTCGACCTTCACCCAGTCGCCCTCGAGGATCTTCTTGAACTCCTTCTCGGAGTCCGGGATCTGATCGGTCGTCGGCATGGGGACACCCATGGCCTTGCCGATGGCCTTCATGTCGGAGCGGTAGTACGTGAAGTCGCCGACGACCCGGTACTCGGCGAGGACGCCGTCGGCCCCCGAGATCTTGAGGCTCGTACCGATCAGGTCCTTCTCGCCCGAATCCTGGAGCGGCTTACGGGACTTGACGGCGACATCCACGCGCAGGCCGCTGACGAACTTCCCGAACTCCGGCGGCATCGCCTCGTCGGCGTCGCCGGACACGTTCGCCAGCGAGGTGATCGCTTCGGGGGTGGCGTCGAGGTCCAACTGGAAGGCGAGGGACTTCTTTTCGCCGAGCTGGTCGACGGCGTGGTCGACCTTCTGTCCGGCGGTGAGGTTCTTGACCGTGCCGCAGGCGGCCGCGGTGGCGAGGAGGACGGCGGCACAGCCGGCCGCGGTGACGGTCTTGCGTATGGCGGTGATGATGCTCTCCTCTGTGACGCCGTGCGCGTCCGCGCGACGTCCCCTCGAATCCTCGTTCTCAGTGATCACACATGTGACACATGAGCCGCCCACAAGGTTGTGCGGCGAACGCGTCCGTCCGGGCGTACGGTCGGAAACATGCGCATTGTCATCGCTGGAGGTCATGGTCAGATCGCGCTGCGGCTGGAGCGGCTGCTCTCCGCGCGCGGCGACGAGGTCGCGGGTATCATCCGGCGCCCCGAGCAGGGCGACGATCTGCGGGAAGCCGGCGCCGAGCCGGTTCTGTGCGATCTGGAGTCGGCTTCGGTGGAGGAGGTGGCCGCGCACCTGCAGGGCGCCGACGCCGCCGTCTTCGCGGCGGGCGCGGGTCCGGGCAGCGGGGCGGCCCGCAAGGAGACGGTCGACAAGGGGGCAGCGATCCTGTTCGCGGACGCGGCGGAGCGCGCGGGCGTACGCCGTCATGTGGTCGTGTCGTCGATGGGCGCGGACCCCGCGCACGAGGGGGACGACGTGTTCGACGCGTATCTGCGCGCCAAGGGCGAGGCCGACGCGTACGTACGCAGTCGTCCGGGCCTGGACTGGACGATCCTGCGCCCCGGGGGCCTGATCGACGACGCCGGCACCGGTCTCGTACGTCTGGAGGCGCACACCGGCCGCGGCATGATCCCGCGCGACGACGTCGCCGCGGTCCTCGCGGAGCTGGTGGACACCTCGGCGACGGCCGGGCTGACCCTGGAACTGATCAGCGGCTCGACGCCGGTCTCGGTGGGGGTCAAGTCGGTGGCGGGGAACTAGACGGCGGCGTATCCGCGTGCTCGTCGGGCGGGCCGCGGATGCTCGTCCGGCTGGGTCCGGGTGTACGTCCGGCTGGGTCCGGGTGTACGTCAGAACAGCGGGAGCTGTCCGGGGAAGTCGGGGACCGTGTACCCGTCCAGTGTCGGCTGGGCCATGCCCGTCTGTGCCTGCCGGCGTGAGCCGGGGCACGAGACCAGCGCTCCGCTCCCCCGCGGGCCCGGCGGATCGTGCCGCGCGAACCGGCCCGCGACGACGGCGATCTCCCGGCGGCACTCGGGGCAGTTCCTGCGACGCGACGACATGGGTCCAGTCTGCCCCGGCCGGGCGGCACGCGGGCACGGCCCGCCTTGCACGGGGGCACGAAGAACCCCCGCCGGACCGCGTTCTCGCGATCCGGCGGGGGTTTTCCCGAGCGAAGGGCCGACGGCGTCGGGCACTACCAGGTGACCGGCAGCTCCAGCGGGAAGCGCCGGATCGTCTGCTGGTCCCACCGCACCTCGTCCGGCGGCACCGCGAGCTTCAGCCCCGGGAAGCGCTGCATGAGGCGGCCCACGGCCACTTCGAGCTCCGCCATGGCCAGCGGGACGGCGATGCAGCGGTGCCCGCCCCAGCCGAACGTCATGTGCGGACGGTTCGGGCGGTCGACGTCGATGACGTCCGGCTTCGGGTAGCGCTCCGGGTCGCGGTTGGCCGCCAGGTACGAGACGTGGACGAAGTCGCCCGCCCGGATCTGTGCGCCGTCCAGCTCCACGTCCTCCAGAGCCATCCGGGGAATGCCGACGCCCTTGCGGAACGGGATGTAGCGGAGCATCTCGTGCAGGACGTCGGTGAGCGTCTCGGGCCGGCGCCTGAGGTGGTCCTCCAGCTCCGGGTGAGTGAGGAGCAGGTACACGATGTTGCTGATCTCGCAGGTCGCGGTGTCCTGGCCGCTGAGCGCCAGGGTCAGTGCCATGACCGCCAGTTCGTTGTCGTCGAGGTGGTCCTCGCCGTCCCGCGCCTCGGCCATCAGGCTGATGAGGTCGTCGCCGGGTGAATGACGGCGCTGCTCGACGAGTTCGGCGAAGTAGGCCGTCAGATCGGCCTTGGCCTTCGCGGCCGCGTCCTTGTTGTGCGCGTCGACGACCAGCAGCCGGAGCACGGCCTCCTGCATCCGGGGCCAGTCCTCCCGTTCGACACCGAGGAGGTCGAGGACGGTGTGCTGGGGAAGCGTGGTGGAGAGGTACTTGACCAGGTCCGCCGGCGGGCCCTTCTCCTCCATCTCGTCGAGCAGGAGGTCCGCGAGCCGGACGATCCGGTGCCGCATGCCGTCCACCCGCTGCTGGGTGAAGGCCTGCGACGCCAGCTGGCGTACGCGGCTGCTGTGCGGCGGATCCATCACGTTGATGGACTCGGGCGAGACGATGGGCTCGGCCGTGAGCCGGGGGTAGTCGTGGCCGATGATGGCCGCCCGGCTCAGACGCTGGTCGGTGGTCACGTGCTTGACGGCGTCGAAGCCGGTGACCAGCCAGGCGTCGGCCTCGCCGTAGGGCAGCCGGATGCGGGCCGGGGCGTCACGGCGCATCAGATTCGCGAGCACCGGGTCGAAGTCGAGTGCTTCGCTGTAGTCGAACGGGCAGGTGGGCGACTCTTTGTCACCGGTCATCAGCCGGCTCCTCCGGGCATAGGTACGACGTTGGTGGTGTCCACTGCGTGACGAAGGCCGGTGGCGAGCTTCACGGCGTCACCGACGGCCCAGAAGTGGACGAAGAACAGGCGTGGTTCGTCGGTCAGGTTGTGGTGGTGCACCTCGACGAGCTCGACGCCGTTGCGCCGCAGGGCGACGAGTGCGGGCTGGACCTCCTCGGCGGTCATCACCAGGTCACCGCTGATCGCCGCCCGTCCGCCGCCCAGTGCCTGGAAGTTGACGGACGTGGTGGCGCCCAGTCCCGGGGGAAGGACCAGGTGGCCGTCGGCGATGGTCTCGCGGCGGGCGAAGACGCTCTTGTAGATCTCGTCGTCCGCGTAGCCCTTGACTCCCAGCGCGGCGTCGATCGCGGCGGTGTCCAGGGCAATGGGCGGCGAGGTGACGGTGGGTTCGGCGGGCGGGGTGCCGGTGCAGGCGAACGCGGCGCGCAGGCCGCGGGCGACGGCGGCCGGATCGTCGCCGTGGGCGTGCAGATGGACCCACCAGATGTCCGGCTCGTGGGCGAGCAGGTGCTTGTGGATGGCGGTCTGCATGATCCCGTGGTCCTGCAGCACGTCGATGAAGTGCTGCAGTTCGCGCTCGGTGACCACGGCGTCGCCCATGAGGAGCGTGCTGTGGTCGGTGTACCGGACGAAGGACACGTGCGTGCCCAGGGCGAGGGTGGGGTTGATCCGGACTCCACGGGTGAAGACCGTGAGGTCCTTGCGCGGCATGCCCGTGTGGTACATGAACCGCTTCATGTCGCCTGGCCGGCCGAGGGCCTTGCCCACGTCCGCCCAGTCGGCCAGTTTTGTCAGCACCGGCTCGGCCATTGCCCGCCCGTTTCGGGTGGACAGGGCGTGGGCTTCGCTCGGGGCCCCGGTCAGCACGGGTGCGAGGGCCGCCACGGCCAACACACGACGCCGCGACGTGGTGGGCCGGGAGTGGGTGTCCTGCCGTCGATCGTCAGCCATGTCATATGCCTCCTGGCTGTGATGGAAACACGCACGACGGCGCGGATCCGTGATCCGCGCGGCCATGTGCGGCCAGGTGGACCAACGGAGTCTCCTGACGGCGTGGGCGGCTCCGCCACCCGCGTCGCGACGTGTCGCGGGGCCGCCGCACGGTCGCGGTGGCCGTCGGCGGAGCGGGGGCTGCTCACGCCTCACCGGTGACGGAGGCCACGTGGCATCGAGGGCCCGCACCCGGCTGCCGCCGGTGTCGACGGTGGTGGCCACTGCGTCCGCCCGGGTGCCCGCGGGGTGAGCGGTGGCGAGGGATCGGCTGTCGCGTCACGGCGCCCGTCCGCCCGTCCGCTCGGCGCCTGCGGTGGCACCGCGCGTACGAGGGCGTGCATGCCCGCCGTGTTCCCCTGCCGGCACAGGTGAATCCCTGGACCTGACCGCCCGTCCCGGCTCAGTCGGCGTCTTCCGCGCCGGAGGCCGGGACGGCGCGCAGTGCAATGTCGACCGCGGCGTGCAGGGCGCGGCGGTCCGCGCCTGCGGCCGCGTGGACGGCATTGCCTTCGCTGACGACCATGACGTAGCGGGCCAGGGCGACGGGGTCGGTGTCCGCCGGCAGGTCGCCCGACGCCACCGCTTCGGCGAGGCGTACGGCCAGTGCCTGCTCGCCGGCGAGACGGCTGTCGGCGAGGAACTTGGCGATGTGGCCGTTCTCGCCGCCCTCGGCGAGGCCGCCCTGCACCGACAGGCATCCCGGCGGGCGGTCGGCGCGGGTGATCGCGTCGGCGTTGGCCCGGAGGAAGGTCTCGATGACGGCGTACGCGGTGGGCTGCGTGAGCGCCTCGCGCGCATAGGCCATGTCCGCCAGCGCATAGCGGGCGACGGCACGGCGGAACAGCTCCTCCTTGTTACCGAACGCCGCATACATGCTGGTCCGGTTGATCCCCATGGCGTCGGTGAGATCGCTCAGCGAGGCACCTTCGTATCCCTGACGCCAGAAGACCTCGATCGCGCGGTCGAGCGCCGCGTCGGCGTCGAAGCCACGAGGTCTGCCTCGTCCCGCCATCCTCACACCCCCGTCACCAGACGCCGTCAATCTTAACCGGCCGGTACGGAAATAGTCCGGGAGGGAGCGCTGTTCTTCAGTACCGAACGGTACAGAAAAAGCCCGCGATTCCTTCAAGGAGACCTGATCATGGGACAGCTCGACGGCAAGACCGCTCTCGTCACCGGTGCCACCTCCGGCATCGGCCTCGCCGCCGCACGGCGGCTCGCGGCCGAGGGCGCGCACGTCTTCCTCACCGGCCGCCGGCAGCAGGCCCTGGACGAGGCCGTCGCCTCGATCGGCGACCACGCCACCGGAGTACGCGCCGACGTCGCGAACCTCGACGACCTCGACCGGCTGTTCACGGCCATCGGCGGACGGGGAGAGCTCGACATCGTGTTCGCCAACGCCGGCGGCGGCGAGTTCGCGGCACTGCCCGACATCACCTGGAAGCACTACGCCGACACCTTCAACACCAACGTCGGCGGCACCCTGTTCACCGTGCAGAAGGCGCTGCCCCTGCTGAAGCAGGGCTCCTCCGTCATCCTGACCAGTTCCAACATCGACACCAAGGGCGCCGCGTCGTTCAGCGTCTACGCCGCAACCAAGGCCGCGCTGCGCTCGCTGACGCGCAGTTGGGCCGCCGAGCTGGTCGGCCGCGGCATCAGGGTGAACAGCATCGCGCCGGGTCCGATCGAGACGCCGGGCCTGAGCGGTCTGGCGGGCGACGCCGAAGCCGCCGAGCAGTTGCTCAAGGGCCTGGCCTCCGGGGTGCCGATGAACCGGCTCGGACGCCCCGACGAGATCGCCGAGACCGTGCTTTTCCTGGCGTCGGATGCCAGCAGCTACATGACCGGCGCCGAGATCTACGTCGACGGCGGCGCCAGCCAGATCTGACCCTCATGATCCACTGACCCCGCCACCGCGCACCGCCGCCGGGGCGCATGCCGTGACCGACCGGCTTGGCGCGCGCCCCGGCGACCACACTGTAGGAGCATCATGCACACCGTGACCGACCTGCTGGCCGCCAATCTGCACGAGGTGTTCGGCAACCGCGACCCCCACTCCCGACGCGCCGCGATCGAGCGGATCTACACCGAGAACGTCGTGTTCACCGATCCGGAGGGCGCCGTCACAGGCTGGGACGCGCTCGAGGAAAAGGCGCGCGCCCTGCTCGACAGCGTGCCGTCGTCCTTCCGCTTCACCGAGGACGGCGAGCGCTACGCCGGACCTGGCGACGGGGCTCTCGCCTGGGCGTTCGGCCCCGAAGGGGAACCCGCGGCGCGTGGCATCGACGTCATCACCGTGCGCGAGGGCAGGATCGCCACACTGCTGACACTCTTCGCCGCCTGACAGGGCGTCGTAGGGAACCGGCCGGGACCCTGTCCGTCGGGTCCGGGCGCTACTGGCAGGGGTACGTGAACAGGGCCCGCGTGGGCGGCACCTGAAAGCGTTCTTCGGGTGCCTGTACTGCGCGGCAATGCGTCCCGCAGAGGCCGCCGGACTGCGCGTGAGCCAATGCCACCCCGGAAACGGGGGGATGCTCACCCTGTGGCAAGGAGTTGTCCGGCCGGACGGAGCTGGACCGACGACGGAACGGCGCATGAGACGCGCCACCTTGAAGCCCGTGCCAAGAAGGACTCCCGCCCGGTGCCGATCCCGCCGCACTTCGTCCGTCTCCTGTGACAGTGGCACGAAGTGGAGTGATCATGCTCCCCCCTGGGGGACACCTGGGGGGACACGCATTGATCGACGGTGGGATGCGGGCGGTATGAGGTGAGACACGTCCACGCCCCGTCCACAATGGTTCGAACAGGGAGAGCAAACGCGAAACCCCCTCTGAGCAGGTAAGTAACCTGTTCAGAGGGGGTTTCTCTCAGCGTGGCGGCGCCAGGATTCGAACCTGGGAAGGCTGAGCCGGCAGATTTACAGTCTGCTCCCTTTGGCCGCTCGGGCACACCGCCGGGTTTGCTGCTGTGAGCTCCGCTTTTCGGCGGTGCTCCCTGGCAACGACGTAAACGATACCTGATGCTCGGGGATGCTTCGCCACCCAATTGATCGACGCCCGGGGGGAGGGGGGTGGCTAGGCTTATGCGGATGCGGCCGGGGACCGACTCCGGGCTCGACGGCCGCCCCTACGCACCCCGATACAAGGAGCCACAGGACATGGCCGACTCCAGTTTCGACATCGTCTCGAAGGTCGAGCGGCAGGAGGTCGACAACGCCCTCAACCAGGCCGCCAAGGAGATCTCGCAGCGCTACGACTTCAAGAACGTCGGCGCCTCCATCTCGTGGTCCGGCGAGAAGATCCTGATGGAGGCGAACTCCGAGGAGCGGGTGAAGGCCATCCTCGATGTGTTCGAGACCAAGCTGATCAAGCGGGGCATCTCGCTGAAGGCGCTGGACGCCGGTGAGCCGCAGCTCTCCGGCAAGGAGTACAAGATCTTCGCCTCCATCGAGGAGGGCATCTCCCAGGAGAACGCCAAGAAGGTGGCGAAGATCATTCGCGACGAGGGCCCCAAGGGCGTGAAGGCCCAGGTCCAGGGCGACGAGCTGCGAGTCAGCTCGAAGAGCCGTGACGACCTGCAGGCCGTTCAGGCCCTCCTCAAGGGCAAGGACTTCGACTTCGCGCTGCAGTTCGTGAACTACCGGTAGCAGTCGCCGGGCCGGCAGCGGTCGCTTGCGTCAACCGGTCTACTCGGCCGGTCCGTTGCGGCTACGGCTACGGCTACGGCTACGAGGAAGGGTGGGCACCAGGGGTGCCCACCCTTCTCGCCTGCTGGCCGCGGTCTCGGGGTGGGTACTCAGCGGGCGCGCGTCGTCAGCGTCGCGAGTCGCCGAACAGGATGCGGTAGAGGACCAGCAGGACGAGCGAGCCGCCGATCGCCGCCGCCCAGGTGGCTCCGTCGTAGAAGTGCTTGCTGATGGGGTGGTCGAGCCAGCGGGCCGAGATCCAGCCGCCGATGAACGCGCCGGCGATACCGATGACGGTCGTCCCGACGAAGCCGCCCGGGTCGCGACCCGGCAGCAGGAACTTGGCGATGGCGCCGGCCAGCAGCCCCAGAATGATCCATCCGATGATGCCCATGTCCTGAACCTGCCCTTCCGCGCTGTGTCCACGCTGTCCCGGACCTGTGAATCCGGTCGGTCCGGGGTGTGCCGTCGCTGTTCGTGTCCGGCGTGGGCTGCGCGTGTGTCGGTGCTGTCGTCCGGCGCCGTTCCTCGATGGCGCTTCGATGAACAAGACGTCACCGCGGCTCCGGTCGGTTGCGCTGATCAGTAAGGTGCGCCGCATGACTCCGTCCGATACCGAACTTCGGCGCACTCTCGGCGTCGGCGACGCCGTGGTCGTCGGGCTGGGCTCCATGGTCGGCGCGGGGATCTTCGCCGCGCTGGGACCCGCGGCGCGTGCGGCCGGGACCGGGCTCCTGCTCGGGCTCGCGGTCGCCGCCGTGGTGGCCTACTGCAACGCGATGTCCTCGGCGCGCCTCGCCGCCCTGTACCCCGCCTCGGGGGGCACGTACGTCTACGGGCGCGAACGCCTCGGCGCCTTCTGGGGGTATCTGGCGGGCTGGTCGTTCGTCGTCGGCAAGACGGCCTCCTGTGCGGCGATGGCGCTCACCGTGGGCGCGTACGTCTGGCCGGAGCAGGCGCACGCGGTGGCGGTCGCGGCCGTGGTGGCGCTGACCGCGGTGAACTACGGCGGCGTTCAGAAGTCGGCCTGTCTGACGCGGGTGATCGTGGCGGTGGTGCTGGCGGTCCTCGCTTGCGTGGTGGTCGTCTGTCTGGGCTCGGACGCCTCGGACGCCGGGCGGCTGGACGTCGGTGTCTCGACCGGAGCGGGCGGGGTGCTCCAGGCGGCCGGGCTGCTGTTCTTCGCGTTCGCCGGGTACGCGCGGATCGCGACCCTCGGCGAGGAGGTGCGGGATCCTGCGCGCACCATCCCGCGGGCCATTCCGCTGGCGCTGGGGATCGCGCTGGTGGTGTACGTGATGGTGGCGGTGGCCGTCCTTTCCGTGCTGGGGCCGGCCGGGCTCGGCCGTGCTTCGGCACCGCTCGCCGACGCGGTCCGCGCGGCCGGTGCGCCCGGGTTCGTGCCGGTGGTGCGGGTGGGGGCCGCCGTGGCGGCGCTGGGGTCGCTGCTCGCCCTGATCCTGGGGGTGTCGCGGACGACGCTGGCGATGGCCCGCGACCGCCATCTGCCGGGTGCTCTGGCCGCCGTGCATCCACGCTTCCAGGTGCCGCACCGGGCGGAACTGGCCGTGGGCGCGGTGGTGGCCGCGCTGGCCGCGACGGTGGACGTGCGGGGCGCGATCGGGTTCTCCTCCTTCGGTGTGCTGGCCTACTACGCGGTGGCCAATGCATCGGCCTGGACGCTGAGTTCAGGCCCCTTGCGGCGGGTCGTGCCGGTGGTGGGTGTGATCGGGTGTGCGACGCTCGCGTTCGCCCTGCCCGTGGTGTCGGTGGTGGTGGGCGCGGCCGTGGTGGGGGCGGGCGCGGTGGCGTACGGCGTGCGGCGGTGGGTGGCGTCGCGGTCGTCGTGACGGCGGCCCGCGGTCGGATGGCAGCGTGCGGTGTCCCGGTGGTCGTGACAGCGGCCCGCGATCGCACGTCGGCTCCGGGGGCTGATCCGGCGGCTCTGGGCCTCGGCCTCGGCCTCGCGGGCTAGGAGGCCTGGGCCGTCGCGGTGCGTATGCGGAAGTCCGGCCAAAGGGCCAGGTCCGCGCCGTCGTTGGCCTCCTCGTACCAGCCCGTGCCGTCGAGCCAGGTGCGCAGCCAGGTCGTGAGGTCGGGTGCGTCGACGAACCAGGCTTCCTCGGCCATGTCGCCGTTCGGCTCGAAGAGCAGGACCGGGCCCCTGGGGTCGTGGCAGTCCACGCACGCGTACATGCCGCAGCCCCAGTGGGATATCGGCAGGATGCCCTCCGGCCACGGCCAGTCGGGGTCCTTGCGGGCGCTCTTGCGGTTGGCGAGGTACTGCGGGACGGCTGCCGGCTCACCCGACGGAGGGCCGTCGAGCAGGGGCAGCAGGCCGTAGGACGGGCCGAATCCGCCGTCTCCTATCCGCAGATACAGCGCGGCGAGCAGGGGCGGCAGCGGGAAGCCCAGGGTGGCCTCGGCGCGGGCGACCGCGGCCCGGTCCACGGGCGCGGGGAGCGAAGGCCAGCCCCACGGCCGGGTGTTGCGGGCCTCGGAGGAGACCCGTGCCAGCAACTGCTCGATTTCGGTCATGGGTTCATGATGCAGCGCGCCACTGACAATCGGGCAGCCTGTGGAAAACCCTCAGACGGGCCGGACGTCGACGGCTCTTCCGGCGAGGTAGGTGAGGAGTTCTTCGAAGTCGGCCGGGCGTCGGCCAGAGGGTGGCATGGCGTCCCGGTGGCCGCGGGCGGCACCGAGACGGGCTCGGGCGACGTCCGCGTCGTGCCAGACGAGCGTGAACGGCCAGGCGGTGCCCCAGCCGCCGCGCAGGCATTCGTCGAGGGTGTCGAGGTCCCGCCCGAAGTAGCCGCCGGGGCCGTTCACGGCTTCGCCGAGCGCGCAGAAGAAGCCGTGCTCGTCGGTGACGTGGCGGCCGTCGAGGTGATGGGTGGTCCCGGCGGGTGTGTCCGGCTGCCCGGCGGTGCGGTTCACCGCGGCGGTGCGGAGCCAGAAGGCGCGGCCCTCGGGCCCGCAGCAGGCCCAGACGTTGGCTGTCGTCGGGCGGCCCTGCCACCACAGGTCCCAGACCTCGGACGCCGCGCTCGGCGGTCGCTCCGACCAGGGGTCGAGGGTGAGGTCCACGAGGCCGGGGCCGTGTGCGGAGGGCATCCATGCGGTGAGTTCGCCCTCGACGGCGGTCTGGACGGTGCGGCCGTGCACGTCGAGGCGCACCAGCTGCGCGTGGCCCAGGTCTTCCTCGCCCGCGTTCAGAGCCCTTTGGAGGGCTCCGTGAGGAGCGCAGCCGAGCAGCCGCAGAGGTGGCTCCGGCGGTTCGGGCTGCCGCCCGTACAGGAGTTCGTCGGGTGACGCGCGGTCGTGCGGTTCTCGCACATCGTGCGCGGGCGGGGCGTCGAACAGGCCCTCGCAGTCGGCGCACCGGGCCCAGGTCTCCTCATGGGAGTCCGTGCCGCCGAGTGCGGCCGCCGTGTCGTACGACAGCAGCAGGTACCTCGGCGGCCCCTCCCCCGCGCCCATGCGCTAGCGCGACGCGAACGGCTGGTCCGTGCGCACGATTTCGCGTCCCAGGGGGAGCAGCGAGACCGGGATGAGCTTGAAGTTGGCGATGCCGAACGGGATGCCGATGATCGTGATGCACAGCAGCACACCCGTGACGATGTGGGCCAGGGCGAGCCACCAGCCCGCCAGGACCAGCCACAGGACGTTGCCGATGCAGGAGGGGGCACCCGCGTCGCGGCGCTCCACCGTCGTATAGCCGAACGGCCACAGCGCGTAGATGCCGATGCGGAAGGCCGCTATGCCGAACGGGATGCCGATGATGGTGATGCACAGGATCACCCCCGCGGCCAGGTAGCCGAGGAACAGCCAGAAGCCGCTCAGGACGAGCCAAATGACGTTCAGAATTGTCTTCACTGCTGGCGACCTGCCATCTGCTCGAGACGGGCGATGCGCTCCGCCATCGGCGGGTGCGTGGAGAACATCTTCGACATTCCCTGGCCCGGACGGAAGGGATTGGCGATCATCATGTGGCTGGCGGTCTCGATCCGCGGCTCCGGGGGCAGCGGCAACTGCTTGGTCCCGGCGTCGAGCTTGCGCAGCGCGCTCGCGAGGGCGAGGGGGTCACCGGTGATGTGGGCGCCGGAGGCGTCGGCCTCGTACTCCCTGGAGCGGCTGATGGCGAGCTGGATGAGGGACGCCGCGAGCGGGCCGAGGATCATGATCAGCAGCAGGCCGAGGATGCCCGGGCCGTCGTCGTCGTTGGACCGGCCGATCGGGATGAGCCAGGCGAAGTTGACCAGGAACATGATCACGGACGCGAGGGCGCCGGCGACGGACGAGATCAGGATGTCGCGGTTGTAGACGTGGCTGAGTTCGTGGCCGATGACTCCGCGCAGCTCGCGCTCGTCCAGGATGCGCAGGATGCCTTCGGTGCAGCACACCGCGGCGTTGCGCGGGTTGCGGCCCGTCGCAAAGGCGTTCGGTGCCTCCGTCGGGGAGATGTACAGGCGCGGCATGGGCTGGCGGGCCTGGGTGGAGAGCTCGCGGACGATGCGGTACAGCGCCGGAGCCTCGAATTCGCTGACCGGACGGGCGCGCATCGCGCGTAGAGCCAGTTTGTCGCTGTTCCAGTACGCGTACGCGTTCGTGCCGATGGCGACGAACAGCGCGACGACGAGGCCGGTACGCCCGAAGAAACTGCCGATGACGATGATGAGTGCGGACAGTCCCCCGAGGAGTACGGCGGTCCTGAGCCCGTTGTGCCGGCGGTGCACGGTACGCCCTCCAAGTGGTGCGGCAGGGGAACCCTTTGCTTGCTGATGCTGCTTCCACTCTTCAGTGGACCCTCCCGTACTGGTCAACGCCAGACGGGGAGCACTAGTTCCCTTGTGCGCGCACCGTCGCGCGTGGGCCGTCCGGGTGATGGCGGACGGCGGCCACGCGTGCGCGTGTGCGGTGCCAGGTGCCCGTACCCGTGCCTGTGGCCGTGCCGGTCAGAAGAGCCCGGTCGCTGAGAACCTCAGGACCAGCTGGGGTGCACCGGACAGCGCGATGCCGAGTACGGCCGTCAGGGCGAGCGCGGCCGTGAGCGGGGCCGGCACACGGTGCTCGACCGGCTCGCCCTCGGGGGCACGGAAGAGCAGCGTCGTCCACTGGAGGTAGTAGAAGAGCGCGATCACGACGTTGACGGCCATGACCACGGCCAGCCAGCCGAGACCGGCGTCGACGGCCGCCGAGAACACGGTGACCTTGGCGAAGAGGCCGATGATGCCCGGGGGCAGTCCTGCGAGGCAGAGCAGGAAGAAGCCCAGGAGCAGGGCCGACAGGGGGCTCTGCGCGTACAGGCCCCGGTAGTCGCTGATGCGGTTCAGGCGGCTTCTGCGGCCGACGACGGCGGCCACGGCGAAGGCGCCCAGGTTCACGGCGGCGTACATGAGGGCGTAGGCGACGGTGGAGCCGATGGCCTTCTCGGCGTCCTTGGAGTAGGCGGCGGCCGCGATCGGCACCAGGAGGTAGCCGGCCTGGCCGACCGAGGACCAGGCGAGCAGGCGTACCGCGCTGTACGCGCGCGTGGCCTGCTGCCGCAGGGCTCCGACGTTGCCCACCGTCATGGTGAGGGCGGCGAGTGCGGCCAGGGCCGGGCCCCAGACGTCCGCGTAGGACGGGAAGGCGACGACGGTGACGAGGATCAGCCCGGAGAAGCCGACCGCCTTGCCGACGACCGAGAGGTAGGCGGCGATCGGCAGGGGCGCTCCCACGTAGGTGTCGGGCACCCAGAAGTGGAAGGGCACGGCCGCCGTCTTGAAGGCGAAGCCGACGAGGGTGAGGACGACGCCGGTCTGGGCGAGGGTGTCGAACTGCCCGTCGACCTTCTGGATCTTGTCGGCGATCCGGGTGAGGTAGAGGGTGCCGGTCGTCGCGTAGACGAAGCTGATGCCCATCAGGCTCACGGCGGTCGCGGTGACCGAGGACAGGAAGAACTTCAGGGCCGCTTCGGAGGACTTCCTGTCGCCGTACTTGATGCCGACGAGCGCGAAGGCGGGCAGCGAGGCGACCTCCAGGGCGACGATGAGGGTCGCGAGGTCGCGGGAGGCGGGCAGCAGGGCGGCACCGGCGGCCGAGGAGAGCAGCAGGAACCAGTACTCCCCCTCGGGGAGTTCCCGGTCGGCGTCCTTGATGGCCGTGACCGACAGCAGGGCCGCCAGGAGTGCGCCGCCGAGGACGAGGAACTGGATGACGAGGGTGAACCGGTCCGCCGTGTAGCTGCAGACGTTGGCGTCGCCGGTCAGGCAGAAGGTGGCGCGGTCGCCGTCCAGGAGGGGCAGCAGCATCAGCGCGGACGCGGCGAGGCCCGCCACCGACACCCAGCCGAGGACGGCTTTCCTGGCGTCGCCGATGAACAGGTCGGCGACGAGCACGACGAGTCCGACGACCGCGGCGAGGGTGGGCGGCGCGATGGCGAGCCAGTCGACGGACTGGACCAGGGAGCTCATCGGGTGCCTCCTGCGAGGAGCTGCTGGACGGCCGGGTCGGTGAGGCCGAGGAGGGCCCTGGGCCACAGGCCGGCGACGACGGTGAGGGCGACGAGCGGCGTCCAGGCGGCGAACTCGTAGCTCTGGACGTCGGCGAGCTTCGGGCTGCCCGGCTGCGGGGTGGCGCCCATGCAGACACGGCGTACGACGACCAGCATGTACGCGGCGGTGAGCAGGGTGCCGAACGCTGCGATCGCCATGAAGGTGAGATACGCGGGGCGGCTGAGGTCGTCGGCGGGATCGAACGCGCCGAACAGCGCCAGCATCTCGCCCCAGAACCCGGCGAGGCCCGGCAGTCCGAGCGAGGCGACGGCGGCGAAGGCGAGGAGTCCGCCGAGGCGGGGCGCCTTGCCGTACAGCGCGGCGCCGGTCTCCTCGGCGAGGGTGTCGAGGTCGGTGGTGCCCGTGCGGTCCTTCAGCGCCCCGACGAGGAAGAAGAGGAGGCCGGTGATGAGGCCGTGCGCGATGTTGGCGAACAGCGCGCCGTTCACCCCGGTCGGGGTCATGGTCGCGATGCCGAGCAGGACGAAGCCCATGTGGCCGACGGACGAGTACGCGATGAGCCGCTTGAGGTCGCCCTTCGCGCCCTGTTTGGCGAGGGCCAGGCAGGCCAGCGATCCGTAGATGATCCCGACCACGGCGAAGGCCGCGAGGTACGGCGCGAAGGTGTGCATGCCGTCCGGCGCGATCGGCAGCAGGATCCGGACGAATCCGTACGTACCCATCTTGAGCAGGACGCCGGCCAGCAGGACCGAGCCGACGGTCGGCGCGGCGGTGTGCGCGTCCGGCAGCCAGCTGTGCAGCGGCCACATCGGCGTCTTGACCGCGAGCCCGATCCCGATCGCCAGAACGGCGACGACCTGCACGGATGTGGTCAGCGACCGGCCGTTGTCAGTGGCGAGTGCCACCATGTCGAATGTGCCCGCCTTGATCCCGATCAGGAGCAGGCCCAGCAGCATGACGACCGAACCGAGCAGCGTATAGAGGATGAACTTCCAGGCCGCGGCCTGGCGCTCCGCACCGCCCCACCGGGCGATGAGGAAGTACATCGGGATGAGCACCGTCTCGAAGGCGAGGAAGAACAGCAGCAGGTCGAGGACGGCGAAGGTCGCGAGGGTGCCGGACTCGAGGACGAGCAGCAGCGCGACGAAGGCCTTCGGGGTCGGGCCCGCGGGCATCTTGAAGTAGCTGTACAGCGCGCACAGGAAGGTCAGCAGCGCGGTCAGGACCAGAAGGGGGAGGGAAATGCCGTCGACACCGAGGTGGATGCGCACGTCGAGTGCGGGGATCCAGCTGATGTCCGTCGTGGCCTGCATCTTCGACGGCTGGTCGTGGTCGAAGCCGAGCGCGAGGACGATCGCCGCGATGAGCACGGCGCCGGTGACGGTCACCCCGTGCCGCAGCACGGCCTGGCCGGGCGACTTCCCCTTCAGCCCGGGCGGGGCGGGCAGAAAAGCCGCCGCGGCCCCGATGAGCGGGCCGACGACGATGAACGCGAGAAGGATCTGCATCACGGATTCACTGATATCGATCACGCCTGCTCACGCTCCCGTGGCGACGAGGAGGGCGGCGACCACCAGGACGACGGTGCCGGCGAGCAGCGCGCTCACATAGGTCTGCACATTGCCGGTCTGGGCGCGGCGTACGGCCGCGCCCAGCCAGCGGGGTAGGGCCGCCGCACCGCGTACGTAGGTGTCGACGACCTCGCGGTCGAGGAAGCGGACGAGCGAGGCCCCGGCCCGGACCGGCCGGACGAAGAGCGCCGAGTACACGGCGTCGAGGTGGAAGCCGACGGCCGCGTGGCGGTGCAGCGGGCCGAGCAGCAGCCGGCCCGGGTCCGCCGGGTCGGGCGCGTAGGCCACGTCACCGAACGCGGACGCGTGCAGTGCGATGGCCTCGGCCTCAACCGTCCCCGCGTCGGCGTCCGGGTGGGCCACGACGGCACCGAGGGGCACACGCACCGCCATCGCGGTGGTGTGCCGCCAGGCGCCGTAGGTGACCAGTCCGCCGACGAGGGCGAGTCCTGTTCCGAGGACGGAGGTGGTGAGGACCGGTGTCAGATCGCGGCCGTCGAACCAGTCGGGCAGCGCGCCGTAGGCCAGACCGAAGACGAGCGACGGGACGGCGAGCACCCACAGCACGACGGTCATGCTGAGCGGCTGCCTGCCGTGGTCGGGGGCCTCGGCGCCCTGCCCGCGGAAGGCCAGCAGCCACAGTCGGGTGGCGTATGCGGCGGTGAGCACGGCGGTGATCAGCCCGGAGACGAGGACGATCCAGCCCGCGGCACCCGGGGCGTGCTCGGTGTGACCGGTGGCGACGTGCTCGGCGGCGCCGAGGACGGCCTCCTTGGAGAAGAAGCCGCTGAACGGCGGGATCGCGGCGAGCGCGAGCAGCGCCACGGTCATCGTCCAGTAGGCGTCCGGGACGCGGTGGCGCAGGTCCTTCATGCGGGACATGACGGCCAGCGAGTTGGTGCCGGAGGCGTGGATGATCACGCCGGCGGCGAGGAACAGCAGGGCCTTGAAGGCGCCGTGGGCCATGAGGTGGAACACGGCGGCGTCGCGGTCGCCGACGGCGAGGGCACCGGTCATGTAGCCGAGCTGGCCGATCGTCGAGTAGGCGAGGACGCGCTTGATGTCGTCCTGGGCGAGCGCGGCGAGCGCCGAACCGGCCATCGTGACGGCGGCCATGACGGCGAGGACGACCATCGCGGCCGCGGAGGCCTGGAAGACGGGAAGGAGCCGGGCGATGAAGTAGACACCGGCGGCGACCATCGTCGCGGCGTGGATGAGCGCGGAGACGGGCGTGGGGCCCGCCATCGCGTCGGGAAGCCAGGTGTGCAGCGGGAACTGCGCCGACTTGCCCGCCACACCGGCGAGGAGCAGCAGGGCGACCAGCGTCGGATGGTGCAGTCCGCCGCTCGCGACCGTGCCGAGGACCGTGGTGATGCGGAAGGACCCGGCGTCGGTGGCGAGGGCGAACAGGCCGATGAGGAAGGGGACGTCGCCGAGCTTGGTGACCAGGAAGGCCTTGATGGAGGCGGCTCGGGCCTCGGGGGTCTCCCAGTAGTGGCCGACCAGGAAGTAGGAGCAGATGCCCATGATCTCCCAGCCGACCAGCAGCACCATCAGGTCGCCGGAGTAGACGACGAGCAGCATCGCGGAGGTGAACAGGGAGACGAGAGCGGCGTACGAGGGGTAGCGCGGGTCGTCGCGCAGGTAGCCCGTCGAGTAGATCTGCACGCAGGAGGCGACGACGCCGACGAGTACGGCGACGAGGGCGGCGAAGCCGTCGATGTGCAGGGCGAGTTCGATGGGGACGGAGCCGGTCGGGGTGAGTTCGGTGTGCGAGTCGATGGCCGGACCGCCGCCTTGGCGTACGGCGACGAGGACGGCGAGGACGAGCGAGGTGAGGGACGGCAGCACTGCGAGGGGACGCACGAAGCCGGGGGCCGTGCGGCCGAGGAGCAGTCCGGCCGCGGCGCCCAGGAACGGAAGGAGGGGGACGAGGACGGCGAGGGTGGTCGTGGTCACGCGGTGGCCTCAGCCTTCTCGTCTGCCGTGACGGTGGCCTCGTCGGGGCCGTGCGGCTCGGCGCTGTCGCGGAGCTTGTCGATGTCCGAGGTGCCGCGGCCCCGGTACACGGCGAGGACGATCGCCAGACCGATGCCGATCTCGGCGGCCGCGATGGCGATGGTGAACAGGGTCAGGGCCTGGCCGGAGTGCAGGGTGTCCCGCGCGGCCCTGGAGAGCCAGACGTCGAAGGCGACGAGGTTCAGGTTGACGGCGTTGAGCATCAGCTCGACGGACATCAGGACCAGGATCGCGTTGCGGCGCGCGAGGACTCCGTACAGGCCCGTGCAGAACAGGAGGGCGGAGAGCACGGCGGGATAGGCGAGGTGCATCAGCGGGTCCCTTCCTTGTCGCTCCGGCCGTCCGGGACGTTCCGCGCGCCGGGGACGGTGCGGGCGCCCGGGGTGGGCGCCGCGTCCGCCTTCGCCTTGCGCGACAGGACGATCGCGCCGACCAGGGCGGCGAGCAGGAGCACGGAGAGCGCCTCGAAGGGAAGGACCCAGCTCTGGAAGAGGCTCGCGCCCGTCACCTCGGTGGATCCGGCGGGGGCACCGCCCAGGTCGACCCAGGTCGTGCGGAACGCGTCGACGACGACCCAGACCAGGGCTGCCGCCGCGGCGACGGCCACGGTCAGGGCGGCCCAGCGGTTGCCGGAGTCGGCGTCCGGGGAACGGCCGATGGGCGCCTTGGTGAGCATCAGTCCGAACAGGAGGAGGACGACGACGGAACCGACGTAGATGAGGACCTGCACCCAGGCGATGAACTCGGCGGTGAGCAGGAGGTACTCGACGGCGAGACCGCCGAGCGTCACCACGAGCCACAGCGCGGCGTGCACCAGCTGTTTGGTGGTGACGGTGACGAGTGCGGCGCCGAAGGTGACCAGGCCGACCAGGAGGAAGGCGATCTCGACGCCGGTCGGGGAGAGGAAGCCGTGGCTCTGGGCGGCTGCGGTGGTGGCCCGCGCCGTCGCGGCCGTGGCTGCTGCGAGGCTCACGACTCACCGTCCTGCTGCGCGGGGCGTTCGGGGGTGTCCGCGGACGGCGGCTCGGCCGGGGCGGGGGCCGCGGTCTCGGCCTGCGCGGCGGCCTCCTCGGCGGCGAGCTTGTCGGCGGCCTTGCGGGCGGCGGCGATCTCCTTCGGCTCCTCCGCGCTCGGATCGAGGGCGGGCGGGGCCGGGACGGTCCACATCCACTCGCGGAGCTTGTCGCGCTCGTGGGTGAGTTCGTGGATGTCGGTCTCCGCGTACTCGAACTCCGGGGACCAGAACAGCGCGTCGAAAGGACAGACCTCGATGCAGATGCCGCAGTACATGCACAGGGAGAAGTCGATGGCGAAGCGGTCGAGGACGTTGCGGCTGCGCTCACGGCCGCCGGGAGCCGCGGGCGGGACCGTCTCCTTGTGGGAGTCGATGTAGATGCACCAGTCGGGGCACTCGCGGGCGCACAGCATGCAGACCGTGCAGTTCTCCTCGAAGAGGCCGATGACGCCGCGGGTGCGGGGCGGGAGTTCGGGCTGGGCGTCCGGGTACTGCGCGGTGACGGTTTTCTTCGTCATCGTGCGGAGGGTGACGGCCAGGCCCTTGGCGAGGCCGGAGCCGGGGATCGACAGGCGGGACATGGTTAGGAGATCACCACCTTGACGATGCCGGTGAGGGCGATCTGGGCGAGGGAGAGGGGCACGAGGAGGGTCCAGGAGAACTTCTGCAGCTGGTCCTCGCGCATGCGGGGGTAGGTGACGCGCAGCCAGATCACGACGAAGGCGAGCAGCGCGGTCTTCAGCAGGGTCCAGACCCAGCCGAGACCGTCCGCGCCCCAGGGGCCGTGCCAGCCGCCCAGGAACAGGACGGTGGTCAGCCCGCACAGCACGACGATCCCGGCGTACTCGGCGAGGAGGAAGAGAGCGAAACGCAGACCCGTGTACTCGGTGTACGCGCCGAAGATGATCTCGGAGTCGGCGACGGGCATGTCGAAGGGCGGGCGCTGGAGTTCGGCGAGCCCGGCCACGAAGAACACGATCGCGCCGACGATCTGCCAGGGCAGCCACCACCACTCGAAGGCGTCGACGATGCCCGGCAGGGAGACGGTGCCGGCCGCCATCGCGACGGAGGCGGCGGTCAGCAGCATCGGGAGTTCGTAGGCGAGGAGCTGCGCGGCGGTGCGGAGGCCGCCGAGGAGGGAGAACTTGTTGGCCGAGGCCCAGCCCGCCATGAGTGAGCCGAGGACTCCGACGCCCATCACGGCGAGCACGAAGAAGATGCCCGCGTCGACGGCCTCGCCGACCGCGCCCTCGCCCGGGCCGATGGGGATGGCGAGCAGGACGAGGAGGTACGGGAGAAGGGCGACGGCAGGGGCGAGTTGGAAGATACGCCGGTCCGCTCCCGTCGGGACGACGTCCTCCTTCTGCGCGAACTTCACGCCGTCCGCCACCAGCTGGGCCCAGCCGTGGAAGCCGCCCGCGTACATCGGGCCGAGGCGGCCCTGCATGTGGGCCATCACCTTGTGCTCGGTCTGACCGACGATCAGAGGGAAGGTCAGGAACACGACGAAGACGACGAGGAGTCGGAGGGCGACGTCGAGAGCGTCGTTCACGGCGTGCCTCCGGAAGGGTCGTCGGGGTCGAGGTCGGGGTCTGTGCCGGTGTCAGTGCCGGTACCGGGTGCTGCGGCGGGTGCCGTGTCCGGTGCGGTCCGGGGTTCCGGGGCCGCGTCGGACTCGGGGGTCGTGTCGGGCTCCGGCGCGGGGTCCGGCTCAGGTGCCGCGTCAGGCGCCGCGTCGGGCTCGGGGGCAGCCTCGGGGGCCGGTTTCGCCTCGGGCTCGGGCTCGGGCCCGGCTGTCGGCGCGGGCCGGGGCGCCGCATCAGGCTCGGTGGCGTCGGCAGGGGTTGTCGTCGGCTCCGGCTCGGGGGCGTTCGCGAGGTCCGGGGCCGACTTCGCCTCGGGCTCCGGTTTCGGCTCGGACTCCGGCTTCGGTTTCCGTTCCGGTTCCTCGTCGAAGGCGGGGCGGGCGTGGTGCCAGGGTGCGTCCGAGCTGCGCGACGCGGTGGGCCTCGCCGCTGCGGCGGGAGTCGTGGGTGAGGCGGGCGGCGTCGGCGCCTCGGGGGTGGCCGGTTCGGAGGCCGGCGCTTCGGGGGTGGGCGGGGCGGCCGGAGCCGTCGCCTCGGCGGAGGGCGCCGGCCCGGTGGCATCCGGGGTTCCGGCGTCCCGGGTTCCGGCGTCCGGGGTTCCGGCGTCGCGGGT
The DNA here is from genome assembly GCF_039543605.1 of Streptomyces siamensis. Lineage (NCBI taxonomy): Bacteria > Bacillati > Actinomycetota > Actinomycetes > Kitasatosporales > Streptomycetaceae > Streptomyces > Streptomyces siamensis. Next base: position 8,226 of record NZ_BAABKB010000030.1, on the reverse strand, counting down.
TCCGGCAGCGTCCCGGGTTCCGGCGTCGCGCTGCGAGGCGGAGCCCTGGCTCGCGCTGCGGGCCCGACGCGGCCCGGCAGGTGCGCCGGCCCGCTCAGAGGTACCCGGCGGCTCCGGAGCCGCCGGTCGATCCGGCGCGGACGCCTGGGCCGGTGCGGACGCCTGGTCCGAGGTGGGCGCGGGGGTTTCGGCGCGCTGTGAAGCGGAGCCCTGGCTCGCGCTGCGGGCGCGCCGGGGGGCAGCCGGCGTCTCCGCTGCAGCGGCAGCGGCAGCAGCAGCAGCGCCGGCCGTAGCCGTACCGGTTCCCGCGGCGGTCTGGCTCGCCGAGCCCTCCCCCGCGGTACGGGCCCTGCGTACGGGGCGGTCGCCGGCGGCGCGGGCTGCGCCCCGGGCCGGGCGGGCCGGGGCCGGCGGGAGCTGACCCTTGAGGGGGCCCCACTCGTTGGGGTCGGGGACGCCGGGCGGAAGCATCTGGCGGCGCTTCGGACCGCCGTGTTCCGATTCGCCGGGCTCCTTCGCGCCGGGCCAGGCCTTGGCGACGCGGGCGGCCAGGACGAAGTCCTTGCGCAGGGGATGGCCCTCGAAGCCCTCGGGCAGGAGGAGCGGGTCGAGGCCGGGGTGGCCCTCGAAGGTCACGCCGAACATCTCGTGAGTCTCGCGCTCGTGCCAGGCGGCACCCGCGTACACGGCGACGGCGGAGGGGAGGGTGGCGGCGGCGTGCGGCACGGTCGTACGGACCAGCAGGCGGCGCACCGGGGACAGCGCCACGACATGTGCCGAGACGCGGAAGCCGGTGCCGGGTTCGTCGACGGCGCTCAGCCAGTCGAAGAAGGTGCAGCCCAGCGTGGTCCGGGCGGTCTCGAGGGCGGCGAGCCATGCGGTGGGGGGCACGTCGACCGTCAGGACGTCGTACGACTCGTCGGCCGTGGCCTCCGGGCCGAAGAGGTCCTCGACGGGGGCGGTGAGCCAGCCGGTCACTTGTCGCCCTCCCCCGGGTTCGTGGCGGGCGGCTGCACCAGGCCGCTCTGGAGCGCGGCGGCGGAGGGACGGTCCGCCGCGGAGCCGTAGCGCTCGCCGAGCGATTCGCGGGCGATCTTCTCCTGGAGCTTGAGGATGCCCTGGAGGAGCGCCTCGGGACGCGGCGGGCAGCCGGGGACGTAGACGTCCACCGGGATGATCTGGTCGACGCCCTTGGTGACGGAGTACGAGTCCCAGTAGGGGCCGCCGCAGTTGGAGCAGGCGCCGAAGGAGATGACGTATTTGGGTTCGGGCATCTGCTCATACAGGCGCTTCACGGCCGGGGCCATCTTGTCCGTCACTGTGCCGGACACGACCATCAGGTCGGCCTGGCGCGGACCCGGCGCGAAGGGGATCACGCCGAGGCGGATGAAGTCGTGGCGGGCCATGGACGCGGCGATGAACTCGATCGCGCAGCAGGCGAGGCCGAAGTTGAAGACCCACAGCGAGTAGCGGCGGCCCCAGTTCAGGACGACCTTCATCGGCTCGGGCGCAAGGCGGGCGAGCGCGCCCAGCCGCTTGGGCTCGGGAAGCAGCACGGGCTCGGGGGTGGAGGGGGTCACGTCCATGCCAGGACGCCCTTCTTGTATGCGTACAGCAGGCCGACGGCGAGGAAGCCGAGGAAGATGAACATCTCGACGAGCGTCGCGGCGCCGTAGCCGGGCGCGGCGAAGACCGTCGCCCAGGGGAAGAGGAAGATCGAGTCGACGGCGAAGATGACGTAGAGGAACGCGTAGACGTAGTAGCGGACCTGGGTGTGGGCCCAGCCCTCGCCGACGGGGTCGACACCGCACTCGTAGGTCAGGAGTTTCTCCGGGGTGGGGACCACGGGCCGCAGCAGGCGGCCCGCCCCGAACGCGACGGCGACGAAGAGCACGCCCACGACGGCGAGCAGTCCGACCACCGAGTAGGACTGGAAGTAGTCCGCCGCGACGACGGCCCCGGTCGCCGTGACTACGGTCGGTTCCGGCACGTCAGCCCCTCGCTCCCTGACCTTGTTGCGCCCCGTCGTGCGCCCGTCGCGCACTCTGTGATGCGCCTTGTTCGACGATCTGTACGGACGGGAGTCTAGGGCCTGCTAAAGAGACCGTAAGCAGCCCGTCACGCGCGGACCACCCCGGACGGGCAGGACCGGGCCAGGAGACGGTCCCGTCCCGGTCACGGTCCCGGTCCCCGTCCCCCTCCCCGTCCCGGTCACGGTCACGGTCACGGTCACGGTCACGGTCCCAGTCTCGTCCTGGGACGCGGACCGTCCACGGACTGGCGGACAGCCCACGAACTGGAGGCGGGCCGGTCCCTTGACGCCGAGGCGGAGGCGGGCCGGTCCCTTGACGCCGAGGCGGAGACGGACCGGTCCCTTGACGCGGGGACGTCCAGGTCGGGGTCCGGGTCCGGATCCCGGAAAGAGCCCGAGGAGACAGGGGGGCGTACTCAGAGCTCGCGGGCCCCGGCATGACGGGGGTGGGGTTTTCCCCCGTGCATCGGGGCGGCCCACCTCATGGCGCCGCGGCTCGCCGCCGGGCACGCTTGCGGATATGACCGAACGCATCACGCTCACCGGCCCGCCGGGAAGAGCCTCCGGGGCTGTGCCGGGCGGCCCGCCGGGCACAGCGGACGACGGCCCGTCCGGCGGACGTCCCGACGGCGACGCCCTGCCTCCCGCACGCCTCGCCTACGACCCGCAGACGTGGCGGGAGATCGCGTATCTCCTGGTCAACCTGCCGGTCGCGCTCGTCGGTTTCGTCTACGTCGTGACGCTGATGTCCACGGGTGCGGGGCTCGCCGTGACGGTCGTCGGACTGCCCCTGCTCGCGGTCGGGCTGAGGGGTGCTCGTCAGCTGGGCAAGGCGGAGCGAGCGCGGGCCCGGGCGCTGCTCGGGCTGCGGATCGACGAGCCCAGCCCGCTGCCGGTGCGCCGGACCGGCTTCTTCGGCTGGCTGTGGTCGAGCCTGAAGGACCCGGTGGGCTGGCGGACGGTGCTGTACGACTTCATCCGGCTGCCGTGGGGCGTCGTCACCTTCACGGTGACGCTCACGGGGCTGTTCGTGCTGTGGCCGGTACTGCCGTTCGTCGCGCGGGCGCTGACGAACGTGGACCGGGCCCTGGTGCGCGGGCTGCTGTCGCCGTCCGACGAGCTGGAGCGGCGGATCGCCGAACTGGAGTCCGACCGGGGGGTCGTGGTCGACACCGCGGCGGCGGACCTGCGCCGCATCGAGCGCGACCTGCACGACGGGGCACAGGCGCGGCTGGTGAACCTGGCGATGGGGCTGGGCCTGGCCAAGGAGAAGCTGCTGGAGGACCCCGACGCGGCGGCGGCCATGGTCGACGAGGCGCACGGCGAGGTGAAGCTCGCGCTGCAGGAACTGCGCGACCTCGCCCGCGGCATCCACCCCGCGGTCCTCACCGACCGCGGCCTGGACGCGGCGCTGTCCGCGGTCGCCTCCCGCTGCACGGTGCCGGTGAAGGTGACGGCCGAGCTGGAGACACGGCCGGCGGCGGCCATCGAGGGCATCGCCTACTTCACGGTCTCCGAGCTGCTGCAGAACGTGAGCAAGCACAGCGGGGCGCGGTCCGCGTCGGTCGACGTGTGGCGGGCGGACGACCGGCTGCTCATACAGGTGTGGGACGACGGCCGCGGCGGGGCCAGTCTCGACGGCGGTACGGGGATGGCGGGCCTCGCGGACCGGCTCGGCGCGGTCGACGGGCTGTTCGTCATCGAGTCGCCGGTCGGCGGTCCTACCGTCGTCACGGCGGAACTGCCGTGGCGGGACCGGCGCGACGACGACGCCGTCCGCTGAGCCACCGAGCACCGGCGTCGCCCCCCACGTGTCCTGCCGTGCCACGGGGAACGCGTACGGCACGACGCCCCGCATGTCTGTGCGGGGCGTCGTGCCGTACGGGTGTGCGGGGCGTCCGTGCCGTACATGCGGGGCGTCCGCGCCGTACAGACGTGCGGGGCGTCCGTGCCGTACGGACGTGCGGGGCGTCGTACCGGGCGAGGTAGGGAAAACCCCCGTCCCAAGACGCCGACGCGCTCCATGGTCCGGGGAGGCCGTGAGCAGCAGAGTTGAGACACCAGCCGACGAGCGGGTCGAGACGAGCAGAACGGACGGGGCGATGGCCACGGAGTCCACGGAGTACGGACAGGGATACGGGTACCGCGGCGGGCCCGGTTCCCGGGGGACGGATGCCGGTGAGCGACGGCGTCGGCTCCCGACCGCGCTGCGGGCGCCGGTCGAGGCCCGCAGCTGGCGGGAGCTCGGCTACGTGATGCTGAGCCTGCCGCTCGGGATCATCATGTTCACGTTCGCCGTCACGATGGTCTCGCTCGGGGCCGGCCTGCTGGTCACCTTTCTGGGGATCCCGGTGCTCGCCGCCGGTCTCGCCGGCTGCCGCGGCTTCGGCGCGCTGGAGCGGGCGCGGGCGCGCGGGCTGCTCGGCGCCGAGGTGGCCGAGCCGGAGCCGCTGCGTATGAAGAAGCGGGGAGCGGGCGCGTGGATGGGCGCCATGCTCAAGAGCGGCACGTCGTGGCGGCACCTGCTGTACACGGTGATCCAGTTCCCGTGGTCGGTGTTCTCCTTCGTGGTGGCGGTCGCCTTCTGGTCGTACGGCTGGCTGATGCTGACCTATCCGCTGTGGTTCTGGCTCTTCCCGATGTACGGGGGGCAGGGCGGGCTCCAGCTGTACGGCGACGGCACGCACTCCGTCTACCTCGACAACCCGTTCGAGATAGCGGTGACCGCGGTCGTGGGGCTGCTCTTCACGATGGCCACGCCGTGGATCGTGCGGGCGCTGACGACGGTGGACCGGCTGATGGTGCACGGGCTGCTCGGTCCGTCACGGCTGGCGACGCGTGTGGTGGAGCTGGAGTCTGACCGCGGGGTGGTCGTGGACGCGGCGGCGGCGGACCTGCGCCGCATCGAGCGCGATCTGCACGACGGGGCGCAGGCCCGGCTGGTCGCTCTGGCGATGGACCTGGGCCTGGCCAAGGAGAAGCTGACGGAGGACCCGCAGGCCGCGGCGCGGATGGTGGACGAGGCGCACGGCGAGGTGAAGACCGCGTTGCAGGAGCTGCGTGACCTGGCCCGCGGCATCCACCCCGCGGTCCTCACCGACCGGGGTCTGGACGCGGCGCTGTCCGCGGTCGCCTCCCGCTGCACCGTTCCGGTGCAGGTCGAGGTCGATCTGCCGGCGCGGCCCGCCCCCGCGATCGAGGGGATCGCCTACTTCACCGTCTCCGAGCTGCTGCAGAACATCAGCAAGCACTCCCGGGCCACGCGCGCCACGGTGGACGTGTGGCGGGTGGAGAACCGGCTGATGCTCCAGGTCACCGACAACGGTATGGGCGGGGCCGACGTCTCCGCCGGGTCGGGGCTCGCGGGGCTCGCGGAGCGGCTCGACGCCGTGGACGGGATCCTGGTGGTGGACTCACCCGCGGCCGGGCCGACCCGGGTCACGGCGGAGCTGCCCTGGCGCGGCTGACCGGCCGTTTCTTTCCTGGGCCGCGTGACGCCTGTCCGGTGGGCGTCTCGCCGTCTGTCCGGTGGGTGGGTCGGGTCCGTGCCGGTGATCCGCCCGTTGCAGCCCTTGTGCGGAGCGGTACTGGTAGGACCTCGGTGAGTGCGTGGCGCCGTCCGCAACGGGCATTTGATTCACCGGCACGGCCCCTTCCGTGAGAGGGCGGGTGCGGGCAGTGGTGGGTTGCGGCGGCAGGCAAGGGGCCGGCCGGGTGCCCGGGGCCACCGCACGGACCCTTCCGTGAGAGGGCGGGTGCGGGCAGTGGTGGGTTGCGGCGGCAAGCGAGGGGCCCGCCGGGTGCCCGGGGGCCACCGCACGGCCCCTTCCCGTGCAGGGGCGGGTTGCCGTGAAGTGGTGGCCCGGGACGGGCCGGAAATCGGCGCTCCGGCGGGGCGCCCAGTGATCGTTATCGGTCGTGTGGCGGCCGAAACCCGAAGTCATGCCTCCCTAATCCCGTTGCCCGGGCGCAGGCCGGTCCGAATGCTGGAATGCTGGGGTCTGTCGTACGAGCGGGGACGAACCCGGCACGGGCCGGGAGCGGACCCCGGACGGTCCGGGACACCCTCGGTCCGGTCCGGGGACGGGCTCTGGGGGGCCGAGAATCGTGGAGGACAGGGTGCGGGTGGTCATCGCCGAGGATTCAGTGCTGCTCAGGGAGGGCCTGACCCGGTTGTTGACGGACCGCGGGCATGACGTCGTGGCCGGCGTCGGCGACGGCGAGGCGCTGATCAAGACCATCACCGAGTTCGCGGCGCAGGACGCGCTGCCGGACGTCGTCGTGGCCGATGTGCGGATGCCGCCGACGCACACCGACGAGGGGGTCAGGGCCGCGGTGCAGCTGCGCAAGGCGCATCCCGGCCTCGGTGTGCTCGTGCTGTCGCAGTACGTGGAGGAGCAGTACGCCACCGAACTGCTGGCCGGTTCCAGCCGTGGGGTCGGCTATCTGCTCAAGGACCGCGTGGCCGAGGTGCGGGAGTTCGTGGACGCCGTGGTGCGGGTGGCCCAGGGGGGCACCGCGCTCGATCCGGAGGTCGTGGCGCAGCTGCTCGGGCGCAGCCGCAAGCAGGACGTGCTGGCCGGGCTCACGCCCCGGGAACGGGAGGTCCTGGGGCTGATGGCCGAGGGGCGGACGAACTCGGCGATCGCACGGCAGCTGGTGGTCAGCGACGGAGCCGTCGAGAAGCACGTCAGCAACATCTTCCTGAAGCTGGGACTGTCGCCGAGTGACGGGGATCACCGGCGTGTTCTCGCGGTGCTCACCTACCTGAACTCATGACGGGCTGACACTGTGTCAGTTATGGGGCGAGGCTCGGCGCAGCACGGGCCCCGTCGCACGAAAAGCCCACAACAAGCCCAGAACCGACGGACGAGCCGGGAGCGTCATCCAGGAAAGAACCCGGGGGGCGGGTAAATCATGACAAGTCAGGGTGCCGGGCCGTCTCAGATTGATGTCCATCATGTGAATGGCCACGGGAAGGCGACCCTTACCGACGTAGGGTTGAAAAGGGGAAGGTCTGCGGGAAGGCCGCTCCCCGACAGCCGCCTCGAAGGAGGTCCAGTTCAGTGACGAGCCAGGTCAGTAGCCCAGCGGAGCATGCCGATGGAGCCGTCGTAGGGGAACAGCGCAAACCGGCCGGGACGAAGGACGTCCGCCGGCTGGACCGGGTGATCATCCGGTTCGCGGGGGACTCCGGTGACGGTATGCAGCTCACCGGCGACCGCTTCACCTCCGAGACCGCTTCCTTCGGCAACGACCTCTCGACCCTGCCGAACTTCCCCGCCGAGATCCGCGCGCCCGCAGGCACCCTGCCGGGCGTTTCGTCGTTCCAGCTGCATTTCGCGGACCACGACATCCTCACGCCGGGTGACGCGCCGAACGTGCTGGTCGCGATGAATCCGGCCGCCCTGAAGGCGAACATCGGGGACGTGCCGCGCGGCGCGGAGATCATCGTCAACACGGACGAGTTCACCAAGCGGGCGATGACGAAGGTCGGCTACGCGAACAGCCCGCTGGAGGACGGCTCCCTGGACGGCTTCAACGTCCACCCGGTGCCGCTGACCACGCTCACGGTCGAGGCGCTCAGGGAGTTCGAGCTCTCGCGCAAGGAGGCCGAGCGCTCGAAGAACATGTTCGCGCTGGGTCTGCTGTCGTGGATGTACCACCGGCCGACCGAGGGGACCGAGAAGTTCCTGCAGAGCAAGTTCGCGAAGAAGCCGGACATCGCCGCCGCGAACATCGCCGCCTTCCGAGCCGGCTGGAACTTCGGCGAGACCACCGAGGACTTCGCCGTCTCCTACGAGGTGGCACCGGCCGCGAAGACGTTCCCGACCGGCACCTACCGCAACATCTCGGGGAACCTGGCGCTCTCGTACGGCCTCGTCGCAGCCTCGCAGCAGGCCGACCTGCCGCTGTACCTCGGCTCGTACCCGATCACGCCTGCCTCCGACATCCTGCACGAGCTGAGCAAGCACAAGAACTTCGGCGTCCGCACCTTCCAGGCCGAGGACGAGATCGCGGGCATCGGCGCGGCCCTGGGCGCCGCGTTCGGCGGTTCGCTCGCCGTCACCACGACCTCGGGGCCGGGTGTGGCGCTGAAGTCGGAGACGATCGGTCTGGCGGTGTCGCTCGAACTGCCGCTGCTGGTCGTCGACATCCAGCGCGGCGGCCCCTCCACCGGCCTGCCCACCAAG
>NZ_BAABKB010000029.1:0-215495 GCF_039543605.1 Streptomyces siamensis | reverse complement strand
CCCGGAAGCTAAGCCTTACAGCGCCGATGGTACTGCAGGGGGGACCCTGTGGGAGAGTAGGACGCCGCCGAACTAATATTGAAAGAGCTGGTCCCCGAACTTCGGTTCGGGGACCAGCTCTTTTTTGTTTCGCGTCACTTCGCGTTCACGTTGCGCGACCAACATCCGTGACATGGGTACTGCTGCAATGCTCAGGGCCGCGGGCGTCGGGACGGGCGACGAGGTCATAGTGCCGGCCTTCGGCAACGTGGAGGTTGCCGAGGCCGTGACCCAGGCCGGCGCGACCCCGGTCTTCGCCGACATAGACCCGGCGACATACTGCCTCGACCCGAGCATGGCGGAAGCCGTCCTCACTCCCCGGTCGGCCGCTCTCGTCGTCGTGCACCGCTTCGGGCGCACGGCCGACATGGCGCGGCTGAGGGACGTCGGGCAGCGGCACGGGCTCCTGGTCCTCGAACAGGGCGAGTCCGAGGCCCCGTACGACGAGACGGCGCAGCGCCGGCAGCGGGCCGCGTACCTCGACGGCCGACTGAACGGAGTGCGGACGCCGTACGGCGGTGACGGGCACACGTACCAGCAGTACGTCGTGCGCGTGCCGGGCAACGGACGCCCCGACCGTGACGCGTTCGCACGGGCCTTGCGGGCCAGGGGAGTCGAGTGCCGGGTGCCGGTGAAGACCCCCGTGCACCGCATGCCCGCCTTCCGCCGCGACATCCAGCTCCCGGAGACGGAGCGGGCCGCCGACGAGACCCTCGCGCTGCCCGTGGACGCGGCGCTGACGAAGCGGGAGATGCACCGGATCGTCTCCGCGTGCAACGCGCTGGGCGGTCTGTTGCAGCCCGCGTTCTGACCCGTCGGGACTCCAACGGGACTTATACGGGAGCGATTAGGAGCACGCCTCTGTCCGGGGTATGATCTATTTCGTTGCCGCGAGGGAAACCTCGGAAAGCAACAGGCCCCTATAGCTCAGTCGGTAGAGCGTCTCCATGGTAAGGAGAAGGTCAACGGTTCGATTCCGTTTGGGGGCTCAGAGAAAAGGCCTCGCCCATGTGGGCGGGGCTTTTTGCATGTGCCTTCCGTGGGAGGGCTGTTCAGCGCCGCGGGGCCCGGCCGTCGAGTGCTCGTGGGCCCCGCCGTCAGTCCTCGGCGTCAGTCCTTCTGGAGCCCCGGCACGCGCATTGCCAGAATGGCCATGTCGTCCGACGGGGCGTCGGAGGCGAAGCGTTCGACCGCCCGCATGATCCGGGCCGCGACCGCGCCGGCCGTCAGACCCGTACAGGCGGTGAGGACGTCCGCGAGACCGTCGTCGCCGAGCATGCGAGTGCCCTCGCGGCGCTCCGTCACGCCGTCCGTGACGCACAGCAGGACGTCGCCCGGGTCGAGCGTGACGGTCTGCTCGTACAGTTCCAGGTCCTCCATCACGCCGAGCAGCGGCTGCGGTTCCGCGGCCGGTTCGACCGTGCCGTCCTGGCGCAGGCGGAGCGGGAGCGGATGGCCGGCGCAGACGACCTTCAGGACCGCCGAACCGTCCTCCTGGGGCCACAACTCGCCGTACAGGAGCGTCAGGAAGCGACTGCGGGCGCCCTCGTCGAGGATCGCCGAGTTCAGGCGCTCCAGGACCGCGGGACCGCCGTAGCCCTCGCGGGCCAGCAGCCTCAGCGCGTGCCGGGCCAGACCGGTCACCGCCGCGGCCTCCGGGCCCGTGCCGCAGACGTCGCCGATGGCGAAGCCGTACGCGCCGTCGCGGATCGGGAAGAGGTCGTAGAAGTCGCCCCCGACTTCGTTGCCCTCGCCGGCCGCGCGGTAGATGACCTCGACCTCGACGCCGTCGACGAGGGGGAGCTCCGGCGGCAGGAGGCTGCGCTGGAGGGACTGGCTGATGGCCATGCGCTCCGAGTACAGGCGGGCGTTGTCCAGTGCCAGGGCCGCCCTGCGGGACAGGTCCTCCGCCAACTCCAGGATCTCCTGGCGGAAGTGCTCGTCCGAGGGCTTGCCGAGCGTCAGCATGCCGATGACGCGGTTGCGGGCCACCAGGGGGAGGACGACGGTCTCGCCGCCGACCGCGGAGGCCGTCGCCAGCGTAGTGCCGATGCCGGAGGACACCGAGGGCTGCTCGCCCAGCCCCAGACTGCGCATGGAGGTGCGCAGGGCCGCCTGGTGGGCGGCCTCGGCCGGCGCCGACCAGACCCGGGCGCCCGGGGTGGGGACCGGATCCGGCGGGGCGATCTTCGCGAGGAGCGCCTTGAGGCCGTCGATGCGTTCCTCGTCCTCGTGCAGGACGTACGAGAGGTAGGGCTCGGAGGCCTGGTCGGCGATCGTGTAGACGGCGCACCAGGTCGCCAGGGTCGGGACGGTCATCTGGGCCATGAGGGCCAGCGTCTGGTCGCGGTCCAGGGTGCCGGCGAGGAGGTCGGAGGCCTCCACGAGGAAACTCAGCGAACCACGGCGCAGGCGTTCCAGTTCGCCGAGGCGGGCGGATTCCACGGCCAGCGCGATGCGGTCGGCGGCGAACTGGAGGCGCAGGGCCTCCTCGTTGGAGTACCGGCCGGGTGCTTCGGCGGCGACGCCGAGGGAGCCGGTGAGACGGCCCTCGACCTTCAGCGGGACCGTGACGACCGAACGCATGCCGGTGCCGCCGAGCAGGGGTACGGCGCCGGGGACGACCGTGAGGTCCTCGTGCACGGCGGGCATGCGGGCCGAGCCGTAGCGGCCGGGGCCCGCCTCGACGGGGACGCGGGCGAAGCGCTGGCGGGCGGAGGGCAGGCCCGTCGAGGCCCGTACCTCCAGCTCCGTCTCGTCGTCGGTGGCCAGCAGGAGGAAGGCCGAGTCGCCGTCGAGCATGTCCCGGGCGCGCTCCACGGTGCGCTGGAGGAGGCCGTCGAGGTCGTCCGGGGCGGGTGAGCCGATGAAGACCTCGAAGGCGTCCGCTGTCGGGCCCTCGGGGCCGGCGCCGGTGTCCGAGGCGGGCAGGCGCAACGGGGTCTGCAGGACGGCGCGTTCGTGGTCGCGGACGAGGAGGCAGACCGTGGAGGGCTCGCCGGCCGTGTCGCGGACGCGGAGGTGGGAGGCGTAGACGGGTGTCACCCGGCCGTCGGCGCCGCGGATGCCGTAACTGCCCTCCCAGCGGGAGAGTTGGAGCGCCTCGGCGATGCCCGTGCTGGTGCCGGGCGTGTGCGGCCAGGCTGCGAGGTCGGTGAGGGGCTTGCCGACGACCTGCTCGGCGGCGTACCCGAAGAGTTCCTCCGCGTCCTCGCTCCAGGCGCTGATGCAGCCGGAGCGGTCGATCTGGACGACGGCGACACGGACGCGTCCGTCGGCGAGCGGGAGGAGGTCGGCGGGCAGGGAGGGGCCCGCCGTTCGGGTGCCGACCGGCCGCTCGGGGAGGTCGAGCTGGAACCAGACCTGCTTGTGCGTCGGCGTGTACTCGACGCCCCAGCGGCCCGCCAGCGCGGCGCACAGTTGGAGTCCGCGGCCGCCCTCGCGGTCGGGGCTGCCCATGTTGATGGCCGCAGCCTGGAGTGGAATCTCACGTTCCGGGTAGCGATCCGCCACCTCGATGCGTACGCCCTCGTCGCTGCGCAGACACAGTACGTCCGCGGAGGTGCCCGCGTGCACAACGGCGTTGGTGACGAGTTCGCTGGTCAGGACCACCGCATCGTCGACGATGTCGCCGAAGCCCCAGCCCTGGAGGGTGTCACGGACGAACGAGCGGGCGGTCGCGACGGAGCGCCCCACGGGCTCGAAACTGGCGGCCGCGCGCGCGGTGATCACAGAACTCCTCGTGCGGTTGTCTGCGTGCAGGGCTCCGTGGCCGACCTGCTCCTGCCGGAGCAGGGCGTGGTTCCCCGTCGGCCGGGGATCCTGGGGGTGTCCCTCAGGACGCAGTCCGGTGGTCATGGTGCGGTGCCCCTCCGATGCGTGCCCGCTCGTGCTCGTGCCACCGCCCAGGCCGGACGGGACCGGCACGGCTGGACAGCCGCATGCAAGGTTACTTACCTTCGCCGTCCATGCGGATGCCGGTCACCAGTGTTTCCGCCCGGAGGGTGTGCGGACGATGTGCGAAGCTGCCGAACTGTTATGGCCTGGTTCAGCCGGGGTGAAACACTGGGCAGGCTTCATGGAGAAGGTCCGGGCAGGCTGAATGCCGTCCAGCACGCCGAACAGAAGTACCCGAGTACGCCGAGCAGTAATGGTCGACCCTTGCGGGAGGGACACAGTGGAGTCTGGCGCAGCGACGCGGGGCAGTAAGACGCGCGCGAAAGGCGGACAGTCCCTGGAGAACGGGCGCACACCGCGCAACGGTACGACGGAGGTCGACACCGCTGCCCTGAACCGCCTGCTGGCGGCCCTCGTGTCGATGCGGGACGGCAACTTCCGCAAGCGGCTCACCGTCTCCGGCGACGGAGTGATGTCCGAGATCGCCGCGGTCTTCAACGAGGTGGCCGACCGGAATCTCCATCTGACGGGTGAGCTGTCCCGGGTGCGTCGCATGGTCGGACGTGAGGGGAAACTCACGGAACGGCTGGAAACAGGCGCCTGCGAAGGCTCCTGGGGCGCCGCGATCGACGCGTCCAACGCGCTGGTCGACGATCTCGTACGGCCCGTCTCCGAAGTCGGCCGGGTACTGTCCGCGGTCGCCGAGGGCGACCTGTCGCCCCGCATGGAACTGCGCGCGCAGGCGGCCGACGGCAACGGGCATCCGCTGCGCGGCGAGTTCCTCAAGGTCGGGCGGACCGTCAACAACCTGGTCGACCAGCTGTCCACGTTCACCGACGAGGTGACGCGCGTGGCCAGCGAGGTCGGCACCGAGGGCAAGCTCGGCGGGCAGGCCCGGGTGCGTGGGATGTCCGGTTCGTGGAAGGACCTCACGGACTCGGTCAACACCATGGCGTACCGGCTGACGGCCCAGGTGCGTGACATCGCCCTGGTGACGACGGCGGTCGCCAAGGGTGACCTGTCCCGCAAGGTCACGGTTCACGTGGCCGGGGAGATGCTGGAGCTGAAGAACACCGTCAACACGATGGTGGACCAGCTGTCGTCCTTCTCCTCCGAGGTGACGCGAGTCGCCCGCGAGGTGGGTACGGAGGGCGAGCTGGGCGGCCAGGCGCAGGTACCGGGTGTGGCCGGCGTGTGGAAGGACCTCACCGATTCGGTGAACCTGATGGCCGGCAACCTGACGGCGCAGGTGCGCGGCATCGCGCAGGTGACGACCGCCGTGGCCAACGGCGACCTGTCGCAGAAGGTGACGGTCAGTGCGCGCGGCGAGGTCGCGCAGCTGGCCGAGACGATCAACCAGATGACCGAGACGCTGCGCACGTTCGCCGACGAGGTCACGCGCGTGGCCAACGAGGTCGGCGGCGAGGGCCGGCTCGGTGGTCAGGCGAACGTGCCGGGCGCGGCGGGGACGTGGAAGGACCTGACGGACTCCGTCAACACGGTCTTCCGCAACCTGACGACCCAGGTGCGTGACATCGCCGCGGTGACGACGGCGGTGGCCAACGGTGACCTGTCGCAGAAGGTCACCGTCGACGTGGCCGGCGAGATGCTGGAGCTGAAGAACACCGTCAACACGATGGTGGACCAGCTGTCGTCGTTCGGTGCCGAGGTGACGCGGGTGGCCCGCGAGGTCGGTGTCGAGGGTGAGCTGGGCGGCCAGGCACAGGTGCCCGGCGCGGCGGGGACGTGGAAGGACCTCACGGACTCCGTCAACACGGCGTTCCGGAACCTGACCGGTCAGGTCCGCAACATCGCGCAGGTGACGACGGCGGTGGCCAACGGCGACCTGTCGCAGAAGGTCACCGTGGACGTCTCCGGTGAGATGCTCCAGCTGAAGAACACCGTGAACACGATGGTGGACCAGCTGTCGAGCTTCGCCGACCAGGTGACGCGGATGGCCCGTGACGTGGGTACGGAGGGCCGCCTCGGCGGCCAGGCCCGGGTGGACGGCGTGTCCGGCACCTGGAAGGAACTGACCGACTCCGTCAACTTCATGGCGGGGAACCTGACTTCGCAGGTGCGGCAGATCGCGCAGGTCACCACGGCGGTGGCGCGCGGCGACCTGTCGCAGAAGATCGACGTGGACGCGCGCGGCGAGATCCTGGAGCTGAAGAACACCATCAACACGATGGTCGACCAGCTCTCGGCCTTCGCCGACCAGGTGACCCGGGTGGCCCGCGAGGTGGGTACGGAGGGCCGCCTCGGCGGTCAGGCGCAGGTGCCCGGCGTCGCCGGTGTGTGGCGCGACCTGACCGACTCGGTGAACGGCATGGCCGGTAACCTCACCGCCCAGGTGCGCAACATCGCCCAGGTCGCGACGGCGGTGGCGCGCGGTGACCTGTCGCAGAAGATCGACGTGGACGCGCGCGGCGAGATCCTGGAGCTGAAGAACACCCTCAACACGATGGTCGACCAGCTCTCGAACTTCGCGGAGCAGGTCACGCGCGTGGCCCGTGAGGTGGGCACGGAGGGCATGCTCGGCGGGCAGGCGGAGGTGCAGGGTGTCTCGGGCACCTGGAAGGACCTCACCCAGTCCGTGAACTTCATGGCGAACAACCTGACCATCCAGGTGCGCAACATCGCCGAGGTCACCACCGCGGTCGCCAAGGGCGACCTGTCGAAGAAGATCACCGTCGACGCCAAGGGCGAGATCCTCGAACTGGTCACCACCGTCAACACGATGGTCGACCAGCTGTCCAACTTCGCCGAGCAGGTGACCCGGGTGGCCCGCGAGGTGGGCACCGAGGGCAACCTGGGCGGTCAGGCGCGGGTTCCGGGTGTCACGGGCATCTGGAAGGACCTCAGCGACAACGTCAACGTGATGGCCAACAACCTGACCAACCAGGTGCGGAACATCTCGCAGGTCGCGACGGCGGTGGCCAACGGCGACCTGACCAAGAAGGTCACGGTCGAGGCCAGCGGCGAGGTCGCGCAGCTCGCCGACACCGTCAACACCATGGTGAAGACGCTGAGTTCGTTCGCCGACCAGGTCACCCGGGTGGCCCGCGAGGTGGGCACGGACGGCATCCTCGGCGGCCAGGCACGCGTACCGGGCGTGTCGGGTACGTGGAAGGACCTCACCGAGTCCGTGAACGGGATGGCGTCGAACCTGACCGGCCAGGTGCGCAACATCGCGATGGTCACCACGGCCATCGCCAAGGGCGACCTGACCAAGAAGATCGACATCGACGCGCGCGGCGAGATCCTGGAGCTCAAGACCACCATCAACACGATGGTCGACCAGCTGTCGTCCTTCGCCGAGGAGGTCACCCGGGTCGCCCGCGAGGTGGGCACCGAGGGGCAGCTGGGCGGTCAGGCACGCGTGCGTGACGTCGACGGCACCTGGCGCGACCTCACCGAGTCGGTGAACGAGATGGCCGGGAACCTCACCCGGCAGGTGCGTGCGATCGCGCGCGTGGCGACCGCGGTGACCCGCGGCGACCTGAACCTGAAGATCGACGTGGACGCCTCCGGCGAGATCCAGGAGCTTCAGGACTACATCAACAAGATGATCGCCAACCTGCGCGACACCACGATCGCCAACAAGGAGCAGGACTGGCTGAAGGGCAACCTGGCCCGTATCTCCGCGCTCATGCAGGGCCGCCGCGACCTCGACGACGTGGCCTCGCTGATCATGAGCGAGCTGACGCCCGTGGTCTCGGCGCAGCACGGGGCGTTCTTCCTCTCCATGCCGCTCGTCGACGGCAAGGAGCCGGGCACCGAGGACGAGGACGCGTACGAGCTGCGCATGCTCGGGTCGTACGGCTACTCGATGGGCTCCATGCCGACGTCGTTCCGGCCCGGCGAGGCGCTGATCGGCACGGCCGCACAGGAGAAGCGCACGATCCTCGTGGAGAACGCACCCAGCGGCTACCTGAAGATCTCCTCCGGGCTCGGTGAGGCGCCCCCGGCGCAGGTCATCGTGCTGCCGGTGCTCTTCGAGGGGACCGTGCTCGGCGTCATCGAGCTGGCCTCGTTCACGCCGTTCACACAGATCCAGAAGGACTTCCTGAACCAGATCGCCGAGATGATCGCGACGAGCGTCAACACCATCTCCGTCAACACCAAGACGGAGGTGCTGCTCCGGCAGTCGCAGGAGCTCACCGAGCAACTGCGGGAACGTTCCGCGGAGTTGGAGAACCGGCAGAAGGCGCTCCAGGACTCGAACGCCGAACTGGAGGAGAAGGCCGAGCTGCTGGCCCAGCAGAACCGCGACATCGAGGTCAAGAACACCGAGATCGAGGAGGCCCGCCAGGTCCTCGAGGAGCGCGCCGAGCAGCTCGCGGTGTCCATGCGCTACAAGAGCGAGTTCCTGGCGAACATGTCGCACGAGCTGCGTACGCCGCTCAACTCCCTGCTCATTCTGGCCAAGTTGCTCGCCGACAACGCGGACACGAACCTCACTCCGAAGCAGGTCGAGTTCGCCGAGACGATCCACGGCGCGGGATCCGACCTGCTCCAGCTGATCAACGACATCCTCGACCTGTCGAAGGTCGAGGCGGGCAAGATGGACGTGTCGCCGACGCGTATCGCGCTCGTCCAGCTCGTCGACTACGTGGAGGCCACGTTCCGGCCGCTGACCGCGGAGAAGGGCCTCGACTTCTCCGTACGGGTCTCGCCGGAGCTGCCCGCCACCCTGCACACCGACGAGCAGCGGCTCCTCCAGGTGCTGCGCAACCTGCTGTCCAACGCGGTGAAGTTCACCGACTCCGGAGCGGTCGAATTGGTGATCCGGCCCGCCGGCGCGGACGTTCCGGTGGCCATCCGGGAACAACTCCTGGAGTCCGGTTCGCTGCGCGACGCGGACGCCGATCTGATCGCGTTCTCCGTGACGGACACCGGCATCGGCATCGCGGCCAGCAAGATGCGCGTCATCTTCGAGGCCTTCAAGCAGGCGGACGGCACGACGAGCAGGAAGTACGGCGGTACGGGCCTCGGGCTCTCCATCTCCCGCGAGATCGCGCGGCTGCTGGGCGGCGAGATCCACGCGCAGAGCGAGCCGGGGCGCGGTTCCACCTTCACGCTGTATTTGCCGCTGCACCCGAGCGAACTGCCGCCGCAGGGCTACGGGCAGCTCGCGCCCGCCCTGGAGGCGGGGGAACTGCTCGCGTCCGAGGCGGAGCTGGCCGGGTCCGACATCGAGACGCCGGCCGAGGTGAAGTCGTACCGGGAGACCCAGAACGGCGCCGCCGCGCTCTTCAGGCGGCGCCGCAGGGCGGTCTCCGCGCCCGAACAGCGGCCCGCGCTGCCCGAGCAGCCTCCGGGCGCCACGGTGGCGGCACAGGAGCAGTGGCAGGCCGGCAGCCGGCCGGAGGCCCCGGCTCAGCCGCAGCGGGGCATCCGCTTCGAGGGCGAGAAGGTGCTGATCGTCGACGACGACATCCGCAACGTGTTCGCGCTGACCAGCGTCCTGGAGCAGCACGGCCTCTCGGTGCTGTACGCGGAGAACGGCCGTGAGGGCATCGAGGTCCTGGAGCAGCACGACGACGTGACGGTCGTCCTGATGGACATCATG
Source organism: Streptomyces siamensis (assembly GCF_039543605.1). NCBI lineage: Bacteria > Bacillati > Actinomycetota > Actinomycetes > Kitasatosporales > Streptomycetaceae > Streptomyces > Streptomyces siamensis. The sequence goes on along the minus strand of NZ_BAABKB010000029.1, from coordinate 205,984 downwards.
ATGCCGGAGATGGACGGGTACGCGACGACCACGGCGATCCGACGGATGCCGCAGTTCGCCGGGCTGCCGATCATCGCGCTCACCGCGAAGGCGATGAAGGGCGACCGGGAGAAGGCCATCGAATCGGGTGCGTCCGACTATGTGACGAAACCGGTCGATCCCGATCACCTGCTCACGGTGATGGAACAGTGGATGCATGGGGAGTGACGGAGTCTGATCGGGCGTTCCGGTCGTCACGCACCGTCAGCGACCGGAACGTTGGGTTCCGCGCGCCGTGCCGGCGGCGCCGCGGGCCCTGTGTCGCATAACTGACTGTGCCTGAAGCCGTGTAGAAGTACGGGATACGGGGAACCTTCTGGTCTCCCGCTACGTTTCTGCTACGTGCACAGTGACATCGCGGTGACAGGGTGTGGCGACAGGCGGGGTGCGGCTACCATGACCGGCACAAGGACGGACGACGCAAGGGAGTCGTCCCCTGGGGCGGCGCCCGGTGCCACCTCAAGTCCTTCGGACAGGGGAGGCCCCATGCCGGGGCGAGGAGGGCGGGCCATGGTGCAGAAGGCCAAGATCCTCCTGGTCGATGACCGGCCGGAGAATCTGCTGGCGCTGGAGGCGATCCTCTCCGCGCTCGATCAGACACTGGTTCGGGCATCGTCCGGGGAGGAAGCGCTCAAAGCGCTGCTCACGGACGACTTCGCGGTCATTCTGCTGGACGTCCAGATGCCGGGCATGGACGGTTTCGAAACCGCCGCGCACATCAAGCGCCGGGAACGGACCCGGGACATCCCGATCATCTTCCTCACCGCGATCAATCACGGTCCGCACCACACCTTCCGGGGTTACGCGGCCGGCGCGGTCGACTACATCTCCAAGCCGTTCGACCCATGGGTGCTGCGCGCGAAGGTCTCCGTCTTCGTCGAGCTCTACATGAAGAACTGCCAACTCCGTGAGCAGGCGGCTCTGCTGCGCCTCCAGCTGGAAGGCGGCGGCAAGGCGGCGCTGGGCGAGGCCAAGGAGCCCGCCGGACTGCTCGCCGAGCTCTCCGCGCGGCTCGCGGCCGTCGAGGAGCAGGCCGAGGCGCTGTCCAAGCAGCTCGACGACGACTCCGCCGACGCGGCGGCGGTCGCCACCGCGGCCCATCTCGAACGCAAACTCACCGGCCTGCGCAGGGCGCTGGACGCACTGGAGCCGGGCACGGGGAGCGGGGCACCCTCGGTGCCGTCGCAGAGCTGAGCGCCGTCCGTCCCGTCCCTCCAGGACGAACCCGGACGTCACGCCTCCCGGGTGAGGCGGCGTCAGTTTTCGTCCCTCGCAAAGGCGACACGAACGGGTGAAGCAGTAGGCACACGTGTCCGCTGCCGTCTCCACCGGTAACCTCACACGCATGGCCTCACGTCAGTCCGCAGCCAAGAAGCCGCCAGCGAAGAAGGCGGCCGCTCCGACGAAGGCTCCGGCGAAGAAGGCCCCCGCGAAAAAGGCAGCCGCCAAGAAGGCGCCCGCCAAGAAGACCGCGGCGAAGAAGCCCGCTCCCGCGCCGGCGCCCAACCCGACCGGGGGCGTGTACAGACTCGTACGCGCCCTCTGGCTGGGCATCGCGCACGCCGTGGGAGCGATGTTCCGCGGCATAGGGCAGGGCGCGAAGGGGCTCGACCCGGCTCACCGCAAGGACGGGGTCGCACTCCTGCTGCTCGGCCTGGCGCTGATCACGGCGGCGGGCACCTGGTCCAACCTGCGCGGTCCCGTCGGCGACCTCGTCGAGATGCTGGTGACGGGCGCCTTCGGCCGCCTCGACCTGCTCGTCCCGATACTGCTCGGCGTCATCGCCGCGCGGCTCATCAGGCACCCCGAGAGGCCGGAGGCCAACGGCCGCATCGTGATCGGCCTGTCCGCGCTCGTGATCGGCGTGCTCGGCCAGGTCCACATCGCGTGCGGGGCGCCCGCGCGCAGCGACGGCATGCAGGCCATAAGGGATGCCGGCGGGCTCATCGGCTGGGGCGCGTCCACCCCGCTGACGTACACGATGGGTGACGTCCTCGCCGTACCGCTCCTGGTGCTGCTCACCGTCTTCGGACTGCTGGTCGTCACCGCGACCCCGGTGAACGCCATTCCGCAGCGACTGCGGACGCTCGGCCAGAGGCTCGGCGTCGTCCAGGCCGACGCCGACGAGGACGACCTCGGCGACGAGGGCTACGACGAGCAGTGGCGCGAGGCGACTCCCGCGCGCCCCCGCAGGCGTGCCAGTGCCCCCGAGGCCTACGACCCGGACAGCGCCGAGCAGGACGCCCTCAGCAAGCGCCGGAGCCGCCCCAGGCGGTCCGCCGTGCAGCAGCCCGACATGAACCGCCCGATGGACGCGGTGGACGTCGCCGCCGCCGCGGCGGCCGCCCTCGACGGAGCCGTGCTGCACGGCATGCCGCCCTCGCCGCTGGTGGCCGACCTCACCCAGGGCGTCAGCGTGGAGCGGGACGGATACGAGGAGACGACGCCCGTACCGGCCGCGCGCGCCAAGAGCCCCAAGGCGGCCAAGGCGCCCAAGCAGGAGGCCCTGCCGGTCGACTCCGTCGTGCCCGACCTGACCAAGGCCGCGCCCGACGAGACGCGCGAACTGCCCCCGCGCGCCGAGCAGCTCCAACTGTCCGGCGACATCACCTACTCGCTGCCGTCACTCGACCTGCTGGAGCGCGGCGGCCCCGGCAAGACGCGCAGCGCCGCCAACGACGCGGTCGTCGCCTCCCTCCAGAACGTCTTCATGGAGTTCAAGGTCGACGCCGCCGTCACCGGCTTCACCCGCGGCCCGACGGTCACGCGGTACGAGGTCGAACTCGGCCCCGCCGTGAAGGTCGAGCGCATCACCGCCCTCACCAAGAACATCGCGTACGCCGTCGCCAGCCCCGACGTCCGGATCATCAGCCCGATCCCCGGGAAGTCGGCGGTCGGCATCGAAATCCCGAACACGGACCGCGAGATGGTCAACCTCGGTGACGTCCTGCGTCTCGCGGACGCGGCGGAGGACGACCACCCCATGCTGGTCGCGCTCGGCAAGGACGTCGAGGGCGGCTACGTGATGGCCAACCTCGCGAAGATGCCGCACGTCCTCGTCGCCGGCGCCACCGGCTCCGGCAAGTCCTCGTGCATCAACTGCCTGATCACCTCGGTCATGGTCCGCGCGACGCCCGAGGACGTGCGGATGGTCCTCGTCGACCCCAAGCGCGTGGAACTCACCGCCTACGAGGGCATCCCGCACCTGATCACACCGATCATCACCAACCCGAAGCGGGCCGCCGAGGCCCTGCAGTGGGTCGTCCGCGAGATGGACCTGCGCTACGACGACCTCGCGGCGTTCGGCTACCGGCACATCGACGACTTCAACGAGGCCATCAGGAACGGCAAGGTGAAGCTGCCCGAGGGCAGCGAGCGCGAACTCCAGCCGTACCCCTACCTGCTGGTGATCGTCGACGAGCTCGCCGACCTCATGATGGTCGCCCCGCGTGACGTCGAGGACGCGATCGTCCGCATCACCCAGCTCGCCCGCGCGGCCGGCATCCACCTCGTGCTCGCCACGCAGCGGCCGTCCGTCGACGTCGTCACCGGTCTCATCAAGGCCAACGTGCCCTCCAGGCTCGCCTTCGCCACCTCCTCGCTCGCCGACAGCCGGGTCATCCTCGACCAGCCGGGCGCCGAGAAGCTGATCGGCAAGGGCGACGGGCTCTTCCTTCCGATGGGGGCGAACAAGCCGACCCGTATGCAGGGCGCCTTCGTCACCGAGGACGAGGTCGCCGCGGTCGTCCAGCACTGCAAGGACCAGATGGCGCCCGTCTTCCGGGACGACGTCACCGTCGGCACCAAGCAGAAGAAGGAGATCGACGAGGACATCGGCGACGACCTCGACCTGCTGTGCGCCGCCGCCGAACTGGTCGTCACCTCGCAGTTCGGATCGACCTCGATGCTCCAGCGCAAGCTGCGCGTCGGTTTCGCGAAGGCCGGTCGCCTGATGGACCTCATGGAGTCGCGCAACATCGTCGGCCCCAGCGAAGGGTCCAAGGCGCGCGACGTCCTGGTGAAGGCGGACGAACTCGATGGAGTGCTCGCCGTGATTCGTGGGGAAGCTGAAGCGTAAGGAAACAGGACAGGTCGGTCACCGGACGGATGAGTCCGCGACACGCGGGTATTCGAACGTGACTCACCTGTAAGGAAACCGCGAGCAACCGTTTCCCGTCGTCGCACGTCAAGTTGAGCGAAGGGGCGCGAAGGCGTCCCGACATCAGGATGACCGGCCATTCTGATGGCGTACAAAGTCCTACCGCCCGGTTGCCCCACCCTTTCGTACCCCCCCTAGACTGAACGTCCAGCACAGGTGGCTACACGCTCGAAAGGCGCCCCCGTGTCCATCGGCAACTCCCCTGACGGCAACTTCCCCGAAGACGAGCGTCCGTTCGAAGACGACCGCGATGCCGAGCAGTTCCTCTCGATCGGCCGTGCCCTCAAGCAGGCGCGCATCGAGGCGGGACTGAGCGTCGACGACGTCACCAACGCCACCAGGGTCCGCATCGCCATCGTCCACGCGATCGAACAGGACGACTTCGCCCCCTGCGGCGGCGACGTCTACGCCCGCGGTCACATCAGGACCCTGGCCCGCGCCGTCCACCTCGATCCGGCTCCGCTGCTCGCCCGGTACGACGCCGAGCACGGCGGGCGCCCCGCACCCACGCCGGCCGCCCCGCTCTTCGAGGCGGAACGTATCCGCCCGGAGCGGCGCGGGCCGAACTGGACCGCCGCCATGGTCGCCGCGATCGTCGCGGTGATCGGTTTCGTCGGGTTCACCGTCGTCAAGGGCAGCGGCGGCGACGAGGACGGTTCGAAGACACAGGTCGCCGAGGGATCCAAGCCGACCGCCAGCAAGACCGCCTCCTCGGCCGGCCCCGAGACCACGAAGCCCGCCGACCCCAAGCCCGACCCCTCCGAGAGCGCCATCGCGGCCGCGCCGCAGGACAAGGTCACCGTCCAGGTCAGCGCCGCCGACGGACGCAGCTGGATCTCCGCCAAGGACCACAACGGCCGGATGCTCTTCGACGGCCTGCTGAAGCAGGGCGAGTCCAAGACCTTCCAGGACAACTCGAAGATCAACCTGATCCTCGGGGACGCCGGAGCCATCCAGCTGTACGTGAACGGCAAGAAGATCGAGGACGACTTCCAGCCCGGCGCGGTCGAGCGTCTCACCTACACGAAGGGCGACCCCCAGGTCGGATAAACCGTCCGAAGGGGATGGCCGGTACGGGGTTGGCCAAGATCGGCCAACCCCGTCGACGTGGGCTGTCGGAGAGACAAAGTAGTCTTGAGCCCATGCCTGAACGCCGTACCGTCGCACTCGTCACCCTTGGCTGCGCCCGTAACGAGGTGGACTCGGAGGAGCTCGCAGGCCGCTTGGAGGCGGACGGCTGGCAACTCGTGGAGGACGCCGAGGAAGCGGACGTCGCGGTCGTCAACACCTGTGGCTTCGTCGAGGCCGCCAAGAAGGACTCCGTCGATGCCCTCCTCGAAGCCAATGATCTCAAGGGGCACGGCAGAACCCAGGCCGTCGTGGCGGTGGGCTGCATGGCCGAGCGGTACGGCAAGGAACTCGCGGAGGCCCTGCCCGAGGCCGACGGCGTGCTCGGCTTCGACGACTACGCAGACATCTCCGACCGCCTCCAGACCATCCTGAGCGGCGGCGTCCACGCCTCGCACACCCCGCGCGACCGGCGCAAGCTGCTGCCGATCAGCCCCGCCGAGCGGCAGACCGCAGGCGAGGAGGTGGCCCTTCCCGGCCACGGCGCACCCGAGGACCTCCCCGAGGGCGTGGCCCCGGTCTCCGGCCCCCGCGCACCCCTGCGCCGCCGCCTCGACGGCTCGCCCGTCGCCTCGGTGAAGCTCGCCTCCGGCTGCGACCGGCGCTGCTCGTTCTGCGCCATCCCGTCCTTCCGCGGCTCCTTCATCTCGCGCCGCCCCAGCGACGTGCTGAACGAGAGCCGCTGGCTCGCCGAGCAGGGCGTCAAGGAGATCATGCTGGTCTCCGAGAACAACACCTCGTACGGCAAGGACCTCGGCGACATCCGCCTCCTGGAGACGTTGCTGCCCGAGCTCGCCGAGATCGACGGCATCGAGCGTGTCCGCGTCAGCTACCTCCAGCCCGCCGAGATGCGCCCGGGCCTCATCGACGTGCTCACCTCGACACCGAACGTGGTGCCCTACTTCGACCTGTCCTTCCAGCACTCCGCTCCCGGCGTGCTGCGGGCGATGCGCCGCTTCGGCGACACCGACCGCTTCCTGGAGCTGCTCGACACCATCCGCGCCAAGGCCCCGCAGGCCGGCGTGCGGTCCAACTTCATCGTGGGCTTCCCCGGCGAGACCGAGGCCGACCTCGCGGAGCTGGAGCGCTTCCTCACGGGTGCGCGCCTCGACGCGATCGGCGTCTTCGGGTACTCCGACGAGGAGGGCACCGAGGCGGCGACGTACGAGAACAAGCTCGACGAGGACGTCGTCGCCGAGCGCCTCGCGCGTGTCTCCCGTCTCGCCGAGGAACTCGTCGCGCAGCGCGCCGAGGAGCGGGTCGGAGAGACCCTGCACGTGCTCGTGGAGTCCCTGGACGACGAGGACGGCGCCTATGGCCGCGCCGCCCACCAGGCGCCGGAGACGGACGGGCAGGTGCTGTTCACGAGCGGCGAGGGGCTCACCGTGGGCCGTATCGTCGAGGCGAAGGTGGTCGGCACGGAAGGTGTCGACCTGGTGGCCGAGCCGCTCCTGGTGGGCTCGCCGTCGTGTCCTGAGGAGGCGGGCAGATGACCGGAGTCCCGGCGTCCGCGGCGGGCGGCTCCTCCAGCGCACAGGGCGCGGCGGGCGCCCCCGGCGCATCCGGTGCTCCGGGAGGTGCCAAGCCGGTGCGGGGCGGGAAACTGGGCGCTGCCGCCGTCAACCAGGCCAGCCTCTGGAACATCGCCAACATCCTGACCATGGTCCGGCTCGTCCTCGTCCCCGGCTTCGTCGTGCTGATGCTGGCCGACGGCGGGTACGACCCGGCGTGGCGAGCCTGGGCCTGGGCGGCCTTCGCCGTCGCCATGATCACCGACATCTTCGACGGCCACCTGGCCCGGACGTACAACCTCGTCACCGACTTCGGGAAGATCGCCGACCCCATCGCCGACAAGGCGATCATGGGCGCGGCGCTCATCTGCCTCTCGTACCTCGGCGATCTGCCCTGGTGGGTGACCGGGGTGATCCTCGGGCGCGAGCTCGGGATCACGCTGATGCGTTTCCTGGTCATCCGGTACGGGGTCATCCCGGCCAGCCGCGGCGGCAAGATGAAGACGCTGGCCCAGGGCACGGCCGTCGGCATGTACGTGCTGGCACTGACGGGACCGCTGGCCACCCTGAGGTTCTGGGTGATGGCCGTGGCGGTCGTCCTCACCGTGGTCACAGGACTCGACTACGTGAGACAGGCCATTGTGCTGCGCAGGCGCGGAATCGCGGAGCGCCGGGCGGCTGCGGAGGAGGCGGAGCGGTGACTTCCCCGGCCACTGACGTGGTGCGACTACTCACGGTGAGGGGTGAGACCCTGGCCGTCGCGGAGTCGCTCACCGGTGGCCTGGTCGCCGCGGAGATCACCGCGGTTCCGGGAGCCTCCAAGGTCTTCCGAGGCTCCGTGACCGCGTACGCCACCGAGCTCAAGCACGAGCTGCTCGGCGTCGACGCCACTCTGCTGGCCGAGCGCGGTGCGGTGGATCCGCAGGTCGCGGCCCAGATGGCGGTCGGTGTGCGCAAGGCGCTCGGCGCGGACTGGGGGATCGCGACCACCGGTGTGGCCGGTCCGGACCCCCAGGACGGCCAGCCGGTCGGCACCGTCTTCGTGGCCGTCGAAGCGCCTTCCCCGACGACTTTTGAACCCGCCCGTGGCGGGAAAGTGATACCGCTGCGGTTGAACGGCGACCGGGCGGAGATCCGTATGGAGAGTGTACGGAGCGTACTCGCCCTGCTCCTGAAGGAGCTGGCGGGCGAACAGACCGGGAATGAGCGGGCACAGGATACGGAACAGAACGGGGGGTTTTGATGTTTGCAGCCCTGAGTGAACACGACATCGCTCCCCGCACGGCCGCGGCGCGAGGCGGTACGGTGGGGCGTGAAGGATGCGGCTACGCGGTCCGAGGAGGGAGCCACCGATGATTCTGCTCCGTCGCCTGCTGGGTGACGTGCTGCGTCGGCAGCGCCAGCGCCAGGGCCGTACTCTGCGCGAAGTCTCCTCGTCCGCCCGAGTCTCACTCGGCTATCTCTCCGAGGTGGAGCGGGGGCAGAAGGAGGCATCCTCCGAGCTGCTCTCCGCGATCTGCGACGCGCTGGACGTACGGATGTCCGAGCTCATGCGGGAAGTGAGCGACGAGCTCGCCCTCGCCGAGCTGGCACAGTCGGCTGCGGCCACCGAACCGGTGCCCGCACCGGTACGTCGCCCGATGCTCAATTCCGTGTCGGTGACCGGTGTGCCACCGGAACGGGTCACGATCAAGGCGCCTACAGAAGCGGTCGACGTCGTCGCCGCCTGACGCCCGCGGGCTCACGCTCGTGGGTCGAGGAAGTGTGTGAGAGCCCCGGCCGGGGCTTCTCCGGGGAGACCTGGAGGAGTGCGGCCGGGGTTTTCGCGTTGTGCGGGTGTCCTCTATGCGTCCATTTGCCGGTATCCGATGCGGCGGCCATGGTGGAGGGGCAGCTCGGTAGCGGCCGGCGGCTGCCGCCGGACGTCTTGATCGCGATCGATCGTCGTAATCGGAGGATGTGGATGTACGTCGTGAAGAGCCCGCTGTCCGACGCGGACCTGAAGACCGTGGCCGATGCGCTGCAGGGCGCACTGGTCGACCTGGTGGACCTCTCGCTCGTGGCCAAGCAGGTCCACTGGAACGTGGTCGGGCCGCGCTTCCGCTCGATCCACCTCCAGCTCGACGAGGTCGTGGACACCGCTCGGCTGCACTCCGACACCGTGGCCGAGCGCGCCGCGACCCTCGGAGTCCCGCCGGACGGGCGGGCCTCGACCGTGGCCACCAGTTCCGGCATCGACGTGACGCCGGAGGGCTGGGTGCGGGACACCGACGCCGTGAAGACGCTCGTGGACGCGCTGGACGCGGTGATCGCGCGGATGCGTGAGCGGGTGGAGGCCACGGCGGCACCGGACCCGGTGAGCCAGGACATCTTCATCGGAATCACTGCCGACCTGGAGAAGCATCACTGGATGTTCCAGGCGGAGAACGGGTGACCGTCCGCGGGGCTGCGCCCGGGGTGTGCCCTGGTGGCACCGCCGGTGTGCCCTGCTCGTGTGCCGGGACAGCGATCTAGCGTCGGGCTGGAGGTGGCGGCATGGCAGGGCGAATAGCGCGCTGGGGGGCCGTACTGGGGCTGGGGGCGCTGTGGTGGTGGAGCGTGCTCAGGCTCGCGCTGGTGCCGGGCGCCGGGATGCTGGAGGGCGCGGTCGCGGCCGGCGGCTGGGGGCTGAGCGTGCTGCCGGTGCACTGCGTGCCGAAGTCCCGGACGGCGCGTGCCGCGAGGCCGGCGCGGGTCGCCGTGGCCGCGCGGCCGGACTCGTGACCGCTACCAGGGCATCGACACACCGCCGTTGGGGCGCAGGATCTGACCCGTGGTGAACGCCGAGGCGTCGGAGGCCAGATGCAGCACCGCGTGGGCGATGTCCTCCGGTTCGCCGACCCGGCCCAGTGGTGACAGACGCGCCATGAACGCCTCCGTGTGTGCCTGCGCCTCCCCGTGACGATCGGTCATGGCCGTACGGGTCCAGCCGGGCGCGACCGCGTTGACCCGGATGCCGTGCGGGCCTACCTCGGTGGCCAGCGTCTTCGTCAGCTGCACCACGGCTGCCTTCGCCGCTCCGTAGCAGAACAGTCCGGGGCCGCCGGTGTCGATGGCGCCGGACGCCATCGTGATGACACTGCCCCTGATGCCCTTCGCGATCATCAGGCGGGCGGCCTCCTGGCAGGCGTACCACACGCCCTTGAAGTTGACGTTCAGAACGCGGTCGAGGTCCTCGTCCCGAGTCTCCAGAACCGGGCTGCTGTGCATGATCCCGGCAATCGCGGCCATGACGTCCAGCCGCTCGCAGGATGCGACGGCCTGCTGGACCTGGGTGCGGTCGGAGACGTCGAGCGGGTGCGTGTGGGCCGTGCCGCCCTCGTCCTTGATCAGTACGGCCGTCCGGTCCAGGCCCTGTGCGTCACGGTCCGCGCAATGGACGGTGGCTCCGGCCCGGGCGAGCAGCACGGCGGAGGCGCGGCCGATACCGCTGGCGGCGCCGGTGACGAATGCGGTGCGTCCGGTGAGGTCGTACGCCGTGAGGGCCATGAATTGACGGTACGAGGGTTTCTGACGGGTCGTCAATTAGCTGTGTGCCGGGGAGTTGTACGCAGTCGGCCGGCGCCCGGCGGCGGGGTGGGGCCCGGCTGGCACCTCGGGCACCAGTACGTGGGGCGCTCGCGGGAACCGTCTCCCTGGTCGGCCGACCGGATCGGGGTGCCGCACCGCAGGCAGGGGCGGGGCGTGCGGCCGTACACGAACAGGTTCTGGTCGCGGCGTCCCGTGGTGATGCGGGTGGGGCGGTCGCGGTTGGCCTCCAGCAGCCTCCTGGCGAGGACCGGCAGTTGAGCGGCGCGGTCGGTGGGAAGGTCGCCGACGGGGAGCCAGGGGGTGACGCCCAGCAGGAAGCACAGCTCGCTCTTGTAGACGTTGCCGATCCCGGCGAGATTGCGCTGGTCCAGCAGTGCCTCCCCGAGAGGGCGGGCCGGGTCGCGCAGGAGGTTCGCGAGGGCCTTGTCCGGGTCCCAGTCCGGGCCGAGGAGGTCGGGGCCGAGGTGGCCCACCGCCCGCTCCTCCTCGCCGGTGCGGATGAGGTCCAGTACGGGGAGGCGGTAGCCGACGGCCGTGCGGTCGGCGGTGCCGAGGACGGCCCGGATCTGGTGCGCGGGGCCGCCGCTCCAGCGCTGGCCGGGGGCGTACACCTTCCAGGAGCCGTCCATCCGCAGATGCGAGTGGAGGGTCAGCCCGCCCTCGATCCGGGTGAGGAGGTGCTTTCCGCGCGGGGCGACCTCCAGGACGGCACGGCCGGTGAGGTCGGCGGTGGCGTACCGGGGCACCCGCAGGTCGGACCGGACCAGCACCTTGCCCGCGAGGGCGGTGTGCAGCCTTTTCGCGGCCTGCCAGACGGTGTCTCCTTCAGGCATGGCTCCAGGGTGGCACGCGTCGGGGGGTGGTGGACGTGGGGCGCAGTCGCGGGTGTGTGGGGTGCGAGTGTGCGGGTGCGTGGGGTGTGCGTGTGGCGGCTGTCGGTGGGTGGCTCGGGCTGGTGGCGTGTGGCGGGGTGTCGGCGGGCGGGTCAGGCGCGCAGGCGCAGTCCGCGGGGGGTCGCGATGAAGCCCGCTCCTTCCAGGAGGGTGCCGAACGGGGACGTGAGCGCGGAGGCGCCGTTGACCCGCTCGACCGTGACCGTGCCGAGGGAGCCCGCGCGGGCGGCACCGGCGAGCGCTTCGGCGGCACTGAGCAGCCGGGCGTCCTCCATGACCGACGCGTCCGGGTCCGAGGGCCAGGCCAGCAGGGTCTTGCCGCCCCGCTCCATGTAGAGGGCCAGCTCGCCGTCGACGAGCACCACGAGCGAACCCGCCTTGCGGCCCGGCTTGTGTCCCGCACCGGTCGGGGGCTCGGGCCAGGACAGCGCCGCGCCGTACGCATTGGCCGGGTCGGCGGCCGCCAGCACCACCGCCGGGGCCGCCGCTCGGGTGCGGGAGCGGCCGCTCCCGAAGCCCGGGCCGCCCGGACGGCCGGTGCCGTCGCCGTACCGGGACGGGGGGCGGGCGGAACCGTAGGGACCGCCGGAACGGGCGGGGAAGGGAGAACCTGCCGAGAACGCGGAGTCGGCGGAGTACCTGTGATCGCCGTCGGGGCCGAGGCCGGAGCCGTCGGTGCCGTGGTCGTCGGGGAAGTCGGGGAAGCCGAGGGCGTCCCCGGATCCGGGGACGTCCGGGAAGCCGGTGCCTTCGGTCGGCCCGAAACCGTGCGACTTGCCGAACGCGTCCAGCGCGTCCCCGTCGTCCGGGACGTCCGACCCGCGCGCGGCACCACGGTCGCCCGGGAACGCGGGGGTGTTCGCGGATCCGAGATCGCCGGGGAAGGCGGGGACGGCCGGGAGTCCGTCCGGGAAGCCCGGGAATCCGTCCGGCAGGCCCTGGGCGGACAGGGCCTCGCCCCGGTCCCGGGCGTTCGCCGCCGCGCGCAGACGGTCCACCGCGCCGTCCATCGCGAATTGAGCCGCGCCGAGCCCCTCGACCACATAGCCGCGCCGGGCCTGGCCGCTGTCCTCGAACGCGGACAGGATGCGATACACCGCCGAGAAGCCGCCCTCGACCCCTTCCGCGGCGACGGCACCCCGCGTCACCACGCCGTGCCGGTCGAGCAGGGTGCGGGCCAGGGCATGAGCGCGCACCGTGGCATCCGGCTCACGCTCGGGGAGCAGCGACCAGCGGCCCGCCACCGTCGGCGGACCGGTCCGGGACTGAGGACGCGCCCCGCCGGTCAGTGAGCCGTAACGCCCACGCGGGACGGAGCGCTTGGCGCGGTGCGCCGTGGACCCCGCGGTACGGCCGGAGCCCAGGACGGAGCGCATCGGCGCGAGCGTGTCGTTCGTCAGGCGCCCGGACCAGGCCAGGTCCCAGATCGCGTCGGCGAGCTGGGGGTCGGTGGCATCGGGGTGCGTGGTGGCGCGCACCTGGTCGGCGATCTGGCGGAAGAAGAGGCCGTACCCCCCGGACAGCGAGTCCAGCACCGACTGGTGGAGCGCCGTCAGCTCCAACGGGTGCGGGGCCGGCAGGAGCAGCGGGGCGGCGTCGGCCAGATACAGCGACACCCACCCGTCCTTGCCCGGCAGCGACCCGGCCCCGGCCCACACCACCTCTCCGGCGGCGGTGAGTTCGTCGAGCATCGCGGGGGCGTAACCCGCGACCCGGGAGGGCAGGACGAGCTTCTCCAACGCGGACGCGGGCACGGACGCGCCCTGCAACTGCTCGACGGCACGCACCAGTCCGTCGACGCCACGCAGCCCGTGCCCCTGACCCACGTGCTGCCACTGCGGCAGGAACTGGGCGAGCGCGGCGGGCGGCACCGGCTCCAGCTCGTGACGAAGGGCCGCGAGGGAGCGCCGCCGCAGCCTGCGCAACACCGCCGCGTCGCACCACTCCTGGCCGATGCCCGCCGGATGGAACTCGCCCTGCACGACACGCCCGCTCGCCGCGAGCCGCTGCAACGCGCCGTCCGTGACGGCCGTGCCGAGACCGAAGCGGGCCGCGGCCGTCGTGGAGGTGAACGGGCCGTGGGTGCGCGCGTACCGGGCGAGCAGGTCGCCGAGCGGATCCTTGACCAGTTCGGTGAAGGCTTCCGGGACACCGACGGGCAGCGCCGTGCCGAGTGCGTCGCGCAGTCGGCCCGCGTCCTCGACGGCGGCCCAGTGGTCCGCCCCGGCGATCCGTACCCGGATCGCACGGCGGGCCGCGGTCAACTCGTGGGCCCACTGCGGTTCGGCGCCGCGTTCCGCCAGCTCGCCGTCCGTGAGCGGACCCAGCAGACGCAGCAGGTCGGCGACACCTTCCGCGTCCTTGACGCGGCGGTCCTCCGTCAGCCACTGGAGCTCACGCTCCAACTCGGCCAGGACGTCGGCGTCGAGGAGCTCGCGCAGCTCGGCCTGGCCGAGGAGCTCGGCCAGCAGCCGCGAGTCCAGCGACAGGGCCGCGGCGCGCCGCTCGGCCAGCGGGGAGTCCCCCTCGTACAGGAACTGCGCGACGTACCCGAAGAGCAGGGAACGGGCGAAGGGGGAGGGCTCGGGTGTGGTGACCTCGACGAGTCGCACCTTGCGGGACTCGATGTCGCCCATCAGTTCCGTGAGGCCCGGCACGTCGAAGACGTCCTGGAGGCACTCGCGGACCGCTTCGAGGACGATCGGGAACGATCCGTACTCGCTCGCCACTTCGAGGAGTTGGGCGGCGCGCTGACGCTGCTGCCACAGCGGAGTGCGCTTGCCGGGACTGCGGCGCGGCAGCAGCAGCGCGCGGGCGGCGCACTCGCGGAAGCGGGACGCGAACAGTGCGGAGCCGCCCACCTGGTCGGTGACGATCTGGTCGACCTCGCCCTTGTCGAAGGCGACGTCCGCCGCTCCCACGGGCGCCTGCTCCGCGTCGTACTCCGTGCCCGCCTTCGTCGGGGTCTGGTCCAGCAGGTCCAGGCCCATCAGATCGGCGTCGGGGAGCCGCAGCACGATGCCGTCGTCGGCGTGCATCACCTGGGCGTCCATGCCGTACCGCTCGGAGAGCTTGGCGCCCAGCGCGAGCGCCCAGGGGGCGTGGACCTGGGCGCCGAACGGCGAGTGCACGACGACGCGCCAGTCGCCCAGCTCGTCGCGGAACCGCTCGACGACGATGGTCCGGTCGTCGGGCACGTGACCGCACGCCTCGCGCTGTTCGGTCAGGTACGACAGCACGTTGTCCGCGGCCCAGGCGTCCAGACCGGCGGCGAGCAGCCGGAGCCGCGCGTCTTCCCTGGAGAGCGAGCCCACCTCGCGCAGGAACGCGCCGACCGCGCGGCCCAGTTCGAGGGGACGGCCGAGCTGGTCGCCCTTCCAGAAGGGGAGCCTGCCCGGGACGCCCGGGGCCGGCGACACCAGGACGCGGTCGCGCGTGATGTCCTCGATGCGCCACGAACTGGTGCCGAGCGTGAAGACATCGCCGACACGGGACTCGTAGACCATCTCCTCGTCGAGCTCGCCGACCCGGCCGCCGCCCTTCTTGGGGTCGGACCCCGCGAGGAAGACGCCGAAGAGCCCCCGGTCGGGGATCGTGCCTCCGGAGGTGACGGCGAGGCGCTGAGCACCCGGCCGGCCGGTGACCGTGCCGGCGACGCGGTCCCACACCACGCGCGGCCTGAGCTCCGCGAAGGCGTCGGAGGGATAGCGGCCCGCGAGCATGTCGAGCACCGCGGTGAAGGCCGATTCCGGGAGCGAGGCGAAAGGGGCCGCCCGGCGGACCATGGCGAGCAGGTCGTCGACCTGCCATGTGTCGAGCGCGGTCATGGCGACGAGCTGCTGCGCCAGCACGTCCAGGGGATTGGCGGGCACCCGGAGGGACTCGATGGAACCGGTGCGCATCCGCTCGGTGACGACGGCCGCCTGGACCAGGTCGCCCCGGTACTTGGGGAACACCACACCCGTGGAGACCGCGCCCACCTGGTGACCGGCGCGCCCCACGCGCTGCAGGCCGGAGGCCACGGACGGCGGCGACTCCACCTGGACGACGAGGTCGACCGCACCCATGTCGATGCCCAGCTCCAGGCTGGAGGTGGCGACCACGGCCGGCAGACGACCGGCCTTCAGGTCCTCCTCGACGAGGGCCCGCTGCTCCTTGGAGACGGAGCCGTGGTGGGCACGGGCGATGACGGGCGGGGCACCCTGCGCGGCTCCCGAACCGCCCATCAACTGGGCCGGTGCGTGCGCTTCTTCGAGCGGTTCCCCGGTGGCCCTCTCGTACGCGATCTCGTTGAGCCGGTTGCACAGGCGCTCCGCCAGGCGGCGGGAGTTGGCGAACACGATCGTCGAGCGGTGGGACTGGACGAGGTCGGCGATCCGCTCCTCGACGTGCGGCCAGATGGAGGGCTTCTCGGCGCCCTCATTGCCGTCGGCGGCGGGGGAGGCGCCCAGCTCGCCCAAGTCCTCCACCGGGACGACCACGGAGAGATCGAACTCCTTGCCGGACCGCGGCTGGACGATCTCCACCTTGCGGCGGGGCGAGAGGAAGCGGGCCACCTCGTCCACCGGGCGCACCGTGGCCGAGAGGCCGATCCGGCGGGCGGGCTTCGGGAGCAGCTCGTCGAGGCGCTCCAGGGTGAGCGCGAGATGGGCGCCGCGCTTGGTGCCCGCCACCGCGTGCACCTCGTCGAGGATCACCGTCTCGATGCCCGTCAGCGCGTCGCGCGTGGCCGAGGTCAGCATCAGGAACAGCGACTCGGGAGTCGTGATCAGGATGTCCGGCGGACGGGTGGCCAGCGCGCGCCGCTCGGCCGCGGGGGTGTCCCCGGAGCGGATGCCCACCTTGACCTCGGGTTCGGGTAGCCCGAGCCGCACCGACTCCTGCCTGATGCCGGTGAGGGGGCTGCGCAGATTGCGCTCCACGTCGACCGCGAGGGCCTTCAGCGGGGACACGTACAGCACCCGGCAGCGCTTGCGCGGGTCGGCCGGGGGCGGGGTGGAGGCCAGCTGGTCGAGCGCGGCGAGGAAGGCGGCCAGCGTCTTGCCGGAGCCCGTGGGGGCCACGACGAGGACGTCCGAACCCTCGCCGATGGCTGCCCACGCCCCGGCCTGGGCCGCGGTGGGCGCGGAAAAGGCCCCCGTGAACCAGCCGCGGGTCGCGGGGGAGAAGCCGTCGAGGGCTCGGTGTGCGGAGCTGACCATGCGTCCATCCTGCACCCGGCCACTGACAATGTGCCTGACCTGCGGAAATGATAGCCGGGAGCCGGGAGCCGGGAGCCGGGAGCCGGGAGCCGGGAGCCGGGAGCCGGGAGCCGGGAGCCGGGAGCCGGGAGCCGGAAGCCGGAAGCCGGAAGCCGGGAGACCGGGGAGGTGGCGGTGATGTCGGGGCGCGGGTGGCCTGGCGGTTCCGTCGCTCCTCCGAGGCCGCATGGCCCGACGGTGGCCGCCGGAGCCCGCGATCCGGCCGCCACCGCTGACGGAGAATGGAGGGCATGGCGACCTCGGCGGAACGGGCACGGCACTGGCGGTACGCGGAACTGCCCGGCGTCGACCTGCTCCGCGCACGTTACGTGGAAAAGATCTTCGTGCGGCACACCCACGAGAACTTCGTCATCGCAGCCATCGCCGACGGCGTAGAGGTCTTCCACCACGGCGGCGCCGACCAGTACGCGGGTCCAGGTTCCCTGGCCCTGGTCAACCCGGACACCGCGCACACCGGCCGCGCCGGCGTACCCGAAGGCTGGCGGTACGGGGCGGTGTACCCGTCGCCTGAGCTGGTCGCCGAGATCGCCGCCGAGACCACGTCCATCCGCGGCACCCCCGGATTCGTCGCCCCGGTGCTCGACGACCCGTACACGGTGGGCCTGGTCCACCAGGTCCTGCGGGCGGCTGAGGAGGGCAACGCGCTCGCCGCCGACACCATGCTGCGCGTCGCGGTGACCCGGCTGCTGCGCCTGAACGGCGGGCCGCTGCCCCAGCGGTCCGTGCGCTCCGCGGGTGCTCGCACCGCCGCACGCGCGCGTGCCGTGCTGGAGGAGCGGATGGCCGAGCCCCCGACCCTGGAGCGGCTCGCCGCCGACCTCGGGACCAGCCCGTTCGCCCTGCTGCGCGCGTTCCGGGACGCCTACGGCATGCCTCCCCACACCTGGCTGACCGACGCCCGGGTACGCCGGGCGCGGCACCTGCTGGACGCCGGTTCCGCGCCCGCGGAAGCGGCGGTCGCCGTCGGCTTCACGGACCAGCCGCACCTGAACCGGCACTTCAGCCGGATCGTGGGCGTGCCCCCGGGTGCCTACCAGCGCGAGCGCAAGAACGTACAAGACCATCACGGACGCCTGGCCGTACCGTCCGGGGTGTGGCAGAACAGACAGCTCTCGCAGACATACGCAGTGAAGGACGCGGAAAACCCGACGCCGCCGTCGTCCGGGACGCCCTGGGAGTCGGGGTCGCCGTCGGACTGTCCGGTTTCGCCTTCGGGGTGACCTCGGCGGGCAGCGGGCTCACCCTGCTGCAGACCTGCGCGCTCAGTCTCCTGGTCTTCACCGGGGCCTCGCAGTTCGCACTGGTGGGCGCACTCGCGGCCGGGGGCAACCCGCTCACGGCCGCCGCGGGCGCGTTTTTCCTCGGGGTCCGCAACGCCTTCTACGGACTGCGTCTGTCGCAGCTGCTGGCCCTCCCGCGCGCGGTGCGTCCCTTCGCCGCCCAGTGGGTCATCGACGAGACCACGGCGGTCGCGCTCGCCCAGCCCACCCGGCGCAGTGTCCGCATCGGCTTCACCGTCACCGGACTCACCCTCTACCTGCTGTGGAACCTGACCACACTGCTCGGGGCCGTCGGGGCCGAGGCCATCGGCGACACCGACGCCTGGGGGCTGGACGCCGCAGGACCCGCCGTCTTCCTGGCCCTGCTCGCGCCGATGCTGAGGACCGGCACGGAGCGCGCGGTCGCCGGAGCCGCGGTCCTGCTGGGACTTGGCCTGCTGCCCGTGCTGCCCGCCGGAGTGCCCGTCCTGGTGGCGGCGCTGGCCGCGCCGGTGGCTCTGTGGCTGCAGGGGCGCCGCGGGACGAAGACCGCCGACGACGGACCGAGGGAAGAGCGTTGAACATCTGGATCGCCATCGGCGCCACAGCCGTGGGCTGCTACGCCGTCAAGCTCATCGGGCTGCTGGTCCCGGCCGGAGTGCTGGAACGCCCGGTCGTGCAGCGCCTCTCCGCCCTGCTGCCCGTCGCCCTCCTCGCGGCGCTCACCGCCCAGCAGACCTTCGCCGACGGACGGGTCCTCGTCATCGACGCGAAGGCCGCGGGGCTCGCCGCCGCCGCCGTCGCACTGGTCCTGCGGGCGCCCTTCCTGCTCGTGGTCGGCGCCGCCGTCGTGGTGACCGCGGGTGTGCGGGCGCTCACCGGCTGACGATCCTGTCGCGGCAGTCGCCCGCAGGCAGCCCCGGCAGCCCCGGCAGCCCCGGCCGTCAGCCGATGGGCCGGCCGTACGCGCGCAGTGTGCGCAGCGCCTCGATGGTCACCATGGGGCGGCACTCCAGGGCCGTGCCCGGCGCCCACTGACGCCAGCGGACCGGCCACCCTCCGTCCGCCTCCTGCTCGTTTGCCAGGTGATCCAGGGAGCGCGACATCTCCTCGTCGGTGAACCACGCGCGCGCGAGAGACTCGGGGGTCTTCGCGTAGTCGTGCGGGAAGTGGTGCTCGCCCGGCGCGTATCCGGACGCGACCGGAAACGCCTCCAGGCGTTCGGGATCCAGCGCCGCGAGCCGGTGCTCGCGCACCATCCGGCCCAGCCGGTCGGCGGCGGCCTTCGCGCGGGAGCGGTCGGGCGCGGAGTCCAGGAAGGCGACGGCCGCCTCGATCTCGTAGGGATGAGACTTGTCCAGGGAGTCGACCGCCTGCCAGCAGAAGTCGGTGGCCCGGAACAGCCAGGCGTGCCACACCTCGTTGCGGTGCAGCAGGCCGACCACGGGTCCTGTGGCGAGGAGTTCGCTGGGCGGGTCGTCGACGATCGGGACGAAGGGGGCCGTCGGGTATCCGCGCTGGCTCGGGTGGATCGCGGGCAGGGCGCCGTCCGCCGTGGACACGGAGGTCAGGTAGCGGCACACGCGTTCCACGCGCTGTCCGCCGCAGCGCCCGATGGAGTCGAGCACGCGCAGTGCGTGACCGGTGTGCAGCGGCTGGCTGACCGGACCGCGCAGATCGGGTTCGAGCGCGTGACCGTACCCCTCGTCCTCATTGCGGTAGGCGGCCAGCGCGGTTTCCACCGCGTCGGCGTCGCCGCGGAGGAAGTGGTACGCGAAACGGCGCTGCTCCAGCACGCGCGCGGTGAGCCAGACGAAGTGCTCGGCGCGCGAGAGCGGGGAGTGCGCCGGGGGCGTCGGGGGGAGTGGGGATGCTCCTGTATCGGCCATGCGACAGACCGTAGGGCGGAAAGCGGTCTCGGCAAGTGGTCCCGGCTCCGGCCCACTCGCAGGGGCGGGATACTGGGGTCATGCGGTTGACGGTCTTCTGGCAGCGGATGGCGGATCACTTCGGTGCGGGGTACGCCGACACTTTCGCGCGCGATCATGTGATGACGGAACTCGGCGGGCGCACCGTGCGCGAGGCGCTGGACGCGGGCTGGGAAGCCAAGGACGTGTGGCGTGTGGTGTGCGCGACCATGAACATTCCGCACGAAAACCGCTGACCGGCCACGAAGATCCGGGGGCGGGTCCCGATTGTCGGCGGCGTGGGCGAGACTTGCTGGGTGGCCCCGACAGACGAGACCGCGCAGGTCGCCCCGCAGGCATCACCGTTCGGCACGACGCCGCCCGATCCACCCCCGGGCGGAGACGCCGACGCGCGCGGCGGACGCATGCCGCGCTGGCTGCCGCGTGCCATGGTGCTCGCTCTCGCCCTCATCGCCGTCTTCCAGCTGGGCAGTTGGGCCTTCCACCAGCTCACCGGCCTGTTGATCAACATCCTCATCGCGTTCTTCCTGGCGCTCGCCATCGAGCCCGCGGTGAGCTGGATGGCCTCGCACGGCATGCGCCGGGGGCTGGCCACCTTCCTCGTCTTCATCGGGTCGATGATCGTGATAGCCGGGTTCATCACGCTGCTCGGCTCGATGCTCGCGGGCCAGATCATCAAGATGGTCGAGGGCTTCCCCGAGTACCTCGACTCGGTCATCAACTGGATCAACACGCACTTCCACACCGACCTGAGACGGGTGGACATCCAGGACAGCCTGCTCCACTCCGACTGGCTGCGGAAGTACGTGCAGAACAGCGCCACCGGCGTCCTCGACGTGTCCGCGCAGGTGTTGGGTGGCCTCTTCCAACTGCTGACGATCGTGTTGTTCTCGTTCTACTTCGCCGCCGACGGGCCGCGCCTGCGGCGGGCGCTCTGCTCGGTGCTGCCGCCGGCCCGGCAGGCCGAGGTGCTCCGCGCCTGGGAGATCGCGGTCGACAAGACCGGCGGCTATCTGTACTCGCGCGGCCTGATGGCGCTCGTCTCGGGCATCGCCCACTACATCCTGCTGCAGGCACTGGGCGTGCCCTACGCGCCCGTGCTCGGCGTGTGGGTGGGCCTGGTCTCGCAGTTCATCCCCACCATCGGCACCTATCTCGCGGGCGCCCTGCCCATGTTGATCGCTTTCACGATCAACCCCTGGTACGCGCTGTGGGTGCTCATCTTCGTCGTGGTCTACCAGCAGTTCGAGAACTACGTGCTCCAGCCCAAGCTGACCGCCAAGACCGTGGACATCCATCCCGCGGTCGCCTTCGGGTCGGTCATCGCGGGCACCGCGCTCCTCGGCGCCGTCGGTGCGCTGATCGCCATTCCGGCCGTCGCCACGCTCCAGGCGTTCCTCGGGGCCTACGTGAAGCGGTACGACGTCACGGACGACCCCCGGGTGCACGGGCACCGGACGCGGAGTTCGAGCACCTTCCTCGGGCGGGTGCGGGGCCTGTTCACCCGCTGACGTCCGCCGGGCCGCTCAACGGGGGCGCCCGAGCGTGCGGGCGCCCGGCCGTTCACCAGGTGAGGGCCGCCCACACACCGGCGCCGACGACGGCCGCCGTGTAGCAGCCGACCGCCGCGTACATGATCCGCTGCCGGGCCGCGCCGCTCCAGGTGGTGCGGGAGAGCAGCCGGGCCAGCGCGGGCAGCACCAGCACGGCGTGCAGGCTCACCCCGTGCAGCGGCTTGAGCGGGGCCGTCGAGTGGTACGCCGCCTCCTGGTGGCCGGTCCGGGTGAGGACGACCCCTCGCGCGATCATCGCGGCGCCCGACAGCAGGGCGACGATCAAGATGGCGAACCCGGCACGGAGCGCGAGCGGCATGCCCGCCGGGCCCGTGGGCCGGCCGCGGAACGAGGCGACGGCGAACACGGTGAGCAGGACGACGAGCACTCCGCCGCCCACGGCGAGCGTCATGGAGACCGCCGTGTCGAAGCCGGTCTCCATGTTGAGATGCGAGGGCACCCGGCGCCATGCCTGAAGCGTGATCCCGCCGACCTCCACCACGCAGTCCGCGGCGAACACGACCAGCAGCGCCGTGCGCAGCCGGCTGCCGACGCGCAGGTAGGACGTGACCCAGGTGATCGCGATCAGGGTCAGCCCGAAGGAGAGTCCGAAGGTGACGGGCTTGCGCCAGGAGACGGGACCGTCCCAGGGGCCGCCGTCGACGGCGAAGACCGCCAGGTGCGCGCATCCCGTCAGGACGAGCAGCGCGCCCGTCGCGTAGCAGAGCCGCTCGGCCGGGCGGGGCGTGGTCCTCACCGGTGCCGGCGGCCGGGACGTGGTGGTGGTCTCCATGGCTCACAGCCTGGCGACCGGGCCCCGCCGCGTCGTCGTACCCCCGAAGGCACCGCCCGTACGCCCGGGGGAGTAGCCCGGCCGCCGGGTGGGCACGGCGCGGGAGCGACCGCCCGCCGGGCCCGGACGATCCGTGCCCGGCCGGCGGAGGACCGGGCGTCGTCCGGTGGAGGGCCGGGGCGTTGTCGGAGCGCCGCCGTACTCTCGGAGATGCGCGTGGTGCGCTTGACACGAAAATCGAACATCCATTCTTATGGAGGCTCCAGCGAGGCTCTCGGCGGGCATTTCGACAGGGTTTTGATGGAGATGTGCCCGAGTTATCCACAGGCCGGACGGGCGTCGGGGCGCATTGTCAGTGGCAGGCGTTAGCGTCTTTGACGTGAAGCGATCGACTCAAGCAAACCGGGTGGAACCCATGGCAGGAACCGACCGCGAGAAGGCACTCGACGCCGCGCTCGCACAGATTGAACGGCAGTTCGGCAAGGGCGCCGTGATGCGCCTCGGCGAGCGGCCGAATGAGCCCATCGAGGTCATCCCCACCGGGTCGACCGCACTCGACGTCGCCCTCGGTGTCGGCGGCCTGCCGCGCGGCCGAGTGGTCGAGGTGTACGGCCCGGAGTCCTCCGGCAAGACGACCCTGACCCTGCACGCGGTGGCGAACGCGCAGAAGGCCGGCGGCCAGGTGGCCTTCGTGGACGCCGAGCACGCCCTCGACCCCGAGTACGCGAAGAAGCTCGGCGTCGACATCGACAACCTGATCCTGTCGCAGCCGGACAACGGCGAGCAGGCCCTGGAGATCGTGGACATGCTGGTCCGCTCGGGCGCGCTCGACCTCATCGTCATCGACTCCGTGGCCGCCCTGGTGCCGCGCGCGGAGATCGAGGGCGAGATGGGCGACTCGCACGTGGGTCTGCAGGCCCGCCTGATGAGCCAGGCCCTGCGGAAGATCACCAGCGCGCTCAACCAGTCGAAGACCACCGCGATCTTCATCAACCAGCTCCGCGAGAAGATCGGCGTGATGTTCGGCTCCCCGGAGACCACGACGGGTGGCCGGGCCCTGAAGTTCTATGCCTCGGTGCGCATCGACATCCGCCGCATCGAGACCCTGAAGGACGGCACGGAGGCGGTCGGCAACCGCACCCGCTGCAAGGTCGTGAAGAACAAGGTTGCGCCGCCCTTCAAGCAGGCCGAGTTCGACATCCTCTACGGCCAGGGCATCAGCCGCGAGGGCGGCCTGATCGACATGGGCGTGGAGCACGGCTTCGTCCGCAAGGCCGGCGCCTGGTACACGTACGAGGGCGACCAGCTCGGCCAGGGCAAGGAGAACGCCCGCAACTTCCTCAAGGACAACCCCGACCTCGCCAACGAGATCGAGAAGAAGATCAAGGAGAAGCTGGGCGTCGGCGTGCGTCCCGAGGAGCCCGCCACCGAGCCCGGCACGGACGCCGCGGTCTCCGCGGGCGCGGACGAGGCCGCGAAGACGGTGCCCGCACCGGCTGCCAAGGCGACCAAGTCCAAGGCCGCGGCGGCCAAGAGCTAGTCCATGACGCGACGAACCGACTGGGCCGAGTACGCGTACCCCATCGCTCCGGAAGGGCCGGGGCAGGGGTACGACGGGCGGGACGGCGGCTCGGCCGGACACGGTGACAACGCGTACGACACCGCGGCGCACGACGGGTTTCAGGGCGACCCGGACGGCGATGCGCCGGGCGGTGCCTCAGTCGGCGGTGGCTCGCGCCGCGGCGGGGGCCGGCGCGCCGACGGGGGGCCGCGTGGTGGCCGAGGGCGTCGAAGGCGTGGCGGTTTCGGCGAGGCGTCCGGCGACCCACAGGACGGAGGCGCCCCTGCCTCGTCGAGGGCCGAGAAGGGGGAGTCTTCAGGGGACCCGGCTGAGCGGGCGCGGGCAATCTGTCTGCGCCTGCTCACCGGGACCCCGCGTACGCGGAAGCAACTCGCCGACGCGCTGCGCAAGCGCGAGATCCCGGACGACGTGGCGGACGAAGTGCTGACACGGTTCGAAGAGGTCGGCCTGATCAATGACAGTGCCTTCGCCGGCGCCTGGGTGGAGTCCCGGCACCACGGCCGGGGGCTGGCCAGACGGGCACTCGCGCAGGAGTTGCGGACCAAGGGCGTCGACTCGACGCTGATCGACGAGGCCGTCGGACAGCTCGACTCCGAGCAGGAGGAGACGACCGCGCGGGAGCTGGTCGCCCGCAAACTGCGTTCCACCCGCGGTCTCGACCGCGACAAGCGGCTGCGCCGGCTCGCGGGCATGCTCGCCCGCAAGGGCTACCCGGAAGGCATGGCCCTGCGCGTGGTCCGCCAGGCGCTGGAGGAAGAGGGCGAGGACACGGAGGGGCTGGACGACGCGGGGTACTGACCGGCTTCGCAGCGGCAGAAGCCGCACACCGGCAGACGTACGAGGGCTCTGAGCACGGTCGACGCGCGGGGGCGCCGATCGCGTTCGGAGCCCGCTCGCCGTCCGGGCGTACCGCAGCACACGCTCGACTCCAGCGACTCAACTCCCCTTGGCCGGGGTGGGGTTAACCCCCGGTGGAAGACGCCGGGCCGCCGCACTGCACAGACACCTGTGCACAGACGACTGTGTACGCATGGCACAGGAACCCGGCGCGCGAGCGGAATCCCCCTCGAAGGCGCCGCACGCACCCACCGAGCTCTCCGACCTCGCCACGCTCAAGGCGCTCGCGCAGCCCCGTCGGCAGCGCATGCTCCAGCACCTCACCCTGCACGGCCCCGCCACGTCCGCCACGCTCGCCCGGGCGCTGGGACTCAACACCGGATCCACCAGCTACCACCTGCGCGAACTCGCACGGTACGGCTTCGTGGAGGAGTCGTCCGACCCGCGCGGCCAGGGCAGGCAGCGCTGGTGGCGGGCCGTGCCCGGAGACCGCCGCTTCCCGCCGCGCAGCCGGCAGAGCGCCGAGATGCGGCTCGTCATGGACGAGCTGAACCATCACGCCTACGCCGCCGACCTCGAACTCTTCGAGCAGACCCAGCTCCAGGCCGGCGGATACGAAGACCCCTGGGCGGACGCCTTCCCCTACTCGCGCGGCAGCATCCGGCTGACCCTCCCCGAACTCCGCGCCTTCTTCGAGGAGTACATCGCACTCCTCAACCGCTACAAGCGCCCGGACGCGGACACCCCGCGCGGAGCGCGCACCGTACTCACCCGATTCCTCGCCTTCCCGGCCCCCGTCGCCGCTCCCGAGACCCACCCGGCGCCCCACAACAGAAGAGAGAGCGACCCCTCATGATGCTGCGGTACGCCCTGAAGACCGTCCGGGCCCGCAAGGGCGGCTTCGTCGGAGCCTTCCTCGCCCTGATGTGCGCCGCCGCTCTGATCACCGCATGCGGCACCCTCCTCGAAACCGGTCTGCGCGGCACGATCAGCACCGAACGCTATGCCGCGGCCCCCGTCGTGGTCTCCGCCGACCAGAACGTCCACCGGACCACGGTCAAGCACAAGAAGGGCAAGACCAAGGTCAAACACAAGGCCAAGCCGATCGCGGAACGGGCGTGGCTCGACGAAGGCCTTGCCGCACGGCTCCACCGGGCACCGGGCGTGGGCCGCGTCGTACCCGAACTGACTTTCCTGGCTCAGCCGTTGACGTCCGGTGCCGCTGTCGAGGCAAGCCGGCCCGCCTACGGTCACGCATGGGACTCCGCGGTGCTCACCCCCTACACGCTGAGCGCCGGAAGGGCGCCCAGGGCCGCGAGTGACCTGGTCGTCGACCGCCGTTTCGCCGAGCGCGCCCATCTGGAGCCCGGCGACCGTCTCACCGTCCAGTCGACGCAGTCGCCGCGCACCTACCGGATCACCGGAATCGCCCAGGCCGCCGTGAACGTCCGCCACCAGACCTCGCTCTTCTTCTCCACCGCCGAGGCGCGGCGCCTGGCCGCACACCCCGGACACGTCACCGCCTTCGGCGTCCTGCCGACCGAGGGGACCGGCACCACCGCCCTGGAGCGGTCGGTGACCGAGGCGCTGCACGGCACCACCGCACAGGTCGCTTCGGGGGACGCCCGCGGCCCGGTCGAGTTCCTGGACGCGGCCGCCGCACGTACGAAGCTGGTCAGCATGGGCGGCGCCATGGGCGGCACCTCCCTGTTGGTGGCCGTGCTGGTGGTCGTCGGCACCTTCGCCCTCTCCGTGCAGCAGCGCCACCGCGAACTCGCCCTGCTGCGCGCCATCGCCGCCACACCGGGCCAGATCCGCGGACTCCTCGGCAAGGAGGCACTGATCGTCGGGGCGGCCGCCGGGGTGACCGGCGCGCTCGCCGGACTTCCGCTGGGCGCCTGGCTGCACAGCCGGTTCGTCGCCATGGGGGCCGTCCCGGCCACGCTCCAGCACTCGGCCGGCGTCTTCCCGCCGTTCGCCGCGGTGGCCGCCACGCTCCTCGGCGCCTGGGCCGCCGCCCGTATCTCGTCGCGCCGGGTCGCCAGGATCCGTCCGGCCGAAGCACTCGCCGAAGCCCGCGCCGAGCGCACCCGCCCGGCCTGGGGACGCCTCCTCGCCGGCCTCGTCCTGCTCGCGGGGGGCGCCGTCCTCGTGGCCGTGCTCAGCGTGCTGCGCACCGAGCCCGCCTCGACTCCCGTGACCTTCCTGGCCGTCGTGGTCCTCGCCTGCGCCGTGGCGCTGCTGGGGCCGCTGCTGGTCAAGGCCGCCGCGACCGTACTCGCGGGCCCGCTGCGGCTGAGCGGCCCCGGTGGCCGCCTCGCGCGCGCCAATCTGCGGGGCAACGCGGCCCGCATGGCCTCCGTGGTCACCCCTCTCACCCTCCTCGTCGGCATGACCTGCACGGTGCTGTTCGTCCAGCCGACCCTCGGCGACGCGGCCCGAGCCCAGGCCCGCGAAGGAATCCGTGCCGACTGGGTGCTCGCCGCACAGGGGCCCGGTGTCCCGGCCGAGGCCGCCCGGGCACTGCGCGCGCGGCACGACGTCGTCACCGAAGTGGTCCGCACGACCGTCCGCGTCGGCCTCGACAAATACGCGGCCCAGGGAGTGACGCCGGCCGGTCTCACCCGCACCTGGGACCCGGAGGTCACCGCGGGATCCCTGAAGGACCTCGGGAACGACACCGTCGCCGTCAGCGAACTCGCCGCGCAGCAGCGCCACTTGAGGCCCGGTAGCACCCTGAAGCTCACCCTCGGTGACGGCACGCCGGTCACCGTGACCGTCGCCGCCGTCTACGCGAAGGGACTCGGCTTCGGGGACCTCACCTTCGCCCATGACCTGGTCGCACACCATGTCGACAACCCGCTCGCCACCTCCGTCCTGGTCGGCACGGACCGTACACAGACACAACTCGCGACTACGCTCCGTAAGTTCCCGGCGGTCCGTGTTCTCGCACCCGCCACCGCAGACTCGATCCAGGCGGAACGCCAGCAGGCGAACGCCGAGGTCAACTACCTCGCCATGGGACTGGTCCTGGCGTTCACCGCCATCGCCGTCGTCAACACGCTCGCCATGTCGGTGTCCGAGCGGGTCCGTGAGTTCGCGATGCTCCGCCTCGCCGGGGCGACCCGACGCCAGGTCCTGCGCATGCTGCGGACCGAAGCCCTGTCGGTGCTGCTTCTCGCCACCGCGCTCGGCAGTTCCATCGCGCTCGCCGTGCTGACCGCCTTCAGCGTCGGGATGACCGGCAGCGCGGCCCCGGCGGTCACGCCTCTGGTGTACGTGACGGTCGTCGCGGTCGCCGGAGTACTCGCACTCGTCGCCACCGCGCTGCCCGGCCGCGTCGCACTGCGGGTGCGCCCCGTGGCGGTGGCCACGGCCAAGGAGTAAGGGGCGATACGCAAGAGTGGGCGCCCCTTACCTCCGGGGGCGCCCACTGATGCGTACGGACATCGAGTGGCGCCCGAGGCAGGCGGGTACGCCAGGCGTTCCGGCCTACGCGGCGGTCACCGGGAAACCTGCCGCCTTCCACGCCTGGAACCCACCGACCAGATCGGTGGCCCGGTGCAGTCCCAACTGGCGCAGGGACAGGGCGGCGAGGCTCGACGCGTACCCCTCGTTGCAGATCACCACGATGCGCAGGTCGTGGCTCGTGGCCTGCGGGGCGCGATGACTCCCGTGCGGGTCGAGGCGCCATTCCAGTTCGTTGCGTTCGACGACGAGGGCGCCGGGAATGACGCCGTCGCGTTCGCGCAGCGCGGCGTACCGGGTGTCGACCAGCAGTGCCCGGCCGGCCTCCGCGGCCTCGTAGGCCTCCGCGGCCTCCACTCGGTCCAGGTCCTCGCGGGCCCGCTCCAGCAACTCGTCGATCCCCACGGGGCGCGGGCCGCTCACTGCCAGTCCTCCGGACGCTCGACGTGCTCCAGGCGCAGTACCGGACCCGTACGGCTGTAGCGGCGGATCTGCGGGAGCGGCGGGTAGTAGGCGTGGATCGAGATCGCGTGCTCCTCGGTGGACTCGTTGAGCACCTCGTGGACATGGTGGCGGCCGAAGGAACGCCCCTTGCCCGCCGGCAGGTTCCGTTCCCGGTCGATGCCCTCGGACAGTTCCAGGGTCTTCCAGCCGTCCGCGGGGAGGCGGGCGCCGAGAGAGTTCTCCTTGAGCTCGCCGGACGCGGTGAGGAAGGCGCCGACGGATTCGGCGTGGTCGTGCCAGCCGGTTCCGGTCCCGGGCGGCCAGCCGATGAGCCAGGCCTCACTGCCGCCCGGCCCTTCGAGACGCACCCAGGTGCGGCCCTCGTGGTCGAGGGGGAGCGAGGCGATCAGTTCGGTGTCGGCGGCCGTACGGCGCACGAAGTCGAGCAGGTCGGCCTGCGTGGGGGTTTGCGGGAGCGTGTCGACAGCGGGGGACACAGACACTCGTACCGTCCTGAGGGTTCGCGTGGGAGCGCGCGGCAGCGAGAGCGCGGCGCGCGCAAGGAAGAGGGGTGCGAATTCAGCAGGACGGGCGACACACGCAGCCCGCATAGCGGACGAGGTCCATATGGACCCTCCGCCACAGGCGTACACGGGTGTCGGTCACGTTCCGGAGTAGACCATGACGGCGCAGACCGGTCAACTCACCGTCACTATGTGGACGCTCGGTAATCGTGGAGGCCTGGATTCCCTGGGTGCCGCTGCCGAGAGCCGGGCGGCAGCGGGTCACCCCGTGATCGGACGGACGGGCGGTCGGTGCCGGACCGAGGCAGAGGTGAGGCAGACCTGAGGCGGACCGATTCGCACCCCGGCACTGCCCGAATTCCACGGCGACCCGGGACCCGGGGGACTCGGTCGGTGCCGGGGCGGGGGACTCAGCCCGTGCTCGCGGTGGCCTCCGTCTTCGTGGGGCCGCCGAGCGCGGCCTCCGCCGCCTCGTACAGATCGGCCGGGCGCACCCCGCCGAGCGCGGTGACCAGGTGCCCGTCCGGGCGGACCAGGAGCACGGTGTGCGCGGCGGCGCCGGGGTAGTTCTCGGCGACCAGCAGTTCGGCGGGGTGGGGGAGCGCGGTCACGGCCGCCGCGAGCCGGGGCATGATCCCCGCCGTGACCCAGTGCTTCCGTTCCCACACGCCCGTACCGGGAGCGACCAGTACCACGAGGAGGACCCCGCGTCCGAGCCGCTCGCGCAGCCCCACGAAGGAGCCGTCCTCGGCGGTCACGCGCACGTCGACGACGGGCGCGCCCGGAGCGGTGTGCACGGGGGTCTCCGACTCGGCACGCGGAGGTGCGAGCGGCGAGTCCCCGTACGTCCCCGGCGCACCCAGCGGGCCGCGTCCCAGATGACCGTCCGTGAGCAGCGCGTCATGACCTCGGGCGGCCCCGGGAACGTAGGCGCGCAGACCTCCGCCGCCGCGGAGCAGCGGCAGCGCCTGGTCGGCGGCGCGCAGCCGGGCGGCGACGACCGCGCGACGCTCCGTCTGATAGCTGTCCAGCAGCGACTCGTGCGGTCCGTGGTGCCAGGCGAGCGCGAGTTTCCAGGCGAGGTTGTCGGCGTCGCGCAGGCCCTCGTCGAGCCCCTGGGTGCCGAGCGCGCCCAGCAGGTGCGCGGAATCACCCGCGAGGAAGACACGTCCGGCGCGCCACCGGCGGGCGAGCCGGTGGTGGACGGTGTGGACTCCGGTGTCGAGCAGCTCGTACGGGGGTGTGGGGCCGCCGCTCCAGCCGGCGAGGGTCTCCCGGACACGGGTCACCAGCAGATCGGGCGTCACCAGGTCCTTGCCCGGGGGCAGCAGCCAGTCGAGGCGCCACAGGTCGTCGGCGAGCGGGCGTGCGGTCACCTCCGCGGCCGAGGGACTCGACGTCCGCCACGGTGGCGTGCGATGCAACAACGCCTCGCCGGGCCAGGGAAGTTCCGTGCGCAGTGCCGCGACCGCGTGCCGCTCCACGGCCGTGCGTCCCGGGAACCGGATGTCCTGGAGCTTGCGCACGGTGGAGCGGGGGCCGTCGCAGCCGACCAGGTAGCTGCCGCGCCACCAGGTGCCCTTGGGGCCCTTGGTGTGCGCGGTGACGCCCGAGGGCTCCTGCTCGATGGCGTCGAGGCGGCTGTCCACGGCGAGCTTGATCAACTGTTCGTCGCCGATGGCGTCGCGCAGGGCGCCGGTCAGCGCGTGCTGCGTGATGTGCAGCGGGGCGGCGTACGTCCCGGCGCCGGCGCCGCCCTGGGGGGACGCCGTGCCGGGTGCACCGGCCGGGTCGTCCGCCGCGGGTGTCTCGCCGCCGAACGTGATCTCGCGCGTCACCTGCTTGCGCCGCAGAGACCGCCATCCGGCCCAACGGAACCCCAGCTCGGAGAGCGGGAGACCGGTCAGCCGCTCGACGAGCGCGACCGTGTCCTCGCGCAGCACGACCGTCCTGGCGAGCCGCTGTTCATCCTTGCCCGGCCCCTCGTCGAGGACCACGCACGGCACCTCCTGGCGGGCCAGCGCAAGGGCGAGGGCGAGCCCTACGGGGCCGGCTCCGACGATGATCACCGGGTCCACGACGCGGCGCCCCCTGCCCGGTGCGGTGCCCTGAGGGACGTACGGGAACAGGCAGTTGGAGCGGGGTGCACGATCACAGAACGTATGCAACCCATTGCCGCTGCTTGCGTCAAGTGACGGAGGCAGCGGCGCTCGCGCCACTGCCTCCGTCATGCTCACATCTCGTCAGTTCTTAGGCCCGGCCGTCACCTTGCGTACGGCGATCCCCCGACCCGGTCCGCAGTCTCACGGCGCTTTGGTGGTGTCCGGGTGCTCGCCCGGCGTCGCGAGTTCGGCGACGGCGTCGGCACCGACGACCGCACCGGTCGACTTCTTGCCGCGACGCAACCGGCCCTCGAGCCAGCTCGCGAAGCTCGTCAGGCTGAAGTTCAGCACGATGTAGATCACGGCCACGACCGTGAAGCTGGCGATCGTGTTGGCGCCGTAGTACGCGCTCATCGGGCCGACCGAGGCGAGCAGTTCCGGGAAGGTGAGGACCGCGCCGCCGAGCGCGGTGTCCTTCACGATGACGACGAGCTGGCTGACGATCGCCGGGAGCATCGCCGTGACCGCCTGCGGCAGCAGGATGAACCGCATGACCTGGTTCTTGCGCAGGCCGACCGCCATGGCCGCCTCGGACTGTCCCTTGGGCAGGGACAGGATGCCCGCGCGGACGATCTCCGCGAGGACCGAGGAGTTGTAGAGCACGAGGCCGGTGACGACCGCGTAGAACGGACGGTCGTCCGAGCTCACGTCCGTGTACTGGGAGTAGGCGGCCACGGCGAAGATCATGAGGACCAGCACCGGGATGGCGCGGAAGAACTCCACGATCGCACTCGCCGGGACGCGGACCCAGGCATGGTCCGAGAGCCGCGCGATGCCGAAGAAGGCTCCCAGCGGCAGCGCGATCACCATCGCGAGCGCCGCGGCCTTCAGCGTGTTCTTGAGGCCCGGCAGAAGGTACGTGGTCCAGGCCTCGGAGTGGACGAAGGGCTTCCACTTGTCCCAGGTGAGCTGTCCCTTGTCGTCGAGGTTCTTGAACACCCACCACGCCACGGCGGCGAGTCCGACTATGAACACCACCGTGTAGAGGATGTTGCGCCGCTTGGCCCGGGGGCCCTGGGCGTCGTACAGGACGGAGGTCATCGCTTCACCGCCACCTTCTTGCCCACCCAGCCGAGCAGCAGGCCGGTCGGCAGCGTCAGGCACATGAATCCGAAGGCGAAGACGGCCGAGATCGCGACGAGCTGAGCCTCGTTCTCGATCATCTCCTTCATCAGGGTCGCCGCTTCGGCCACACCGATCGCGGCCGCCACCGTGGTGTTCTTCGTCAGCGCGATCAGCACGTTCGTCAGCGGGCCGACGACCGAACGGAAGGCTTGTGGCAGCACGATGAGCGTCAGGACCTGGGTGAAGTTCAGGCCGATGGCGCGTGCCGCCTCCGCCTGGCCCACCGGGACGGTGTTGATGCCCGAACGCAGTGCCTCGCAGACGAAGGCGGAGGTGTAGGCGATCAGACCCAGCACGGCAAGCCGGAAGTTGATCGTGTCGAAGTTGCTCGATCCGAGGCTGACACCCAGGGTCTGGTTGAGGCCCAGTGAGGTGAACAGAATGATCACGGTGAGCGGGATGTTCCGCACGATGTTCACGTAGGCGGTGCCGAAACCGCGCATGAGGGGCACAGGGCCGACGCGCATGGCCGCCAGCATCGTTCCCCAGATGAGAGAGCCGATGGCTGAGAAGACGGCGAGTTTCACCGTCACCCAGAAGGCTCCCAGCAGGTCGTAACCTTCAAGAAAGTCGAACACGATCTCCCGCGCTTCCGCGTGTGGCGATGCCCGGGTGCGCCACCCCCCGTGGGCGGCGCACCGTCGGGCCCTGCTCAGCTGACGACGTTGCCGATCTTCGGCGCCGGCTCGTTCTTGTAGTTCGCCGGGCCGAAGTTCTTGTCGA
Source organism: Streptomyces siamensis (assembly GCF_039543605.1). Lineage (NCBI taxonomy): Bacteria > Bacillati > Actinomycetota > Actinomycetes > Kitasatosporales > Streptomycetaceae > Streptomyces > Streptomyces siamensis. The sequence goes on along the minus strand of NZ_BAABKB010000029.1, from coordinate 173,025 downwards.
CGGCCTTCTGCCACGAACCGTCGGCGACCATCTCTTCGAGGGCCTTGTTGATCTTGGCCTTGAGGTCGCTGCCCTTCTTGACGCCGATGCCGTAGTTCTCGTTGGTCATCTTGAAGCCGCCGAGCTTGAACTTGCCCTTGAAGTTCGACTGCGCCGCGTAACCCGCGAGGATGGAGTCGTCCGTCGTCAGGGCGTCGATCGCCTTGTTCTGCAGGCCGGTCAGACACGCCGAGTACGTCGGGTACTTCTGGAGCTGCGCCTTGGGGGCCAGCTTGTCGTGCACGTTCTGGGCCGAGGTCGAACCCGTCACCGAGCACAGCTTCTTGCTGTTGAGGTCCGCCGGCGACTTGATGGAGTTGTCGTCGGCGCGGATCAGGACGTCCTGGTGGGCCAGCAGGTAGGGGCCGGCGAAGTCGACGAGCTGCTGGCGCTCAGGGGTGATCGAGTAGGAGGCGGCGATGAAGTCGACGTCACCGCGCTTCAGCATGTTCTCGCGGTCGGCGCTCTTCGACTCCTTCCACTGGATCTGGTCGGCCTTGTAGCCGAGCTTCTTGGCGACGTACGTCGCGACGTCCACGTCGAAGCCGGAGTAGCCCTGCGGGGTCTTCTGACCGATGCCGGGCTGGTCGAACTTGATGCCGATGGTGATCTTCTTGCCGCCACCCGACGACCCGTTGTCGTCCTTGTCGCCCGAACCGCACGCCGTGGCGGTGACCGCGAGCGCGAGGACGGCGGCCGAGGCGGCGGTGACCTTGCGGAGCTTCATGGTGAACATCCTTTGACTGGTGAAGAGATGCAGTTCTTCAGGAACGAATGGGGGACTTCGGGGGCTGGACCCCGTCGACGAGGGCCAGCCGTGAAGAAGCGCAGGACGTCAGTGGTGCAGGATCTTCGACAGGAAGTCCTTGGCACGGTCGCTGCGCGGGTTGCTGAAGAACTGGTCCGGCACAGCCTCTTCGACGATGCGACCGTCGGCCATGAACACCACTCGATTGGCGGCCGATCGGGCGAAGCCCATCTCATGGGTGACGACGATCATGGTCATGCCGTCCCTGGCGAGCTGCTGCATGACCTCCAGGACCTCGTTGATCATCTCGGGGTCCAGCGCCGAGGTCGGCTCGTCGAAGAGCATGACCTTGGGGTCCATGGCCAGCGCCCGGGCGATCGCGACACGCTGCTGCTGGCCGCCCGACAGCTGTGCGGGGTACTTGTCCGCCTGCGTGCCGACGCCGACGCGGTCGAGAAGCGCGCGGGCCTTCTCCTCCGCGGCCTTCTTGTCGGCCTTGCGGACCTTGATCTGCCCCAGCATCACGTTCTCGAGCACCGTCTTGTGCGCGAAGAGGTTGAAGGACTGGAAGACCATGCCCACGTCGGCCCGCAGCCGGGCGAGTGCCTTGCCCTCCTCGGGCAGCGGCTTGCCGTCGATCGAGATGTCACCCGAGTCGATGGTCTCCAGGCGGTTGATGGTGCGGCACAGAGTGGACTTTCCGGACCCGGAGGGCCCGATGACCACGACGACCTCGCCGCGGGCGATCGTCAGGTCAATGTCCTGGAGCACGTGCAACGCGCCGAAGTGCTTGTTGACGCCCTTCAGGACGACCAGTTCCTCGGCCGCGGCCACGGCGTCCTTGGCCACCGATGCTTCGGTCATCGCTTTTTGGCTCCATCCTCCTCGGTTTCGGAGGACAGTAGTAACCCCGTACGACCAGCGTCATTACATCTGAGGGGAACTTGAGCATCACGATCCGGTAGCAATCGGACACGTGTCGTAGCAGGGGGTGTGCGGCCGCGTACCGGCTGGGTAACGGAAGCCGTCGGCAACCCGATGGCTCTTGACGCCATCCTTGTCCATCGGCGTGACTTCCACAGTGCACGCGCGCGTCGCGTATCTACAAGCCGAGACCGTACGAGCGATGAACCGGAGGGGGCCGGAATGAGACTGCTCCTCGTCGAGGACGACAACCATGTCGCCGCCGCCCTGTCCGCGGTGCTGGCGCGACACGGTTTCGACGTCACGCACGCCCGCAGCGGCGAGGAGGCGCTCCAGGCGCTGGTGCCGGAGTGCGACGGCTTCGGGGTCGTCCTGCTCGACCTGGGACTGCCCGACCAGGACGGCTACGAGGTGTGCGGCAAGATCCGCAAGCGGACCAGCACCCCGGTGATCATGGTCACCGCCCGTTCGGACGTACGCTCCCGCATCCACGGCCTCAACCTCGGCGCCGACGACTACGTGGTGAAGCCGTACGACACCGGAGAGCTGCTCGCCCGTATCCACGCCGTCAGCCGGCGCAGCGTGCCGGACGAGGCCGCCACCCACGGCGAGACCGCGCTGCGCCTCGGACCCGTGCACATCGAACTCCCCAACCGCCAGGTCACCGTCGACGGTTCGACCGTCCAACTGACCCGCAAGGAGTTCGATCTCCTCGCACTGCTGGCCCAGCGGCCCGGGGTGGTCTTCCGCCGGGAACAGATCATCAGCGAGGTGTGGCGGACCAGTTGGGAGGGGACCGGACGCACCCTGGAGGTGCACGTCGCGTCCCTGCGTTCCAAACTGCGCATGCCGGCGCTGATCGAGACCGTACGCGGCGTCGGGTACCGGCTCGTCGCCCCGGTGCCGTAGCGGGGCCGGGTGCGCACACGTCTTCTGCCGCTGCTCATCGTCCTGATGGCCGCTGTGCTGCTGGCGCTCGGCGTCCCGCTGGCCGTGAGTGTGGCGGCGGCCGAGCAGCAACGGGTGGTCGTCGACCGCATCGACGACACGGCGCGCTTCGCGGCCCTCGCCCAGTTCGTCACGGACCCGCCGACCGCGGCCCCGGAGAACTTCACCGACGAACGCGGCCAGACCCTGCGCACGGAACTCGCCCGCTACTACAGCGTGTACGGCATCCGGGCCGGCGTCTTCTACCGCAACGACACGCCCATGGCCAACGCGCCGGACACCTGGTTCCTGCCCAAGAAGGGCGAGGCGCGCGACGCGTTCAACGAGGCGCGCGTCAGCCGGCGCAGCCACGACCCGCAACAGGTCTGGCCCTGGCAGCGGCACCGCCTCGTCGTCGCCTCCCCGGTCATCAGGGACGGTGACGTCATCGCCGTCGTCGTCACCGACTCGCCGACCGGGCAGATGCGCTCCAAGACCCTGCACGGCTGGCTGATCATCGGCGCGGGCGAGATCGCCGCGATGCTGCTCGCCCTCGGCGCGGCGTTGCGCCTCACCGGCTGGGTCCTCAGACCGGTACGCGTTCTGGACGCCACCACCCACGACATCGCGACCGGGCGTCTGAAGTCCCGGGTGGCGGCCGCCGGCGGCCCGCCGGAGCTCAGACGACTGGCCCGGTCGTTCAACGAGATGGCGGACAACGTCGAAGAGGTCCTGGAGCAGCAGCGCGCCTTCGTCGCCGACGCCTCGCACCAGCTGCGCAATCCGCTCTCGGCGCTGTTGCTGCGCATCGAACTGCTCGCCCTGGAACTGCCCGAGGGCAATGAGGAGATCGCGTCGGTCCGTACCGAGGGCAAACGGCTCGCCCAGGTGCTCGACGACCTTCTCGACCTGGCGCTCGCCGAGCACGCCGAGGCCGACCTCCAGCTGACCGACATCGGCGCCCTGACGGCCGAGCGCGTGGCGTCCTGGCAGCCCGTCGCCGAGAGCAAGGGCGTACGGCTCGCGGGGGCCTGCCCGGCCACCACGGCCTGGGCGGACCCCGTCACCCTGTCCAGCGCCCTGGACGCGGTCATCGACAACGCGGTGAAGTTCACGCCCGAGGGAGGAAGCGTCGACGTGGAGGTCGCCTCGAACGGGGAGGCCTCGACGATCGTCGTGACCGACGGCGGCCCCGGCCTCAGCGAGGAGGACCTGGCCCGCGTCGGGGACCGGTTCTGGCGGAGCGCGGGACACCAGAACATCAAGGGCTCGGGCCTCGGCCTGTCCATCTCGCGCGCGCTGCTCTCGGCGGGCGGCGGCTCGATCGCGTACGACCACCACGAGCCGCACGGCCTGCGGGTCACGGTGAGGGTGCCGAGGTCGGGGCCGACTTCCTGAGCGACCGCCCTCGTGCCGGGGCTGGGCTCGATCGGCCGCCCTTCTGCCACGGACAGGGCCTGATCGACGGCCCTCCTGCCATGGGCAGGGCCTTATCGACCGTCCTCCCGCCATGGGCAGGGCCCTATCGACCGTCCTCCTGCCATGGACAGGGCCCTATCGACCGCCCTCGCGCGGAGCCTCGGCTCGCGGAGCGACGGTCCCACGCGCCGCTCGGCCGTGGGCGACCGCCCTGGCGCGCGGCCAGGGCTCGAGTGGAGTCAGGGCTTGATCGACCGGTAGTAGCGGCGGGCGCCCTCGTGCAGCGGCAGGGGGTCGGTGTAGATGGCCGTGCGCAGGTCGACGAGCTGCGCCGCGTGCACCACGGCGCCGATGCGGTCACGGCTGGCGATCACCGTGCGGGTGAGCTCCTGGGTGAGGTCCGCGTCCGCGTCCTCCCGCGTGATCAGGTAATTGGCCACCGCCAGCGTCTGCACGGACATGCCGCGCTGAGCCTTGGGGTAGGCGTCGGCGGGCATCACCGCGGCGCGGTAGTAGCGGGAGGCGCCGCCCTGCTCGTGCAGCTTCTTGATGAGCTTGCTGCCGATCGGCACGAGCCTGATGCTGTCCGTCCTGGACAGTTCCACCACGGCGCTCGTCGGCAGGCCGCCGGACCAGAAGAAGGCGTCTATCTTGTGCCGCTTGAGCAGGTCCGGCATGGTCGCGATGCCGTCGGCCACCGGGCGGATGTCCTCGTCGGGGTCGAGCCCGGCCGCCTGGAGCACATGGTTGGCGATCAGCCGTACCCCGGAGCCGCTCGGGCCCACGGCGACGGTCTTGTTCCGCAGGTCCGCCACCGACTTCACGGACGACGAGCGCGGGACGACCAGGTGCACGTAGTCGTCGTAGAGCCGGGCGCAGCCCCGCAGTCGCTTCGCCCCCGGCCTGCCGTGCAGCAGGTACGTCTCCACCGCGTCGGCCGCCGCGATGGTGAAGTCGGCCTTCCCCGTGGCCACCCGCTGGACGTTTTCCTGGGAGCCGTCGCTGTTCTGCAGCTCCACGTCCAGGCGGGGGAGATCCTTGGCGATGGCGTCCTGAAGGAGGGTGCCGTACTTCTGGTAGACCCCCGTCGGCGTGCCCGTGCTGAACCTGATCCTCCCGCTGGGCGACTCCTCGCCCAGCGGCAGCAGCCACCACAGCAGCAGCCCGAAGACCACGAACGCGGCCGCCGAGCCGAGCAGCGCGCGGCGCCGGCCGATACGGGGGAGTGCCTGAAGCATTCCGCGATCCTGCCAGCCGGGGGCTGCCATGACCAGGGCCGCCCCCGCCGACCGCGCGGCCACCTCCCGGATCGGTAGGGTCGCCGGATGCCGTCCTCCGATCCCTCCCAGGACCCCACGCCCCGCGTCCCGGCCTCCTCCTCCGCCGTCCCGGCCCCCTCCGCTGTCCCCGCGCCTTCGCCCCGTACCGCTGGTGCCCCCGCGGCGTCGCCCGCGTCCCTGGTGCGCGAGTTCCACCTCGCGTTCGGTCTGGACGCCCGCAGTACCCCGACCGAGGTGTCCCCGGCCCTGGCCGCCCAGCGCGGCGACCTGCTCGCCGAAGAGGCCGCCGAGGTCGCCGAGGTCTCGGTCGGCGGCCCGCTCGACCGGCTGGCGCACGAGCTGGCCGACGTCGTGTACGTGGCCTACGGCACCGCGCTCGTCCACGGCATCGACCTGGACGCGGTGATCGCCGAGGTCCACCGGTCCAACATGACCAAGCTGGGCCCCGACGGCCGGGTCGCCCGCAGGGCCGACGGCAAGGTCCTCAAGGGGGACCACTACAGGGCCCCGGACGTCGCCCGGATCCTTCGCGGTCAGGGCTGGACGGCCGCTGAGGCATAGGGCGACAGGAGGTACCCCGGGTACCGCCTACCCTTGTCACATGAGCAGCAGCGACCGGAGTCAGGCAGTGGACGTTCAGGAACCCAAGACCTACGAAGTGCGCACTTACGGGTGCCAGATGAACGTGCACGACTCCGAACGGCTCTCCGGGCTCCTCGAGGGCGCCGGCTACGTGCGTGCGCCCGAGGGTTCGGACGGCGACGCCGACGTGGTCGTCTTCAACACCTGCGCCGTCCGGGAGAACGCCGACAACCGGCTGTACGGCAACCTCGGCCGCCTCGCCCCGATGAAGTCGAAGCGTCCCGGGATGCAGATCGCCGTAGGTGGCTGCCTGGCCCAGAAGGACCGCGACACCATCGTGAAGAAGGCGCCCTGGGTGGACGTCGTCTTCGGGACGCACAACATCGGCAAGCTGCCGGTCCTCCTGGAGCGCGCCCGCGTCCAGGAAGAGGCCCAGGTCGAGATCGCCGAGTCCCTGGAGGCGTTCCCTTCGACGCTGCCCACTCGGCGTGAGAGCGCGTACGCCGCCTGGGTCTCCATCTCCGTCGGCTGCAACAACACCTGCACCTTCTGCATCGTCCCGGCGCTGCGCGGCAAGGAGAAGGACCGCAGGACGGGCGACATCCTGGCCGAGATCGAGGCACTGGTCGGCGAGGGCGTCTCCGAGATCACGCTGCTCGGACAGAACGTGAACGCCTACGGGAGCGACATCGGCGACCGCGAGGCCTTCAGCAAGCTGCTGCGGGCGTGCGGGCAGATCGAGGGCCTGGAGCGCGTCCGCTTCACCTCCCCGCACCCGCGCGACTTCACGGACGACGTGATCGCCGCGATGGCGGAGACCCCGAACGTGATGCCGCAGCTGCACATGCCGCTCCAGTCCGGCTCGGACACGGTGCTGAAGGCGATGCGCCGCTCGTACCGCCAGGACCGCTACCTGGGGATCATCGAGAAGGTACGCGCGGCCATCCCGCACGCCGCGATCACCACCGACATCATCGTGGGCTTCCCCGGCGAGACCGAGGAGGACTTCGAGCAGACCATGCACGTGGTCCGCGAGGCCCGGTTCACCCAGGCGTTCACCTTCCAGTACTCCAAGCGCCCCGGAACGCCGGCGGCCACCATGGAGGGGCAGATCCCCAAGGAGGTCGTCCAGGCGCGCTACGAGCGTCTCGTCGCCCTCCAGGAGGAGATCTCCTGGGACGAGAACAAGAAGCAGGTCGGCCGCACCCTGGAGCTGATGGTCGCCGAGGGCGAGGGCCGCAAGGACGGCGCCACCCACCGGCTCTCCGGCCGCGCCCCCGACAACCGCCTGGTCCACTTCACCAAGCCGGACGAAGAGGTGCGCCCCGGCGACGTGGTCACCGTCGAGATCACGTACGCCGCCCCGCACCATCTCCTCGCCGAGGGCCAGGTCCTGAAGGTGCGCCGCACGCGCGCGGGGGACGCCTGGGAGAAGCGCAACGCCGCCGAGGCCGCGAAGCCGGCGGGTGTCATGCTCGGGCTGCCGAAGATCGGCATGCCCGCACCGCTCCCGGTCGCCACGGGCAGCGGCTGCGGCTGCGACTGAACCGGCCTGCCCGGGGCCGGGACGACCCCGGTCCGATCAGGGTCGGCCGCTTCGACTTGACCGGGACGGGCCGACCCCGGTCCGATCAGGGTCGGCCGCTTCGACTTGACCGGGACGGGCCGACCCCGGCCCGACCGGGGGGACTGCCCCGGACCGACCGGAGGCGGGGGGCTGACGCGATCTCCGGCCCCGCGAGCGGGCTCGCCGGCGAGGGTTCACGCGGCTGCCTGCGCACGCGCCCCTTCCTGCCCACGGGCTGGAAGGGGACTCGGGGCTGATGCCCCACCGAGCGCGTTACGCTGCGGATCATGCTTGTAGCCGCCGCAGTCTGCCCCTGCCCTCCGCTGCTCGTCCCCGACGTCGCCGCCGGCGCGGCCCCCGAGCTGGACGCGGCGCGCGCCGCGTGCTCCGACGCGTTGGGACTGCTGGCCGCTTCCCGTCCCGACCTGCTGGTCGTCGTGGGGCCGGCCGACGAGTCCGGTCGTGGCACGTTCCCGCAAGGGGCACCTGGCTCCTTCCGTGGGTTCGGCGTCGATCTCGACGTGCACCTCGGGGGAGAGGGGCCCGCCCCGGCCGCTGCGGAGCGCGGGCTGCCGCCGTCGCTGGCCGTCGCCGCGTGGCTGCTGGAGCGGACGGACTGGTCCGACGCCCCCGTGGAGGGGCTCGGTGTGGGGGAACCGCTCGCGGCCGAGCGCTGCGTCCGGGCCGGGCAGGCGATCGCGGGACGGGCCGAGCGGGTGGCGCTGCTGGTGATGGGCGACGCCAGCGCGTGCCGGACGCTCAAGGCGCCGGGCTACCTCGACGAGCGTGCGGAGGCCTTCGACGCCGAGGTCGCCCGTGCGCTCGGAGTGGCGGACCTGGCGGCGCTGAAGGCGCTGGACACCGAGCTGGCGTACGAGCTCAAGGCCTCGGGCCGAGCGGCCTGGCAGGTCCTCGCGGGCGCTGCCGAGGGCGCGGGGCTGGGCGGCGCCCTGCTCTACGACGACGCTCCCTACGGAGTGGGATACCTGGTCGCGGCCTGGTCGTAGCGGACCTGCCGGTGCGCGCGAGCCGACCGGGCGGGCCGGGCGTGAAAACGGCGGACGGCCGGGAGCCCGGTGCGCTCCGCGGCCGTCCGCCGATATGTGGTGCTGTGTTCAGGATGCCGGAGGCGGGGACGGCGCGTCCGGCGGGGGCGTGGGCCCGCCACTGTCCTTGTGCGCGAGTCGGTCCATGGCACCCTTCGCCTTGTCGGTGCCCGTGTGGATCTTGTCGCTGTACTTGTGCTTGGTCTTCTCGTCGACCACCTTCGCGGCCTTGTCCAGACCGTCGGTGACCTTGCCCCCGTGCTGCTGCGCGAGGTCCGAGACCTTGTCCTTCGCAGGCGCCAGCTTGGACTTCAATGTCTCCAGGAGACTCATGGTTCCCCTTCTCTCGCGGGACAGTTACTTGCGGGCGCCCTCACCGGCCTCGTTGTCCGCGGCCTTGTCGGCCGTCTGCTGCTGAGGAATCTCCACGTCCTCCTCGGCAGCGGTCGCCGCGGTCTTCTCCGCGGTGGCCGGGCCTCCGGTCTCGGACGGTGCCTTCGCCTCCTCCGCCGTCTCCGCCTCGGCGTCGGCCCCGCACGGGCCGGTCTGCACCTCGGCGGTCGACGCCTCCTCCGTGGCCTTCGCCTTCCGGAGAAGCCGTGCAAAAACGCCCATATCCACTCCATACGTTACTCGTGAGAGCGAAATCCCGCGTCACCCGGTGCGTCCCATTGCTTCGCCCGGGTCACCGGTCCTCGAAAACCGGCGGCTGGAACCTCGCAACAGGCAACGACGCCGGACCCGTGGCGTCACGTAGCTCGTTCGAGGAGAGCCCGCGAGGTTTGCGAGACTGGGGCGGTGAGTAGCGCACCCCCCGCCCCCAGGGTCATCGCCGTCGTAGGACCGACCGCGGCAGGAAAGTCTGATCTGGGCGTTTTCCTCGCCCGACGCCTCGGAGGCGAGGTCGTCAACGCCGACTCGATGCAGTTGTACCGAGGGATGGACATCGGCACCGCCAAGCTGACGCCCGAGGAGCGCGACGGCGTCCCGCACCACCTCCTGGACATCTGGGACGTCACGGTCACGGCCAGCGTCGCCGAGTACCAGCGGCTCGCCCGCGCCCGCATCGACGCCCTCCTCGCCGAGGGCCGCTGGCCGATCCTGGTCGGGGGTTCCGGCCTGTACGTCCGCGGAGCCGTCGACAACCTCGAGTTCCCCGGCACCGACCCCGAGGTGCGGGCCCGCCTGGAGGAGGAGCTCGGCCTGCGGGGATCGGGCGCCCTGCACGCCCGTCTGGCCGCGGCCGACCCCGAGGCCGCCCGCGCGATCCTGCCCAGCAACGGCCGGCGCATCGTCCGCGCTCTCGAGGTCATCGAGATCACCGGGAAGCCCTTCACCGCCAACCTGCCGGGTCACGACTCCGTCTACGACACCCTCCAGATCGGCGTCGACGTGGCGCGGCCCGAGCTCGACGACCGCATCGCCCGCCGGGTCGACCGCATGTGGGACGCGGGGCTCGTCGACGAGGTGCGCGCGCTGGAGGCGCAGGGCCTGCGTGAGGGGCGCACGGCGTCGCGTGCGCTCGGATACCAGCAGGTGCTGGCGGCTCTCGCGGGCGAATGCACCGAGGAAGAGGCGCGCGCGGAGACCGTGCGCGCCACCAAACGCTTCGCGCGCCGACAGGATTCCTGGTTCCGTCGCGACCCCCGGGTGCACTGGCTCAGCGGCGCTGCGGCGGATCTCACAGAACTCCCGGGACTCGCACTGGCGTTGGTCGAACGACCGGTTACAGCCTGATCACGTCATGGCATCGGGACGCTCCGGCCGCCATCGCGGCCTCCGGCGCCGTGCCATCATCGAGCTTCGATCGACCAGTGAAGTCCGAGTTGGGAGGGCGCGTGGCGATGGAGGCCGGCCCTCGCGACACAGCACGAGACACCGAGCACGGCGCCGATCCGGACGAAGACCGTCCGGGCATCGGCCTTGATGGAGATCGTCTGAGCATCGACCCGGACGCAGACCCTCTGAACCCCGAGCCGGGCGCGGAGCGACTGAGCTCCGACGGTCCCGAGGACACCCCCGGCGGTGTGACCGCCGACGGGCCCGGGCTCGACGAGATGTCCCAGGGACCCGAGGTCGAGGTCGAGCTGCGCCCGCAGCGCAGGCTGCGCATCTGGCAGCTCGCGCCCATCGTGGGGCTGGCCGCGACCGGGTCGCTGATGTTCGCCTTCCCGCTCGCCTTCGAGTTCGGTGACGGGGGAGCCGTCGTCGCCATGCTCGGTCTGCTGATCTGCTCGTGCGCCGCGGGCTGGGGCATGATGGCCGCCCGCCGCGTCGGCTACACCTGGCCGGGCTTCCCGCCGCGGGGCTCCGGCCGCCGTCCGGACTGGCGCGTGGCGATCGCGTACGTGGTGGTCGTCGCCGCGGTGGCGGTGCTCGCCGTGTGGCGCGTGGCGCGGCTGCGCTGATCGCGCCGTCGCCCGTGCCGACGGGCCCCACGGCGGCGGGAGTGTCCTGCCGACCCCGTACGATCGAGGAATGAGCACGCGGATCGCCTTCCTCAAGGGCCACGGGACCGAGAACGACTTCGTGATCATCCCGGACCCGGAGAACGCCATCGACCTGTCCCCGGCCGCCGTCGCCACCCTGTGCGACCGGCGCGCGGGCATCGGCGGCGACGGTCTGCTGCACGTCGTCAGGTCCGCCGCGCACCCCGAGGCCAGGGCGATGGCCGCCGAGGCGGAGTGGTTCATGGACTACCGCAACGGCGACGGCTCGACCGTCGAGATGTGCGGCAACGGCGTGCGGGTCTTCGCGCGCTACCTCCAGCGTGCCGGGCACGTGACCGAGGGGGACATCGCGGTCGCCACGCGCGGGGGCGTGAAGACCGTGCACCTGGCCAAGGACGGGGACGTCACGGTCGGCATGGGCAAGGCACTCCTCCCCGAGGGCGACGTGACCGTCCGGGTCGACGAGCGCAGCTGGCCCGCCCGCAACGTGAACATGGGCAATCCGCACGCGGTCGCCTTCGTGGACGACCTCGCCCACGCCGGCAATCTGTTCACGCCCCCGCCGTTCAGCCCGGCGTCGGCCTACCCGGACGGGGTCAATGTCGAGTTCGTGGTCGACCGCGGCCCGCGCCACGTGGCCCTGCGGGTGCACGAGCGCGGTGTCGGAGAGACCCGCTCCTGCGGCACGGGCGCGTGCGCGGTGGCCGTCGCCACGGCGCGCCGCGACGGCGCCGACCCGGCCGTGACGGGCACGCCCGCTACGTACACCGTCGACGTGCCCGGCGGGCGCCTGGTCATCACCGAGCGCCCGGACGGCGAGATCGAGATGACGGGGCCCGCGGTGATCGTCGCCGAGGGCGAGATCGACGCGGAATGGCTGGCCGCCGCGCAGGGCTGAGCCCCGCGGCGTCCCGTCGGGCGAACCGCCCGGCCTTCGGCCGCACCGCACGGCACCGCGGCGCGATGCACGCACCGCACCGCACCGCACCGGCCCGTTCCGGCCGGGCCGCACGGTTCTGTCCGGGATCGCACGGCACCGCTCTGTCCGGGATCGCACGGCACCGCGGCGCAGCGCATGGCACCGGCCCGTCCCGGCGGGGCGGCGCGGGGCCGGTCGGGATCGCACGGCACCGCACCGGACCGGGGCACTCCGGTCGGGGTGCCGTTCCCGGCTCTGTCCTCAACCAAAGATCGAAACCGTAAACCCCCAATCCATCGCTCGAATGGGTGATCCGTTTCACGCTCGGCGAGAGGCGGTCAGTCGAGCGTGATGGGCTCGGTAGCATCAAGCACCGGCCCGGACGGGGGATCGAGGCAATCCCCTGAGCCGTGTTCGCCATGGGGCACCCGTCCGCCGGTCTACGCAGCCGGAGGTGCCCATGAGTGCGGAGGCGACGAATCCCGCGACGCCAGGTCCTGCGACGCCCGCCCCCAAGGTCTCGGCCCCGCTGGAGCAGGCGGCCCCCGCGGCACACCGCAGGAAGGGCCGCCCGCGGATCGACCTGCGCCGCCTCGGCAGGGCCGCGCTGCTGGGCCCGGCGGCCCGCGACCGGCTGCCCGACGCCATCGGCCATGTCGCCGACGCGCACCGTGCCCACCACCCCGACGCGGACCTCGAGCCCCTGCGCCGCGCGTACGTGCTGGCCGAGTCCTCGCACCGGGGTCAGATGCGCAAGAGCGGCGAGCCGTACATCACGCACCCCCTCGCGGTGACCCTCATCCTCGCCGAACTCGGCGCGGAGACCACGACGTTGACGGCCTCCCTGCTCCACGACACCGTCGAGGACACGGAAGTGACGCTCGATCAGGTGCGGGAGGAGTTCGGCGAGGAGGTCCGCTACCTGGTCGACGGCGTCACCAAACTGGAGAAGGTCGACTACGGCGCCGCCGCCGAGCCCGAGACGTTCCGCAAGATGCTCGTCGCGACCGGCAACGACGTCCGCGTGATGTCGATCAAACTCGCCGACCGGCTGCACAACATGAGGACCCTCGGCGTCATGCGCCCCGAGAAACAGGCGCGGATCGCCAAGGTGACCAGGGACGTGCTGATCCCGCTCGCCGAACGGCTCGGCGTCCAGGTGCTGAAGACCGAGCTGGAGGACCTGGTCTTCGCGATCCTGCACCCCGAGGAGTACGAGCGCACCCGGGAGCTGATCGCCGAGAACGCGGCGCGTGCCGGCGACCCGCTCGCGGAGATCGCCGACGAGGCCCGCGCGGTCCTGCGCGACGCGGGCATCCAGGCCGAAGTCCTCGTGAGGCCACGGCACTTCGTCTCCGTGCACCGCGTGTCGCGCAAGCGCGGACCGATGCGCGGCGCCGACTTCGGGCGGCTCCTGGTGCTGGTGAACGAGGACGCGGACTGTTACGGCGTCCTGGGCGAACTGCACACCTGCCTCACCCCGGTCGTCTCGGAGTTCAAGGACTTCATCGCCGTCCCCAAGTTCAACCTCTACCAGTCGCTGCACACGGCGGTGGCACGCGAGGACGGGGAGGTGGCCGAAGTCCTCATCCGCACCCACCAGATGCACAAGGTCGCCGAGGCCGGAGTCATCGCGCTCGGCAGCCCCTACGCCACGCCGTCGGAGGACCAGGCCGACGGCGACGGCGACGGCGAACGGCCCGACGGCGAGCGGGCCGACCCGACCCGCCCCGGCTGGCTGTCCCGGCTCCTCGACTGGCAACAGGGCGCCCCGGACCCGGACACCTTCTGGTCCACCCTGCGCGAGGACCTCGCCCAGGACCGCGAGATCACCGTCTTCCGCGCCGACGGCGGCTCGCTGGGCCTCCCCGAGGGGGCCAGCTGCGTGGACGCGGCGTACGCGCAGTACGGCGAGGACGCCCACGCCTGCATCGGCGCACGTGTCAACGGCCGTCTGGCGACGCTGAGTACGGTCCTCAGGGACGGCGACACCGTGCAGCTACTCATGGGCCAGGACCCGGCCTCCGAGCCGTCCAGGGAGTGGCTGGAGCACGCGCACACGCCCGCCGCGCGGATCGCCATCCAGCGCTGGCTGGCCGCGCACCCCTCGCCCACCGCCGACCCGTCGTCCGATGATTCCGAGGCGTCCGCCGTCCGGCGCCCGGCCGTCGAGGTCCCCGCCGAGCGTCCCGTCCAGGACGCGCCCACGGAACGGCCCGCCGCCAGCGCCGTCGTCGACCAGCCGGGCGCGTCCGTACGCCTCGCCGGCTGCTGTACGCCCGTACCGCCCGACGAGGTGACCGGCTTCGCCGTGCGCGGGGGAGTGGTGACCGTCCACCGGGTGGAGTGCGCCGGGGCGACGCGCATGAAGAGCGGGGGACGCGCGGAGATCGGCGTGCGCTGGGGGGACACCACCGAATGCCGCGTCACCCTGGTCGCCGAGTCCTTCGGCCGGCCCCATCTGCTCGCCGATCTCACCGAGGCCATCGCCCTGGAGGGCGTCGCGATCGTCTCGGCCACCGTCGAACCCCCCAGCCAGCAGCGCGTGCGCCACACGTACACGCTCCAACTTCCGGACGCGGCGCGTCTGCCCCGCCTGATGCGGGCCATGCGGAACGTGCCGGGGGTGTACGACGTGAGCCGCGCGCAGCACCAGGCGGCAGCCCCGCACTAGGCCGCCGCGCCGACCCGTTCGGGTGGGCCGGGCGCGCGTCGTCACCGAGTCGCGCGTGGGCGCTGGTAGCGGTGTTTCATGCTGCGCAACATCCGCCCCAGGATTCCCCGTCCCCCGACCCGCCGCATCAGGGCCGCTCTGCTCGCCTCGGCCGTCTCCGTCTGCCTGATCGCCGCGAGCGCCCCCTCGCCGGCCACCCCCCTCGGGATCGGCGACCGCCTCTTCCCGCACCTGGGCAACCCGGGATACGACGTCCAGTCGTACGACCTCGCGTTCACCTATCCCGGAGCCAACGACAAGCCGCTCGCGGCCGTCACCACCATCGACGCCCTCACGTTCTCCCGGCTGGAACGCATCAACCTCGACTACGCCCACGGCAAGGTGCAGTCGGTCGAGGTCAACGGGCAGCGCGCGGCATTCACGAGCGCCGGGCCGGACCTCGTCGTCACGCCCGCGAAGCCGCTGCCGCTGGGCAGCCGGATGCACGTCGTCGTGCACCACACGAGCGACCCGGTCACCGCCGAGGACCAGGACGGCGGCTGGGTCCGCACCAAGGACGGGCTCGCCATGGCCAACCAGGCCGACGCCGCCCACCTCGTCTTCCCGTGCAACGACCACCCCTCCGACAAGGCGATGTTCACCTTCCACGTCACGGCGCCCGACGGGTACACGGCCGTGGCGAACGGACTGCCCGCGGGAGCCGATCGCTCCAGCCGGTCCACCACCTGGACGTACCGCACCCTGCACCCCATGGCCACCGAGCTGGCGCAGGTCTCCATCGGCCGGTCCTCCGTGCTGCACCGGAGCGGGCCGCACGGTCTGCCCGTGCGGGACGTCGTGCCCACCAAGGACGCCAAGAAGCTCGAACCCTGGCTGAAGAAGACCCCCGACCAGATCGCCTGGATGGAGGGCAAGGTCGGCCGGTACCCCTTCGAGACGTACGGGCTCCTCATGGCCGAGGCGCAGACCGGCTTCGAGCTGGAGACGCAGACACTCTCCCTGTTCGAGAAGGAGCTGTTCACGGAGCCCGCGTACCCGAAGTGGTACGTCGAGTCGATCATGGTGCACGAGCTGTCGCACCAGTGGTTCGGCGACAGCGTCAGCCCGCGCGCCTGGTCCGACCTGTGGCTCAACGAGGGACACGCCACCTGGTACGAGGCCCTGTACGCGGAGGAGAAGGCGCACAAGCCGATGGAGGAGCGGATGCGGGCGGCTTACCGCGCGTCCGACTCCTGGCGCGACGCCGGCGGCCCGCCCGCGGCACCGAAGGAGCCGGCCCCCGGGCAGAAGATCAGCATCTTCCGGCCGAGCGTCTACGACGGAGCGGCACTCGTCCTGTACGCGCTGCGCCAGAAGATCGGGCGCTCCGCCTTCGAGCTCCTGGAGCGGACCTGGGTGAGCGCCCACCGCGACGACGTCGCCTCGACGGACGACTTCGTGGCCCTCGCGACCGCCGTCGCCGGCCGTGACCTGAGCGGGTTCTTCCAAGCATGGCTGTACGACAAGAAGACACCGCCGATGCCGGGGCACGAGGACTGGAAGAGCGACCCGCCGAAGGCGCGCAAGGGTGCCTGACAACTCGCGTGACGAGACGGGCCGTGCCGTGCGACCATCTTCGAGTCGCCGGCCCGGCCCCTCAGGGGTTCGCCCGGCGGAATCCGGGAATCTCCCGGTGGCCGGGGACGTTCTCCTCTATGACGGACGACGTCCGCCGAACAAGTGTTCCCATCGACGTAAGGATCCAATGACCTCCTCTTCTTCCCCTTCCCAGGACGCGCAGAGCTTCGCGCAGAACTACCCCGAAGGTCTTCGGGCCGATGCCCTGATGGAAGAGGACGTCGCCTGGAGCCACGAGATCGACGGAGAGCGGGACGGCGAGCAGTTCGACCGCTCCGAGCGCGCGGCCCTGCGCCGCGTGGCAGGCCTCTCCACCGAGCTGGAGGACGTCACCGAGGTCGAGTACCGGCAGCTCCGCCTGGAGCGCGTCGTACTCGTCGGTGTCTGGACCACGGGGACCATTCAGGACGCGGACAACTCGCTCGCCGAGCTGGCCGCCCTCGCGGAGACCGCGGGAGCGCTCGTGCTCGACGGCGTCGTCCAGCGCCGCGACAAGCCCGACGCGGCCACGTACATCGGTTCCGGCAAGGCCTACGAGCTGCGCGACATCGTCCTGGAGACCGGTGCCGACACCGTGATCTGCGACGGTGAGCTGAGCCCCGGCCAGCTGATCCACCTCGAGGACGTCGTCAAGGTCAAGGTCATCGACCGTACGGCCCTGATCCTCGACATCTTCGCCCAGCACGCCAAGTCCCGAGAGGGCAAGGCGCAGGTCGCGCTTGCGCAGATGCAGTACATGCTGCCGCGACTGCGAGGCTGGGGTCAGTCGCTGTCCCGTCAGATGGGCGGCGGCAAGGGCGGCGGCCTCGCCACCCGTGGTCCCGGTGAGACCAAGATCGAGACGGACCGGCGCCGTATCCGCGAGAAGATGGCGAAGATGCGCCGGGAGATCGCGGACATGAAGACCGGCCGCGAGATCAAGCGTCAGGAGCGCCGCCGCAACAAGGTGCCCTCCGTGGCCATCGCCGGTTACACCAACGCGGGCAAGTCCTCGCTGCTCAACCGCCTCACCGGCGCGGGCGTCCTGGTCGAGAACGCACTGTTCGCGACCCTGG
Source organism: Streptomyces siamensis (assembly GCF_039543605.1). Taxonomy (NCBI): domain Bacteria; kingdom Bacillati; phylum Actinomycetota; class Actinomycetes; order Kitasatosporales; family Streptomycetaceae; genus Streptomyces; species Streptomyces siamensis. Next base: position 155,778 of record NZ_BAABKB010000029.1, on the reverse strand, counting down.
ACCCGACCGTGCGCCGGGCGGAGACCCCGAGCGGCCGGCTGTACACGCTGGCCGACACGGTCGGCTTCGTACGGCACCTGCCGCACCACCTGGTCGAGGCGTTCCGCTCCACCATGGAGGAGGTCGGCGACTCCGACCTGATCCTGCACGTGGTGGACGGTTCGCACCCCGCGCCGGAGGAGCAGCTGGCCGCCGTGCGCGAGGTCATCCGCGACGTCGGCGCCACCCACGTGCCGGAGATCGTGGTGATCAACAAGGCGGACGCGGCGGACCCGCTGGTGCTCCAGCGGCTGATGCGGATCGAGAAGCGCTCCATCGCGGTCTCGGCCCGCACCGGTCAGGGCATCGACGAACTGCTCGCGCTCATCGACAACGATCTGCCGCGCCCCTCGGTCGAGATCGAGGTGCTCGTGCCGTACACGCACGGCAAGCTGGTCGCCCGCGCGCACACCGAGGGCGAGGTGATCTCCGAGGAGCACACCCCGGAGGGCACGCTGCTCAAGGCGCGCGTGCACGAGGAACTGGCGGCGGACCTCGCGCCGTACGTCCCGGCACCGGCGCTGTAGTCGCACTCCGGCCTCCGCGACGCTGGAGACCGACGAGCAAGAAGGCCCGCCCCCTCTCGCAGGGGGCGGGCCTTCGTCGTTCCAGGTGTGCGCGGTGCCGGTGACGGTGCGGTGCGGTGCCTACCGGCGTCGTGTGCGGCGGCGTTCCGCCGGGGTGGTGTGCCGCGGCGTTCCGCCGGCGCCGCACACGACGGTGCCTTACCGGCCGCCGTACTCCTTGCTCATGCTCTGGTAGAGCGCCTCGGCGCCCTTGCCGAGCTGCGGGCCCGCCAGCCAGGTGTTGTCGGACGGGCCGATCGACGTGTTGGAGACGAGCCTCGTCTCGCCGTCGACCACGCGGAACCAGCCGCCGCCGGAGGAACCGCCGGTCATCGTGCACCCGATCCGGTACATCGTCGGGAGCGCGGGGTCGAGCGAGAGGCGGCCCGGCCGGTCGACGCACTTGAACATGTCGAGCCCGTTGTACGGCGGTGCGGCCGGGTAGCCCCACGCCCCCATCGCGTCGACGTCCTGGGCGGACGGCGCCGAGAAGTCCACCGCCAGGGCGTTGCCGACGGTCTCCTCCAGGGACTTGCTCCCCTGCTCCGGCTTCACGTGCAGCACGGCGTAGTCGTACGGCGCGCCCGCGCCGCCCGTCTCGTCACCGCCCGAGATCCATTCGTTCGACGTGGAGGCCCAGTCCGCCCACCACTGACCGTAGGGCGCGATCTCCGACGCGGTGGCGCTGCCCAGCTCGGACTCGGACTTGCCCTGGTCGTTGTACGAGGGCACGAAGGCGATGTTGCGGTACCAGCCGCCGCTGCCGCCTGCGTGCACACAGTGCCCGGCGGTCCACACGAGATTGGACTTGCCGGGGTGGTTCACGTCCTTGACGACCGTGCCCGAGCAGACCATCGAGCCCTCGGGGGAGTCGAAGAACACCTTGCCGACCGGGGCGGCGTACTCGTGGTACGGGGTCTTCTCGGCCTTGGCGTCGACGGGCGCCGGATCGGGGTCGCTGACGCCCTGGTCGGCGGCCGCGTCCTTCGCGGAGATCGTCTTGTCGGGGTCCTTGGCCGACTTCATCCGCTCGGGCTTCCACAGCCCGTCGATCACCGGGTTGACGAAGTCCTTGGCCTCACTGAGCCACTTGTCCTTGTCCCAGTTCTTCCAGCCGCCGTTCTCCCACTGGTCGACATCGATGCCGTGCTCCTTGAGCCGGTCCTTGATGTCGCCCGGGATCTTGATCTTGTCGTCGCCGCCCTGGCTGACGGGCGTGCTCGGCTTGTCACTCGCCTTGTCGTCACCGGAGTCGCAGGCGGTGGCGGTGAGCGCCAGGGCCGCGACGAGTCCGGTGGCGGCGAACAGGCGCCTTCGCCGGTGAGTGGAACGCATGGTGCTGAAACCCCCGTTGGAGCTGATGTGTCATGTGCTGGTCAGATGCGGGATGACCGTGCGCGTGCCCGCCCGGACGCGGCACCCCACTGTGCGCGTGCGGTCGGGGACGAACGGCGGTGAGCCGGTGAAGTTCCCGTGAGCCGGCCCACCGCCGTCTGTCCGAGTGCCGCTACGTCCGTCGCGTCACTGCCCGGCGAACTTCTCGCTCACCGAGGTGTACACACCCTTGGCCACGTCGCCCAGGCGCGGGCCCGCCAGCCAGCCGAACTTGACCGGGCCGATCGAGGTGTTGGACACCAGCGCCGGTTTGCCGTCCGATCCCGCGGCCACCCAGCCGCCGCCGGACGAGCCACCCGTCATGGTGCAGCCGATGCGGTACATCGTCGGGTCGGCCTGCGTGACCGAGAGCCGTCCCGGCTTGTCCGTGCACTGGAACAGCTTCTGACCGTCGAACGGCGCGGCCGCCGGGTAGCCCGTGGCCGTGATGCTCGACACCTTCGGCACCGCCGGTGCGTTGAAGTTCACCGGGAGCGCGGAACCGACGGTCTCCTCGAGGGACTTGCCGTCGCTGCCCTTCTCCGGCGTCACATGCAGCACGGCGAAGTCGTACGGGGCACCCTGGCCGCCCGTGGAGCCACCCTGCTCGATCCACTGGTCCGAGGTCTGCGCCCAGTCGCTCCACCACACGCCGTACGGCGCGACCTGCTGCCGGCCGGCCTTCTCCAGCTGCGCGGAGTTCATCCCCGAGTCGTTGTACGAGGGCACGAAGGCGATGTTGCGGTACCAGCCGCCCTTCTTGCCGGCGTGCACGCAGTGGCCCGCGGTCCACACGAGATTGGACTTGCCCGGGTGCGCCGGGTCCTCGACCACCGTCGCCGAGCAGACCATCGTGCCCTCGGGGGCGTCGAAGAACACCTTGCCGGCCACCGGCACGCTGCCGTGGTACGCGGGCTTCACGGCCTGCGCCGTCACGGGAGCCGGGGTCGGATCGGTGACACCCTGGTCACCGGAGAGGTCGCTGTCGTCGACGCCCTTGTCCTTGTCGGGGTCGTCGGCCCCACGCATCCGGTCCGGGTCCCACAGACCCTTGATGATCGGGTTGATGAAGTCGTCCGCCTCGCGCAGCCAGTCGTCCTTGTCCCAGTTCTTCCAGGCGCCGTTCTTCCACTTGTCGACATCGATGCCGTGCTCTTTGAGCTTGTTCTTGATGTCGTCCGGAATCTTGATCTTGTCGTCGCCGCCCTGGGTCGCGGCCGCGCTGGGCTCGCCACCCGCCTTGTCGTCCCCGGAGTTGCAGGCGGTGGCGGTCAGCGCCAGCGCCGCGGTGAGGCCGATCGCGGCCAGCACGGGGGAGGTTCTGCGGCGCGCGCCCCTCCCTCGACGGGCGGCGAAGGGCGGACGTATGGATCGCATGGTGTAACTCCCCCTGGACGTCAGAGAACTGTGCGCTGTTGGTGCGGTGCGTACGTCGTGGTGTCCGGCGTACGCGTGCGTACGTGCGGCTTCGTACGGATCGGCCGAACCGGACCCCTGGTTCGGGACCTCGGGGAGCCGATCGACCTTGATCGTTCGATAAGGCTGAACGGCACCACACCTTATGCGGTCGCTGTGGGGGACATCCGACGGAACGGCAACGGTTCCGTCACGGCAAGGATCTTCGACTCACCCGCTTCCCCGGACGCGCCGCGTCGTTGGTACGTACGGGGGGCCTGCCGCCTGTGTTCAGAACCCCTCGCCAACTCGCCTGTGGACAGCGGGAGGACCTGTACTAGTGGCCGTGACCGAGTCTGCGGTGGTGCCGGTGGGAGCGACTGGGCCGTCCGAGGGGAAGCGGGCCGGTACGCCCGGAACCCCCGACACGGCGCCCGAAGCTGTTCCCGGAGCGTCCGAGGGGGCGCGCGCGGCGCACGAGGGGATTCTGCGGCGCCAATCGGCGCGCGAGTCGGCGGCCCGCACCTATGCGCGTGCCTTGCCGATCGTTCCCGTGAGGGCCCGCGGCCTGACCATCGAGGGCGCCGACGGACGCCGGTACCTCGACTGCCTCTCCGGCGCGGGCACCCTGGCCCTGGGCCACAACCATCCGGTGGTCCTGGAGGCGATCAGAAGGATCCTCGACTCGGGGGCCCCGCTGCACGTCCTCGACCTCGCCACCCCGGTGAAGGACGCGTTCACCACGGAGCTGTTCCGCACGCTGCCCCGCGAGTTCGCCGACCGTGCCCGGGTGCAGTTCTGCGGGCCGGCCGGGACGGACGCGGTCGAGGCGGCCTTCAAACTGGTGCGCATGGCGACCGGCCGCGCGGGCATGCTCGCCTTCACCGGCGCCTACCACGGGATGACCGCGGGGGCGCTCGAAGCATCCGGGGGCGCGACCGACGTACGTGTCGCACGCCTGCCGTACCCGCAGGACTACCGCTGCCCGTTCGGCGTCGGCGGCGACCACGGTGCCGAACTCGCCGCGCGCTGGACCGAGTCCGTGCTCGACGACTCCAAGTCGGGCGTACCGCACCCTGCCGGGATGATCCTCGAACCCGTCCAGGGCGAGGGCGGGGTGATTCCCGCGCCCGACGGCTGGATGCGGCGCATGCGCGAGATCACGGCGGCGCGGTGCATCCCCCTGATCGCTGACGAGGTCCAGACCGGCGTGGGCCGCACCGGCACCTTCTGGGCCGTGGAGCACAGCGGGGTCACGCCCGACGTGATGGTGCTGTCCAAGGCCATCGGCGGCAGCCTGCCGCTGGCCGTGATCGTCTACCGCGACGACCTCGACGTCTGGCAACCGGGCGCCCACGCCGGCACGTTCCGCGGCAACCAACTCGCCATGGCCGCGGGTGCAGCGACCCTCGCTCACGTCCGCGAGAACGGTCTCGCCGAACGCGCGGGCACCGTGGGAGCCCACATGCTGGCCCAACTGCGGGTGCTCGGCGACGACTTCCCCTGCGTCGGCGACGTGCGCGGCCGGGGCCTGATGATCGGTGTCGAACTAGTGGACCCCGAAGCGGCCGCGGACACCGCGGGAGGCCCCCGGCCCGCCGCGCCCGAACTCGCCGCCGCCGTCCAGCGGGAGTGCCTGCGCCGAGGACTCATCGTCGAGCTGGGCGGTCGCCACTCCAGCGTGGTGCGGCTCCTTCCTCCCCTCACCATCAGCGACGAACAGGCCACCGCGGTCCTCGACCGCCTCGCCGACGCCGTGGCAGTCGTCGCGCGAGGGGACCTGGGGCAGAGTGGAGTGCGCGCACCCATCGGCGGTCCCCGAGACGAGGAGAGACCACCCGGCGACGCATGCGGACCGCCGGGCGTGTGCCCGCCACGTACGGAGGGCACGCCGCGCGACGAGGGCGTGGGGCGGTGGCGGAGCCCATAGTGGGCGGGGGCTGCGGGAAGCGCTCGGCGGGACCGGGGCAGGGGCGCGGGAGCGGGCGGTACGTCCGGTGCGTTCGAAGCAGGGGGTACGTCCGGTGCGTTCGAAGCAGGGGGTACATCCGGTGTGTCCGAAGCATGCGGCGGGCGCGGCAGGGCCGCTCGGAGTCGCAGGGTCTGACGGACCGACAGGGCTTGATGGTCCAGCAGAGCCTGACGAATCGGCAGAGCTTGACGAGTCGGCAGAGCTCGATGAACCGGCAGAGCTTGATGAACCGGCAGAGCCCGCTGGCTCAGCAGAACCTGATGAATCAGCAGAGTCTGATGAATCGGCAGGGCAGGCCGGGGAGCTCGTCCAGTGCTGACGCGGCGGTTCGCCCGTCATGCTTCGACGCGGTCCGCCCGTTTCGCTCTTGCCCGGGTCGCCCGGCCCGCCCGTTCGTGGGGTGCTCGGCCCGCCACGGCGTGGGGCGCGCGTGCCGGCCGGTCGCGGGGGGTTCGGTCCAGTCAGCGCTGGAGCACTCGCTCCGGTCGGTGGGTGGGGTGTCCGCGGTGCGTCGGGCGAAGCGTGGTGCGACGGCAGTGGGGCAGGGCCCGCGCTCATCGTCCGAGCTCGGTGCCCGAGCACGAACGCCGAGTGCCCTTACGAGTCCGGGCGCCTGCCCGACGCCATCACCAGCCCGCGCGGAACGACCCGCCCGGCCTGACGGACCCGCCCGGCCTGAACGTCCAGCCCGAGCGGGGCGACCAGCCAGGCCTGAACGACCAGCCCGCCGTGCAGGGCGACCGGCCCGTGCAGGACGACCAGGGCGACCGGAGCGCCTGCCTGAGCCTGACCGTCGGCCCAGCCCGGACCACCAGCCCGTCCCGGAAGAGCCGGCCCCGTCCGAACCGACCGGGAAAGCCGAAGGCCCACCTACCCGTAACGACCGACTCATCGCCGCACGAGTCCGAACGACCCCACAAGGAACTCCCGTGAACGCCACCCCCGCACCAGACGGCCGCCCCGACAGCAACGAGCGCGTGGTCCGCGGCACACAGACCCCGCCGATGCCGGGAGCCGAAACGGTGCCCCGGCAGAAGGAGGGCGCCAGGGTGTCCGAGCGTCTGCATGGCGCCACCGCCGATCTGCTGGAACACCCTGACGCGCAGACCGCTGCACAGGCTGCGGCGGTCGAGAACCTGCTGCGCTGCTGGGTGCGGGAGAACGACGTGGCCGCCCCCGACGACGGCACGCTCCACATCCCCCTCCCCGCCAGCGGCACAAGCCTCCTGGTCCCCGTGCACTACTGGTCCGCCACGGGCTGGCACCGCTTCGGCCTGCCCTGTCTCGCCGGCGCCCCCGAGGGGGCACCGCCCGCGGACGCGGTGACCGTAGCCGCCCTGATCACCCGCGAAACGGCCACGGCAGCCGTGGCGGCCGACGGAACCGGAGCGGCCCGGGGAGCCGAAGGAGAAGGAACCGGAGCAGCCGGGCGAGCCGAGGAGACCGGGGCGGCCGGGAGGGCGGACGGAACCGGCGCAGCCGCGGGAACCGGGGAGCCCGGACACGGTGCCCGTGCTGAATACGGCGTCGGCCTCGCGGGAGCCGACCTCGTCGGCCGCGTCGCCGACTCCGTGCACCGCACCGCCGTCTTCATCAGCGACCGCAGACAGCGGCCCACGGACGCGCCCCACCTCTTCCTCGCCGCGGAGCAGGCGCTCCTGCTCGGTCATCCGCTGCACCCGACACCGAAGGGCCGCGAGGGGCTGTCCGAGGCCGAGGCCCGGCTCTACTCGCCTGAACTGCGTGGCTCCTTCCCCCTGCACTGGATGGCGATCGCCCCTTCCGCGCTCGCAACCGACTCGGCATGGACGGAGCGCGGCCGCCCCGTCTCCGCGGAGCAGCTCACCCTGCGGCTGGCGGGCGCGGAACTCCCGCTGCCCGCCGGGTACGCCGCCGCCCTGCCCCTGCACCCCTGGCAGATGCGCGAGGTACGGCACCGGCGCGAGACCGCCGAACTGATGGACGCCGGCCTGCTCAAGGACCTCGGCGCGCAGGGCGCCCCGTGGCACCCCACCTCCTCGGTCCGCACCGTCCACCGCCCCGACGCCCCGGCCATGCTCAAGCTGTCCCTGGGCCTGCGCATCACCAACTCCCGCCGTGAGAACCTCCGCAAGGAACTCCACCGCGGAGTGGAGGTCCACCGCCTGCTGCGCGGTGGTCTGTCCGAGCAGTGGCAGGCCGCACACCCCGGCTTCGACATCGTGCGGGACCCGGCCTGGCTCGCCGTCGACGGCCCGGACGGCAGCCCGCTGCCGGGGCTCGACGTCGTGATCCGCCACAACCCCTTCAGCCCGACGGACGACGCCGGCTGCATCGCCGGGCTGGTGTCACCCCGGCCGGCCGTGCTGCCCGGCAGTGGCAGGACGCTCGCGGACCGGCCCTTGATGCGGTCCAGGCTCACCGAGATCATCACCGGGCTCGCCCGGCGCACCGGTCGTCCCCGCGGCGCCGTCGCCACCGAGTGGTTCCTGCGCTATCTGCACCACGTCGTGCGCCCCGTGCTCTGGCTGGACAGCGAGGCGGGCATCGCCCTGGAGGCGCACCAGCAGAACACGCTGCTCCTCCTCGACCCCGAAGGCTGGCCCCGGGGCGGCCGTTACCGCGACAACCAGGGCTACTACTTCCGCGAGTCCAGGCGCGCGGAGCTCGACGCGAGGCTGCCCGGCATCGGCACCCACAGCGACACCTTCGTCTCCGACGAGGTCACCGACGAACGCTTCGCCTACTACCTCGGCATCAACAACGTGTTCGGCCTCATCGGCGCGTTCGGGTCCCAGCACCTCGCCGACGAGAGGCTGTTGCTCGCCGCCTTCCGCCGATTCCTCGTCGACGTGGCCACCGGATCCGCCCGGCTACGCACCCCCCTTCCTGCCCTGCTGCTCGAATCACCGGTCCTGCGCTGCAAAGCCAACCTGCTGACCCGACTGCACGGCCTCGACGAGCTCGTCGGGCCCGTCGACACCCAGTCCGTCTACGTCACCATCTCCAACCCCCTTCATTCCTGAGGAACATGCCCCACCCCGTCTCCTGAGAGGAGCGTCGCCGTGCCTCCCACCGACGCGAGCACCGACGCCGACACCCCACCGGCCCCCGTCCCGGGACGTGCCGACACATCCGGCTGCGAATCCGGCACCGACACGAGTCCGCCCTCGGACCCTGACCTGCGCTCCTACGTGAGTGCGGACGTCGAGGACACCCTCGACCTGCGCCTCCCCGAAGAGCTCCTCGCGTACTTCGCGGAGACAGCCGACGGGCGGGGCGGGGCCGTCCCGGGGGCCGTGGACGGAGCCGCAGGGGGCCGGGGCGGCGGCGCAGGCATCCCGCAGGGCGGCGCGACGGAGAGCACGTACGTCGCGTCGGCGGACGTCGACCTGCTCGATCGCGTGGGCGGCTGGGGGCCGACCACCACCCCCGTCGGCGTCTTCCAGCTCGTCCCCGTCCGAGTCGAACGCGACCTGACCCTGATCACCCGCTGGATGAACGACCCGGTCGTGGCCGAATTCTGGAAACTCGCCGGGCCCGGGTCCGTCACCGAAGAACATCTGCGCCTCCAACTCGACGGCGACGGGCGCAGCGTGCCCTGCCTCGGACTGCTGGACGGCACCCCGATGAGCTACTGGGAGATCTACCGCGCGGATCTCGATCCCCTGGCCCGCCACTACCCCGCCCGACCGCACGACACCGGAATTCACCTCCTCATCGGTGGCGTCGCCCACCGTGGGCGAGGGCTCGGCTCTGCCTTGCTCAGAGCCGTGGCCGACCACGCGCTCGACTGCCGCCCTTCATGCGCGCGTGTCGTCGCGGAACCCGACCTTCGCAACACCCCCTCCGTCTCCGCCTTCCTGAGCGCCGGCTTCCGCTTCTCCGCCGAGGTCGACCTGCCCGACAAGCGGGCAGCCCTCATGGTCCGAGACCGGGCCCTGCGCGATCTGTTGTAGCGCCGTCACTCTTGGTACACCGCTCGTCCCGTTCCGGTTCCCTGTCGAGGAGTCCCCGTGCCGAATTTCTCCGCAAACCCGGTCTCCGCAGCGACGCCCTCCCTGTACGACCCGCCTGAGCTGCGCGAAGACCGATGGGAGCGGGCCGGCCGCCGCCTGCTCGCCAAGATGATCGGCGAGTTCGCGTACGAGGGGATCATCGAGCCGGAGCCGGAGCCGGAGCCGGAGCCGGAGCCGGAGCCGGAGCCGGAGCCGGAGCCGGAGCCGGAGCCGGAGGCCGCGCCCGCGGCCAAGCTCGGCCACGGGCCAGACCGCGGCCACGGGACAGGGCGCGGGCTGGGGCCCGGCGCCGGGCCAGAGCGGGGGCGAGGCGACGTACCGGAGTCGCATGAGCACGAGGCGGGGCCAGGGGAAGGGCATCCGGTCGCGACCGCAGGCCCACGCACCCCCCTCTCCCGCTACTCCCTCCCGGTCGACGACGGGGGCATCCTCTCCTTCCGCGCCCGTCGCACCGCGTACGGCAGTTGGCGGGTGGACCCCGAATCGCCCACTCTCACGGAGCGGGACGGGGAACCGCGGCCCTTCACCGACCCGATCCGGTTCCTCACCCGTGCCCGCGGCGTGCTGCGACTGGACGGGGCGACGCTCGGCCACGCCATCCGCGAGATGAGCACCACCCTCGCCGCCGACGCGCGCCTCGACCACGACGCTCTCACCGCGGCCGAGCTCGCCGAGCTGGGGTACGCCGAACTGGAGGGCCACCAGACCGGGCACCCGTGGCTCGTGCTGAACAAGGGGCGCCTCGGCTTCTCCGCACGGGACGCGGGCGACTGGGCGCCGGAGGCCCGGAAGGCGACGGCCCTGCCCTGGATCGCCGTGCACGTCTCGCTGGCCGCCTACCGCGGCGTTCCGGGCCTCGACACAGCGGAACAGCTCTACGCGCGCGAGCTCGCCCCCACCGTCAGGGAGTCCTTCGACGGTGTCCTCCGCGCGCGCGGGCTCGCCCCGGAGTCGTACCTCTACCTGCCCGTGCACCCCTGGCAGTGGGACGACGTCGTGCTGCCCCTGTTCACGTCCGACGTCGCCGCGGACCGGATCGTGCCCCTGCACTCGGACGGCGACCTGCGCCTGCCGCAGCAGTCGATCCGTACGTTCCTCAACGTCTCGCGCCCGGACCGGCACACCCTGAAGCTGCCGTTATCCGTCCTCAACACCCTGGTGTGGCGGGGCCTGCCGACGGAACGGACGCTCGCGGCCCCCGCCGTCACCTCCTGGATGCACGGCCTGCGCGACACCGACCCGTTCCTGCGCGACACCTGCGGGGTGATCCTCCTCGGCGAGGTCGCCTCCGTGACCGTCGGGCATCCGGTCTACGACGGCCTCCCGGAGGTGCCCTACCAGTACAAGGAACTGCTCGGGGCGATCTGGCGCGAGCCGCTCTTTTGTCGGCTCGCCCCGGGCGAACGCGCCCGCACACTGGCCGCGCTGCTGCACACCGATCCGCACGGCCGCGCCTTCACCGCGCAGCTCGTCGGGCGCTCGGGGCTCGCGCCGAAGGCCTGGCTGCGCCGCCTCTTCGGCGCACTGCTGCCGCCGCTGCTGCACTTCCTGTACCGGTACGGCACCGTGTTCAGCCCACACGGAGAGAACGCGATCGTCGTCTTCGACGACCACGACGTACCGGTCCGGCTCGCCGTGAAGGACTTCGTGGACGACGTCAACGTGAGCGCCGAGCCGCTTCCCGAGCACGCGTCCATGCCCGACGAAGTACGACGGGTGCTGCTCGCCGAGCCCCCCGAGTTCCTGATCCAGTTCATCCACTCCGGTCTCTTCGTGGGAGTGTTCCGCCACCTCGGACCACTGTGCGAAGAACAACTGGGCGTCCCGGAGGACGAGTTCTGGTCTCTCGTACGCGCGGAGATCGTCCGCCATCAGACGCGGTTCCCGGAGCTGAAGGACCGCTACGAGATGTTCGACCTGCTCACGCCCCGTATCGAGCGCCTCTGCCTCAACCGCAACCGGCTGCACCTCGACGGCTACCGTGACCGCCCCGACCGCCCGCACGCCGCCGTCCACGGCACCGTCCCGAACCCCCTGCACCAGCCTTGATCACACATCCCGCACCCGTCTCGATCACGTCCGTCGCGGTCGCCGTGATCGCCCGATTGTCAGTGGAGCCCCGTAGGGTGGCAGCGCTATGACGAAGCCCTCACTCCCCGAACTCCTGCATGCCGCCGTCACCGCCGTCGGCGGCACGGAGCGCCCCGGCCAGGTGACCATGGCCGAAGCAGTCGCCGACGCCATCGACGACAGCTCCCACCTGCTGGTCCAGGCGGGCACCGGCACCGGAAAGTCCCTCGGCTATCTGGTGCCGGCCCTCGCGCACGGGGAGCGGGTCGTCGTGGCGACCGCCACCCTGGCGCTCCAGCGACAGCTCGTGGAGCGGGACCTGCCCCGCACCGTCGACGCGCTGCACCCCCAGCTGCGCCGCCGGCCGGAGTTCGCCATGCTCAAGGGCCGGTCGAACTATCTGTGCCTGCACCGCCTGCACGAGGGAGTGCCGCAGGACGAGGAGGAGGGCCTCTTCGACCAGTTCGAGGCAGCCGCGCCCACCAGCAAGCTGGGCCAGGACCTGCTCCGGCTGCGGGACTGGTCGGACGAGACGGAGACGGGCGACCGCGACGACCTCACGCCGGGCGTGTCCGACCGCGCCTGGGCCCAGGTGTCCGTGTCGTCCCGCGAGTGCCTGGGCGCGAGCAAGTGCGCGTACGGAGCGGAGTGCTTCGCCGAGATGGCGCGCGAGCGGGCCAAGCTCGCCGAGGTCGTCGTCACCAATCACGCGCTGCTCGCGATCGACGCCATCGAGGGCGCGCCGGTGCTCCCGCAGCACGAGGTGCTGATCGTCGACGAGGCCCATGAACTGGTGTCCCGGGTCACCGGCGTGGCCACGGGTGAGCTCACCCCGGGCCAGGTCAACCGCGCGGTCCGCCGCGCCGCCAAACTCGTCAACGAAAAGGCCGCGGACCAGCTTCAGACCGCCGCCGAGGGCTTCGAGCGCCTCATGGAGCTGGCACTGCCGGGACGCCTGGAGGAGATCCCGGAGGACCTCGGGTACGCCCTGATGGCACTGCGCGACGCCGCGCGTACGGTGATCTCGGCGATCGGCAGCACCCGTGACAAGTCCGTCCAGGACGAGGACGCCGTGCGCAAGCAGGCCCTCGCGTCCGTGGAGAGCATCCACGACGTGGCGGAGCGCATCACCAACGGCTCCGAGTGGGACGTGGTCTGGTACGAGCGCCACGACCGCTTCGGTGCCTCGCTCCGAGTGGCTCCGATGAGCGTGTCCGGGCTGCTCAGGGAGAAGCTGTTCGCCGACCGCTCGGTCGTGCTGACCTCGGCGACGCTGAAGCTCGGCGGCGACTTCAATGGGGTCGGGGCCTCGCTGGGACTCGCCCCCGAGGGCACGGAGGGCGACGACCTTCCACAGTGGAAGGGCGTCGACGTCGGCTCGCCGTTCGACTACCCGAAGCAGGGCATCCTCTATGTCGCCAAGCACCTGTCACGCCCCGCGCGGGACGGCGACCGCGGGGACATGCTGGACGAGCTCACCGAGCTGATCCAGGCCGCCGGCGGTCGTACGCTCGGGCTGTTCTCCTCGATGCGGGCGGCCCAGCTCGCGGCCGAGGAACTGCGGTCGCGCATCCCGGAGTACCCGATCCTGTTGCAGGGCGAGGAGACGCTCGGCGAGCTGATCAAGAACTTCGCGGCCGACCCCAAGACCTGTCTGTTCGGCACGCTGTCCCTGTGGCAGGGCGTCGACGTCCCGGGGGCCAGCTGCCAGCTGGTCGTCATGGACAAGATCCCCTTCCCGCGTCCGGACGACCCGCTGATGAGCGCCCGCCAGAAGGCGGTCGAGGACGCCGGCGGCAATGGCTTCATGGCGGTCGCCGCCACGCATGCCGCGCTCCTCATGGCCCAGGGCGCGGGCCGTCTCGTACGGGCGTCGGGGGACCGTGGCGTCGTTGCCGTACTGGACCAGCGCCTGGCCACGGCGCGCTACGGCAGCTATCTGAAGGCGTCGCTGCCGGACTTCTGGTACACGACGGATCGCAATCAGGTCCGCAGGTCGCTCGCCGCGATCGACGAGGCGGCCCGGAAGACGGAAGAGGCGTAACACGGGGCGGGCCGCCGAACACGGGGGCGGTCGGCGCACCCGCCGATGGCCGTCCGCGCGCCTCCGGCCGACCGGGTTGCCGTGCTGTCCCTCCGGCCGACCGGTGGCCGTCCGAGCGCCTTCTGCAGACCGGTGGCCGCCCGGCCGCCTGTGCCTTTACAGCCGACCGACCGGTGGCCGCCCGGCCGCCTGTGCCTATATTGCCGACCGACGGGTGGGCGCCCGCACCGTCTCCGGCCGGCCGAAGGTCGCCCACTTCACCCGCAGCCCCCACGCCTCGCCGGCGGGGGCCTCGTCGCGTTTGCCGCCTCGCCCCACGCGCGCACCGGCCCGCCGGAGTTACACCCGTCGATGCCTCCACACGCTTTCTTGCTAGCAGTGCTAGACATTCAAGCGATGCTATGTCTAGCATTGCCTCATCACCTAGCAGCGCTAGAAAAAATCGCGGAGAACTTCGGGAGTGGACATGCAGCACATACTGGCCATCGTCGCCGTGGTGGTCGTCGGCCTGATGGTGGGCGTGGAGTTCGCGGTGGCGGCCTTCGTCAATCCGATCCTCGACCGGCTGCCGAACGACGGTGGTCTCGCGGCTCGCAGTGACGGCGCCCGGGTGCTCGGCAAGGTCATGCCGTTCTGGTACATCGGGTCGGTCGTCCTGGGTGCCGTCTGGGCGGCCTCGGCGTGGGGCGACGCGGAGGCGGGTCTCGTGGTCACGGCCACCGCGCTGCTCGTGCTGAGCGTCCTGATGTCCATCGCTCTGCTGGTCCCGATCAACTCCCGCGTCGCCGAGTGGACCAGGGAGAGTGTTCCGGCGGACTGGAAGCGGCAGGTCGGCCGCTGGGACCGGTTCCACTATGTGCGGGTCGCTGTGATCGTCGCGGCGTTCGTCCTGCTGGTCGTCGGCCTGGCGTGACGAGTCGACGGCCGATCGCGGGGGACGGTGAACTCGCCGCAGGCCTCACGCGCGGCGAACGCGTACACCGGACCCGCGGCGGCGCAGGCGAGGAGCGTGTCCCGGCCGCGGAGGCGGTGAACACACAGGGCCCCGGAACCGGCGCAGTTGGTTCCGGGGCCCGGTCATGGGCGGGGCGGACCGTCTCGCCCCTCGCGGGGTGTTACACGCGGCGCAGGACGGCCACGACCTTGCCGAGGATGGTCGCCTCGTCGCCGGGGATCGGCTGGTACGCGGAGTTGTGGGGGAGAAGCCAGACGTGCCCGTCCTCGCGCTTGAAGCGCTTGACCGTGGCTTCGCCGTCGAGCATGGCGGCCACGATGTCGCCGTTCTCGGCCACGGGCTGGCGGCGGACGGTGACCCAGTCGCCGTCGCAGATGGCGGCCTCGATCATCGAGTCGCCGACGACCTTGAGGACGAACAGCTCGCCGTCACCGACCAGCTGCCGGGGGAGGGGGAAGACGTCCTCGACCGACTCCTCGGCGAGGATGGGGCCACCGGCGGCGATGCGGCCGACGAGCGGGACGTACGACGCGGCCGGCTTGCCCGCCGTGTCCGTGGGCTGCACCGACGCCTGGTCGGAGCCGCGGACCTCGTACGCGCGCGGGCGGTGCGGGTCGCGGCGCAGGAAGCCCTTCCGCTCCAGCGCCATCAGCTGGTGCGCGACCGAGGAGGTGCTGGAGAGGCCGACCGCCTGGCCGATCTCCCGCATCGACGGCGGGTAGCCGCGCCGCTGCACGGAGTCCCTGATGACCTCGATGACCCGGCGCTGTCGGTCCGTGAGCCCGGAGCTGTCCGCCCTGATGCCTGGAGGTCGACCCGGCAGGGAGCGCTTGGGTCCCTCATGATTCGCGGCTTCGTTCATCGCATGCACCGGCTCGAATCGGCCCTGGGAGCGGTCCTGGGCAGTGATGGTGGCACTGTCTGCGGTCGTGGTCACGTCGGCCCCTCTCGATGGTCTCCCTGCTGGACAACGGTAGTTGCTTTCGAAAGGTTGCGCCAAACACACGTTCGAGTGAAAAACCGTGAAGTAACTGACGTGATCATGAATCCGGGTGTATGGCTCGCACGGTACCTGGCGGACAAAAGGGCCCATTGCTGTACTCTTCACCGCCGGGGGTGAAGGCCGAGACAGCCGATGCGGGCGCCGACCAGTGTGCCATCCGGCGCCCGGTCGGCCGGGGACCGGCCCCCCTTCCGTGCGTCGCCCACGCTATCTCCCGGGTGTCCGTGATGGGTATGTCCATGCGGCACATGCCATTACGTGTGCGACACGCGCGTCGTGTGTGAATTTACGGACCGAGCCCCACATGTAGTGGTTGGATTGCGGCAGCGACCCAGAAGTTGTGGTCCCCCGGGTCTTCGGGCCCACGGGAATCGCCTATGCTTGGGGCTGCTTCGAGGGGCCCGTGAGGTCTCCCGAGGTCTATGAGTCGTGCTGTGAAGGAGGGTTGGAGCCATGCACTGCCCCTTCTGCAGGCACCCCGACAGCCGCGTCGTCGACAGCCGTACGACCGATGACGGCACGTCGATCCGTAGGCGCCGCCAGTGTCCCGACTGCTCCCGTCGTTTCACGACCGTGGAGACGTGCTCGCTGATGGTGGTCAAGCGCTCCGGCGTGACCGAACCCTTCAGCCGTACCAAGGTCATCAACGGCGTGCGCAAGGCCTGCCAGGGTCGGCCCGTCACCGAGGACGCACTCGCCCAGCTCGGCCAGCGGGTCGAGGAGGCGGTGCGCGCCACCGGAAGCGCCGAGCTGACCACGCACGACGTGGGGCTGGCCATACTCGGCCCGTTGCAGGAGCTCGACCTCGTCGCCTATCTGCGGTTCGCGTCCGTCTACCGGGCGTTCGACTCGCTCGAGGACTTCGAGGCCGCCATCGCGGAACTCAGGGAAGGCACGAGGCGGCGCCCCGCCGTGGACGACGAAGACACGGACGCGGAGCGCCCGGAAGACGACCGCGGGTCCGGAGGGGCCGTCCAGGTCCCCGTGCCCGCCACCGCCGCCGACTGACGGACGAGCCGACACGGATCGGCCCCGTCGGCGGCGACCACAGACCCGTTGCGGGCGGCCGCACAGCGGCGCGCGCAGCACCAGACACACACCGTGCCACGGGAAGAACGAGGCACTTCAGGGCGTTTTAGCCCGATACAGGGAGGCGGCATGACAGAGACGGCGAGCGGTCCGGCACGAGGTTCCCGCGCCAAGGGCGGGGCCAAGGGCAGCAAGGGACTGCGTATCGAGCGCGTCCACACCACCCCCGGGGTGCACCCGTACGACGAGGTGGAGTGGGAGCGTCGTGACGTCGTCATGACCAACTGGCGCGACGGCTCGGTCAACTTCGAGCAGCGTGGCGTCGAGTTCCCCGGCTTCTGGTCGGTGAACGCGGTCAACATCGTCACCAGCAAGTACTTCCGCGGTGCCGTCGGCACCCCGCAGCGCGAGGTGAGCCTCAGGCAGCTCATCGACCGCATCGTGAAGACCTACCGGAAGGCCGGTGAGGACTACAAGTACTTCGCCTCGCCCGCTGACGCCGAGATCTTCGAGCACGAGCTGGCGTACGCCCTCCTGCACCAGATCTTCAGCTTCAACAGCCCTGTCTGGTTCAACGTCGGCACGCCCCAGCCCCAGCAGGTCTCCGCCTGCTTCATCCTGTCCGTCGACGACTCCATGGAGTCGATCCTCGACTGGTACAAGGAAGAGGGCATGATCTTCAAGGGCGGCTCCGGCGCCGGCCTGAACCTCTCCCGCATCCGCTCCTCCAAGGAGCTGCTCTCCTCGGGCGGCAACGCCTCGGGTCCCGTCTCCTTTATGCGCGGTGCCGACGCCTCCGCAGGAACGATCAAGTCGGGTGGCGCCACGCGCCGCGCGGCCAAGATGGTCATCCTCGACGTCGACCACCCCGACATCGAGGACTTCATCGAGACCAAGGTCAAGGAGGAGGAGAAGATCCGCGCCCTCCGTGACGCGGGCTTCGACATGGACCTGGGCGGCGACGACATCACGTCCGTCCAGTACCAGAACGCCAACAACTCGGTCCGCGTGAACGACACGTTCATGAAGGCCGTCGAGTCGGGCGGCAAGTTCGGGCTCACCTCCCGCATGACCGGCGAGGTCATCGAGGAGGTCGACGCCAAGGCGCTCTTCCGCAAGATGGCCGAGGCCGCCTGGGCGTGCGCCGACCCGGGCATCCAGTACGACGACACGATCAACCACTGGCACACGTGCCCGGAGTCCGGCCGTATCAACGGATCGAACCCGTGCAGCGAGTACATGCACCTGGACAACACGTCCTGCAACCTCGCCTCGCTGAACCTCATGAAGTTCCTGAAGGACGACGGCAAGGGACACCAGTCCTTCGACGTCGAGCGCTTCTCGAAGGTCGTCGAGCTGGTCATCACCGCGATGGACATCTCGATCTGCTTCGCGGACTTCCCGACCCAGAAGATCGGCGAGAACACCCGCGCCTTCCGTCAGCTCGGCATCGGCTACGCCAACCTCGGCGCCCTGCTGATGGCGACCGGCCACGCCTACGACTCCGACGGCGGCCGTGCCCTCGCCGGTGCCATCACGTCGCTGATGACGGGTACGTCGTACAAGCGCTCCGCGGAGCTCGCCGCGGTCGTCGGCCCCTACGAGGGCTACGCCAAGAACGCCACCCCGCACCAGCGCGTCATGAAGCAGCACGCCGACGCCAACACCGCGGCCGTCCGCATGGACGACCTGGACAGCCCGATCTGGGCCGCCGCCACGGAGGCCTGGCAGGACGTCGTCCGCCTCGGCGAGAAGAACGGTTTCCGTAACGCGCAGGCGTCCGTCATCGCCCCGACCGGCACCATCGGTCTCGCGATGTCCTGCGACACCACCGGCCTCGAGCCCGACCTCGCCCTGGTCAAGTTCAAGAAGCTGGTCGGCGGCGGCTCGATGCAGATCGTCAACGGCACCGTGCCGCAGGCCCTGCGTCGCCTGGGCTACCAGGAGGAGCAGATCGAGGCGATCGTCGCCCACATCGCCGAGCACGGCAATGTGATCGACGCTCCCGGCCTCAAGCTCGAGCACTACGAGGTGTTCGACTGCGCCATGGGCGAGCGTTCCATCTCCGCGATGGGCCACGTCCGCATGATGGCCGCGATCCAGCCGTGGATCTCCGGCGCCCTCTCCAAGACCGTCAACCTGCCGGAGACGGCGACGGTCGAGGACGTCGAGGAGGTCTACTTCGAGGCCTGGAAGATGGGCGTCAAGGCGCTCGCGATCTACCGCGACAACTGCAAGGTCGGCCAGCCGCTCTCCGCCAAGAAGAAGGAGGACGAGAAGGCCGAGGTGACCGCGAAGACCGAGGCGACGATCCGCGAGGCCGTCGAGAAGGTCGTCGAGTACCGCCCGGTCCGCAAGCGCCTCCCCAAGGGCCGTCCCGGCATCACGACCTCCTTCACGGTGGGCGGCGCAGAGGGCTACATGACCGCCAATTCCTACCCGGACGACGGTCTCGGCGAGGTCTTCCTGAAGATGTCGAAGCAGGGCTCCACCCTCGCGGGCATGATGGACGCCTTCTCGATCGCGGTCTCCGTGGGTCTCCAGTACGGCGTGCCCCTGGAGACGTACGTCTCGAAGTTCACGAACATGCGCTTCGAGCCGGCCGGCATGACGGACGACCCGGACGTGCGGATGGCGCAGTCGATCGTCGACTACATCTTCCGCCGCCTGGCGCTCGACTTCCTGCCCTTCGAGACGCGCTCCGCGCTCGGCATCCACTCCGCCGAGGAGCGCCAGCGCCACCTGGAGACGGGCTCCTACGAGCCGACCATCGACGATGTCGAGGTCGACGTGGAGGGGCTGGCCCAGTCCGCGCCGCGCGCGCAGGAGCTGAAGGCCGTCGCCACCCCCAAGGCCGAGGTCGAGGCGGCCAAGCCCGCCCCGAAGCAGGCGCACACCAGTGCCGAACTGGTCGAGATGCAGCTGGGCATCCAGGCGGACGCCCCTCTGTGCTTCTCCTGCGGTACGAAGATGCAGCGGGCCGGTTCCTGCTACATCTGCGAGGGCTGCGGCTCGACCAGCGGCTGCAGCTGATCCTGGGCGCCGCTGAGGCGTGAATTGCCTGTGCAGGGCGGTGGAGCCGGTTCTCGGCTCCACCGCCCTCGGCGTTGGTGACGCCTGCCGCGTGGCCTGTGGCGGCGGCTGTGCAGCAGGCTGCGGCACCTCGTGAGGCGCCTCGTGCGGCGACCGGGCAACGGGCTGCGGCGCCTCGTGCGGCGACCGGGCAACTGGCTTGTCGCGACCCGGCCGTCGTGACACGCTGCGGCCCATGATCAAGAGAATCGAGTCCTCCGTCCGCCGATGAGCGAGACGACCGGGCCCGGACTGCCCGCAACGCGGACCACTCTGTTCCGCCATGCGCTCCGGTTGCATCAGCAGACGCCGGACGGACCCCTCCCGCGTGACGGCGAGCCGTACCCCGACGAGGAACGGCGCCGACGTGAACCACGTCCCAAGAGGCCGCGGGACACGAAGCTCGTGGGAGCCGACGTCGCCCGGATCCTCGACGCGCACTTCGCCGGACCGGCGGCCCCGCCGAGCGCGCTGAACGACCGCTTCCAGAGCATCCACGTACCGATCCACCACAACGAGCACATCGCCGCGGCCGCCCTGGCGGCAGGCGAAGTCCGCGCCCGGCAAGCGGGCCGCCGGCTGGTGCGGCACGGGACCGATACCCGCGCGGTCACGGTGGGGTTGGCCCTGCTCGCCGTCGTCGGCACCGTGGACGACATCCCGTTGATCCAGACCGTCGGACTCCTCTCCTGCACCTTCGGCCCGCTCGCGGCTCGGGCTCTGGAACGCCTGCCCGGCGGTGCGGAGGCACTGATCTGGCTGGCGGAGCGGGTGAGCGGCTGGGGACGGGTCTACGTGGTGGAGGCCCTGTGCCGACTCGTGGACGCGCATCCGGCCGTCCGGCCCTGGCTGCTGCGCAGAGCGGCCGACGGCGACTTCCTCAACGGTTACTTCGTGGGCCGGGTCGCGCAAGTGACCCGGCTCCACGAGGTCTTCGCGGAGTCCGGGGGCGACGCGGAACTGGTCGACCACACGACCCGGCTCCTCCACGCGATGACGTACTCCGACGGCATGGGCACTTCGCTGCGCCGCTACGCGCACGCGAACACGGTGCTGGAGGCGCACGTTCGCCTGCTCGGGCGGCTCGGGCCGACCGTCGAGCGCTACTTCGCCGCGGCGACGATCGCCCGGTACCTGACCGAAGAGACGCCCGTCGAGTCCGGGGAGACACCCGTCGAGTCCGGGGAGTCCGGCTCCGGGACGCGTCGGGAGCAGATCCGGTCCTCCTACCTCGCCCTGCTCGATCGCGAGGAATGGTGCGAAACGGCGCGGGATGGTCTCGCCGCCGAGGATGCCCGCCTCGCATTTCTCGCCGACGCCGTGGCGCCGGAGCTCGAACTGAGGGCCTTTCGCCGTGATCGGCCGGGCGAGTCCTCCGTCCGCCGATGACCGGGACGGCCCCTGAAGGGCGGCGCGGCCCGCAGCCGTGCCACCCTTCAGGCTTCTCACTGCGCTGAAGGGAGCGCGCTTCGGGAGATCCCGGGGCTGTAGGAGCACGACGGCCCCGGGAGGGTCCGCTCAGGCGCTCTGGGCGCTGCCCATGACCCTGGTGAAGGTCGCCGGGTCCGTGTCGTAGCCGCGGACACCGGGGTGGAAGGTCCACCCGCCCGCGTCGTCGCGCACGAACTCCCCGAGGGTCGCGGCGGTGGACCCGAGGACGTCCGCGAAATCGCCCTCCGAGAGCACCGTGTAGTTCTCCCGCATCCGGAAACCGGGGTTCAGCACCCCCACGAAGCTCTTGTGGCCGGCACGCTGCTGTATGAGGACGCCGACCACCACGCGCGCGTAGCGGCTGTTGAGACGGTCGAGCTCCAGGGTCATGACCTCGTCCCAGCCGAAGCCCTTGCCGTCCTTGCTGTCCCGGTTCAGATAGATGGTGCCGTCCGGCGAACGGCTGTCGAAATGCACTACGTACTCGGGTGTTTCGCTCTGCGCCTCCGCCGTGTAGGTCGCCGCGATGATGTCGAGATCGGTCGCGGGCTCACCCACGGGACTCGGATCCCACTTCACCGCCAGTTCGACCTTGCGGATGCCCTTGTTGAGGCCGTTCACCGGATCTCCCCTCCCCGTTCCCCAACTGCTCTTCGGCCCAACCGCCCTGCTGGCAGCGCCGATTGTCCATCGTGCCACGCGCGCCGGGGCGCTCGCGCGGATGTACTCCGCCGGAGCGTGACCGGCGCCACGCTCCGTGGCCTTACGATGGCGCGGTGCTGGTCAAGTGGATTCGCTGCACCGTGGTCGACCGCCGCGGTTTCGAACGGGGGCAGCGAAAGTGGGCGGGGCTTCTGGGGGAGCCGGGTTTCCGGGGACAGGGTGGCGGATGGAGCACGGGCCGGTCCGGCGTCGCGCACATCTTCGCCTTCTGGGAGAGCCGTGCCTTTTACGACTCCTTCATGGCCCGCTCCCACGACCGGCTCGCCGCCGCCCAGTCGGGCACCTTCAAGGACTCCCAGGTCAAGCTGTTCGATCACCGCTTCGACGTGAAGACCGGCTTCGAGCCGCGCTTCAGCGACGCCGATCTGGTGCGGGTCGCGCACTGCCGGGTCCACGAGGAACGGGCCGAGCACTTCGCACTGATGCAGGAGAAGGTCTGGAACCCCGCCATGGCGGGCTCGCCCGGCATGGTGCGGGGCCTCTTCGGCGAGGCACCGGGCAGCGAGTTCCTCGTCCTGTCGATGTGGCAGTCCACCGCGGAGCACGGCAAGTACCGCGCGGAGCGAGTGGAAAGGCTCGCGCTGCGCGCCCAGATCGAGGCCGACGTCGCGGCCCTCGCGGGCGACATCGTGCAGTTGGAGCCCGCCTGGACGGTCTGAGAGGGCTCCCGGACGTCGTCATCGCGTGGGGAAGCTGTGTGACCTACGCCGTATGGAGCCCGTACGGCTGCTCGATCCGCGGTGACACGATCTAGGGTTTTGGCATGGCACGACCACGGCGCATCGTTCTGGTCCGGCACGGCGAGTCGGTGGGCAATGCCGATGACACCGTGTACGAACGCGAACCCGACCACGCCCTGCCGCTCACCGAGAAGGGCTGGCAGCAGGCGGAGGAGACGGGCAAGAAACTGCGGGAGCTGTTCGGGCAGGAGCGCGTAAGCGTTTACGTGTCGCCGTACCGTCGTACGCACGAGACGTTCCGCGCCTTCCACCTCGACCCCGCGCTCGTCCGGGTGCGCGAGGAGCCGCGGCTGCGCGAGCAGGACTGGGGCAACTGGCAGGACCGTGACGACGTCCGCCTGCAGAAGGCGTACCGCGACGCCTACGGGCACTTCTTCTACCGCTTCGCGCAGGGCGAGTCCGGCGCCGACGTGTACGACCGGGTCGGCGGCTTCCTGGAGAGCCTCTACCGGAGCTTCGAGGCTCCCGACCACCCGCCCAACGTGCTCATCGTGACCCACGGTCTGGCCATGCGGCTGTTCTGCATGCGCTGGTTCCACTGGACGGTGGCGGAATTCGAGTCGCTGTCCAATCCGGGGAACGGGGAGACACGCATGCTCGTTCTGGGAGACGACGGCAAGTACACGCTTGACCGACCTTTCGAGCGGTGGCGTGACCCTGAGTCGTACGGAGCCACCGGATAGAGTGGCAGGGCGATGATCGCTGACTCCTCGACCGAAGGGCGCCTCGGCCGCGCCCTGGCCAGCCTGCGCGGACTCGCCGTGGGAGACGCGCTGGGCTCGCAGTTCTTCGTGCCCGCGAACTACCCGCTGCTCAAGCGCCGTGAGCTGCCGCCCCACCAGTGGCAGTGGACCGACGACACGGAGATGGCCTGCTCCGTGGTGAGCGTGCTCGCCGCGCACCGCCGTATCGACCAGGACGAACTGGCCCGCTCCTTCGCAGAGCACCACGACTTCGACCGCGGCTACGGCCCCGCGGTCAACCGGCTGCTGCGACAGGTCCGCGAGGGCGGCGACTGGCGCGAGCTCGCGTCCGCCCTGTTCAAGGGCCAGGGCTCCTGGGGGAACGGCGCCGCGATGCGCATCGCTCCCCTCGGCGCCTGGTACGCGGACGACCCGGAGCAGGCCACCCACCAGGCGGAGATCTCGGCCTATCCGACGCACCAGCACCGCGAGGCCGTGGTCGGCGCCATGGCCGTCGCCGCGGCCGCCGCACTGGCCGCCGACCCGGCGGGACCCCCGAGCCCCGAGGCCCTGCTCGACGGGGTCGTCGCGCTCGTCCCGCGCAGCGCGGTCGGCGCCGGTCTGCGACGAGCCCGGGACATGCTCGACTACGGGGACGCCGGGACCGTGGCGGCGGTCCTGGGCTGCGGCCGGCGCACGTCGGCGCACGACACCGTGCCGTTCGCGCTGTGGTCGGCCGCCCGGTCCTTGGGCGACTACGAGAAGGCGTTCTGGGGCACCGCGCAGGTGGGCGGCGACGTGGACACCACGTGCGCCATCGTCGGCGGCGTGATCGCCTCCGGGCAGGCGGGCGCGCCCCCCGCGACCTGGGTGGAGGCCACGGAGTCCCTGCCGGACTGGGTGCCGGGGGCCGCGTACGGGGCCGCGACGGGCGGCGCGTAGGTCCGTCTAGGGGCGCTTCCGGTGCCGGTGCCGGTGCCGGTGCCGGTGCTGCGGTGCCGGCCGGCGCGGTGCCGGGGGCCGCTGGGCGGGTCGCTGCGGAGTCACCGGGTGCCGTTGAGCGCTGCGAGTCACCGGGTGCCGTGGTGGGCACCGGGCGCCGGGCGTATCTGTCACAGGCTTGCTACAGCCACGCCGCCGCACCGCCGAGCGTCTTGCCCGTGGATACCCTGTGCGCCACGCGGCCCGTTGATCATCGCGGGCGAGCGCCGAACAAGACACCGGTCGTCAGCCTCCGCCGTCATGGCGTGCCGTGGGCTGTCCGCTGCCGGTTGGGAGGGGGTCCCGTGTCCGACATACCGTCCACGCCCGAGCCGATGGAGCAGGGGCCGCCGAAGCCGGGAGCACCGGAGGCGAAGGAAGCGAGGGAGGCAGAGGACGTCAGGGATCCGGCGGCGTCGACGGAACCTCCCGTGCCCATGACGAAGGCCACCGCCCCGGAAGACCCTTCCGACCGTGAGGACACCGGCTCGGACGCGGACGACGGCGGCGGCGAAGGCGCGGACGGCGACGGGGACGGTGACATGGACGGTGAAGGGAAGGGAGCCGCGGGCGGGGGCGCCGACTGGGCCGTGCCGCCGTCGCCCACTCCCTGGACGGCCGACCTTGGGGTGAGGGAGCCCGCCCCCGTGCGTACGGCCACGCTGTGGGCCGCGCTGGCCACCGGACTGCTCAGCATGTTCCTGCTCGGCGACGGGGTGGCGGTCAATCTCCTGCTGGTCGCCGTCCCGGCCGCCGTCGCCGCCTACTTCGCCGCACAGGCGGCGGGACGACGGATGCGCGCCTGGACGGTGGTCTGGGCGGCCGGAGGCATCGGGCTGCTGGTCGTTCCGGCCCTGCGTGACGCGGACTGGCCCTCGTTCCTCGCCGTCGTGAGCGCGATCGCGCTGGGCTCGCTCGCACTGCACGGCGGCCGTTCCTGGCCCGCCGTCCTGCTGGGCCCCATCGGCATGTTCAACTCCCTGGTCACCGGTCCTGCCTGGGGCTGGCGCGGAGTGCGTGAACGGTTCGGCGGGCGCCGCCGCAGTGTCGGTGCGGTGCTGCGCGCGCTCGTGGTCACCGCGGTCCTGCTGCTGGTCTTCGGGGCCCTCTTCGCGGGGGCCGACGCGGCCTTCGCCGATCTGCTGGGCGACCTCATGCCCGACGCGTCCGTCTCCGGCGGCCCGTGGCGCCTGGTGCTCCTTGCCTTCGGTGTGGTCGGAGCGCTCGCGGCGGCCCACACCGCGGCCGCACCCGTCCAGTGGGACCGGGTCCAGGTACCCGCCGGCCGCCCCCGCGGCCGCGTCGAATGGGCCCTCCCGCTGGTCGTGCTCACGGCGCTCTTCGCCGCCTTCAACGCGGTGCAGCTCGCCGTGCTCTTCGGAGGCTACGAGGCCGTCCTGAAGAAGACCGGCCAGACGTACTCCGAGTACGCACGCCAGGGGTTCTGGCAGCTGCTGCTGGTCACCCTCCTGACCCTGCTCGTCGTGGTTTTCGCGCTCCGCTGGGCACCCCGCGGCGACGCCCGCGACTGGACCCTGGTGCGGGGCGTGCTGGGAACCCTGTGCGCCCTGGCGATCGTGGTCGTGGCCTCGGCGGTGCGGCGCATGGACATGTACGTGGAGGCCTACGGCCTGACGCGGCTGCGGGTCTCCGTGCTGGCCGTGGAGATGTGGCTCGGCGTCGTCATCGTGCTCATCATGGCGGCCGGCGTGTGGGGCGCCCGATGGCTGCCGCGCGCGGTCGCGGCCAGTGCCGCTGTGGGAGTGCTGGCCTTCGGGCTCGTGTCGCCGGACGGTCTGATCGCCGAGCGCAATGTCCAGCGTTACGAGGAGACGGGCAAGTTCGACCTCGACTACGCGGGAAGCCTGTCCGCCGACGCCGTACCGGCGCTCGACAAGCTGAAGGAGCCGCTGCGTTCGTGCGCGCTGCGACCCATAGCGAACGACCTGGGGGAGAGCGACGACCCCTGGTACGCGACCAGTTGGGGCGAGGCCCGCGCCCGGGACATCCTGCGTGACCGGCCGCCGGCGACGGACGTGGACTGGTCCGCGTGCCACCGGCTGAGTATCGACGTCACGCACCTGCGCTGAGTGGGGCCGGGTCCCGCAGGGCGGAGGGGCCAGGCGGCCTCCGGTGACATGCACCGGAGGCCGCGGTTCGCCGTTCGTCCGGCGGACGGCCGGGCCGGGGTCCTCGCTGTCGGACCCCCGGGACCCGGCCCGGCCTCCGCGGCTCCCTCGTCAGCCCGCGACCGGTCCCGCCGAACCGGAAAGGGCCTCCAGGTCGCTCTTGCGGACCCTGATCACCAGCGCCGCGGTGATCAGCGCCAGCAGGGCCATCGCGGCCGCCGGGATGAAGGCGGTCGAGATGCCCTGGGCGAGCACCTCGTGGCCCCAGGGCGCGGGCAGCTGATGGGTCTTGGCGAACTCCGCCTTCTGCTCGGGCGAGCCGCCCGTCAGGAACTTCGGCATCTGCTTCTCCGCCTCGTCCCGGCTGGCCGAGCCGAAGACCGTGGTGAGGATGGAGAGCCCCAGCGAACCGCCGACCTGCTGCGTGACGTTGAGCAGGCCCGAGGCGGCGCCCGCCTCGTGCTGGGCGACACCCGAGACTGCGGTGACCGTCAGCGTCACGAAGTTCAGACCCATGCCGAAGCCGAACAGCAGCATCGGGCCGAGCACCCCGCCGACATACGAGTTGTCCGAGCTGATGAAGGTCAGCCACAGGAGCCCGAGTGCGACGAGCGACGAGCCGACGACCATGAACGGCTTGGGGCCGAGCACCGGCAGGAACCGCTGCGACAGACCCGCGCCGACCGCGATCGCGACCGTGACCGGCAGGAACGCCACACCGGCGGAGATCGGGCTGTAGCCGAGCACGTTCTGCACGAACAGCACGATGTAGAAGAACATGCCGAACATCGCCGCGGCCAGGCTCAGCATGATCAGATACGTGCCCGACCGGTTGCGGTCGGCGAACATCTTCAGCGGGGTGATGGGTTCCTTCGCGCGGGTCTCGACGATCACGAAGGCCACCAGCAGCACCACGGCCGCACCGAACGACCCGATGGTGAGGCTGTCCCGCCAGCCCTCCTCCGCGGCGCGGATGAAGCCGTAGACCAGGGACGCCATGCCCGCCGTCGAGGTGAGGGCACCCGCGATGTCGAAGCGTCCGGGGTGGCGTTCGGACTCGCTGATGTACATCGGTGCGAGCACCGCGATCAGAACACCGATGGGCACGTTGACGAAGAGGACCCAGCGCCAGTCGAGCCACTCGGTGAGCATGCCGCCGGCCAGCAGACCGACGGCGCCACCGCCGGCGGAGACCGTGGCGAAGACGGCGAACGCCCGGTTCCGCTCCGGGCCCTCGGGGAACGTGGTGGTGATGAGCGCCAGCGAGGTCGGTGACGCGATCGCGCCACCGACGCCTTGCAGGGCACGGGCGGCCAGCAATTGCCAGGGTTCCTGGGCGAGTCCACCGAGCAGCGAGGCGAAGGTGAACAGCAGGATGCCAGTCATGAAGACCCGGCGCCTGCCGAGGATGTCACCGGCGCGGGCGCCGAGAAGCAGCAGGCCACCGAAGGTGAGGGTGTACGCGCTGATCACCCATGTCAGATCGGTCGTGCTGAATTTGAGCGCGTCTTGAATGTGCGGGAGCGCGATGTTCACAATCGTCGCGTCGAGTACCACCATGAGTTGGCAGGCCGCGATGACGGTGAGCGCGATACCGGGGTGCCCCTCCCGGCGGGCCGCTCCTGGCTTTGATTCCTGTATCAACTGAGAGGTTGTCACTATGGGTCCCCCACAAGTGCGTTAGTGAACGCTCGCGTTCACTGTCGCGTCAACGGTAGTGAGTCCCCGACAGTGAACGCAAGCGTTCACTGAAGTCGCTGCCATGTGGCGTCAACTCGACCGCGCAAACCCCCCGAAAAAGCCGCTCCCCCCTGCACAACGGAGACAGTCAGATGGTTAGTTCGCGTTGGACGGCCGCCCCCGCTCAGGCGGCCTCCCCGCGTCGGCGTGGTGCCGTACTCGAACGCGCGATCCTGGAGGCCGCGCTGGAGCAGCTCGGCACGGTCGGCTGGAACGGGCTCACGATGGAGGGCGTCGCGGCGCGCGCCCAGACCGGCAAGGCCGCGGTCTACCGTCGCTGGCCGTCCAAGGAGGATCTCGTCGCCGACGCGCTCCAGGCCGGGCTGCCGAACCAGGCCGAGGCGCCCGACCTCGGGAGTGTCCGGGAGGACCTGCTGGAGCTGTGCCGGCGGGTGCGGGACGCGATGTTCTCGCAGCCCGGATTCGCGCTGCGATCGGTCCTTTACGAATGCGACGCGTCGCAGGCCGAACGCTTCCACCGAGTGATCATCGGCGGGGTCGTCGAGCCGACCATGCATCTGCTGCGTGAGGTCATCGACCGCGGAATCGAGCGGGGAGAGGTGCGTCCCGACGCCGCCAACTCCTACGTCTTCGATGCCATCCCGGCGATGATGATGTACCGCTCCAAGGTGTGCGCGAGCGAATGGAGCGACGAGGACCTGTCGGAGATGATCGACCAGCTGATGGTCCCGCTGCTGCGCGGCCCGGCCGCCTGAGTGGTCCCTCGGCGGCGGCCGGGGAGGCATTCGCCCGAGGCTCCCGGGGAGGCCCGTTCGGGCGGCCGAGCGACAGTCGTGGCGACCCCCGTCCCGACCCCCGCGTCGCTCGGGCAAACCTGGGTGTCGCGAGGGGCTCCGGGCGGCGTAGGCTGAGGGCGCCATGCCGTACGAACCACCCACTCACACCGTCGAGCGCTCCCTCCGCGCAACGACCGGAGCGAAGATCATTGCCGGTGTCGACGAGGTGGGACGCGGTGCCTGGGCAGGCCCCGTCACCGTCTGCGCCGCCGTGACCGGACTGCGCCGGCCGCCCGAGGGTCTCACCGACTCCAAGCTCCTGACCGTCAAGCGGCGGACCGCGCTCGCGGCGGAACTGGAGACGTGGGTGACGTCGTACGCCCTCGGGCACTCCTCCCCGGAGGAGATCGACGACCTCGGCATGACGGCCGCACTGCGCCTCGCCGCCGTGCGTGCCCTGGAAGCCCTGCCGGTCCGTCCCGACGCGGTCATCCTCGACGGGAAGCACGACTACCTGGGTGCTCCCTGGCGGGTCCGCACGGTGATCAAGGGCGACCGGTCGTGCGTCGCTGTCGCGGCTGCTTCGGTGATCGCCAAGGTCCAGCGCGACAAAATGATGGCCGAACTGGGCATCGACCATGCAGACTTCGGTTTTGCGGCCAACGCCGGGTACCCGTCACCGGTCCACAAGGCCGCGCTGGAGGAGCGGGGGCCCACCCCGTACCACCGGTTGTCATGGGCGTATCTTGATGCGCTGCCCCAGTGGCGGCACCTCAAGAAGGTCCGCAGCTGGGCGGACGGAAGCGTTCCGGAGATCGAGGGTCAGCTCGGCTTCGATTTCTGACGATTCCGCTCGCACTCATGTGCCACCCGCCGACGCGAGTCGCACCGGCGTTTGATAGATATCAGCTCATGCCTCTCATTCCCGAGGAGCCTCAGATTCACGAGAGTGCCCAGGGTCCCCGCGTCACTCCGGCCACCGGCCGCAGCGCGCAGACCCCCCGCCCCGTACCCGGCCCCCGTCCCGCGGCACCGCCGCGTCCCGGCCGTCCGGGTCCTGTCCGGCCGATGCCGGCGCAACGCACGCCGCGCGAGTCGGCCGTGCCCACGCCGGGACCGTCCGCCCCGAAGGCCGCAGCCGCTGCGGTCGCCCCGCAGATCCAGCTGATCCCGGCCTCGGCCGAGGGTGCGCTGGACGCCGCCGAAGAGGCCGTCGACCTGCTGCTGGAGTCGGGCCGCGCTCCGGGTGAGGTGCTGGTGATCACCACCGGCGACCCGCACCCGTGGGCCGCGCACGAGCTCTCCTTCGGCGAGGCCGCGTACTGGAAGCAGCACGACGCGGGCGACGACGTCTTCTACGCCGACGCCTCCGTCGCCGGCCGGGCCGCGACCCGTCCCGTGGTCGTGGTCGCGGTCAACGGCGGTCCCGACACCGCTGCCGCCACCGCGCTGCCCCTGGCCCACGGCCGGGCCGGTGCCCTGCTGATCGTCTGCGGCGACCCGCAGCAGATCAACTCGGTGCTGGGCGCGGGCGTCTGACCGACTTCCGGGCACGGTCCGGGAATCGTTCGGAGGGACGCTGAGGGTGCCGCCGCGGCGGCACCTGTACGGCGGTCCTGGTCGCGGCGAGACCTGCACGGCGGTCATTTCGGCGTACCCGCGCGCGGGTGACGGGCTGTGCCGCGTGCCGCACCTTCGGTGCGCTGCCATGACCGGCAGACGGCTCGCAAACGGCTCGCCGAGTGCCGCCGAGAACGGAGTGCGTCCTCGGCGTACGTCCGCGACCGTTGGTGAGCGCCTGGCCCGGCCTGGAGCGCCGCACATCCCGGCGGACGGCTCGGTCGTCCTGCGGCATCCGGGACTGATCCTGGTGTCTCCGGGTGGAGGCGGTGCCCTCGGACGGATGGTCGTGCGCCCTCGGCTGACCGTGGTGTCGTCATGAGCCTCCGCCGGCGGATCGGCCGGACCCCTCCCGCACTCGACGGGCGCGAGGTGGCCACCGTCCAGTCTGCCGACGGTCGCGGCCACCGCACCTTGTCTGCCGGTGCCCCGGGCTCCCCGACCCGGAGCGGGCGCCCACCGGGGCGCCGCGGCTCAGCGGGCGGCTGCCCTGCGAAGGACCTCCGACGCGGCGCCTCCGGTGCGCGGCAGCGGTGGCACCTCGGACAGCGCGAAGGGCTCCGGCGGCGAGTCCGCATTGGGGCGGCGTCCGCCACGGCCCTCGCCGAGCACCTGCCATCCGTCGCGGGTCAGGGTGATGTAGGCCCCGCAGCGCAGCCCGTGGAGCGTGCAGGCGTCCCGCAGCCCCCACATCCAGGCCCCGTCCTCCTCCGTCCAACGCGCGTCGCCGTCACGGCAGTACATCAGTACGGCCGTGCGTACCGGCGTGCGGCGGCGCAGGTCGTGCGGGATGACCCGGCGCAGCTGCGACAGCAGCGCGTTGCGGAACATCCAGCCGTCGGCCGGAGCCGGGCGCCGGATGAACGAGGCACTCGCGTTCAGCCGCTCGTCCGGATCCAGGACGGCCACGATCGCGGTCGAAGGCCTGGGCCGATGCCTGGCGTGCAGCCCGCTGACGACCTCCCGGGGATTGCGCAGCAGCGGAATCCCCGCGGAGGCCCACTCGGCGGGTTCGAGCATCCGGGCCAGTGGGTTGGTGGACGGGTCGGCAGACGTCGACATGGACGCCGCCGAGGACGGAGCGAATCCGAAGGTCACGGTCCTCCCTTCGGCTACGCGCCCACACAGCGGGCGGGGTCGGACTTGGGGGAGCGCACGCCGCAGCAGAGCCCTACCGGACCACGGGCGAGCCGTGCGGGGAGCGGACTTCAATTCTTCCTGTCGAACTTGGTTGCGGCAACGAGCAATTGGGACGGCGGACCGTTTTCGGGCTATGTGTGACCTATATCCTTGCCCAAGGTTTCGGGCGGCGATGCACGCGTCACGCCTGAACGGCCAGGACCAGGGGCAACACCCCCTGGGCTCCCGCTCTGCGGAGCATGCGCGCGACCACGGCGAGTGTCCAGCCGGTCTCCGTCGCGTCATCCACGAGCAGGACGGGACCGTGCGCCTCCTTCAAGGCCGCTGCCAAATCGGGCGGTACGGTCAGCGCTCCGTCGAGTGCCTTCAGCCGCTGCGCGCTGTTGCTCCGCGAGATCTGCTGGGCCTCGCCGATGTACTCCACGGAACCCAGCAGCGGCAGTCTGCCGACGTCCGCGATCCGAGCGCCCAAAGATCCGATCAGCTGCGGCCGTCGCCGCGAGGCCACGGTCACGACGCCGACCGGTCGGGGCTGTGCGTCGGGCTGCCCCGAAGCCCAGCCGCCGGGCCCCTTCGCCCAGTCCGCCAACACGCCGACGACAGCCTTGGCGACATCGTCCGGAACAGGGCCGTCGGGGGCCTGGGGCGCGAGCATGGGGCGCAGCCGGTTGCCCCAGCCGATGTCCGAGAGCCGTCCCAAGGCGCGTCCGGGCGCGGCCTGCTCGCCGGCGGGGATACGGCCCTTCAGGTCGACGCCGACCGCGGGCAGGCCCGTGGGCCACATCTTCCGGGGCTCGACCTCCACACCCGCGCGGCCGAGCTCTCCGTTGGCCGCGTCGAGTGCCGCGGGTGACACGGCGGCCTCGAACCGTGCGCCCGCGCAGTTGTCGCAGCGCCCGCACGGCGCCGCACCCTCGTCGTCCAGCTGACGTCGCAGGAACTCCATCCGGCAACCGGTCGTCGTGACGTAGTCCCGCATCGCCTGCTGCTCGGCCGCCCGCTGCTTGGCGACCCATGCGTAGCGCTCGGTGTCGTACGTCCATGGGTTGCCGGTGGAGATCCAGCCGCCCTGGACCCTGCGTACGGCTCCGTCCACGTCGAGCACCTTGAGCATGGTCTCCAAGCGGGACCTGCGCAGCTCCACGAGCGGTTCCAGAGCGGGCAGCGAGAGCGGACGGTCGGCCCGTGACAGCACGTCCAGCGTGCGACGCACCTGCTCCTCGGGCGGGAAGGCGATCGACGCGAAATACTCCCAGATCGCCTGGTCCTCCTTGCCGGGCAGGAGCAGCACTTCGGCGTGCTTCACACCGCGACCGGCGCGTCCCACCTGCTGGTAGTAGGCGATGGGGGAGGAAGGCGACCCCAGGTGCACCACGAAACCCAGGTCGGGTTTGTCGAACCCCATTCCCAGCGCCGACGTGGCGACCAGGGCCTTGACCCGGTTGGCGAGGAGGTCTTCCTCGGCCTGCTGGCGGTCCGCGTTCTCCGTCTTGCCGGTGTACGACGCCACCGTGTGGCCGCTCTGGCGCAGGAACGCGGTGACCTCCTCGGCGGCGGCGACGGTGAGCGTGTAGATGATGCCGGAGCCGGGCAGGTCCCGCAGATGCTCGGCGAGCCAGGCCATCCGGTGGGCCGCGTCGGGCAGCCGGAGGACACCGAGGCTCAGGCTCTCCCGGTCCAGGGGGCCGCGCAGCACGAGTGCGTCGGTGCTGGCTCCGGTGCCCAGCTGCTCGGCCACGTCGGCCGTCACGCGCGCGTTGGCCGTCGCGGTCGTGGCCAGGACGGGCACGCCGGGCGGGAGGTCGGCGAGCATGGTGCGCAGGCGGCGGTAGTCCGGCCGGAAGTCATGGCCCCAGTCGGAGATGCAGTGTGCCTCGTCGACCACGAGCAGACCGGTCGCGGCGGCCAGCTTGGGCAGGACCTGGTCGCGGAAGTCCGGGTTGTTCAGCCGCTCGGGGCTGACCAGGAGGACGTCGACCTCGCTCGCGGCGACCTCGGCCTGGATCGTCTCCCACTCCTCCGTGTTGGAGGAGTTGATCGTCCTCGCGTGGATTCCGGCGCGGGCCGCAGCCTCCACCTGGTTGCGCATGAGGGCGAGGAGCGGCGAGACGATCACCGTGGGGCCCGCGCCCCTCTCGCGCAGCAGCGCGGTCGCGACGAAGTACACCGCGGACTTGCCCCAGCCGGTGCGCTGGACCACCAAGGCTCTGCGCTTGTCGGCCACCAGCGCCTCGATGGCACGCCACTGGTCCTCGCGCAGCCGGGCCTCGCCCGGGCGGGCGCCGACGAGTCGGGCCAGTACGGCGTCGGCCGCCGTGCGCAGAGTCTCGTCCTCGGCAGGCGCGGGGTCGGGGGCTGTGGGTCGCGGGTCTTCGTTGGTCATGGCCCCATGCAACCCGATGGGTCGGACATCGCGCGAACGAGCCGGACGAGCTGTGGACAACTTCTGTCGTGGCCATGCTCGTGGTTATCCACAGGCTCAAGCGGAATTTCGGCATCCGCGGGATGGTCACGGCATGACGAATCACGACGAAGCGACCGGCAGGTCCGGCGACGAGGACATCAGCGGGCTCGGCGGCGCATGCGATGGACAGGGCGAGTACACCGTGCCCGCGGGGTGTGAAGCGCGCACGGACGCCGCGGCGGGGGCCGAGCCCGTGGCGCGGTCGGGGTGTGACGGAGACGACGGTCGAGCGGGAGGCGACGATGCCGAGCGGGGCTCGGGCGGGGAGTGGGGCAGCCGACAGGTGGCGGATCGGTGCGGGAGCGCGGGCGGCGCTGCGATCGACGCGGGCGGTGCCGCGCTTGAGGAGGGAGCGGGTGACGGAGGGCCCGCCGCCGCTCGACGGTGGGGTGGTGCCGTGCCGGCTCGACCCGAGAGCGAAGGCGAAGGTTTGAGGGAGGCCGGATCCGGTCGGTTCGTGGGGCTCGGAGCCTCCGGACCCTTCGGCGGTCACGGAGTCTCCGCGGCCGTCCACGGGCCGGGTCCCGGCGGTGGGGCGCACCAGGTCACCCTGCGCACCCCCGCGGAGCTGGCCGACGCCCTGCCCTATCTGCTCGGTTACCGTCCCGAGGACAGCATCGTCCTGGTCGCTCTGCACGACCGGGACCGGCGCGGGCGTTTCGGTGGCCGCGCCCGGCTCGGCATCCCCCGCCAGGCGGAGGACTGGCCGTCCGCCGCCGAGCAACTGGCGCAGGGATTGGTGAAGGGCAGCGAGCGCAGGGGCGCCCGGCCCGAGAGCATGGTCCTCTTCCTCTGCCGTGAACCGGAGAGCGGGGAGTCCGGGCGAGAGGTCGTCGAGCGGCTGCGTCCGCTCGCGCAACTGCTGCGGACGGCGTGCGGTCGCCTGGACGTCCCCGTGGTCGAGGGCCTGTGCATCTCCGATGGCCGATTCTGGTCCTACGTGTGCCCGGGGCAGGGGTGTTGTCCCCCCGAGGGGCACACGATGGGGCTGCCCGGGACGTCCGTCCTTGCCGCCGCCGCGACCTACGCGGGACTCCAAGTCCGCGGATCCCTCAAGGAACTGACCGAGCGGCTCCTCCCATGGGAGACATCGGCGGCCCGGGAGCAGGAAGCCGCGCTCGACACCGCGAGCATGGCGCTCGTCCCGAGGATTCTCGACGAGGAAGGCCGAGCGGCGGTGGCAGAGCAGTCCCTGGAACTGGCGGGGCGGCTCATGAAGCGCCTCACCGACACCCCACCGGTGTCGGGGACCCGCCCCGCGGACCTGCGTGACGACTCGCTCCTGGAACACGAGGAGGCCGCGACGCTGATCCTCGGTCTCCAGGACCGCACCACTCGCGACCGTGCCGCCCAGTGGATGGAGGGGGACGAGGCCGGCCCGGCCCTGCGTCTGTGGCGGGCGCTGGCCCGCCGCTGCGTCGGCCCCTACCGTGAGCACGCGGCGGCACCCCTCACGCTCGCGGGCTGGGTCGCCTGGTCCACCGGCGACGAGCTGGAGGCCCGCGAAGCCCTGGCCATGGCCCTTGGCGCCGACCCCGACTACCTCTTCGCACGCCTCCTGCACCAGGCGTGCAACGAGGGACTGGACCCCGAATCCGTCCGGCGGTGCCTACGTGCGGAGCGCACGGAGCGTGCTTCCGAAGGGCATGCCCTCGAAGGGCGTGCCTCCGAAGGGCGTACCTCCGAGGACGGAGAGCAGCCCACCGGATGCGCGGCACCGGACCCGGCCCCGCCCGCATCCGACGTGGCGGTGCGCGCCGCAGGGGCGCCGGAAGCGACATCCCGCGCGTTCGCTCCTGCCACGCGACGCCGACACCGATCACGCTCGGCTGCCGGCGGCGTGGCTCGTTCGGGTCGCCGCAGCGCACAGGCGGCGAAAGCCCGCCGACGTCGGCCCACCGACGGGACCTCGCCCAGCGGGGAGGGACCGGGACGCGCGGAGACCGAGGCTCCCGGTCGCCCACGCGCGCACCGCGAGGGCGGTCGTCATGGGGCGGGCGAGGACGACTGAACCATGCACGGGCGGCCCTCGCGGACAGCTGAGCAGCGGGTGCGGGGTCGGCTGCGCGGGCCACCGACCCTCGGCGCACCGCTGTTCGGTCGGCCCCGTCCGCAGGGCGCACCGCCATTCGGTCGGCTTCCCCGGCCGAAGGCGTGACCTGGGGCGGGGGCGTTCCGTTCACCTGAGTGGCGGAAGCCGTGGCCGGGCCCCGCCGCCCCTGTGCCCCCGATCCCCACGGAGTCCACCACCCGGCGCCGAGCGCGCTCAAGGCGCACCGAGCGCGGAGGAAATGTCCATGACCTTGCCCATCCCCTCCCCGGCTTCCGGCGAAGACCGTCCGCCCGCGCGCGAGACGGCAAGGCCCGTCAGTCCTGGGGACAACGCGTCCGCCCCGCTCGCCAGAGGCGGCGGTGCCTCGTCCTCCCGCCCGGGAGCGTGCGGGCCCACGGCTGTCCAGGCCGCGCACTCCGTGCCGCGCGGTGCGGGGAACCTGCCGCCTGCTCATACGGCCCTGATCTGTGTCGCGCTGCCGGGACTGGTGATCTCCACGGAGCAGGGGCAGTTGACGGGGCGCGGCCTGGAGGGGTTCTACCGAGCGGGGCGGCGCTTGCTCTCCCGTTGCCAGGTACGGATCGCGGGCCGGGAGCCGCTCGTCGTGCAGGCGCGAATGGTCGGGGCCGACACGGCCCGCTTCGTGGGGACGCTGCGCGCATCCCCCGACGTCGGCCCCGACCCGGATGTGATCGTCGAGCGGACGCGGTACGCGGACGGCACCGAGCGGATCACGTTGCAGAGCGCTGCCGCCCGCACGCTGCGTCTGCCCGTCGAGGTCGCCCTCGGCACGGACCTCGCGGAACTCGGCTCGGTCGCCCTCGGCCGGTCCGGGCCCGAACTGCCCGCCAGCGTCCACGACTCCGGCCTGCGCTGGTCCTGCGCCACCGGACACTCGGCCGTCACCGCCGACCCCCCGCCCACCGACGCGCTGGCCGCCGCCGGACTGCTGCGCTGGGAGCTCGAACTGCCGCCGGGCGCGACCCGGAGCGTGGAGCTGCGCGTACGGTCGGATGGAGCGGGGTCCATCAGGGCGGCGGGACGTGGCCCCGGGCCGTTCGCCGCACCCCGTGCGGGGGGCGACGACCCCAGGGCCGGGGCACTCCTGCGCACCTGCGTCGACGATCTCCAGGCGTTGCTGCTGCGGGACCCCGAGTATCCGGCCGACGTGCATCTCGCGGCGGGGGCTCCCTGGCGGTGCGGCCTGGCGCCGGCCGAGGCGATCGTCGCGGCACGGATGACGCTTCCGCTCGGAACGCGGCTGGCCGCGGGCACCATGCGGACACTGGCCCGAACCCAACTCGCCGGTCCGGGAGGCCGGTCCGGTCTGATTCCCGGGCCCCGCCGGGACGCGGGACCGCACCTGCCGCCCGGCTGCACGGCGACAGAGGCGACCCTGATGTTCCCCGTGCTCCTCGCCGAGGCCCGCCGTTGGGGGCTTCCGGAGCAAGAGGTGGAGGAGTTGCTGCCCACGGCCGAGCAGTGCCTCAAGTGGCTGCGGACCATGGTCGGTGACGGCGTCTATCTGTCCGACCCGCATCCCGGCGGGGCGCTGCGCTGCGAGACACAGGTGCAGGCACACCGTGCGGCCCTGCTGGGCGCCGACCTCCTCGACGAAGTCGGCCGGCCGGGCGCCCCCGAGCTGCGGCAATGGGCACAGGAGCTGCGGACCGCGTTCCGTGACGAGTTCTGGATCGAGGACCTGGGCGGCGGCAGACCGGCCGCGGCCCGCACTCGGGACGGACGCCTGGTGCCGTACCTGGGTTCCGCTGCGGCGCACCTCCTCGACACCGGTCTCCTGGGGTCGGGGGAGCTGGCCCCAGGACTGCTCGACAAGGTGCGGACCGAGCAGCTCGCCCGGCTGCTGGGCGGCCCGGCCATGGACTCGGGCTGGGGACTGCGCGGCCTGGGCGCCAAGGAGCCGGGGTACAACGCGTTCGGTCACCGTGCCGGTGCCGTGCGAGTCCAGGACTCGGCGATCGCCGTCGCGGGGCTTGCCGCCTCGGGCTACGAGAAGGAGGCGAGTTCCCTGCTCAGGGGCGTACTGGCGGCGGCGGAGGCGTTCGGCCATCGGCTGCCCGAGATGTACGCGGGGGAGCAGCGCACGGAGGGCAGCACCCCGGTGCCCCACCCGGCGGCCTCCCGGCCGGCGGCGACGGCGGCCGGCGCCGGCGTGCTGCTGCTCGCCTCGCTGGCCGGGATCCGTCCGGACGCCCCGGCCGGGACGGTGACGCTGCGACCGATCCGGTGCGCACCGCTGGGCGAGATCGTGCTGACGGGGCTGCGGGTCTGTGGCGCCCCATTCTCCGTGCGCGTCAGCCGGCTCGGTCTCGCCATGGTCGAGGAGGCGGCCGATGGACTGCAGTTGGGGGTGTGACACGGCGGTCACGTTCCTGGACGGAGACCGACGCGGGCCGATCGACGTAGTACCGGACCGAAGTGGATCAACTGCGTACGCGGCTGACGAAGGAGGTGTTTATCGTCAGGCAGACGACTATGATCGCGGCATGCCCTACGACCCGTCGGCCTTTCCGCCCTTTGCCGTGACCGTGGACCTGGTCGTGCTGACCGTGCGCCGCCATGCCCTGTGCGCGCTGGCGGTACGACGGGGCGAGCAGCCGTTCCAGGGGCGATGGGCGCTTCCCGGCGGCTTCGTGCGGGCCGACGAGGACCTCTCGCAGGCCGCCGCGCGCGAGCTGGTCGAGGAGACGGGGCTGCGGGCCCACGACCCGTCCGCCCCTGCGCAGGACAACGGCGCGCATCTGGAACAACTCGCCACCTACGGCGATCCCAAGCGGGACCCCCGGATGCGGGTGGTCAGCGTCGCCCATCTCGCCCTGGCCCCCGATCTGCCCGCGCCCCGGGCGGGCGGTGACGCCAACAGCGCCCGCTGGGCACCCGTCGAGGAACTGTTGCAGCAGGGCGGGTACGGCCGGGACGGAGAGCAGGCGGCGCCCCTCGCCTTCGACCATGCGCAGATCCTGTCGGACGGCGTCGAGCGTGCCCGGTCGAAGATCGAGTACTCGTCGCTGGCGACCGCGTTCTGCCCGACCGAGTTCACCGTGGGTGAGCTGCGCCGCGTCTACGAGGCGGTGTGGGGTGTGGCACTCGACCCGCGCAATTTCCACCGCAAGGTGACGGGCACGCCCGGCTTCCTGGTGCCCACGGGCGGTACGACCACGCGCCAGGGCGGTCGCCCGGCCCAGCTCTTCCGCGCGGGCGGCGCCACGCTGCTCAACCCGCCGATGCTGCGCCCCGAGGTCTGAGCAAGGCCTGGAGGGGCAGGTCGGGGCGCCGCGGCGAGGGGGTGGCGGCGCGAGTTGTCGGGCCCTGCTCGAGACAGGCCGCAAGGTGCCCGGAAAACCCGAATTGTCACGCTATCTTGCTGTGAGTGATCCAGGCCATCGGACTGACCAGCAACCCCCGCAAGGAGCTGCGGGCCGCCGTCGACGACGTGTCCTTCGAGGCGCTCGCGGGCCGTGTCACAGCGGTCCTCGGGGCTCCCGGTGCGGGCAAGACGACGGTGCTGAAGCTCATGCTCGAACTCCAACAGGGCCGCGGTGTCGCCTGCTTCAGGGGCCGGCCGCTGCATCGCATCGCCCACCCCTCGCGTGAGGTCGGCGTGCTCATGGGCGAGGTGCCCGGCCACCCGGCGCGCACGG
Organism: Streptomyces siamensis; assembly: GCF_039543605.1. Lineage (NCBI taxonomy): Bacteria > Bacillati > Actinomycetota > Actinomycetes > Kitasatosporales > Streptomycetaceae > Streptomyces > Streptomyces siamensis. Next base: position 116,158 of record NZ_BAABKB010000029.1, on the reverse strand, counting down.
TGAGCGGCCAACTCCGCATGCTGTGCGCGGCTGCCGGGGTGCCCGCGCGCCGCGCGGACGAGGTGCTCGAAGTCGTCGGGCTCGTCGGCCTCCGTGACGAGCGTCTGGGCACCCTGTCACGCGGCATGGACCGCCGCCTGGGGCTTGCGTGCGCGCTCCTGTCGGACCCGCACACGCTCGTCCTCGACGAACCCTCCGACGGACTCTCCGCCCGTGAAGCCCGCTGGCTGCACGGGATTCTGCGCGCCCATGCCGCCCAGGGCGGCACGGTGCTGTTCACCACGAACGACCCCAAGGAGGCCGCACGCACGGCCGACCGGATCGTCACGCTGGAGCAGGGCCGGGTCGTCGCCGACCAGGAGGCCGCAGACTTCGCACGCACCCGGCTCCGCCCCAGGGTCGCCGTCCGCAGCCCGCACGCGGCCCGGCTCGGCGCGCTGCTGGCCAAGGAGGCCCGCTCCGCCCAGCGTTCCGTGGAGGTCGTGCGGGAGGACGGCAACCGGCTCTCCGTGTACGGCAGCACATGCGCCGACGTCGGCGAGACGGCCTTCCGGCACGGCATCCTCGTCCATCAACTCGCCGACGAGATCGGCGACATGAAGCCCGTCCGCGCGCAGGCGGAGGACGGTGGCAGTGGCAGTGGCAGTGGCAGTGGCAGTGGCAGTGGCAGTGGCAGTGACGGCGACGGGGGAGGCGTCGTGGGTGACGGCGGTACGCCGGGGCCGGCCGGGACGCCGTCCTCGAATGCCGTCGCCCCCCTGCCGCCCCCCATCGCGGTACGCCAGGCCCCGAGCCCGCTGCGTCCGCTGCGCTACGAACTGCGGCGCGCCGCGGGGGTGGGCACCGGCTACCTCACCGCGGCGGCCGTTCTCGTCACCTCGGCCCTCCTGTCCGTCATCCTGGCCAGGATCGGTCACACGCCCCAGCCGCGCCTGCTGGCCGCGTGGCCGCGGGAATTTCCCCTGCCGCCCGCCGCGCTCGGCGCCGGGCTGCTGGGCGCGGTGGCCTTCGGCGAGGAGTTCCGTCACCCCGCGCTGGCCACGGACCGCGGCACCGTCCCCCGCCGCCTGGGGCTGCTCGCGGCCAAACTCCTGCTCGCCTCGGTCACCGCACTGACCCTGGCCTTCCTCACCGTCGGGTGCGACCTCGAGATGCTCTACCTCGTCTACGGACGGGAGCTCACCGCGATCCCCGCGGACTGGCTGTCCCTGACCGTGAGTTGGACCGGGCTGGTGGTGGGCTGTGCCTGGGCGGGGGTACTGGCCGCCGGTCTCTTCCGGTCCACGACCGCCGGGCTCGCCGCGGTGCTCGCCGTACCGGTCCTCGTCGTACCGCTCGTACAGAAGGTCTGGGAGGGGCCGTCCGTGCGGACCGCCGCCGGATTCCCCTTGAGGCTGCGCGAGCTGGTGATGATGCAGTGGCCGTTCGGGGGCGAGCGATTCCTGACGGCCGGTGTCCGGATGGTCGCCCAACCCGTGGGCGGTGCCCTGATGTTGTCGCTCACCGCCCTGCTCTGCGCATATCTGCTCACCACGCTGCGGAGCAGGGTCCGATGACGACCGTCCGGACCCTTCCGTTCCCGGTGTGCGCACAACTCCCCGAAGAACGCCCATTTCTTTCCGATAAGGCGTCAATTGCGACGGGGTGAGCGATCACCCTTTCGTGTGCTTTTCACCAAAGACCTCAAGGGAGTTGGAGACCGCGCCGACAAAGGTCACGTGAGTACCCTTGCGCAGACCATGATGACCGCCGCCCGCTCCGCCGACTCCGGCCTCGCCGGACCGGGCGAAATCGACCGCTACCCCTACGCGGAGACCCCCGGTGTCGACCGCGTGAGTGCGCCCGCGTGGGAGAGCGCGGACCCCGAACTCGGCCGCGTGGGCCGGCGCGCCGCCGGAAGCCGCGGACGCGGGCTGCACGGCCAACTCGTCCAGCAACTGGGACAGATGATCGTCTCCGGCGACCTGGGCGCGGACCGGCCGCTCGTCCCTGAGGAGATCGGCCAGCGGTTCGAGGTCTCCCGCACCGTCGTCCGTGAGTCGCTCCGCGTCCTGGAGGCGAAGGGACTGGTCAGCGCCCGCCCGAACGTCGGCACGCGGGTGCGCCCCGTCAGCGACTGGAACCTCCTCGACCCGGACATCATCGAATGGCGCGCCTTCGGGCCGCAGCGCGACGACCAGCGGCGCGAGCTGAGCGAGCTGCGCTGGACGATCGAGCCGCTCGCCGCTCGCCTCGCCGCCGGGCACGGACGTGAGGAGGTGCAGCAGCGGCTCAGCGACATGGTCGAGATCATGGGCCACGCCATGGGGCAGGGTGACTCGCTCACCTTCTCCCGGGCCGACGCCGAGTTCCACTCGCTGCTCATCCAGCTCGCGGGCAACCGGATGCTGGAGCACCTCTCCGGGATCGTGTCGGCCGCGCTCCAGGTCTCCGGCGGCCCCGTCACCGGCTGTGACCGGCCGAACGACTCGACCCTGGGGCACCACGCCCGCATCGTCGACGCCCTCGCCTCGGGCGACGGCGCGGCGGCCGAGACGGCCATGCGCCAACTGCTCACCGTCCACCCCGAGGTGGAGCGTGTGGTGCCCGCGCCGCGCGAACACTGATCGCGCACCGGGGGCGGCGCGGCCGGCGATATGCGCCGTGCGCCCTCGAGCGGCATCGCCCGGTCGGCGGACCCCCTCGCCCATCGGGACCTCGCCGGATCCCTCCCGGATCCGGCGAGGTCCGGCGGCGCGAGGTGGTCGCGGACCATCGGCTGACCTCGTCTGACCGTATCTGGCAGCTTTTGACCGCTTACGGGGTGTGACTCGGGCCACGCAGATTGGGCGTAACGCTCCTCGGAACAGCGCGATGACCTAAGAGGTGACAGCCGAGGAGGGAATACAGACGCCGCTTGCGGCGCTGTGCCTCTTCCCGGCCCCCGCCCGCGCCGTCGGCCCATCCCCAGTCGGCGGTCGTCGGCTCCTGTCCGCAGTGGACGGGGCCGGAAGCCGTTTTCCAACGTTCCGAGAGGTTGTTCGTGTCGGCCAGCACATCCCGTACGCTCCCGCCGGAGATCGCCGAGTCCGTCTCTGTCATGGCGCTCATTGAGCGGGGAAAGGCTGAGGGGCAGATCGCCGGCGATGACGTGCGTCGGGCCTTCGAAGCTGACCAGATTCCGGCCACTCAGTGGAAGAACGTACTGCGCAGCCTCAACCAGATCCTCGAGGAAGAGGGTGTGACGCTGATGGTCAGTGCCGCGGAGCCCAAGCGCACCCGAAAGAGCGTCGCAGCGAAGAGTCCGGCCAAGCGCACCGCCACCAAGACGGTGGCCGCGAAGACGGTGACCGCCAAGAAGGCCGCCGCCCCCGCCGCCCCGGCCGTGCCTGCCGCCGACGATCCGGCTGAGGACGCGTCCGCCAAGAAGGTCGCTGCCAAGAAGACGACCGCCAAGAAGGCGGTCGCGAAGAAGACGGTCGCCAAGAAGACGGCGGCCAAGAAGACCACCGCCAAGAAGGACGACGTCGAGCTGATCGACGACGAGGCGGTCGAGGAGACCCCGGGCAAGCCCGGAACCGAGGAGCCCACCGAGGACGGTGCCCAGGGCTTCGTCCTGTCCGACGAGGACGAGGACGACGCGCCCGCGCAGCAGGTCGCCGCTGCCGGTGCCACCGCCGACCCGGTCAAGGACTACCTCAAGCAGATCGGTAAGGTCCCGCTGCTCAACGCCGAGCAGGAGGTCGAGCTCGCCAAGCGCATCGAGGCCGGTCTGTTCGCCGAGGACAAGCTGGCCAACGCGGACAAGCTCGCCCCGAAGCTCAAGCGCGAGCTGGAGATCATCGCCGAGGACGGCCGCCGCGCCAAGAACCACCTCCTGGAGGCCAACCTCCGTCTGGTGGTCTCCCTGGCCAAGCGCTACACCGGCCGCGGCATGCTCTTCCTGGACCTCATCCAGGAGGGCAACCTCGGTCTGATCCGCGCGGTCGAGAAGTTCGACTACACCAAGGGCTACAAGTTCTCCACGTACGCCACCTGGTGGATCCGTCAGGCGATCACCCGCGCCATGGCCGACCAGGCCCGCACCATCCGTATCCCGGTGCACATGGTCGAGGTCATCAACAAGCTCGCGCGCGTGCAGCGTCAGATGCTCCAGGACCTGGGCCGCGAGCCCACCCCGGAGGAGCTGGCCAAGGAGCTCGACATGACCCCTGAGAAGGTCATCGAGGTCCAGAAGTACGGCCGCGAGCCCATCTCCCTGCACACGCCGCTGGGCGAGGACGGCGACAGCGAGTTCGGTGACCTCATCGAGGACTCCGAGGCCGTCGTCCCGGCCGACGCGGTCAGCTTCACGCTTCTGCAGGAGCAGCTGCACTCGGTGCTGGACACCCTGTCCGAGCGCGAGGCCGGCGTCGTCTCCATGCGATTCGGTCTCACCGACGGTCAGCCGAAGACCCTCGACGAGATCGGCAAGGTCTACGGCGTCACGCGTGAGCGCATCCGCCAGATCGAGTCCAAGACGATGTCGAAGCTGCGTCACCCGTCGCGCTCCCAGGTGCTGCGCGACTACCTCGACTAGGCCTCGGCGCCACGTCATCGAGGGCCCGGCTCCCGTGGGGGAGCCGGGCCCTCGGCGTCTGTGCGGAGTGCGTGCTTCCGACTGCTGGATCACTCTGGGTTTCCCATGACCATCCCAGAGTGAGGAGTGCGCATGCGCCGTCCTTTTGCCTCAGCGCTGGCCCTTGTGGCCGCCGCGGCCGTGATACCGCTGGCTTCCCCCGTACCGGCCGCTGCCGACAGCGTCGTCATAGGCGGGTATCCCGTCGAGATCTCGAAGAGCCCGTGGACGGTGGCGCTGGCCAGCCGTGACCGGTTCGGGGGTACGCGGGCGGGACAGTTCTGCGGGGGAGTGGTGATCAGTCCGTCCAAGGTCCTGACCGCGGCCCATTGCCTGGGTACGGACGTGTTGGGGACCCCGCCGCGGCAGGTGACCGACCTGAAGGTCATCGCGGGCCGCGGCGACCTGCTGTCGGACAGCGGCAAGGAGATCGCTGTGCGTGACGTCTGGGTCAATCCGGACTACGACAGCTATACGAACGCGGGGGACTACGGCGTGGTGACACTTACCTCACCGCTGCCCGAGAGCTCGGTCATCCGCATGGCTCCGTCCGGGGACTCCGCCTACCGGCCGGGTACGGACGCGGAGGTCTACGGCTGGGGTGACACGACGGGCTTCGGGACCTATCCGCACAGCCTCAGGGCCGCAGGGGTGAAGGTGCTCCCCGACAGCGCCTGTGAGGCGGCCTACCCCGGTGGCGAGGAAGGCACGTATCGGTCGGCGTCGATGCTGTGCGCCGGAGAGGCCGCAGGCGGCCACGACGCCTGCCAGGGGGACAGCGGAGGGCCGCTGGTCGCCCAGGGGAAGCTGATCGGCCTGGTGTCCTGGGGAAGCGGCTGTGGGCAGCCCGGCAGCCCCGGCGTCTACACGCGGGTCGCGGACGTCGCCCGGGCGCTCGGCAAGCGCCGCTGAGCGTCGCGGACGGCGCGCTACGAGTTCGGGCGGCCACTCCCTGTGTCCAGGGGGTGGCCGCCCGACGTCCGGCCTGTGCCGGCACTCACTCGTCGTCGACGCGAAGTGTCAGCGCTCTTCTTCGTTGGCGCTTGCGGGAACGGTCGTGAGCCGCTCCGTCTCGTCCTGTATCTCGGCGGCGATCTTCTTGAGTTCCGGCTCGAACTTGCGACCGTGGTGGGCGCAGAAGAGCAGTTCTCCGCCGCTCAGAAGGACGACGCGCAGATATGCCTGGGCGCCGCAACGGTCGCAGCGGTCAGCGGCCGTCAGTGGGCTCGCGGGGGTCAGAACAGTAGTCACGTCGCCTCTTCTCTAGCTCGACGAGCTGTCGTACCAGGGTCAACATCCAACCAGGCCGAAAACGTTCCCGCTCGTGGCTTTTCCTCGAAAATTTCTCTCCGGGGCGGCTGTCTGCTGCCGGGTGGCGGCGAATGAGCCGTATCGCAAGTCTTCGTGTCGTACGGGTTCGCGCTGATTGTCAGGTGGTCTGCCCTCCCGGCTGGGTTGCCGGTTGTTCATGAGGACGTGCCCGGAGCCTAAATGGTTCATGCCTGGAAGGGAACGTGATATGTACTTCACTCAATCGAGGGATCGAACATGCATGCGACTCTGGACTAGTCTGAGTTCATGCGAGGGTGGCGTTACATCGGCTCTACCAGGCCTCGGTACCCTCTGAGCGGCGACCGAAGCCGGGGCCTTACCCAAATGGGTCCCATCTGAAATTCAGCGAGGAGCGAACCGCGTGACCGCCGAGACGTCCGTGCCGTCCACAGCCCTGCTGACCGGAGCAGACCGGGACGGTTCCAACTACACCGCGCGGCACCTGCTCGTCCTTGAGGGGCTCGAAGCGGTACGCAAGCGTCCGGGCATGTACATCGGATCGACTGACAGTCGCGGTCTGATGCACTGCCTCTGGGAGATCATCGACAACTCCGTCGACGAAGCCCTCGGGGGCTACTGCGACCACATCGACGTCGTCCTGCACGACGACGGCTCCGTCGAGGTGCGGGACAACGGCCGTGGCATCCCCGTCGACGTGGAGCCCAAGACCGGCCTCTCCGGTGTCGAGGTCGTCATGACCAAGCTGCACGCCGGCGGCAAGTTCGGCGGCGGCTCCTACGCGGCCTCCGGCGGCCTCCACGGCGTGGGCGCCTCCGTGGTGAACGCGCTCTCCGCCCGCCTCGACGTCGAGGTCGACCGTGGTGGCAACACCCACGCGGTGAGCTTCCGGCGGGGTACCCCCGGGACGTTCAAGGCGGACGGGCCCGAAGCCGCCTTCGATGCGACGGGCGGCCTGCGCAAGCTCAAGCGCATCCCCAAGACCCGCACCGGCACGCGCGTGCGCTACTGGGCCGACCGGCAGATCTTCCTGAAGGACGCCAAGCTCTCCCTCGAGAACCTGCACCAGCGTGCCCGTCAGACCGCCTTCCTGGTGCCGGGCCTCACCATCGTCGTCCGTGACGAGTACGGGCTCGGCGAGGGCGGCAGCAAGGGTGAGGAGTCGTTCCGCTTCGACGGCGGCATCAGCGAATTCTGCGAGTACCTCGCCACCGACAAGCCGGTCTGCGACGTCCTCCGCTTCTCGGGCCAGGGCACGTTCAAGGAGACCGTCCCGGTCCTCGACGAGCACGGCCAGATGACGCCCACCGAGGTCACGCGCGAGCTCGGCGTCGACGTGGCGCTGCGCTGGGGCACGGGGTACGACACGACTCTGAAGTCGTTCGTGAACATCATCGCCACTCCCAAGGGCGGCACGCACGTGGCCGGCTTCGAGCAGGCCGTCATGAAGACCGTCAATGAGGTGCTGCGGGCCAAGAAGCTGCTGCGCGTCGCCGAGGACGACATCGTCAAGGACGACGCCCTGGAGGGGCTCACCGCGGTCGTCACCGTGCGTCTCGCCGAGCCGCAGTTCGAGGGGCAGACCAAGGAGGTCCTCGGCACCTCCGCGGCCCGCCGGATCGTGACGAACGTCGTCAGCAAGGAACTCAAGGCGTTCCTGACCTCCACGAAGCGGGACGCCGCCGCACAGGCCCGCGTCGTCCTCGAGAAGGCCGTCGCTGCCGCCCGTACGCGGATCGCCGCCCGCCAGCACAAGGACGCGCAGCGCCGGAAGACGGCTCTGGAGTCGTCGTCGCTGCCCGCCAAGCTCGCCGACTGCCGCAGCGACGACGTGGACCGCAGTGAGCTGTTCATCGTCGAGGGTGATTCCGCGCTCGGCACCGCCAAGCTCGCGCGGAACTCCGAGTTCCAGGCGCTGCTGCCGATTCGCGGCAAGATCCTCAACGTTCAGAAGGCGTCCGTGACGGACATGCTGAAGAACGCCGAGTGCGGTGCGATCATCCAGGTCATAGGGGCGGGGTCGGGTCGGACCTTCGACATCGACGCGGCGCGGTACGGGAAGATCATTCTGCTCGTCGACGCCGATGTCGACGGGGCGCACATCCGGATTCTGCTGCTGACGCTGTTCCAGCGGTACATGAGGCCCATGGTCGAGGCGGGGCGGGTGTTCGCGGCGGTGCCGCCGTTGCACCGGATCGAGCTCAGCCAGCCGAAGAAGGGCCAGGACAAGTACCTGTACACGTACTCGGACCGGGAGCTGCGGGAGACGCTGCTGGAGCTCCAGCGCAAGAACGTGCGGTACAAGGACTCGATCCAGCGTTACAAGGGTCTCGGCGAGATGGACGCCGACCAGCTGGCCGAGACGACGATGGATCCGCGCCACCGGACCCTGCGGCGCATCAACATCTCCGACCTCGAAGCGTCCGAGCAGGTGTTCGACCTGTTGATGGGGAACGATGTGGCGCCGCGTAAGGAGTTCATCGCGAGCTCGGCGGCGACGTTGGATCGGTCGCGGATCGACGCGTAGCGGGGCGGGCGGGGCGGGGCTGTCTGCTGGGTTGTCTCGCCGTCTCGCCATCCCGCCGTTGCGCCGCTTCGCCGTCTCGCAGTCTGTCCGGTGGGTGGGTCGGGGCCGTGCCGGTGATCCGCCCGTTGCAGCCCTTGTGCGGGGCGGTGCTGGTAGGACCTCGGTGGGTGCGTGGCGCCGTCCGCAACGGGCATTTGATTCACCGGCACGGCCCCTTCGGTGGGATAGCGGCTGCGGGTGTGAGTGGGGCTGAGGTCCAGCCGGTGGCGCGTCCGGCGGCGGCTCCCGCCCCGCCCCGCATTGAGGGCAGGGAGCCACCTTTCAGCCCGTCCGGCGTTTGAGGACGAGGCCGTTCAGGCCGAACGGGGGTTCGGGGGCGGAGCCCCTGGGGGTTCGGGTCGGGTAGGGGCGGAGGGGGCGAGGGACGTTTGTCGCGGGGCCGCGTCGGGGGCCGGGGCTTCACCCGTGGGTCCGCGTCTGGGGCGGCGCTCCACCCGTGGGTGGAGGTGAGGGGTGGTGGGAGATCCACCCGGGATCCACCCCGGCTCCGATCTGCTGACCTGCAGATTTCCGTAGCGTCGAAGGCGTCGACAGCACCCGCTGTCGCTCCCCTCGCCCACGGAGGCCGCGATGTCCGGGCTCGTCGATGCTCTGTTGATCTGCGCCGTTGCCGTACTGGTGATCGGCCGCCAGTTCCGCACCCGCAGGATCAGCGACGACAAGCGCTGGTGGATCGTGCCCGTCGTCCTCGCAGTCATGGCGCTGCGCAATCCCGGGCTGATCGACCCGCACCATCGAGCGGGGGCGATCGTGCTGCTGGGCGCGGAGCTGCTGGTGGCCCTGGCGACCGGTGCCGGCTGGGCGTGGACGACGCGCATATGGACGGAGCCGGACGGCTCGGTGTGGAGCAGGAGCACCAAGGCCAGCGTGGCCGTCTGGATCGGGGGCATCGCTTTGCGTGCCGGCCTCTTCGGGACAGGCGTGCTGTTCGGCGTGCATCAGGAGTCCTCGGCGCTGCTGCTGGGTCTCGCCGCCACTCTGCTGGTCCGCGCCGGGTTCCTGGCCTGGCGGACCCAGCTCCTGCACCCGACGCGGGCGCAGACCCCGGCGTACGGTGACGGCGTGCCCGCCTCGTGGAAGGAGCGCGTGTGAACGAGAGCGCTTGGACTCGGTGGCCGTCCCGCGAGGCGCTCCTGCAGGTCGGGGTGTCCAGGCCGAGGCGCGTGCTCGGATGGGTCTCGAGGATCGTCGCCCTGGGCGTCCTCGTCGCGACGACCTTCACGAAGGCGGGCCTGAGCGGGTGGGAGATCGCCGCGGGCATCGCAGGGATCATGGTGTGCGCGTTCCTGCTGTGGGCCTTCTGGCGGACCACGCTCGAACACCGCCTGTTGCCCTCCGTGGGGCTGCTGACCCTGCTGCTGGCGATCGCGACGCTGGGGCATGGCGTGGGCTTCCGAGTCCCGGCCCTCGTGCTGTGGTGCGGGTGCGCCGTCAGCGCCATCGAACGGCTGCCTCTCGCCGCGGCACTGCCCGTCACCTCCGTGGCGCTGAGTGCGTACGCGGCGGTCAACGACGACGTGTGGCTGACCACCGCGGCCACCACGGCGGGACTCGCCCTCGCCGGGTATGTGCTGCGCCTGGACGCGGAGGCACGAGGGAACGCGCAGCGACTGCTGGCGCAGGAGCGCGCGGCCCGTGCGGCCGAGGCGGAGTCGGCGGCACTGGCCGAGCGGACGAGGATCGCGCGGGAGATCCACGACGTGCTGGCCCACAGTCTGTCGGCGCAACTCGTGCATCTGGAGGCGGCCCGTCTGCTGATCGAGCGGGGCGCCGACCGGGACGCGATCCTCGAACGGGTCGTGGCGGCGCGGGGGATGGCCCGGGAGGGGCTCGCGGAGACCAGGCAGGCGCTCTCGGCTCTGCGAGGTGAGATGTCCCCGTTGGAGGACTTCCTGAGTGAACTCGTCGCCACGGCGGACGGAGCGGACGTCACTGTGACGGGCGAACGGCAGCCGTTGCCCGCCGAGACCTCGCAGGCCGTGCGCAGGGTCGCGCAGGAGGCCCTGACGAACGTGCGCAAGCACGCCCGGGGAGCCAAGGTGCACATGCATCTCGACTACGGCGAGAGCGAAGTGACGCTGGACGTAAGGGACTCGGGCGGCCCGCCGGGCGATCTCAGCGGCTCGGGAGCCGGGTACGGTCTGCTGGGCATGCGGGAGCGTGCCGAGTTGCTGGGCGGCTCGTTGGAGGCCGGGCCGGAGGAGGAGGGATTCGTGGTGACGCTGAGGGTGCCCGTATGACGGAGACGGAGGAGACGGGCAGGAAGCCGGCGCGGGTCGTGGTCGCGGACGACCAGACGGTCGTGCGCGAGGGCATCGTGATGCTGCTGGGCCTGTTGCCCGGGGTCGAGGTCGTCGGAGCGGCGGGCGACGGGGACGAAGCTGTGGCACTGGTCGCCGAACTGGCCCCGGACGTCGTGCTGATGGACCTGCGCATGCCCCGCTGCGACGGTGTGGAGGCCACCCGCCGCATCCGGGCCGAGTACCCGGGCACACAGGTGGTCATCCTCACGACGTACGCAGACGACGAGTCGCTGTTTCCCGCGTTGAGAGCGGGAGCGCGCGGCTATCTCACCAAGGACGCGGGCGGGGACGAGATCGTACGGGCGGTGGAGAGCGTGCTGTCGGGGGACGCGGGGCTCTCGCCGAGCATCCAACGTCGGCTCCTGGAACGGCTGTCGGAACCGCCGGCGGAGCCGTTGCCGCCGACGGAGGGACCCGACGGGCTGACCGCGCGCGAGACCGAGGTGCTGCTGCTGATCGCCGAGGGGCTCACCAACCAGGAGATCGCCCGCAAGCTGCATGTCTCCACAGCCACGGTGAAGACCCACATCAACAACCTGTTCGCGAAGACGGGGCTGAAGGACCGTGCTCAGGCGGTGCGTTACGCCTTCGGGAAGGGACTCGTCCGGCCACCGGTGGACTGAGTCACCTGATGGGGTGAAGAGCACGGAGAGAAGAGTCCGGGATCTTCCCGATCTGCCCATCCTTGGGCACGCGGCGACATCGGCCCGCGGACAAGGAGAGATCGGTGGAGAAGCACGACGGCGGCGATACCGGAGAGGTCCGGTTCGACGACCCCTGGTACGACGCGCTCGCCTCCGGCTGGGGTGAGTTGGACGGCACGGGAGCGCCCGCACCCGCGGTGCCGGCGGCGCGCGCGCAGCACGAACCGCGGGCGGGCGGAGCGGCCGACGTCTATCTGGAGGTGCAGCGCAGCGCTGCGTTCCAGGAAGTGCGCAGCCGGTACCGGAGGTTTGTGATCCCGGCCGTCGCCGTCTTCTTCTCCTGGTACGTGGGCTATGTGGTGACGGCGACGACAGCGCCGGGGTTCATGGCGCGGCCCGTCGCGGGCGCGGTGAACGTGGGACTGCTCGCGGGACTCGGACAGTTCCTCACGACGTTCCTGCTCGCATGGGCGTACGCGCGCCACGCGCGGCTGCGCCGGGACCGGGCAGCGCTGGATCTCCGCTGGGACACGCAGGAGCTGACACGGCACGTCAGAGGCGGTGAGCGGTGACCGGCAACCATCAGACGCTGGCGCTGCTGCTGTTCAGCGCGTTCGTGGCGGTGACGCTGGCGATCACGACGTGGGTGAGCCGTAACCGACATGGTTCGGAGGAGGAGTTCTACGTCGGCGGGCGGTTGTTCTCGCCGATGGAGAATGGTTTTGCCATTTCAGGTGATTACATGTCGGCGGCGTCTTTCCTGGGTGTCACGGGGCTGATCTCGCTGTACGGCTATGACGGCCTGCTGTACGTCGTGGGGTTCTTCGTCGCCTGGCTCGTCGTGCTGTTCCTGGTCGCCGAGCTGGTGCGCAACTGCGGGCGTTTCACGCTCGCCGACGTCGTCGCGGCCCGGATGAGCGAGCGGCCGGTACGGATCGCGGCGGGAACGTCATCGGTGACCGTGTCCGTGCTCTACCTCGTGGCGCAGATGGTGGGAGCGGGCAGCCTGGTCGCGCTGCTGCTGGGAGGCACGAGCGACGCCGCGCGGAACTGGACGGTGATCGGCGTCGGCGCGCTCATGGTGATCTATGTGTCGCTGGGCGGCATGCGGGCCACCACATGGATTCAGATCGTCAAGGCCGTGCTGTTGCTCGGGGGAGCCGTCGCGCTGACGGTGCTCGTCCTGGCGCGGTTCCACGGGAATGTCAATGAGCTGCTGCGTTCGGCGGCGGACCGCAGCGGGCACGGCATGGCGTTCCTCGCGCCCGGGCTGAAGTACGGCGGCGACTGGACCGCGCGCTTCGACTTCATCAGTCTGGGGCTCGCGCTGGTCCTCGGCACGGCCGGGCTGCCGCACATCCTGGCCCGGTTCTACACCGTGCCGACGGCCCGGGCGGCGCGGCGTTCGGTGGTCTGGTCGATCGGGCTCATCGGTGGCTTCTACCTGATGACGATCGTGCTGGGCTTCGGGGCCGCGGCGATCGTGGGTCCGGAGACGGTGCGCGCGTCCAACGCGGCGGGGAACACAGCGGTCCCGCTCCTGGCTCTCGACCTGGGCGGCGGCGCCGACTCGACGGGTGGAACGGTTCTGTTCGCGGTGGTCGCCGCCATCGCCTTCGCGACCATCCTGGCGGTCGTCGCCGGCATCACCCTCGCCTCCTCGGCGTCCGTGGCCCACGACCTGTACACGTCCTTGCGGCGTCGGCACGCGAAGCCGCGCAGCGAGGTCGCCGTGGCGCGGGCGGCTGCCGTCGGCGTCGGCGTGGTGGCCATCGCGCTGGGGCTGCTCGCCCGTGACCTCAATGTGGCCTTCCTGGTGGGCCTCGCCTTCGCGGTCGCGGCGTCCGCGAACCTGCCGGTGCTGCTCTACTCGCTGTTCTGGCGGTCGTTCACCACGCGCGGCGCGGTCTGGGCCGTGTACGGCGGCCTGGTGCCCGCGCTGGTGCTCGTCGTGCTCTCGCCCGTGGTCTCGGGGAGTCCCGAATCGCTGTTCCCGGACGTGGACTTCCAGTACTTCCCGCTGCAGAATCCGGGCCTCGTGTCGATCCCCTTGGGCTTCCTGGCGGGCTGGCTCGGCACGGTCACGTCGGCGGAGGAACCGGACGAGGCCAAGCACGCGGAGACCGAGGTGCGGGCGCTCACCGGCGCCGGAGCCGTCTGAGGGCGCCGCCGAGGGCGTTCCCGCCGCTCGTCGAACAGGGAGAACAGGGACGGCACCGCCGGCTCCTCGGGGCCAGGGCGGCTGCTGTCGGGGCCGGCCCGCACGTGAGGGATCTAGGGCGCCACCCACGCGTACCGGTGCTCCGGTCGGCCCGTGTCGCCGTACTTGAGCGACAGGCTCAGGCGTCCGGCCTGTTCGAGGTGGCGCAGATAGCGCTGTGCCGTGGAGCGGCTGAGGCCGGTCTCGGCGGCGACCTCGTGGGCCGACAGAGGATGGTCCGCACGATGCAGCACGTCGCAGATGAGGTCGGTGGTCGGTTCGGAGTGACCGCTGGGCAGCCCCGGTGACGACGGCACGGGCGTGGTGCGCAGGGCGCCGAAGATCCGGTCGACCTGCTCCTGGCCCGCCACACCGTGCCCGCCCACCCGGTCCACGGTGCGGCGCAGGGCGGCGTACGAGTCGAGACGGGCGCGCAGCGCGGCGAACGTGAACGGCTTGACGAGATAGTGCAGCGCACCGAGACGCATCGCGGCCTGCACGGTCACCACGTCGCTGGCGGCGGTGATCATGATGACGTCGGTGCCGTGGCCGCGTTCGCGCATCCGGTGGACCAGTTCCAGCCCCGTCTGGTCGGGCAGGTAGTGGTCCAGCAGCACCAGGTCGACGGGCGCGCGTTCGACCGCGGCCAGCGCCTGGGCAGCACTGTGCGCGCGGGCGGTCACCCGGAATCCGGGAACCTTCCCCACGTACTTCGCGTTGATCTCGGCGACGCGGAAGTCGTCGTCCACGACCAGGACGTCAATCATCGGGCCTCTTTCTCTCAAGGCCTGGCGGGCGTTGAACCCGTGTTTCGGCTCCGCTGTTGTAGCGCGAGCAAAATGAGCACAACAGACTCTTGCAAGCAGAAGAAGGCCTTGCGCCCAGAAGACTGATGCTGTGGCCCCCGCCACACCTACGGTCCCGGGCCATGAGCACAGACATCAGCCCCGCCATCGAACTGCGGGGCGCGAGCAAGATCTTCAAGACGCCGTCGGGGGGTTTGCACACGGCGGTCAGGGAGCTGGACCTCACGATCGGCCGGGGCGAGTTCGTCGCCGTCGTCGGCCCCACCGGTTGCGGGAAGTCCACCACGCTGACCCTGGTCAGCGGACTCGAAGAGCCCACCGAGGGCGAGGTCCTGGTCGCCGGGGAGCCCGTCGCGGGCGTCGGCGACAAGGTCGGTTTCGTCTTCCAGCAGGACGCCACGTTCCCCTGGCGCACCGTCCTGTCGAACGTGATGGCCGGTCCCCGCTTCCGGGGCGTGCCCAAGTCGGAGGCGAAGCAGCGGGCCCGCGAATGGCTGGCCCGAGTCGGGCTCGCGGCCTTCGAGGACCGCTATCCCCACCAGCTCTCCGGCGGTCAGCGCAAGCGCGTCGCCCTCGCCGCCACCTTCGTCAACGACCCCGAGATCCTGCTGATGGACGAGCCCTTCTCCGCGCTCGACGTGCAGACCAGGGCGCTCATGTCGGACGAACTGCTGGAACTCTGGGAGGGCACCGGCGCCTCGGTCGTCTTCGTCACCCACGACCTGGAGGAGTCCATCGCGCTCGCGGACAAGGTCGTCGTCATGACCGCGGGCCCCGCGACCGTGAAGCACGTCTTCGACATCGACCTGCCTCGCCCGCGCAAGGTCGAGTCGGTGCGCCTGGAGCCGCGGTTCATCGAGATCTACCGCGAGATCTGGGAGTCGCTGGGCGAAGAGGTCCGCATCACCCGGGAGAGGGGCGCGGCCCATGTCGCCTGACACCCTTCCCGAGACGGTCGTCGCCCCGAAGGACGCCGAGCCCGCCAAGCAGGACCGTACGCATTCCCGCGCGCGGGCCGCTCGCCGCCGCAAGATCGTCGTGACCGCCACCCGCGCGCTGCTCCTGGTCGCCGTGCTCGGCCTGTGGGAGGGGCTCTCCCGGGCCAAGGTCATCGACCCGTTCAACTTCTCGATGCCGTCGAAGATCTGGGACCAGATCTACACGTGGACGACCCACGGCACGGCGCTCGGCTCGCTCGGCGAACAGATCTGGTTCACGCTCCACGAGGCGTTGCTCGGCTGGATCATCGGAGTGGTCGCCGGTGTCGTCTTCGGCATCGCGCTGGGCCGGATCACGTTCCTCGCCGACGTCCTGGGGCCCTACATCAAGGTGCTCAACTCCATACCCAGGATCGTCCTCGCACCCATCTTCGTGATCTGGTTCGGACTCGGGCCGGCCTCCAAGGTGGCGTCGGCCGTGGTCCTCGTCTTCTTCCCGGTCTTCTTCAACGCCTTCCAGGGCGCGCGGGAGGTCGACCGCAACCTGGTGGCCAACGCCCGCATTCTCGGGGCCAGTGACCGCAGGGTGACGCTCCAGGTCGTCATCCCGTCCGCCACCTCGTGGATCTTCACCAGCCTGCACGTCAGTTTCGGTTTCGCGCTCATCGGCGCGATCGTCGGCGAGTACATCGGCGCGACCAAGGGCATCGGCCTGCTCGTCGCGCAGTCGCAGGGCACCTTCAACGCCGCCGGTGTCTATGCCGCGATGGTCATCCTGGCCGTCGTCGCCCTGCTGGCCGAGGGACTGCTCACCTTCGCCGAGCGCCGCATCTTCCGGTGGAAGCCGTCGGACTCCGACCGCTGAACCCGTCGCACCCGCGCACCGCACCCGCTCTTCTCTCACAAGGACGTGAACCACCATGCGCAAGACCGCCAGATACTCCGCCCTGGCAGCCGCCGGTCTGCTCGCTCTCACCTCGCTCACCGCCTGCGCCAACGACGCGGCCGGCACGACGGCCGACTCCGGCGACAACGGAGGTGGTGGCGGTGAGCACGTCAAGATCATGGTCGGTGGACTGGACAAGGTCATCTACCTGCCGGCGATGCTCACGCAGCGGCTCGGCTACTTCAAGGAGGAGGGTTTGGATGTCCAACTCCTGAGCGAGCCCGCCGGTGTTCAGGCCGAGACCGCCCTCGTCTCCGGTCAGGTGCAGGGGGCCGTCGGCTTCTACGACCACACCCTCGACCTGCAGACCAAGGGCAAGTCCGTGGAGTCCGTCGTGCAGTTCTCGCACGCGCCCGGCGAGGTGGAGATCGTCTCCGACAAGCGCAAGGACGACATCACTTCACCCAAGGACTTCAAGGGCAGGAAGCTCGGCATCACCGGCCTGGGCTCCTCGACGGACTTCCTCACCAAGTACCTCGCGGTCAAGAACGGCGTGCAGGTCAGCGAGTTCACGCCCGTCGCTGTCGGCGCCGGCCCCACGTTCATCTCCGCCCTCCAGAAGGGCGCCATCGACGGCGGCATGACGACCGACCCCACCGTCGCCACGGTCATGGAGAAGAACCTCGGCAAGGTGCTCGTCGACATGCGGACGCCGCAGGGCTCCCAGGAGGCGCTCGGCGGACCGTACCCCTCGTCCAGTCTGTACATGCAGACGGACTGGGTGAACAGCCACAAGGACACGGTCCAGAAGCTGGCCAACGCCTTCGTGAAGACTCTCAAGTGGATGTCCACGCACAGCGCCGCGGACATCGCCGACAAGATGCCCGCCGACTACTCGCAGGGCAACAAGACGCTGTACGCGGGCGCGATCCAGAGCACCCTGCCGATGTTCACCAAGGATGGCGTGATGCCCGAGAACGGTCCCGAGACCGTCGAGAAGGTCCTCAAGGCGTTCAACCCCAACATCAAGAATGCCGATGTGGACCTGAGCAAGACGTACACCACCGAGTTCGTGAAGAAGGCCGCGGGCTGATCCGCCGACGCACGCAGCTCAGACGCGGGTCGCCCAGACGTAGCGATGCTCCGGGCGGCCCGCGTCGCCGTACTTGAGGGTGAGCCTGGCCCGCCCGGTGCGCTCCAGGAGCTTCAGATAGCGCTGCGCGGTCTGCCGGCTCAGCCCGGTCTCGTCGGCGACCTCCTGGGCCGACAAGGGCCCCTCCGCGTTCACCAGCGCGCGGCGCACCAGCTCCGCGGTCGAGGGGGAGTGTCCCTTCGGCAGATCCGGCTCCGCCCCCGCGGACAGCGCGCCGAAGATCCGGTCCACCTCGGGCTGCTCGGCCTCACCGCCGCCGTCCAGGGTGCGCCGCAGGGCCGCATAGGCCTCCAGCTTGGCGCGCAGCCCCGCGAAGGCGAACGGCTTGACCAGGTACTGGAGCGCGCCCTGCCGCATCGCGGCCTGCACGGTCGAGATGTCCCGGGCCGCGGTCACCATGATCACGTCGGTCTGGTGGCCGCGGCGGCGCATCTCCTGGACCACGGCGAGACCCGTGTCGTCCGGCAGGTAGTGGTCCATGAGGACCAGGTCCACGCGGGGCAGCGCCTCCATCCGGCTCAGGGCCTCCGCCGCGCTGTGCGCCTCGCCCGCGACGTGGAAGCCGGGCACCTTCCCGACGTAGGCGGCGTTGACCCGCGCGACCCGGGTGTCGTCGTCCACGACCAGTACCTCGATCATCGCGACTCCTCCTCGGCGTTCGGGGCGGCGGTGGCTCCCGGGCCCGCAGCCTCGGGGGACGGGGACTGCCGTACGAGACGCGGCGCCAGCGCGGGGACGGGGCCGTCCTCCCGCCCGGCAGCCTCGTCGGGCAGGGGTTCGGTCAGCGCCTCCGGCAGCACCACCGTGAACTCCGCGCCCCCGCCGTCCGCCTCGGCGACCCGCGCGCTGCCGCCCTGCCGCTCGGCCAGCCGGCGCACCAGGGAGAGCCCGATGCCGCGCTTCCCGTGCGCCGGGGGCTTCTTGGTGGTCCATCCGTCCGTGAAGACCAGTTCCCGCTGTTCCTGCGGGATCCCAGGACCGGTGTCCCGCACGCGGAGCACGGCGGTGCGGCCTTCGGTACGCAGTTCCACCTCCACGCGCGCGTGAGGCTTGCCCGCGACGGCGTCGAGCGCGTTGTCGACGAGGTTCCCGACGACGGTGACCAGTCCCCTGGGGTCGACGAGCCGGTCCGGCAGCAGCGTCCTGTCCGAGATCCACAGGGCCACGCCCCGCTCGGCGGCCACGGTCGCCTTGCCGACCAGCAGGGCCGCGAGCAGCGGGTCGTGGACCTTCTCGGTGACCTGTTCCGCGGTCACCTTGTGGTCGCCGACGACCTCTCCGACGAAGTCGACAGCGTCGTCGTACATCTCCAGTTCGAGCAGTCCGAGGAGCGTGTGCATGCGGTTGGCGTGCTCGTGGTCCTGGGCACGCAGGGCGTCGATCAGGCCGCGTGTGGAGTCGAGCTCCCGGCCGAGCTGCTCCAGCTCCGTACGGTCGCGCAGGGTGGCGACGGCGCCGCCGTCGTCGGTGGGCATCCGGTTGGCGATCAGGACGCGCTGGCCGCGGACGGTGAGCAGATCGGTCCCGGTCACGCGCCCGGCGAGCACGTCGGTCGTGCGTCCCGGGCCGAGCGCGTCGTCCAGGGACTGTCCGATGGCCTCCGAGCCGAGGCCCAGCAGACGCTGCGCCTCGTCGTTGAGGAGACGTACGCGGCTGGCGCCGTCGAGCGCGACCACGCCCTCCCTGATGCCGTGCAGCATCGCCTCGCGCTCCGCGAGCAGTGCCGAGATGTCGGAGAAGGCCAGATCACGGGTCTGTCGCTGCACCCTCCGGGAGATCAGATAGGCGGCCAGCGCGCCCACGGCCATCGCTCCGCCCGCGTACGCGAACAGGCCCGGGATCGCGTCGACCAGCCGTGCGCGCACACTGTCGTACCTGATGCCGACCGAGACCGCACCGATGATCTTCCCGTCGGCGTCGCGCAGCGGGACCTTGCCCCGCGCGGAGCGGCCCAGGGTGCCGGTGTCGATCTCCATGACGTCCTCGCCGCGCAGCGCCTGGCGGGGGTCCGTGGAGACCGTCCGGCCGATCTCCGAGGGATCGGTGTGCGACCACCGGATGCCCTGCATGTCCATCACCACGATGTACTCGGCCCCGCTGGCCATACGGATCCGCTCCGCCTCGGTCTGCACCGGGCCCGCCACGGACGGCCGTGTCGTGCGCAGATCGTCGGCGATCTGCGGCTGTGCCGCCGTGGTCTGCGCGATCGCCAGCGCGCGGCGCATCGCCTGGTCGTCGAGCTGCGCGCTGAGCGGTGCGAGGAAGAGCCCGGTGGCGAGGACGGCGACTCCCGCGGCGATCGCCACCTGCATCAGCAGCACCTGCGAGAACACCCGCCGCGGCAGACCGAGGCGCAGTCGTCGTGCGGGGGGAGTGGGGCTCATGGCTATGACGGTACGGGGGCGGGCGCACCCGGCCGAAGGGAGTGTGGCACGGATCTCTTGATCGTCCGGTGGGGGAGTCGTGGGGACCGGGGCACGGAGCCCCGCTACGGGGCCGGTGAGAGCCGGCGAGTGCGCCGGCCCGGCGTCAGCAGGCCACCGCGACGGTCGCCCGCCCCATCGCCCGCACCGCCACGACGTCCATCCGGGCGGGCGAGCCCAGCACCGAACCGCAGCTCTCCGGACGCGGCGGCAGCGCGGCACCCTGGGCGACGAAGACACGCCACAGACGGCCGTCCGTGTGCGCGACGGTGACCTCCCAGCGGGGAGCTGCGCCTTCGGTGCGGACCACCGTCAGGGCCTCGGCCGTGTGCTCTCCCAGGGCCGCGCGCACGGCCAGCTCGGCCGCCTGGCCCGGCCGCTCCCACGCGGAGTTCCCGCGGCAGCCGTCGGTGACGATCCGGCCCTCACGGGCGCCCTGGACGATCTCCTTGACGGCGTGCGCCTCGGCGCGGCCGTACGCGTATCCGTACGGCAGCACGAGCACGGTCGGCGAGAAGCGGTGTCCGCCCAGATGGGTGACCTCCCAGACGCCCGCCGCGCCGGACATGGCGAGTTCGGCGGCGAGGGGGCGTCCCAGCAGGGCGCAGCAGCGGTCGCGCTTGCCGTTGGTGCAGACGAGCGCGAGCGGGTCGCCCGTGTGCGGTCCGCCCTGGAGAACACTGTCGAAGGTGTGGCGGTCGCCCATGCCGAGAGCGTCGAAGTCGAGGTCGAGCAGGTGCTCGGGATCGGCCGTCATGGCGCTGTGCAGCCACACGTTTCCGGGAGTGGTGTGCGCCGCGTACACATGGCGTTCCGCGAGCGTCCCGCAGTCGGCGTGCCGTCCGGGGCGGCGGATCAGCGCGATCCGCACGCCCGTGCCTTTCGCCGCCGCTTCGAGGGCACGACCGATCGTGGGGTCCAGGTGGCTCGAAGTGAGCGCCTTCGCACCCCAGGGGCCGGGCTGCTCGATCAGCAGCCATGTCCTCGCGGTGGCCGCAGTCCCCGCAAGGGGCTCGTCGAGGTGCCGCGACGCGGTCGTGCACATACTCACAGAGGTGAGCCTAACCTGACTTGAGCCGGGGCGACTTCCGGCCCCGCCGATGGGGGCGCACTTGGGGTGGTCCAGGCGCACACGAGGGAGTGCGCGGCACGGGACCGGAGCGCTTCTCCCAGGGCCTGTCCGGCCCTTCGGGCGACGCCGGGAAATGCCGGACAGGCCCTAGCGGGGGAGTGGCTGCGGTGGGCGTTCCCCCACGTACCGGCCGCTCGGGCGCATGCGCAGGGGGCGCTCCGCGTACTCCTCCAGGGTGTGGGCGATCCAGCCCGCCGTGCGGGCGACGGCGAAGACCGTCTCCCCCGCGGAGGCCGACATCCCGGACGAGACGGTGAGCACGGCCAGCGCCAGGTCGACATTGGCGTGCAGGGGCGCGTGACGGGCGGTCGTCGTCACGACGTCCTGGGCCGCCGCCAGCGCGGGTCCGGCGGCGGGGACGTCCTCCAGCAGGGCGAACAGAGCACGAGCGCGGGGGTCCTCGCCGGGGTAGAGCCGGTGACCGAGCCCGGGGACACGGCGCCCGGCGCGCAGTTCGTCGGCGACGACAGGGGCGGCCGTGCCCCGGTCCAGGACGTCGAGGAGCATCCGGTGGGCGAGCCGGCTGGCCGCGCCGTGAAGGGGTCCTTCGAGTGCGCCGAGGCCCGCCGACACCGCGGCGTACGCGTGGGCGCGCGCCGACGCCGCGACCCGGACCGCCAGTGTCGAGGCGGCGAGATCGTGGTCCACGAGCAGGCCAAGTGCCGTGTCCAGAACTCGAAGTGACGCCTCGTCAGGGGTGCGTCCGGTCAGCCGCCCCCACAGGCGGTGGGCGAGCGGGCCATCGTCGCGGTGGTCGTGACGCAGGGGTGGAAGGGCTGCCACGAGCGTCGGGATCAGGGTCCGTCCGGTGCCCAGGACGGCGTCCTCGCTGAGGTCGAAGCGCAGTGGATCGGCGGCGGCCGCGGCGATCGCCGCCACGCGCAGCCGGTCGGTCGGGCCGCTGTGCTCGGGCAGCGCGTCCACGGCGCGGCGCGCGACGGCGACGGACGCCTCGGGGGCGGTGAACGTGACGCCCGGGCGCAGCCGTCCCGTCCAGAGCCACTCGGTGATCTCCTCGTAGGAGTACGCCGCGGCCAACTCCGTCGCGTCGACCCCGCGGAAGTAGTACCGGTCCTTGTCGATGAGGGTGATGCGGGTACGCACGGACAACTCGTCGCCCGTGCTCGAACTCGCCCCGGCGTCACGCCTGTTGCGGCGCGCCAGCGCCTCCACCTCCTTCGCGTCGAAGGTGCTGCCGCGGCCGGCCGGTTCGCGCCGGCTGCTCAGCTGGCCGCGGCTCACATAGGCGTAGACGGTCTCGGGCTTCACGCCGAGCAGTTCGGCGGTCTCCTTGGTGCTGAGCCGTCGGCCCTCGCGCCCGGACGCTGCCGCTTCTTGATCCCTCATGGCGCCACCGTATCCATGGATCAGCATATTGATTAAATCAATATTGACAATGATTGAGTCAAGCATGGACAGTCGGGTCAAGTCCAGGGAGGAAACATGCCGATCAACCGGGCCGCGTCCACCACCTCCGTCGACGTGCCGCGAGGACTCGCGGGCGTCGTCGTCACCGACACCCGACTGGGTGACGTCAGGGGGCTGGAGGGCTTCTACCACTACCGCCAGTACTCGGCCGTCGAACTCGCGCAGACCCGCGGCTTCGAGGACGTCTGGCATCTGCTCGTCCACGGCGAACTGCCCGACGCGGCACAGCGTGCGGCGTTCACCGCGCGGACGGCACGGCTGCGCCGGCTGCCCGACGAGGTCCGCACCGCGCTGCCCGCCATCGCGGCGGCGACGCGCCTCTCGGGGCCGCTCGCCGGGCTGCGTACGGCGCTGTCGCTCCTCGGTGCCGCAGCCGGGTTCCGGCCCGTGTACGACATCGACGCCGAGCGGCGCCTCGCGGACACGCTCACGGTCACCGCGGCCGTCCCGACACTGCTCACCGCGCTGTACCGCCTCGGTCAGGGCCTGGACCCGGTGGAGCCGCGCGAGGACCTCGGGTACGCCGCCAACTATCTGTACATGTTGACGGGCTCCGAACCCGATGCAGGGCGGGCCCGTGCGGTCGAGCAATATCTCATCTCAACCATTGATCACGGATTCAATGCATCAACCTTCACGGCACGCGTGATCGCGTCCACGGGAGCGGACGTGGCGGCATGCCTCGTGGGAGCGGTCGGCGCCTTGTCCGGACCTCTCCACGGCGGTGCTCCGAGCAGGGCCCTGGACACCCTCGACGCGATCGGCACACCGGAGCGCATCGACCCGTGGATCCGTGAACGCGTCCTGGCCGGCGATCGCATCATGGGATTCGGGCACCCGGTCTACCGCACGGAGGATCCCCGCTCGCGCATGCTCCGGGGCATCGCGCAGTCCTTCGGCGGCCCGCTGGTCGACTTCGCCGTCGAGGTCGAACGCCAGGTGGAAGCGATCCTCGCCGAGCTCAAGCCCGGCCGGGAACTGCACACGAACGTGGAGTTCTACGCGGGCGTGGTCATGGAACTGTGCGGCCTGCCCCGGGAGATGTTCACCCCGACCTTCGCCGCCGCCCGCGTGGTCGGCTGGAGCGCCAACATCCTGGAACAGTCGGAGGACTCGAAGATCATCCGCCCGGCGGCACGGTATGTGGGGCCGGGGGCGCCGGCGGCCGTGCCGGGGGCCGTGTAGGCGCCCGTCCGATGGTGCCCGGGATCGTGGCCGCGCCGCTCCGTGGCGGCGCGAGAAGCGGCGGGTCCTGGCACGCGAGAGGTCCAGCACCGGTCGGTGCTGGACCTCGGGAAGCTCGTGTCGAGCGGCACGGTGCGCGGTGAGCGTCGGCGTCGCTCGGGCCGCCGGCGGTGGGGATGTCCGCGGGGCTCGTGAGATGGCGGGGTGCGGGCCCAGTCTCGTGGCCGCGGTCCGGAGAAGGGTCGGGGTGACCGATGGATCTCGACGGACCATGGGCGGGTCCTGCGATGGCCCTGAGCCCGTTTCAACTGTCGGGGATGTCCGCCTTCGCGCGGATGAGTGTTTCCCGGCTGATGACGACGATGCGCTCGTAGTCCGCGCGAGCGGCGTCATGGGGGAGTTGGGTGTCGAGCGTCGCTGTCGCCTCGGTGCCGATGACGGCGAAGTTCCCGTCGCTGAGCTCGAAGATGTCGGGGCACGTCTCACCCGACAGGCTGCCTCGCTCGCGTGGAGACGCGCCAATGCGGCGCAGGATTTTCAAGGTGATCCCGGTCCTCAAGTTTAGACAGTGAAAACGGGGACACAGTAGCCGAGAGTTTAACGGCTTAAACCTTCGGCCCTCCTAGGCCAACTGGCCTACGGCGACTGCTTGTTCGCGCCCCAAACATCAGTCCCGTTCCGGCGGTGGCTCACCCACCACCCACCACTCCTCCGTGTCCGATTGGTCCAGATCGCGTATGAGTGCGTCCGTCATTCGGCCCACGCGCGCCTCCTGCGAGGTCTTCTTGAGGCTTGCGCGATGGTGGCGGGTGGCGTCCCAGTAGTCGCGAAAGATCGCGCTCTGGCAGATCACCCTGAGATGGCCGTGCAACTCGTCCCGGTCGACGTCTCCGGCCCGGTATGCACGCAGGGCGTTCGTGTACAGCGCGTTGGCGAAGAGGTACTGACGTCGCCGGACCGGGTCCAGTTCGTCGATGGTGCTCAGCACCTCGGCGAGGTCCGGATCTCCGAGAGCCTTGTCGAGCAGATACGTCTGGAAGCGTTGCTGCTCCGCGAGCCTCGCGTTCCTTCCGTCGGTCCGTTCCACCTGCGCGACCCGTAGACGGAGGGCTTCCAGGCGCCGTTGCTGGAGGGCCAGGACCATGAGGGCGCCGGCCGCGAAGGCGAGCCCTGCCGTCACGGCAGAGCCCGAGCTCCGCGCCCCAAAGTTCTGTGTGGTCATGTCAACCCCCGAATCAGGCGACCTTGCGCCGGTCGTCGGTGGTGGGGCGACAGGGAGCGGACCGGCGAGCGGTGGGCGGCGCGCTTGCCGTCTCCCAGTGTTGCCGAGCGGCTCTGATCGGCAGGGAGGCGGAGAGGAGGCGCACGGAGGGAAGTGCGGGTCGTGTATCCCGGCGCCATGTCCAACGTGTGCCCCGTGAGCGCCGCTAACAATCGTTCACTTCGGGGCGTTTCCCCCCACTCGTATGCTGGGTCGGCATTGATTGTCCGTACGAGTGCCGGTGTGTGAGCCGTGCTCGTACGCGAGCCGGTCCGCGAGCCGGTGCACGTACCGGTGTGAAAGAGGTCGCCCGTTGAGCCAGCCGTCCAGTCCCGAGCGTCCCCCGAACGCGCAGGGTGTGCCCGGGCAGATTCCCGTCGTCGTGCTCGCCGGGTTTCTCGGCTCAGGCAAGACCACGCTGCTCAACCACCTCCTGCACCGCAGTGGCGGCAGCCGTATCGCGGCCGTCGTCAACGACTTCGGGGCGATCGAGATCGATGCCATGGCGGTGGCGGGGGCGTTGGGCGACTCGACCGTCTCCCTGGGCAACGGGTGCCTCTGCTGCGCCGTCGACGCCGGTGAGCTCGACCAGTACCTGACACGGCTCGCCCAGCCCTCGGCACGTGTCGACGTCATCGTCATCGAGGCGAGCGGACTGGCCGAGCCCCAGGAGCTCGTGCGGATGGTGCTCGCCAGCGAGCACCCGGGGATCGTGTACGGGGGGCTCGTCGAGGTCGTCGACGCGGCCGAGTTCGACTCCACCCGGGAACGGCATCCCGAGATCGACCGGCACC
Source organism: Streptomyces siamensis (assembly GCF_039543605.1). Classification (NCBI taxonomy): domain Bacteria; kingdom Bacillati; phylum Actinomycetota; class Actinomycetes; order Kitasatosporales; family Streptomycetaceae; genus Streptomyces; species Streptomyces siamensis. The sequence goes on along the minus strand of NZ_BAABKB010000029.1, from coordinate 90,531 downwards.
TCGGCATCGCCGACCTCGTCGTCGTCAACAAGGCCGACCGCGCCGCCGACGGAGAACGAGTGCTCCGCACCGTCCGGGAGCTCGCCGGCCGGGCCGCCGTCGTGCCCGCCACGTACGGTCGTATCGATCCGGAGTTCCTCTTCGACTGCCGGCCGAGCGAGGAACGCATCGGACAGCTGTCCTTCGACGATCTGCACGACGAGGGCGGGCATGGGCAGGAGCGCGAGGAGGGGCAGGACGGCCACGGACACGCGGCGCCCGGTCACACCGGTCATCTGCACGCTGCCTACGAGTCCGTCTCCTTCAGCTCCGAGGTGCCGCTCGACCCGCGGAGGCTGATGGCCTTCCTCGACAGCCGGCCGGAGGGCCTCTACCGCATCAAGGGGTACGTCGACTTCGGCGTGCAGGACACCGCCAACCGTTACGCCGTCCACGCCGTCGGAAGGTTCCTGCGCTTCTACCCGGAACCCTGGGGTCGCGCCGAGCAGCGCCTCACCCAGCTCGTCCTGATCGGCTCCGGCATCGACGCGGCGGCTCTGGCCAAGGAGCTGGAGTCGTGCAAGGAGGACGCCCCACACGCCGACGAGCACAGCATGTGGGGCGTCCTCCGCTACGTTCAGGCCCCCGAGGAGACGGACCCCGACCGCTGAGACCGCGGCGGCCAGGGGCCCTGGACTCTGAGAGGGGAGGGCCGGCGGACTACACCGGGCCCGCCACCACGGCCACCGTCTTCGCGAGGGACACGCCCGAGCCGTCACGGCGCGGGTCGACGTCCGGCAGCTCGACCGGTGTGCCGTTCTTCTGCGCGGCCCGAGCGGGCGTCGCGCCGGCCCAGGCCAGCGACAGGCAGTCCTCGCCCTTCAGGAACCGCTGGCAGCGCACACCACCCGTGGCACGGCCCTTGCGCGGGTACTGGTCGAACGGGGTGAGCTTGGCCGTGGTCTGCACGGAGTCGTCCAGGGTGCCGCGGGAGCCCGCGACCGTGAACACCACCGCGTCGACCGCGGGGTCGACGGCGGTGAAGGAGATCACCTTGGCGCCGTCGGTGAGCTTGATGCCCGCCATGCCGCCCGCCGCCCGGCCCTGCGGGCGGACCTGCGAGGCCTGGTAGCGCAGCAACTGGGCGTCGTCCGTGATGAAGACGAGGTCCTCCTCGCCGGTGCGCAGCTCCGCGGCGCCGACGATGCGGTCGCCGTCCTTGAGCGCGATGACCTCCAACTCCTCCTTGTTCGAGGGGTAGTCGGGGACCACGCGCTTGACGACGCCCTGTTCCGTGCCGATGGCCAGTCCCGGTGACGACTCGTCGAGCGTCGTCAGACACACCACTGTCTCGTCCGCCTCCAGGGAGGACAGGAACTCCGAGATGGGCGCGCCTCCGGAGAGGTTGGGCGCCGCGGCCGTCTCCGGCAGCTGCGGGAGGTCGATCACGTTCAGCCGCAGGAGGCGGCCCAAGGACGTGACCACGCCCACCTCGCCGAGCGCGGTCGCGGGCACCGCGGAGACGATCACGTCGTGCTTGGTGCGCCGGGCCTCCGCGGCGTCCGCGAACGCGTCGCCGTTCGCCGTGCGCGCCAGCAGGCCCGTGGAGGACAGCAGCACCCGGCACGGGTCGTCCGCCACCTGGAGCGGGACCGCCGCGGCGGGCGCCCCCGCGGACTCGAGGAGCACCGTGCGCCGGTCGGTGCCGAACTTCTTGGCGACCGCGGCCAGTTCGGCGGAGACGAGCTTGCGCAGCTCCGTGTCCGACTCCAGGATCCCGGTCAGCTCGTCGATCTCGCCGTTCAGCCGGTCGCGCTCCGACTCCAGCTCGATGCGGTCGAACTTGGTGAGCCGGCGCAGCGGCGTGTCGAGGATGTACTGCGTCTGCACCTCGGAGAGCGAGAACCGCTCGATCAGGCGCTCCTTGGCCTGCGCGGAGTTCTCGCTGGAGCGGATGAGGCGGATGACCTCGTCGATGTCCAGCAGGGCGACGAGGAGCCCCTCCACCAGGTGCAGCCGGTCGCGCTTCTTGCCGCGGCGGAACTCGCTGCGGCGGCGGACGACCTCGAAGCGGTGGTCGAGGTAGACCTCCAGGAGCTCCTTGAGGCCCAGGGTGAGCGGCTGACCGTCCACCAGCGCCACGTTGTTGATGCCGAAGGACTCCTCCATCGGCGTCAGCTTGTAGAGCTGTTCGAGGACGGCCTCCGGCACGAAGCCGTTCTTGACCTCGATGACCAGCCGCAGTCCGTGCGCACGGTCGGTGAGGTCCTTGACGTCCGCGATGCCCTGGAGCTTCTTGGAGCCGACCAGGTCCTTGATCTTCGAGATCACCTTCTCCGGGCCGACGGTGAAGGGCAGTTCGGTGACGACGAGGCCCTTGCGGCGCGCGGTCACGTTCTCCACGGAGACCGTGGCGCGGATCTTGAAGGTGCCCCGGCCGTTCTCGTACGCGTCCCTGATGCCGGAGAGGCCGACGATCCGGCCGCCCGTGGGCAGGTCGGGGCCCGGGACGTACTTCATCAGCGTGTCGAGGTCGGCGCCGGGGTGGCGGATCAGATGCCGGGCGGCGGCGATCACCTCGCCGAGGTTGTGCGGCGGCATGTTGGTGGCCATGCCGACGGCGATGCCCTGCGAGCCGTTGACCAGGAGGTTCGGGTACGCGGCGGGGAGGACCCCGGGCTCCTGCTCCTGGCCGTCGTAGTTCGGCGTGAAGTCGACCGTGTCCTCGTCGATGGACTCGGTCATCAGTGACGTGGCGTCGGCCATCCGGCACTCGGTGTAACGCATCGCGGCCGGCGGGTCGTCGTTGCCCAGCGAGCCGAAGTTGCCGTGGCCGTCGACCAGCGGCAGGCGCATCGAGAAGGGCTGGGCCAGACGCACCAGCGCGTCGTAGATCGACGCGTCGCCGTGCGGGTGGAGCTTACCCATGACCTCGCCGACGACGCGGGCGCACTTCACGTAGCCGCGGTCGGGGCGCAGCCCCATCTCGTTCATCTGGTAGACGATGCGGCGGTGCACGGGCTTGAGCCCGTCCCGGGCGTCCGGCAGGGCTCGCGAGTAGATGACCGAGTACGCGTACTCAAGGAAGGAGCCCTGCATCTCGTCCACGACGTCGATGTCGAGGATCTTCTCCTCGTACGAGTCGTCGGGCGGCGGGGTCTTCGTGCTGCGGCGGGCCATCGCTGCTGCGGCTCCTTCACAGTCTCTGCCGGGGCATGAACGGGATCTGACGCGGACCATTGTGGACCGCCCCACTGACAACGTGGACCGCGACCCGTCCGTAGCGGGTCTCGCGACCCTTCCGTGACAGGTCCCGGACCCGGTCCGCGGAGGGTCCCGGCCGCGTTCCGCGACCGGCCCCGGACCTGGTCGGTGACGAGTCCCCGGCCCTCGCGAAGACAATCACCGGACCTGTCCACGACGGTTCCCGGACCTGTCCACGACCGGTCCCCGGACCTGCCTCGCCGAGTTCCGGGCCGCGTCCGAGGCGCGCCGGGAGACCTGCCCACGGCACACCGGGGTTTCCGTCTGCGCGGCGTGTCCCGCCGACTCGCCCGGCAAGGACCGTAGTACACGTGAGTCTCGCTCTCGGCGTACGGGGTGCGGGAACTTCGCCAGCTTTCCGCGCGCTTGCATACAGTGGCAGGACCGACAGGAAAAGGCAGTTTTCCGCGATCGAAGGGACGTACATGCCCATGGGTCACACGGCCACAGCCGAGGCAGGCTCCGGCGGCCTGACAGCGACCGAGCACCGCCTGGCCAACGGCCTGCGCGTGGTGCTCTCCGAGGACCACCTGACCCCGGTCGCGGCGGTGTGCCTCTGGTACGACGTCGGCTCGCGCCACGAGGTCAACGGCCGTACCGGACTTGCTCACCTCTTCGAGCACCTGATGTTCCAGGGCTCCAAGCAGGTCCACGGCAACGGCCACTTCGAGCTCGTCCAGGGCGCCGGCGGTTCGCTCAACGGCACGACGAGCTTCGAGCGCACCAACTACTTCGAGACCATGCCCGCCCACCAGCTGGAGCTCGCCCTCTGGCTGGAGGCCGACCGCATGGGCTCGTTGCTCGCCGCGCTCGACGACGAGTCGATGGAGAACCAGCGGGACGTCGTGAAGAACGAGCGTCGTCAGCGCTACGACAACGTCCCGTACGGCACCGCGTTCGAGAAGCTGACCGCGCTGGCGTATCCGGAGGGCCACCCGTACCACCACACCCCCATCGGGTCGATGGCGGACCTGGACGCCGCCACCCTGGAGGACGCGCGCGCGTTCTTCCGCACGTACTACGCGCCCAACAACGCGGTCCTGTCGGTCGTCGGTGACATCGATCCGCAGCAGACGCTCGCCTGGATCGAGAAGTACTTCGGTTCGATCCCCGGGCACGACGGCAAGCCCGCACCGCGCGACGGCTCGCTGCCCGACGTCATCGGCGAGCAGCTGCGCGAGGTCGTCGAGGAAGAGGTCCCGGCGCGCGCCCTGATGGCCGCCTACCGGCTCCCGGAGGACGGCACGCGCGCGTGCGACGCGGCCGACCTGGCCCTCACCGTCCTCGGCGGCGGCGAGTCGTCCCGGCTCTACAACCGGCTGGTCCGCCGCGACCGCACCGCCGTCGCGGCCGGGTTCGGCCTGCTCAGGCTCGCCGGAGCGCCCTCCCTGGGGTGGCTCGACGTGAAGACGTCCGGCGACGTCGAGGTCCCGGTCATCGAGGCCGCCGTCGACGCGGAGCTCGCCCGGTTCGCCGAGGAGGGCCCCACCGCCGAGGAGATGGAGCGGGCGCAGGCCCAGTTGGAGCGCGAGTGGCTGGACCGGCTGGGCACGGTCGCGGGACGCGCCGACGAACTGTGCCGGTTCGCCGTCCTGTTCGGCGACCCGCAGCTCGCCCTGACCGCCGTGCAGCGCGTCCTCGCCGTCACCGCCGAGGAGGTCCAGGAGGTCGCCAAGGCCCGGCTGCGCCCCGACAACCGCGCGGTGCTCGTCTACGAGCCGCTCGCCGAGGCCCCTCAGGCCGCCGAAACCACCGACGAAGACGAGGAGTCGGCGAAGTGACCGAGCTCGCGAGCATGGATTTCCACCCGCAGCCCCAGGCGGGCGAGGCCAAGCCCTGGGCGTTCCCGGCCCCCGAGCGCGGCACGCTGGACAACGGCCTGACGGTGCTGCGCTGCCACCGCCCCGGTCAGCAGGTCGTCGCCGTCGAGGTGCTGCTCGCGGCGCCCCTGGAGGCCGAGCCGACCGGTCTGGACGGCGTCGCCACCATCATGGCGCGGGCCTTCTCCGAGGGCACGGACAAGCACTCCGCCGAGGAGTTCGCCGCGGAGCTGGAGCGCTGCGGCGCCACGCTCGACGCGCACGCGGACCACCCCGGCGTGCGTCTGTCGCTCGAAGTCCCCGTCTCCCGCCTGCCCAAGGCGCTCGGTCTGCTGGCCGACGCCCTGCGGGCACCGGCGTTCGAGGACAGCGAGGTCGAGCGGCTGGTGCGCAACCGGCTGGACGAGATCCCGCACGAGTCGGCCAACCCGGCCCGCCGCGCCGCCAAGGAGCTCTCCAAGGAGCTCTTCCCGTCGACCTCGCGCATGTCGCGCCCGCGGCAGGGCACCGAGGAGACCGTCGAGAACATCGACTCGGCGGCCGTGCGCGCCTTCTACGAGAAGCACGTGCGTCCCGCGACCGGGACCGCGGTCATCGTCGGTGACCTCACCGGCGTCGACGTCGACGAACTGCTCGGCGACACGCTCGGCTCCTGGACCGGCTCGTCCGCCGAGCCGCGCCCGGTGCCGCCGGTGAGCGCCGACGACACGGGCCGCGTGATCATCGTCGACCGGCCCGGTGCCGTGCAGACGCAGCTGCTCATCGGCCGTGTGGGGGCCGACCGGCACGACCGTGTGTGGCCCGCCCAGGTGCTCGGCACCTACTGCCTCGGCGGCACCCTCACCTCGCGTCTGGACCGGGTCCTGCGCGAGGAGAAGGGATACACCTACGGCGTACGGGCGTTCGGCCAGGTCCTGCGGGCCGCGCCGTCGTCCTCCGCGGGCACCACGGGCGTGGCGATGCTCGCCATCAGCGGCTCCGTGGACACCCCGAACACGGGTCCGGCGCTCGACGACCTGTGGAAGGTGCTGCGCACCCTCGCCGCCGAGGGTCTGACCGACGCCGAGCGGGACGTCGCCGTGCAGAACCTGGTCGGTGTGGCGCCCCTCAAGTTCGAGACCGCGGCGGCCGTGGCGAGCACACTCGCGGACCAGGTCGAGCAGTTCCTGCCCGACGACTACCAGGCGACGCTGTATCAGCAGCTGGCCGCGACGGGCACCGTGGAGGCAACGGCGGCCGTCGTGAACGCCTTCCCGGTGGACCGGCTGGTGACGGTGCTGGTGGGCGACGCCGAGAAGATCAAGGAGCCCGTCCAGGCCCTCGGAATCGGTGAAGTGACCGTCGTGACGGCCGAGTAGAGCGGCGCGACATCTCGGAGGCCCAGGTGGCGCATACGTCACCTGGGCCTCGCTTTGTCCGGACTCCCTTCTCGATTTGTCCGTATTGGTGGAGAGGTTGCCTGTCTGCCCTGTGGCATGCACTACAAAAACCGTGATCCGTTTGTTGTTCGAAAGGCGCCCCGTCTAGCGTCGATCCGGCTGTTCGCCAGGCAGTGCGCCGCGCCCGCGGCACCGGACAGTCATCGCCGAGTCCCCGTACGGCGCGAGCCAGGGGAGCCGGGGACCCATACGCAGTCCCTGGGGTGAATCGGACGCCCTCCCGGAGGGGGTCCGTAGGAGACCTTCCTGCTCCGAACCCGTCAGCTAACCCGGTAGGCGAGAGGGAAGGAAAGGACCAGCCCCTACATGGCGTTCACCTGTGGCACCGGGAAGCATCGTCGTCCGAGCCGCGTGAAGCGCACCACCACGAACGCCGTCGGCGTCGCGGCGCTCACCACCACCGGCGTCGTCGGGGCGCTGGCCGCACCCGCGCTCGCCGCGGAGACCTCCGTCGAGCAGACCGGACTGACTCCGGTCGTCTCCCTCGGCGACTCGGTAGCCGAGCAGATCGACGAGCAGGCCGTGGCGCAGCAGCGCGCCGCCGACGAGGCCACGGCGCTGAAGAAGGCCGAGGAGGCCGCCCGCAAGCGGGCCGCCGAGGAGGCCAAGAAGAAGCGTGAGGCCAAGGAGCGCGCCGCCCGCGAGGCCGAGCGCAAGCGCCTCAACTCCTTCGTCCTGCCGATCACCGGCTCGTACGTCTCCACGGGCTACAAGACCGGTGGCAGCCTCTGGTCCTCCGGCAGCCACACCGGCGTCGACTTCCACGCGGCGTCCGGCACCCCGGTCCACGCCGTCGGCTCGGGCACGGTCGTCACGGCCGGCTGGGGCGGCGCCTACGGCAACCAGGTCGTGATCAAGATGCACGACGGCACGTACACCATGTACGGCCACCTGTCGTCCATCGGCGTCTCCGTCGGCCAGGCGGTCACCCCGGGGCAGCAGATAGCCCTCTCCGGGTCCACCGGGAACACCACCGGACCGCACCTTCACTTCGAGGCCCGTACGACCGCGGAGTACGGCTCGGACATGGACCCCGTCGGCTACCTCCGCGCGCGCGGTGTGAGCGTCTGACGCACCTCGGCCCGCGGGGCACGGACGCCCGGCGCGCCGCCGCTCGCGCGGTGTGAACCTCCGACGTCCGCTCCGCGACTTCTTCACGACTTTGGATGCCCCGGCTCACCGAGCCGGGGCATCGTCGTTTCGGCCGGGCATCTGTCCAAAAAATATCCATGGATTCCGGCCTCCCGTCGGAAATTCCGGCTGCCTGCAATAGAGTCACTGAACAGGCGTCAATCGATGGCGTTTCGCGGGCATTAAAGCGGAGGTCCGGTCATGCGTATTCCGGCGCACTCGGTATGCACGGCGATCCGTGACGACATCGTCTCGGGCGTCTACGAGCGCGGCAGCCGGCTCACCGAGGAACTGCTCGCCCGCCGCTACGGCGTCTCGCGTGTCCCCGTGCGCGAAGCGCTGCGCACGCTGGAGGCCGAGGGCTTCGTCGTCACCCGGCGGCACGCGGGCGCGTGTGTCGCGGAGCCGACCGAGCAGGAGGCGTCGGACCTGCTGGAGATGCGGATGCTGCTGGAGCCGCTGGCCGCGGCACGGGCCGCCCAGCGCCGGACCGAGGCCCATCTGAAGGTGCTCCGGGGCCTGGTCAGGCTCGGTCAGGAGCGCGCCAGGAGGGGGCACAGCGAGGATCTGCGCTCCTTGGGAGGCTGGTTCCACGAGACCCTCGCGCAGGCCTCCGGCAGCCCGGCGCTGACGTCCACGCTCGCGCAGCTGCGGCACAAGATCGCCTGGATGTACACCGTGGAGGTGCCGGCCGGCCCGGCGGAGTCCTGGGCGGAGCACGGCGGGATCGTGGACGCCGTCGCGCGGGGCGACAGCGAGCGGGCGCGGTCGATCACGGCTCTGCACGCGGAGCGTGCGACGGCCGCGCACCGGCTCCGTTTTCCCGGCGGCGGGGACCGGGCGGAGCGTGTGAGGACTTCGCAACATCCCGTAAACATGACGGGCGTGCGGCATTAACACGGGCACCGTATACAAAGATGAGTAATTCGCGGGGGATTATTTCTGCTGCCCGGAAACGGGAAAAGCAAAGGGCTCGTCCGAGATTCTCGGACGAGCCCTTCGGCGGATGTGCGGGACGGCGTTCTTTCGCCTCTCGGGGCGAAGTCCGCCGTCGCCGGCAATGCGATCAGACAGTCTCCGGGAGCTCCTCGAGCCCCTCGGCGACCAGCTTGGCAAGGCGGTCGAGGGCGGCGTCCGCACCCTCGGCGTCGGAGGCGAGGACGATCTCCTCGCCGCCCTGGGCACCCAGGCCGAGGACCGCGAGCATGGAGGCCGCGTTGACGGGGTTCCCGTCGGCCTTGGCGATCGTCACGGGGATGCCGGAGGCCGTGGCGGCCCGGACGAAGATGGAGGCGGGGCGGGCGTGGAGGCCCTCAGCCCAGCCGACGTTGACGCGGCGCTCAGCCATGTGATGCTGCCCTTCAGGTGTTCAGGGTTGTCTAGACCAGTGTCCCATAACGTGAAGACTGCCCGGAGCGGTCCGGAGTCCCGTCCCGAGTGTCGCCGGATCGCGGCCTCGATCCGGCTTCCGTCCTCCACAGACTGCCGCGCGCCGTTGTCGGACGCGAGCCGTACTCTGGGGCCCATGCAGACCTCGCCGGACGGGCACGCGTACCCCGCTCACTGGGAAGCCGACGTGGTGCTGCGCGACGGCGGCACCGCCCGCATCAGGCCCATCACCGTCGATGACGCCGAGCGCCTGGTCAGCTTCTACGAGCAGGTGTCCGACGAGTCGAAGTACTACCGCTTCTTCGCGCCGTATCCGCGCCTGTCCGCGAAGGACGTCCACCGCTTCACGCACCACGACTTCGTGGACAGGGTGGGTCTCGCGGCCACAGTGGGCGGCGAGTTCATCGCCACCGTACGCTACGACCGCATCAATGCCGACGGCCTGCCCGCGTCCGCCCCCGCCGACGAGGCCGAGGTCGCCTTCCTCGTCCAGGACGCCCACCAGGGCCGCGGTGTCGCCTCGGCCCTCCTCGAACACATCGCGGCCGTGGCCCGTGAGCGTGGCATCCGCCGCTTCGCCGCCGAGGTGCTGCCCGCCAACAACAAGATGATCAAGGTGTTCACGGACGCGGGGTACACCCAGAAGCGCAGCTTCGAGGACGGCGTCGTACGCCTGGAGTTCGACCTCGAACCGACCGACCGCTCGCGTGCCGTCCAGTGGGCGCGGGAGCAGCGCGCCGAGGCCAGGTCCGTGCAGCGGCTGCTCGCCCCCGGCTCGGTCGCCGTCATCGGCGCGGGCCGCACCCCCGGCGGCGTCGGCCGCAGCGTCCTCGCCAACCTCCGCGACGCCGGCTTCACGGGCCGCCTCTTCGCGGTCAACAAGGCGCTCCAGGAGAAGGAACTCGACGGAGTCCCCGCCTACCGCTCCGTGCGTGACATCACCGAGCCCGTCGACCTGGCGGTCGTCGCCGTGCCCGCGCCGTACGTCCCCGAGGTCGTCGCGGAGTGCGGGGTGCACGGGGTACAGGGACTCGTGGTGGTCTCCGCCGGATACGCGGAGAGCGGCCCCGAAGGACGCCGACTCCAGCGCGAACTGGTGCGCCAGGCACGCTCGTACGGCATGCGGATCATCGGTCCCAACGCCTTCGGCGTCATCAACACGTCCCCGCGGGTGCGCCTCAACGCCTCGCTCGCCCCTGAGATGCCGCGCCCCGGGCGGATAGGGCTGTTCGCCCAGTCCGGGGCCATCGGCATCGCCCTGCTGTCCCGGCTGCACCGGCGCGGCGGCGGTGTCACCGGTGTGACCGGCGTGTCCACCTTCGTCTCCTCGGGCAACCGCGCGGACGTCTCGGGCAACGACGTCCTCCAGTACTGGTACGACGACCCGGACACCGACGTCGCCCTCATGTACCTCGAATCCATCGGCAACCCGCGCAAGTTCACGCGCCTGGCCCGCCGGACGGCGGCGGCCAAGCCGCTGGTCGTGGTGCAGGGCGCGCGGCACGGGGGAGTGGCGCCCCTCGGCCACACCGTGCGGCCCACGCGCCTGCCGTACGCCACCGTGTCCGCCCTGCTGCGGCAGGCCGGGGTGATCCGCGTGGACACGATCACCGAACTGGTCGACGCCGGGCTGCTCCTGGCCCGTCAGCCGCTGCCCCAGGGTCCCCGGGTGGCCATCCTCGGCAATTCCGAGTCGCTGGGGCTTCTCACCTACGACGCATGCCTCGCCCAGGGGCTGCGTCCACTGCCCCCGCTGGACCTGACCACGGCGGCATCGGCTGAGGACTTCCGGCGCGCGCTGGCCCAGGCCCTGTCCGAGGGCGGCTGCGACGCCGTCGTGGTGACGGCGATCCCGGCGGTGGGGGAGACGTCCGCCCGGGACGCGGCCCTGGCCGAGGCCCTGCGCTCGGCCTCCGCCGAGGCCCCCACGAAGCCGGTGCTGGTCGTGCACGTGGAGCTCGGCGGACTCGCCGAGGCGCTGTCCGCGGCGGCGAGCACCGCGCCCCAGGCCGCGGCCCCGGTTCCCGGAGCCGCGGACGCCCCCCGCACCCCCGCCGCCTCGGCCCCGCCCGCATCGCGGCCCCCCGGTCCGCCCGGCGAGGGCCCGACCGCGCCGGTGGGATCCGCGCCGGTGCCGGACCGCCGTCTCATCCCGGCCTACCCCGCGGCCGAGCGCGCCGTCCGCGCCCTCGCCGAAGCCGTCAGATACGCCCAGTGGCGACGAGACGCCGCCCAGCCCGGCAAGGTGCCCGAGTACGAGGACATCGACGAGAAGGGTGCGGCCGCGCAGATCGACGCCCTTCTCGCACGAGGCGAGGGACTGACGCTCGGCACGGAGGAGGCCTGCGTCCTGCTCGGGCACTACGGCATCGACGTGCGCCGGGCCCTGCCCGCGCCCACGCCCGACGACGCCGCGCAGGCCGCGCGCACCCTCGGCTATCCCGTGGCCCTCAAGACCACCGCCCCGCATCTGCGGCACCGCGCCGACCTGGGAGGAGTCCGGCTCGACCTGGCGGACGAGGAACAATTGCGACGGGCGTACACGGAGTTGACCGACCTGTTCGGGACGCCCCAGGAGCTGCGCCCCGTCGTCCAGGCGATGGCGCCGCGCGGAGTGGACACCGTCGTACGCGCCGTCATCGACCCGGCGGCCGGGGCCGTCCTGTCCTTCGGGCTCGCCGGGGCCGCCTCCGAGCTGCTCGGCGACACCGCGCATCGGCTGGTCCCGGTCACCGACCGGGAGGCGACCTCCCTGGTCAGGTCGATCAGGACGGCGCCGCTGCTGTTCGGCTGGCGGGGCTCCGCGCCGGTCGACACGGCCGCCCTCGAAGAGCTGCTGCTGCGGGTGTCGCGGCTGGTCGACGACCATCCCGAGGTCGTCGCCGTGTCGCTGGAGCCCGTGGTGGTCGCTCCGCACGGCCTCAGCGTGCTCGGGGCCACGGTGCGGCTGGCCCGCGCCCCCGTGCGTGACGATCTCGGTCCTCGCACGCTCCCCGTGGTCTGAGCCGGGCCGCCGTCCTGGCCCGCGGCGGGTGATCCGTGCCGCGCCCGCCCGGTGCCCGGTCCGTGCGCGACGGACACCCGCGAGCGGTGCCTCGCAGTCAGTGGGCCACCGTAGGATGGACGTCATGGCCAAGACCAGTACGACGACCCAGGGGCTGCGAGCGGCGATCGAGCGCAGCGGCTACTACCCGGCCCTCGTGGCCGAGGCGGTGGAGGCCGCGATCGGCGGCGAGACCATCCGGTCGTACCTGGTCCACCAGGAGACGACGTTCGACGCCAATGAGGTGCGCCGGCACGTCACGGTCCTCGTCCTCACCGGCAACCGCTTCATCGTGAGCCACACCGACGAGCAGGCAGCGGACAGCACCTCCCCGACGCCGTACGCCACGACCTCGACGGAGTCGGTGAAACTCGGCCGGATCTCGTCGGTCGTCGTCAGCCGAGTCGTCTCGAACCCGGAGTCGTACACACCGGGCACCCTGCCCCGCGAGGTCGTCCTGACCATCGGCTGGGGCGCGGTCTCCCGCATCGACCTGGAGCCCGCCGCCTGCGGCGACCCCAACTGTGAAGCGGACCACGGCTACACGGGCAATTCGACGGCCGACGACCTGAGCCTGCGGGTCAGCGAGGCCGGCGACGGCCCGGAGACGGTGCGCCAGGCCCTGGCCTTCGCGCAGTCCCTCTCCGAGGCGACCGCGGACATCACCCGCTGATGTCGCACCCGTTCCCCTCCGCAGCCCACGAGGGCGGGCGTTTCGCGCCCGCTCCGCCCCCCTCCGCCTGGGACCAGCCGGAGCCGCTCGCCGTGGACTCCGCGCCCGTCCCCGAGTACGGCGCCGGTTCCCTCGCGGATCTGCTGCCCACGCTGGCCGCGGGCATGGGCGTGCCCGGTCTGACCGCCGCCATACCGGAGCTGGACGCGGCCGACCGGAACTGCGTCTTCCTGATCGACGGTCTCGGCTGGGAGCAGCTCAAGGCCCACCCCGAAGAGGCCCCCTTCATGGCGTCGCTCCTGGCGTCGTCCCGAGGGGGCACGGGCCGCCCCATCACCGCGGGTTACCCCGCGACCACCGCGACCTCGCTCGCCTCCGTCGGCACCGGCCTGCCGCCCGGCGCGCACGGCCTGCCCGGCTACACCGCCCGCAATCCGGCGACCGGCGAGCTGATGAACCAGCTCCGCTGGAACCCGTGGACGGAGCCGACCGCCTGGCAGCCCTATCCGACGGTCTTCCAGCTGGCGGACGCGGCCGGCGTGCACACCGCGCAGGTCTCGTCGCCCACCTTCCAGAACACGCCCCTGACGAAGATCGCGCTGTCCGGCGGCACGTTCCACGGACGGCTGTCCGGCGAGGAGCGCATGGACCTCGCGGCCGAGCAACTGGCCGCCGGGGACCGTTCGCTGGTCTACACGTACTACGCCGAGGTGGACGGCAAGGGCCATCGCTTCGGCGTCGACTCGGACCCCTGGCGCGGCCAGCTCATGTACGTCGACCGGCTGGTCCAGCGCCTCGCGGAGCAGTTGCCGCCCCGCACGGCGCTGTACGTGACCGCCGACCACGGCATGGTCGACATCCCGTTCGACGAGCAGCACCGCATCGACTTCGACGAGGACTGGGAGCTGCGCGCCGGGGTCGCCCTGCTGGGCGGCGAGGGCCGCGCCCGCCACGTCTACGCGGTTCCGGGCGCCGCGTCGGACGTCCTGACCTGCTGGCGCGAGGTGCTCGGCGAGCAGTTCTGGGTGGCCTCGCGGGACGAGGCGATCGCCGCGGGCTGGTTCGGCCCGCAGGTCGACGAGCGGGTGTACGCCCGGATCGGCGACGTCGTCGCGGCGGCCCGCGACGACGTGCTGATCATCGCGTCCGAGCGGGAGCCGAAGGAGTCCGCGATGGTCGGCAACCACGGCTCCATGACCCCCGCCGAACAGCTCGTGCCCCTCCTGCACGTACGCTCCTAGGCTGTTCCCGTACGCTGATCACGTCCCGCCGCCCCGTACTCCCGTTGCCGAAAGGTGCTCAACTCCCCATGCCCGAGCTGGTGTTCTTCTCCGGAACCATGGACTGCGGGAAGTCGACGCTGGCTCTCCAGATCGAGCACAACCGCTCGGCGCGTGGCCTGCAGGGCATGATCTTCACGCGTGACGACCGGGCGGGCGAGGGCAAGCTCTCCTCCCGGCTGGGCCTGGTCACGGACGCCGTCGAGGTGGCGGACGACCAGGACCTGTACGGATACCTGGTCGACCATCTCTCCCAGGGCGGCCGGGCGGACTACGTGATCGCGGACGAGGCGCAGTTCCTCGCCCCCGCGCAGATCGACCAGCTCGCCCGTGTGGTGGACGACCTGGGCCTGGACGTCTACGCCTTCGGGATCACCACCGACTTCCGGTCCAAGCTGTTCCCCGGCTCCCAGCGGCTCGTGGAGCTGGCCGACCGGGTCGAGGTCCTCCAGGTCGAGGCCCTGTGCTGGTGCGGCGCCCGCGCGACCCACAACGCCCGCACCATAGGCGGCGAGATGGTCGTCGAGGGCGCCCAGGTCGTCGTCGGCGACGTCAACCAGTCCGAGGACATCGGGTACGAGGTGCTGTGCCGCCGGCACCACCGCCGTCGGATGACGGCCGCGACGGCCCGGGCGGGCGCCCTGTCACCGGACGTGCTGCCGGTGGCCTCTGCCTGATCTCGCGGGGCGTGAGTCCCGGGACGTCACAGGGGCCGGTCGCCCCGGGCTCCTCAGGATTCCCGGCGGTCGGCGTGGATGAGCGAGAACATCGCGCCCTCGGGGTCCGCCACCGTCGCCACCCGCCCGTACGGCGAGTCGTGGGCGGACTTGAGGAGATGCCCGCCGAGCTCGACGACATGCCGGGCGGCGTCGTCCACGTCCGCGACCTCGAAGTACGTCAGCCAGTGCGGTCCGCGGTCGCGCGGCAGCGCGTTCCCGACGCCGTGGACGCCGGCCACCGGGTGGCCCTCGATGTGCAGGGTCACATAGTCGAAGTCGGCCGAGACGGTCGGCTCCAGCCGGTAACCGAACACCCCTTGATAGAACTTGACCACGCTGTCGGTGTCGCGGGTCACGAGCTCGTTCCACGCGGGTGTGCCGGGCACCCCGGTGATCCCCGTACCCAGGTGCTCGGCGGCCTGCCAGATGCCGAAGACGGCGCCCGTCGGGTCCGAGGCGATCGCCATGCGCCCGGCCTCCCCGGCGTCGAGGGGACCCACGCCCACCGTGCCGCCGCTGTGCCGGACCGTCTCCGCGGTCACGTCCACGTCGTCCGAGGCGAGGTAGGGCGTCCAGGCGATGGGCAGATGCCGGTCGGGTGGCAGCTGGCCGATCCCCGCCACCTCGTGACCGTCCAGCAGAGCCCGCACGTACGGGCCGAGCTGCTGCGGTCCCGGCCGGAACTCCCAGCCGAACAGCTGTCCGTAGAACTCCTGGGTCGCGGCCATCCCGTGCACCATCAGGCTCACCCAGCAGGGTGTGCCGGGTGTGCGCCGAGCGTGCGTGGTGCCGTTCAGGCCGGTCGACCCCCGTGCCTCGGTCATCGTCACTCTCTTCTCGGCCCCTCGCGGTGGCCGGTCACCTTCCGCCTACGAACACGGGTACCGCAGCGGCACCCGTGCAAGCCCCGTGCCGATGTTCGCACCACCGGTCACACCGCGCGCTCCGGTCGCACCGCCGCTCAGCGGTCCCCGGCCGGAGGATGCCCGGAGTGTCGTTTCTCATCCGTTTCGGCGTGATTGCCGGGTGGTGTCCATCAGCTGTACAGCATGTGCCCGATCCCGTACGCCTCGTGATCGGACCTGTCCGGCCGAGCAGAGTAGCCGGAGCTGGACGACGCGGCCACCCCGTGCGCGAGGATGGTGGCCATGAACGCCATCATCACCGCACCTGAACTCGCGAGCGATCTGGCAGGACCGAACCCGCCGGTCCTCCTCGACGTCCGCTGGCAGTTGGGCGGCCCGAACCTGCGCGACGAGTACGAGAAGGCGCACATCCCGGGAGCCGTCTTCGTCGATCTGGATTCCGAACTCGCCGGTCCGGCCGGGGCGGCCGGACGGCATCCCCTGCCCGATCTCGACGTCTTCGGCTCCGCGATGCGAGCCGCCGGCGTGTCCGCGGACCGCGATGTCGTCGTGTACGACGGCGGTCAGGGCTGGGCCGCCGCGCGCGCCTGGTGGCTGCTGGGCTATTCGGGTCATCCGTCGGTACGCGTCCTCGACGGAGGGTTCGCCGCCTGGAACGGGCCGGTGTCCTCGGAACGGCCGGCCCCGGAGCCCGGAAGCTTCGCACCGGCACCGGGTGCGCGCCCGCTGCTCGACGCGGACGGCGCGGCGGCTCTCGCCCGTACCGGCGTCCTGCTCGACGCCCGCGCGGGTGAGCGCTACCGCGGCGAGGTCGAGCCGATCGACCCGGTCGGCGGGCACATCCCCGGCGCCGTGTCCGCGCCGACCACGGAGAACGTCGAGACCGACGGACGGTTCCTGCCCGCCGCCGAACTCGCCGACCGCTTCAAGTCGCTGGGCGCCGGTGCCACTTCCGAGGTGGGCGTCTACTGCGGCTCCGGTGTCTCCGGCGCGCACGAGGTCCTGGCCCTCGCCGTGGCCGGCATCCCCGCGGCCCTGTACGTGGGTTCCTGGTCCGAGTGGTCCCGGGACGGGAGCCGTCCGGTCGCGGTGGGACCCGACCCCCAGTGACAGCGAAGGGGCCCGCGCCGAACCGGTGCGGGCCCCTTCGTCGGACAACTGACTAGTCCTGCTTCTTCCGTCGCGTACCGAAGACGATCTCGTCCCAGCTCGGTACCGCCGCCCGGCGGCCCGGCCGGACGCCGTCGGCCTCGGCCTGCCGGTCGGTCGCGCCGACCAGACGGTCGCGATGGCTGCCCACCGAACGCGGCATCAGGACGTCCGCGTACGCCGAACCGGCACCGGCCGACGCCGCGGGAGCCGGGGGCTCCTCCGCCTCGGGCTCGGGGTCGGGTTCCTCCGTGGCGGGCCGCTCCGTTGCCGAGGGCCGCTCGGGCACCACCATGTCGCCCCGGAAGCTGGGTACCGCCTCCAGGAGGCTGGTCAGCGAATCCCGGTCGCCGGACTCCTCGACCGGCTCCGGGGACGGGGCGGGCAGGCTCGGCCGCTCCATCTGCCGGTCCAGGGCGCGGTCCAGCGGACGGTCCCTGGGCAGCCGCGCGATCCGCGGGACGAACGGGAAGCTCGGCTCGGGCGCGGCGAGGTCGTCGGACTCGCCGATCAGCGAGCGCGCCTCGTCGTCGACGGCCTGGACCAGACGCCGCGGCGGGTCGTACGTCCAGCTCGCCGAGTGCGGTTCGCCCGCCACCCGGTAGACCAGCAGGACCTCCCAGGTGCCGTCGTCGCGGCGCCACGAGTCCCACTGCACGGTGTCCTTCTCGGCGCCGCGCAGCAGCAGTCGCTCCTGGACGGCCTCGCCGAGCTGGGGTCCGGCGTTCTCGCCGGGGCGGCGGACCGGGGTCTTCCGCGCGCGCTCGGCCATGAAGGCGCGCTCGGCGAGCACGGGCCCCTCGAATCGGCGCACGCGGTCGACGGGGATTCCGGCGAGCTGGGCGACCTCCTCCGCGGAGGCGCCGGCACGTATACGCGCCTGGATGTCGCGGGGGCGGAGGTGGCTCTCCACCTCGATCTCGATCTGGCCGAGGCGGGGACGGTCGCCGCGTACGGCGGCGCGCAGACGCTCGTCAATCGGAAGCGTGTACTCCGTGCTGTCCGCAGCCTTCAGCACCAGCCGTGTGCCGTCGTTAGAGACGGCCACGACACGCAGTTCGGGCATGGGGACCTCCCGGGTGGTGCCTGCCGACGTCACGTGCGTCGCTGCTTCCGCTAGTCGAGTGTGGCCTGCCCGGGTGCAGCCTGCCACAACCTTGCCGAGTTGCCCGGCGTGTCGGGCATGGGCCCGGGAGCGCCGTTATGGCACGGTTACCTTTTCGCAACGCTAAGTGACGAACCTCATCACCCTGTGCAACGAGCCCCCTCCCGGCGGTCCTGCAAGGCCCCGGACACCCTGGCGGGAGTCCGGACCCAGGGCTCGCAACAGTACTCCATTCGGGCCACCTACGTGGATCGGCGCGCCGCCCAACTTCGGTCAAGGGGTGGTAGTTGGCCGCCCGAAGCGCCGCATTCGTGACCATGGAACGTGGCGCACTTCACCTAATCGTCGGAAACGGAACCAATCGTTTCGCCCGTACGTCCCCTTCTCGTGCAGTCGGTCGACCAAGTTCGGGAAAGGCAGGCAAGGTCCGGGGATGCGTAAGAAGTCCGAAGTCGGCGAGAAGCCGGGTGTCCATGAGCCGGGTGCCGACGAGGGGCCGAGGAGGAAACGGGTCGACCTGAGCCTGCCTCAAGTCGCGGGAAGCGCGGTGGCGGCGGTGGTGGCCGCGAAACTCGCTTCCTACTTCGGCGTCTACGGGACGATCCTGGGCGCCGGCCTGGTCAGCGTGATCGCGACCTGCGGAGGAACGCTCTTCCAGCACTTCCTCAAGCGCACCGGAGAACAGCTGCGGGACGCGACGGTGCAGGCCAAACCGAAAGCGGCGCCGCGGAGGACGCCGGTGCCGGGGGAGTTCACCGAAGGGACCGTCTACCGCGCGCGGGTCAGGAACTGGCGGAGGCCGGTCGTCGCCGCGGCACTCGTCTTCGGCGTCACGATGGCCGGAATCACCACCTACGAGCTGGTCTCGGGACAGAATTTCAGCGGTGCCGGCAGGAGCACGACCGTCGGTGACGCCCTCAAGGGGAGCCGCTCCGGCACCGGCGCCACGACGCCGGAGCCCGCCACGACGCCCTCGGCGGACACCCCTTCGAAGCGGCCGTCCTCCGGAGGCGGCGACACCGGAACCCCCGAGGGGGACGGCGATGTCGGTGCGACGGCCACGCCGACGCCCGAGGCCGGCACCTCGTCGGACGCGGAGGCCGGGAGCGACAGCCCGACCCCCACCCCGAGCGTGCCTACGAGCCCAGCACCCGACGCAAGTAGTCGTTCGCAAAGCGCCGGTCCGGGTCCAGCCGGTCCCTCAGCGCCGTGAACTCGCCGAAGCGCGGGTAGACCTCGGAGAAGTACGCGGCGTCGCGCGTGTGCACCTTGCCCCAGTGCGGCCGCCCCTCGTGGGCGGTGAAGATCCGCTCGGCGGCGGTGAAGTACCCCTGATAGGGGGTTCCCCTGAACATGTGGACGGCGATGTAGGCGCTCTCCCGCCCGGACGCCGTCGACAGCGCGATGTCGTCGGCTGGAGCCGTGCGCACCTCGACGGGGAAACTGACCCGCAGGGACGAGCGGTCGACCATCGTCCTCAGCTCGCGGAGCGTCTCCACCAGGGCCTCGCGCGGGACGGCGTACTCCATCTCCACGAAGCGCACCCGGCGCGGAGACGTGAAGACCTTGTAGGGAATGTCGGTGTAGGTCCGCGCGGACAGCGCACGGCTGGAGATCTTCGCGATCGCCGGGATCGTGGCGGGTACGGCGCGGCCCAGCAGATTGGCCACCTGGAAGACGCCGTTGGAGAGGAACTCGTCCTCGATCCAGCCGCCGATCTGCCCCACCGGCTTCTCGGGACCCGCACTGCGGTTGTTGCGCTTGGTGTTGCAGTTGCCGGTGTGCGGGAACCAGTAGAACTCGAAGTGCTCGTTCTCGGTGAACAGTTCGTCGAAGTCGGCGGTGACCCGGTCGAAGGTCATCGGCTCCTCGCGGGCCGTGAGCAGGAATATGGGCTCCACGGCGAAGGTGATCGCGGTGACGATGCCCAGCGCGCCGATGCCGACACGGGCCGCCGCGAAGACCTCGGGGTTCTCCTTCTCGGAGCAGGTGAGGACCGAGCCGTCCGCCGTGACCAGCTCAAGGCCCTTGATCTGCGCGGCGATCGAGGCCGAGTCGCGGCCCGTGCCGTGCGTGCCGGTGCTGGTCGCCCCCGACACGGTCTGCTCCATGATGTCGCCCATGTTCGTGAGCGACAGTCCCTCACGGGCGAGAGCCATGTTGAGCCGCTTGAGCGGAGTGCCGGCCTCGACGGTGACGGTGCCCGCCTCGCGGTCGATCCCGCGGATGCCGGTCAACAGTTGAGGGCGGATCAACACACCGTCGGTCGCGGCGGCGGCCGTGAAGGAGTGCCCGGTACCGACGGCCTTCACCCGCAGACCGTCGTCGGCCGCCTTCCGCACCGCGGCGGAGAGTTCATCCACCGAGGCGGGGGTGACCTCCCGTACGGGACGGGCGGTGACGTTCCCCGCCCAGTTACGCCACGTGCCGCTCTTCCCGCTCACTGTGGTGCTCATGGGACCCTCCCCGCTGCGGAACCGGCCTGTTCAGCCGGCGATACCCGAGGAAACCGACCGCGACCGCGACGGCCCCGGACACCGCCGGAACCCCGTACCCGGCCTTCGCGCCGGCGGCGTCGATCACCCAGCCGGACACGGAGGAGCCCAGCGCGACCCCGACCGCGAGTCCGGTGCTCACCCAGGTCATGCCCTCGGTCAGTTTCGCGCGTGGTACGTGCTGCTCGATGAGGGACATCGTCGTGATCATCGTGGGAGCGATGGACAGGCCCGCAAGGAACAACGCCACGGCCAGGAACGGCAAGTTTCCGACCAGTAGGAGGGGGATCATACTCACGGCCATCGCGCATATGCCCAGCAGCCACCGGCGTTCGGGCGCCCCCTTGAAGTGCAGCAGCCCGAACACGGCGCCGGCGACGCACGAACCCGCCGCGTACAGCGCGAGGACGACACTCGCCGCCCCCTTGTGCCCCTGCTCCTCGGCGAAGGCGACGGTCACCACGTCGACGGCCCCGAAGATCGCGCCGGTCGCCACGAAGGTGGCCACCAGCACCTGGAGCCCGGCCGAGCGCAGCGCGGAGCCGCCGGCGTGGTGCTCGCGCGGGTGCGGCACGGGCTCGGTCGCGCGCTGGGAGGTCAGCCAGAAGACGCCGGCCGCGAGGAAGCAGGCGGCGAGCAGCGGCCCCGCCTCCGGAAACCACACCGTGGACAGGCCGATGGAGATGATCGGCCCGAAGATGAAGCAGACCTCGTCCACCACGGACTCGAAGGAGTACGCGGTGTGCAGCTGAGGGGTGCCCCCGTACAGGGCGGCCCAGCGGGCCCGGACCATCGCACCCACGCTCGGGACGCAGCCGATGCCCGCCGCGCACACGAACAGCACCCAGTCCGGCCACTCGAAGCGGGCGGCGCACAGCAGCCCGGCGGCCGCCACGAGGGCGAACAGGGTCACGGGCCGCAGCACCCGCCGCTGTCCGTGCCGGTCCACGAGGCGCGAGACCTGCGGGCCGAGGACGGCCGCGGCCAGCGCCATGGTCGCCGACAGCGCACCGGCGAGCCCGTACCGTCCGGTCAGCTGGGAGATCATCGTGACGACGCCGATGCCCATCATCGACAGCGGCATCCGGCCGAGGAAGCCCGCGGCGGAGAAACCCTTGGAGCCGGGGGCGGCGAACAGGGCACGGTACGGGCTGGGCACGGGGGTCTCCGGTCGGCTCGGCTCGGCTACCCGGTCATCAAGGGCGACGCGAACTCTGTAAGGCGTGAAGGTGGCTGATACAGCTTACGGGTGAGGTCACCCTTACGCACGCCCCCTGCACGCGTCCCCCTCCGGGCGCCCGTCCGGACCCTCTTCACGCCCGCCACCTGCTCTCCCGCCGCCCCGTCGTTTCCCGCCCGTCAGTGACGGGTGGCAGGATCGGACGCATGCCAGATGCGCTCGATGCCACCCCTTACGACGCCCTGCTCCTGCTCTCGTTCGGCGGCCCGGAGGGCCCGGACGACGTGGTTCCGTTCCTGGAGAACGTGACGCGAGGGCGCGGCATCCCCAAGGAACGGCTCAAGGAGGTGGGGCAGCACTACTTCCTGTTCGACGGGATCAGCCCCATCAACGACCAGAACCGCGCCCTGCTGGATGCCCTGCGCAAGGACTTCGCCGACCACGGCCTCGACCTGCCGGTCTACTGGGGCAACCGCAACTGGGCGCCGTACGTGACCGACACCCTGCGCGAGATGACCGCCGACGGCCGCCGCCGCGTCCTCGTCCTCGCCACCAGCGCCTACGCCTCCTACTCGGGCTGCCGTCAGTACCGCGAGGACCTCGCCGCGGCGCTGGCCACCCTGGAGGCGGAGGGGCTGGAGCCGCCGCGGATCGACAAGCTGCGGCACTACTTCAACCACCCCGGATTCGTCGAGCCCATGCTCGAAGGCGTCCTGAAGGCGCTCGCCGACCTGCCCGAGGACGTGCGCGCAGGTGCCCACCTCGCCTTCACCACGCACTCCATCCCGGACACGGCGGCGGACACCTCCGGCCCCGTCGAGGGGCACGGCGACGGGGGCGCCTACGTCCGGCAGCACCTGGACGTCGCCCGGTTCGTCGCCGACGCGGTGCGCGAGCAGACCGGCATCGAGCACCCCTGGCGGCTCGTCTACCAGTCGCGCTCCGGTGCCCCGCACATCCCGTGGCTGGAGCCGGACATCTGCGACCACCTGGAGGAGCTGCACGGCGCCGGCGCCCCGGCCGTCGTGATGGCCCCCATCGGGTTCGTCTCGGACCACATGGAGGTCCTGTACGACCTGGACACGGAGGCGACGGCGAAGGCCGCGGAACTCGGACTGCCGGTGCGCCGCTCCGCCACCGTGGGCGCCGATCCGCGGTTCGCGGCGGCGATCCGCGACCTCGTCCTGGAGCGCGCCGCGACGGAGAACGGACGGCACGTCGCCCCCTGCGCGCTCGGCACGCTGGGCGCGAGCCACGACGTGTGCCCGGTGGGCTGCTGCCCGGCCCGTGCCCCCAAGCCCGCCGCCGCGGGCGCCGACAGCCCGTACGCGTGAGGAGCCCCGTGACCGAGCCCCTGCACACCGAACTGCTGCAGCTCGCCCAGGAAGCGGCGCGCCGCGCCGGCGAGCTGCTGAGGGACGGGCGTCCGGCGGACCTCGCGGTCGCCGCCACCAAGTCCAGCCCGATCGACGTCGTCACCGAGATGGACATCGCCGCCGAGAAGCTGATCACCGACCTCATCGCCGAACACCGCCCGGACGACGGTCTCCTCGGCGAGGAGGGCGCCTCCAGCGAGGGCACGAGCGGCATCCGCTGGGTCGTCGACCCGCTCGACGGCACGGTCAACTACCTGTACGGACTGCCGACCTGGGCCGTGTCCGTCGCCGCCGAGCAGGACGGGGAGACCGTCGTCGGGGTGGTGGCGGTGCCGATGCGCGGTGAGACGTATCACGCGGTGCGCGGCCGGGGCGCCTACGCCGTCGGTGCCTGGGCCGGGCAGCGCAGGCTGGCCTGCCGTCCCGCGCCGCCCCTCGACCAGGCCCTGGTCTCGACCGGCTTCAACTACGTGGCCCAGGTCCGGGCCCACCAGGCCGACGTCGCCCAGCAGTTGATCCCGCTGCTGCGGGACATCCGGCGCTCCGGCTCCGCGGCGGTCGACCTGTGCGACGTGGCCGCGGGCCGGCTCGACGGCTACTACGAACGCGGACTGCACCCCTGGGACCTCGCCGCGGGGGACCTGATCGCCAGGGAGTCGGGCGCGCTGACCGGTGGACGCCCCGGAGAGCGCCCCGCACGCGATCTCGCGATCGCCGCCTCGCCCGGTGTCTTCGAGCCCCTCCAGCGCCTCCTGGAGGACTTCGGCGCCTGGCACGACTGAGCCCGGCCGCGCGCACGGCACCACGACCGGTGCCGGAAGCGCGCGGGAACGCAAAGGAGCGGGGCCCCGGCACTGGATCGATACCGGGGCCCCGCTCTCCTACGAACCGATCAGACGCGCGACGCGCCGACCTCCACACCGTGCTCGGCGGCAAGGCGGTGCAGGTCGTCGAGCTCGCCCTGCTCGACCTCCGCGAGGAAGTCGTCGCCTGTCTCGCGAGCCCGCGTCAGGTCGGACTCGGTCGCCCTTATGCGCTGCAGAAGTCCTGCGGTGAATGCGTCCATGCTGCGCCCCCTCGTCCTGGGTCGTGGGTCGGGTGGCACGGGGGTGTGCCGTCGGAAGGGGCGATCACGTCTCCAGATGGGTGCCCAGCGCTGCCCAGGCCGGGCGGCGACGGTGCCGGACATCCACGCCCGCTCTGCGGAAGCGGTTGGACGTACCACAAGGTGGCTTGCCCTGTGCAGAGCGTGATCGCGGGGTGTAAAGCCGTCCTCCCCCCGCTTCCTTCCGTGGAAACCTCAACCCGACGAGAAAATCTGGCATTCCCGGGCCCCGGGACCGGAGCCCCGCCCCCCTGTCACCGTCTTACAGCCGGTTTACGGCCGAAAAGGGCAGGATGGAGCCCTCACCCGTGACAAGCCCTGCCCGCGTGCGCCCAAGTGCCGTCGCGCGGGTGGACAGAGGAAGGACTAGCGACGTGCGCGTACTCGTCGTCGAGGACGAGCAGCTGCTCGCCGATGCGGTGGCCACCGGACTGCGCCGGGAGGCCATGGCCGTCGACGTCGTGTACGACGGTGCGGCCGCCCTGGAGCGCATCGGCGTGAACGACTACGACGTGGTCGTCCTCGACCGCGACCTCCCGCTCGTGCACGGCGACGACGTCTGCCGGAAGATCGTCGAGCTCGGGATGCCCACGCGCGTGCTGATGCTCACCGCGTCCGGTGACGTCAGCGACCGCGTGGAGGGGCTGGAGATCGGCGCCGACGACTATCTGCCCAAGCCGTTCGCGTTCAGCGAGCTGACGGCACGCGTGCGTGCCCTCGGGCGGCGCACGAGCGTGCCGCTGCCGCCCGTCCTGGAGCGTGCCGGGATCAAGCTCGACCCCAACCGCCGGGAGGTCTTCCGCGACGGCAAGGAGGTCCAGCTCGCGCCCAAGGAGTTCGCCGTCCTGGAGGTGCTGCTGCGCAGTGAGGGCGCCGTCGTCTCCGCCGAGCAGCTCCTCGAGAAGGCCTGGGACGAGAACACGGACCCCTTCACCAACGTCGTACGCGTGACCGTGATGACCCTGCGCCGCAAGCTCGGCGAGCCCCCGGTCATCGTCACCGTGCCCGGCTCCGGCTACAGGATCTGACCGCCGTGGCCGCGACCCCGGCGCCCCCCGCGGCGCCCCCCAAGCCCACCTGGGAACCGAGAAGGCCGGAGCCCCCGTTCCCCTGGTTGCGTCCGACCATCCGCATACGGCTCACGCTGCTCTACGGCGGCATGTTCCTGATCGCCGGCATCATGCTGCTGTCGATCATCTACCTGCTCGCGGCGCAGGCACTGAACACCGGCAACGAGCCGCTCTTCAGGATCGCCGGCGGCACCGACATCAAGGTCACCAGCGACAACTGCCCCGCGGTGAACTCGGGCCTGTCGCTCGATGCCTTCAACGCCGCGATCAGCCACTGCATCGACCAGCAGCGCCAGGCCGCCCTGGACAACCTGCTCAGCCGCTCGCTGCTCGCGCTGCTCGGCCTCGCCATCATCGCCTTCGCCTTCGGCTACGCGATGGCCGGCCGGGTGCTCTCGCCGCTCGGCCGGATCACCCGCACCGCGCGCGCGGTGGCCGGCTCGGACCTCTCCCGGCGGATCGAGCTGGACGGGCCGGACGACGAGCTGAAGGAGCTGGCGGACACCTTCGACGACATGCTGGAGCGGCTCCAGCGTGCCTTCACCGCCCAGCAGCGGTTCGTCGGGAACGCCTCTCACGAGCTGCGCACCCCGCTCGCGATCAACCGCACGCTCCTGGAGGTGCACCTCTCTGATCCGGGGGCGCCGGTCGAGCTCCAGCAGCTCGGCAAGACGCTCCTCGCCACCAACGAGCGCAGCGAACAGCTCGTCGAGGGCCTGCTGCTGCTCGCCCGCAGCGACAACCAGATCGTCGAGCGCAAGCCGGTGGACCTCGCCGAGGTCGCCGAGCAGGCCGTCGACCAGGTGCACGCCGAGGCGGAGGCCAAGGGCGTGGAGATCCGGGGCGAGCGGAAGCCCGCCGTCGTCCAGGGCAACGGCGTGCTGCTGGAGCGGATCGCCCTGAACCTCGTGCAGAACGCCGTCCGGTACAACGTGCCGGAGGGCGGCTGGGTCGAGGTCACCACGGCGGCCGAGCACGGACAGGCGGTCCTGGTCGTGTCGAACACGGGTCCGGTGGTGCCGGCGTACGAGATCGACAACCTCTTCGAGCCCTTCCGGCGGCTGCGCACCGAGCGCACGGGCAGCGACAAGGGCGTGGGCCTCGGCCTGTCGATCGTCCGGTCGGTGGCCCGCGCGCACGGCGGGCACATCACCGCGGAGCCACGTGACGGAGGTGGGCTCGTGATGCGCGTCACCCTTCCGATCTGAGAGCATGTCCCGCACACGCGGCGATGTTCGCTTTGCGCGGAATTTTCCGGCCACCCGTCCGGGAGAGTCGTGTGTGATCGATCACAAGGGCGATTTTCAGGCCATCTACTCTCCGTGATCATGCAGGCTGTCGGAAAGCCGGGAAAATCCGGGTTTTCGGGGGTCTTGATCACGGGAAGTACACGGTGAGACGCCTTTGAAGTGCGCCATCAGGACCGTGTACGGTCCGCATCGCCATCCAAGCCGATCACTCTTGAGGAGTCCGGTTGGGTGTCGATTGAGTAACAGACCTTGATGTGAGGCAAAATCTCCGCCTCGGGTCGGGCACAAGTCCGGCCTCTCACGCGTTACGTGCGCTGGAGACACCGCAGACACCCAGAGGGGGAGAGCGACATGGCAACGGATTACGACACCCCACGCAAGACCGACGACGACGTCGACTCGGACAGCCTTGAAGAGCTGAAGGCACGCCGGAACGACAAGTCGACCTCGTCCGTCGACGTAGATGAGTTCGAGGCCGCAGAAGGCCTGGAACTGCCCGGTGCGGACCTCTCGAACGAGGAGCTCGCCGTCCGGGTCCTGCCCAAGCAGCAGGACGAGTTCACCTGCATGAGCTGCTTCCTGGTGCACCACCGCAGCCAGCTGGCCCGCGAGAAGAACGGCCAGCCGATCTGCCGCGACTGCGACTGAGGCAGGGTCGGCCGTGACTGGCTCGACCCCTCCTTGGAAGCGCCGCTCCTCCCGGCGGGGAGCGGACGAAGGGCCGTACGGCGGCTCTGAAGGCGTACGTGACGACGAGCGAGGCTCTTCCGCACCGGGATCAGCCTCGCTCGACGAGCCGCCCTCAGGCGGCGCCCTGGAGGCCCCTCAGGCCCCTCCCGCACGCACGGCCACGCGCCGCGCGGCGGCTGTCAGGGACGGGGTCCTGAAAGGCGTCCAGAAGGGCAGCAGCCGCGCCAAGGCGGGGCTGGCCTATGTCGCCGACAGGATCATCGACAACGCCCCGCGTGTGCCCGTACGGGACCTCGCGACCCTCCGCAGGCAATTCCCGGGCCTCGGGCCCGAGGAGCTCGCGGACAAGCTCGTCGCGGGCGCGGCCGCCGCGACGTCCACGGTCGGCGCCGGGATCGGTGCCGCCGCCATGCTGCCGGTGCCGCCGGCGATGCCCACCGAGCTCGCCGCCGAGATCACCGGCGTGGCCGCGATCGAGCTCAAGATGATCGCCGAGCTCCACGAGGTCTACGGCCTGCGGCCGCCCGGCAATCTGAAAGAGCGCAGCACCGCGTACCTGAACTCCTGGTCGGGGGAGCGCGGTATCGACGTGACGAAGCCGTCGACGATCAACGCCGCACTGGGCGGCCAGATGAAGCGCGAGATGCGCCAGCAGATCATGAAGCGGACGGTGCGGGACCTGCCCAACCTGATGCCGTTCATGGTCGGAGCGGCGGTCGGCGCGCTCATGAACCGCCGCGACACCAGACGCCTGGCGTCCCGCATCCGCAAGGACCTGCGGAAGATGCAGGTGCCGTGGGACGCGCTGCCCGAACTGCCGCCGCTGGAGAAACCGGCGGACCCCCTGCGCCTCGGCGAGATCCCCAGAGAGCTGGGCCGCTGAGGCACGTCCGCTCCGCGCGCCCCGGCCGATCGGGTCGGGAAGACGCGCACGGCGCGCTCCCCGGGCCCCTGGAGCCGCCTCAGGGCACGCGTGCGTGCGCCGGGCCCGGCTCGACGGAGCGGGCCGCCGTGCCGCGCGTACGCGGCCGTCGCCGGACGGTGCGGCCGCGAGTCACGCCTCGGCGCGGGACGACTTCAGGGCCGCCGCCAGGCGCTCCGGCTCCCGGGTCGACAGGTACAGGTACGGCGTCGGGTCCTGCGGGTCCGTGACCTGGACGCGCAGGCCCGTGGGGATGTAGGCGCGCAGGAGCATGAAGGCGCGGGGATCGGCCTTGTACGTACGCCAGGCGCGCGCCTCCTCCCGGTCCATGATCTCGGCGTCGCCGAGGGCCGCGAGAGGGATCTTCGCCTCGCCCGCGATCAGCGAGTCACCGACGACCCGGATGCGGATCGAGCCGTACGAACTGGCCACGACCGCCGAGACCGCGGTTCCGCCGACCAGGCCGCCCAGCAACGGCAGCGTGCCGAACGGCAGCAGGATCAGGGCCATCGCGACCCCGACCATGAAGCACACCAGCCACCAGGAGCGGGGTGCGGTGAGGCGTTCTTCGTACGGCGAGGCGGAGAGCTGCATGAAGCCAAGCTTGACACGGTGCGTACGGTGGGCCGACTCGCGGGTAAGGTCTGCGCCTGTGAGTGGTACTTCCGCAGCTCTGACGCCTCCCGCCGACGCCGTCGCGCCGGTGCGGCACCCCGACGCGCCCGCCCCCGGGGAACTCCTCGGCGCCCACTACGAACAGTGTTTCGGTTGTGGCGGTGAGCAGCCGCACGGGCTGCATCTGGAGGCCCGCGCCGGCGAAGGTGTCCGGATCACCGCGGAGTTCACCGTGCGGCCCGCCCATCAGGGCGCCCCGGGCCTCGCGCACGGCGGCGTCCTCGCCACCGCGCTGGACGAGACGCTCGGCTCGCTGAACTGGCTGCTGCGCACCATCGCCGTGACGGGGCGGCTGGAGACCGACTTCCGGCGCCCGGTGCCCGTCGGCACCGTGCTCCACCTGGAGGCCGAGGTCACCGCGGTGGCCGGCCGCAAGATCTACTCCACCGCCACCGGGCGGATCGGCGGCCCCGACGGGCCCGTGGCCGTCCGCGCGGACGGCCTGTTCGTCGAGGTGAAGGTCGACCACTTCATCGAGAACGGCCGCCAGGAGGAGATCCACGCGGCCATGAACGACCCGGACCAGAGCCGGCGAGTCCGTGCCTTCGAGGTGAACCCGTGACCCGTGACCCCGGCGGACAACTCCCCGTGCTGATCAGGCGCGTGGACCCCGACGTACCGCTGCCCGAGTACGCGCACCCGGGCGACGCGGGAGCCGATCTGCGCACCACCGAGAGCTGCGAACTGGCGCCCGGTGAGCGGGCC
This sequence comes from Streptomyces siamensis, assembly GCF_039543605.1. Classification (NCBI taxonomy): domain Bacteria; kingdom Bacillati; phylum Actinomycetota; class Actinomycetes; order Kitasatosporales; family Streptomycetaceae; genus Streptomyces; species Streptomyces siamensis. Next base: position 61,206 of record NZ_BAABKB010000029.1, on the reverse strand, counting down.
GTGCTCCCCACCGGGGTGTCCATCGCGCTGCCCGAGGGGTACGCGGCCTTCGTGCACCCCCGTTCCGGGCTCGCCGCACGCTGCGGTGTCGCCCTCGTGAATGCCCCGGGGACGGTGGATGCCGGGTACCGTGGGGAGATCAAGGTGATCGTGGTGAATCTCGACCCGCGCGAGTCCGTGCGGTTCGAGCGCTTCGACCGGATTGCTCAACTGGTCGTCCAGCAGGTCGAGAGGGTCCGCTTCGAGGAGGTGGCGGAGCTTCCCGACACGGCGCGGGCCGCAGGGGGCTTCGGGTCTACCGGCGGTCATGCCGCCGTGGGCAGCACAACGGGTGGGAATCGATACGCTTCGGTCGTATCCGACCGGGAAGGACAGTGACGTGTTCGGACGTCGCAAGAAGGGCAGTGCCGCCGAGGACGCGGCGGGCGAGGCCGAGCAGGTCGTCGACGGCGTCGACACTGAGGCGGACGAGGCGGAGGAGCGGGAGCGCGTGAGGCTCGAGCCCGAGCCCCGCCCCGACGGACCCTGGGACAGCTCCGAGGTCCGTGAGCCGGCCGAGGGCCGGGTGGACCTGGGCGGTCTTTTCGTGCCCGGGGTCGACGGCATGGAACTGCGGGTCGAGGTCGCGGGCGACGCGATCGTCGCGGCGACCGTGGTCCTCAAGGACAGTGCCGTCCAGTTGCAGGCCTTCGCCGCTCCCAAGCGCGAGGGCATCTGGGGCGAGGTGCGCGAGGAGATCGCCTCCGGCATCACCCAGCAGGGCGGTGTCATCGACGAGGTCGAGGGTCCGCTGGGCTGGGAGCTGCGTGCGCAGGTTCCGGTGCAGCTGCCGGACGGCACGGGCGGTTTCCAGGTCGTGCGGTTCGTCGGCGTGGACGGTCCCCGCTGGTTCCTGCGCGGAGTGATCTCCGGGCAGGGCGCGGTGCAGCCGCAGGCCGCGGGTCTGCTGGAGCAGATCTTCCGGGACACGGTCGTCGTCCGCGGCGAGGGCCCGATGGCCCCCCGCGACCCGATCGTCCTGAAGCTGCCGAACGACGCGCAGATGGTCCCCGAGGGTGTCCAGCAGGAGGAGCAGGGCGGTTCCCGCTTCTCCGGCGGCATGGGACAGCTCCAGCGCGGACCGGAGATCACCGAGGTCCGCTGACGGGTGCTCCGAGACCGACGGACCCGGGAGCACCGGGCCGCCGCCGGCCGAGGGACACATGCGAGCTCGGGCCGTACCTCCCCAAGGGGGTGCGGCCCTTTCGTATGTCCGGGCCCGGCCAAGTTCTCATCCATGAACGGTAGTTGAGCTGCGGGTCTTTCTTCAGGCCTTGACGGAAGGCTGGTCCATACCTATGGTCACCGGCCAACGCGCGTGTTCAGCATTCCATGTGTCGTTCACATACGAGAATGGATGGCCCCCACATGCCCGACACCCCCACACGGCACCACCGCAGACGGCGCCCCCTCGTCCTCGCCACCGTCGCCGCCGCGACCGCGGCGCTCGTGGGCACCCTCGTCTCCTGGCCCGGTGCCCATCGGGCCGAGGCCGCGCCCGCCGTCTTCGCGCACCCCGGAGTCACCGTCTCCAAGAGCCAGCTGGACTTCGCACGCACCGAGGTCAACGCGGGCGCCCAGCCCTGGAAGGGCGCCTTCGACCAGATGACGGCGAGCAAGTACGCCTCACTGAGCCGCACCGCCAAGCCCCGCGCGACCGTCGAGTGCGGCTCGTACTCCAACCCCAACTACGGGTGCACCGACGAGCGCGAGGACGCGATCGCCGCGTACACCGACGCGCTCGCCTGGTACATCACGCGCGACGACCGGTACGCCAAGAAGGCCATCGAGCTGATGGACGCCTGGTCGGCGGTGATCAAGGACCACACCAACAGCAACGCGCCCCTGCAGACCGGCTGGGCCGGCTCCTCCTGGCCGAAGGCCGCCGAGATCATCAAGTACACGTACACCGGGACGTGGGCCAACTCCGGCCGCTTCGCGACCATGCTGCGCGACGTCTACCTGCCCGAGATCATCAACGGCTCGAACTCCAACGGGAACTGGGAGCTGTCGATGATGGAGGCCGCCGTCGGCATCTCCGTCTTCCTGGAGGACAGGACGTCGTACGACAAGGCCATGGCGAAGTTCCGGACGCGTACCGCCGCCTACGTCTACCTCGCCTCGGACGGCGACCTGCCGAAGACCGTGCCGAGCCAGAACCTCGACACCAAGGCGAAGATCGTCAACTACTGGCAGGGGCAGTCCACCTTCGTCACCGGACTCACCCAGGAGACCTGCCGCGACTTCACGCACACCGGCTACGGCATCTCCGCCATCTCGCACATCGCCGAGACCAGCCGCATCCAGGGCCAGGACCTGTACGGCACCGACGTCGGCGAGCGGCTGCGCCAGGCACTCGGCTTCCAGTCCAAGTACCAGCTGGGCGAGGCCGCCCCGAGCTGGCTGTGCGGCGGGTCCCTGAACCTCGGGCTCGGACCGGTCACCGAGGTCGGCTACAACGCCCTGCACAACCGCCTGGGCATCGCGATGACCAACACCCAGCGGCTGACCGAGCAGAACCGCCCGGCCGGCAGCAACAACCTGTTCGTGGCCTGGGAGACGCTGACCCACGGTGACAACCTCGGCTGACCCATTGCCCGGCCGGGCGCCCGCTGGACATACTGGCGCCCGGCCGACGGGGGAGGAACATGAGTCAGGTCGCCACCGACACCATGCTGCGGGTCGAGAACGTCCATCGTTCCTACGGCACCGGAGCCGCCGCCGTGCACGCACTGCGCGGGGTCTCCTTCGACGTGCCGCGCGGCGAGCTCGTCGCCCTCAAGGGCCGCTCCGGATCCGGCAAGACCACCCTGCTCAACCTCGTGGGCGGTCTCGACGAGCCGGACGAGGGCCGCATCACCGTGGACGGCCTCGACCTGTCGGGCCTCGACGAGAACGGCCTGCTGGGACTGCGCCGCGACCGCATCGGCTTCGTCTTCCAGTCCTTCGGGCTCATCCCCATCCTCACCGCCGCCGAGAACGTCGGCGTACCGCTGCGGCTGCGCCGGGCCGACCCGCGCGAGCGCGAGGAGCGCGTGGAACTGCTGCTCTCGCTCGTCGGCCTCGCCGACCACGCGGCGCAGCGGCCCGGCGAGCTGTCCGGCGGCCAGCAGCAGCGCGTGGCCATCGCCCGCGCTCTGGCCAACAACCCCGCCCTCCTGATCGCCGACGAGCCCACCGGGCAACTCGACGCGGAGACCGGCATCGCCGTGATGGAACTGCTGCGCGCAGTCGTCCGCAGCGAGCAGGTCACCGCCCTCGTCGCCACGCACGACGCGGCCCTGCTCGACCTCGCCGACCGGGTGCTGGAGCTGAGCGACGGCGAGATCGTCGAACACTGACGGCGCCGCCGCGTCCCGCCACGGGCGCACACCGCCCGCCACGGCGGGTCACCGCCGGCCCCGCTCCTGCCGCTCCGGCACCGGGCGCAGGGCGGCACACGCCCGCACCACCTCCGCGCGCCGGCGCGGATCGGACCCTGCCACGGCGATCAGGGTGCGGCGCGTGTTCTCCTCCTCGGTCCGCACCACCGTCCGGTGCCGGATCCAGGAACGAGCCAGCGCGAACAGTCCCGGGGCGACGGTGAGAACGGCGGCGGTGAGCGAGGCGAAGGGGTCGATCGCGGTCATGGCGGGCTCCTGGATGCCGGAGGGTGACGGGCTTGCCCCAACTCTCCGAGCCCGCAAGGGTTTCCCACTACGCTGGAGAAACTGCGGGAAACCGAGTGCCGCCCGGGTGCAGGGAGACGTATGGCTGGGGGCCGTCCACCGAAGGGCGACACGGAGCGGTACCCGGCGCTCGAAGAGCTGGCCGCGTGGTTCCGGCGGGCGATAGCCGACGCAGGCTACGAAAGCCCCCATGCGGTGGTCCGCGCGGAGATGGCCCACAAGAACGTCGTCTACGGCGCGTGCAGCACCACCCGGCTGCTGAAGCTGCCCGTCCTGCGCTCCCTGGCCGTCGCGCTGGAGCGCGACCCGGACGAGATCGTCCCGCTGTGGGTCCGGGCCAAGGAGGCGCTCGACCGGGCCGGCGCCGAGAGCCGTCAGGCGGCCGCACCCCGGCTGAAGGAGTGGACCGAGCTCCCCCTGCCGAACCCGGCCGTCCGCAACCTCCTCGAGGCGCAGGCGAAAGCTGTGGAGCGGCTGCCGTACGACATGCTCGGCGTCGCCGAACCGCCGCTCTCGGCGGTCTACGTGCGCCAACGCATGCGGGCCCGGGGCCTCTCGACGGAGGGGAGTGCCCGCAATTCCACCCAGCTCGAAAGCGGTTCGGCCGCTCAGGGGGACTCGGCCGCCCGCGACGAGACACAGACCATCGACGCGCAGCTCCCTGTGCCGGAGGCCCTCGCCCGCCACGAGCACCTGCTGATCACGGGCGAGCCGGGCGCCGGGAAGTCGACGTTGTCGAGTCATCTGGCGTGGACCCTCTCGCGGATCTGGCTGCGCGAGGACACGAGCCTGGAGGCGCCCGTGGCCGAGCCGGTGCTCCCGGTCCGCGTCGCGGCGCGCACCCTCGTCGACCAGGCCGGATCCTGGAGCGCCGTGCTGTGCCAGGCCCTGCGGCGCACCCTCGGTCACAGCCTCGTCGCCGACCCCGACGCACGCCTGTTCCTCGGGCGGATGCACGGAGCGCGCTGGATGGTCCTGGTGGACGGGCTCGACGAGATCGCCGACCGCGAGTCGCGCGCCGAGGTGGTCCGGATGATCGCGCAGCACGCCCGGACCGACAGCGACTACCGCTTCGTCATCACCAGCCGCCCGCTGTCCGATCCCGAGCTGGCGCCGCTGCGGGGAGCGCTGATCGGTGAGTACCGCATGGAGCCGTTCGGCACGGACGAACTGCGCGACTTCGCGGCGAAGTGGTTCGCGGCACAACACCAGGACAAGGAACAGGCACGAACCGCGGCCGACCGCTTCCTCGGCGAGACCGAGGACGGCCGGCTGAGCGACCTGGTCCGCAACCCGCTGCTCGCCACCATCGCCGCTGTCACGGCGACTGCGGCGCCGACCCATCCGCTGCCGACCAGCAGACTCAGCCTCTACCAGCGGTTCTTCGAGCACCTGCTGACGCGAGGAGCGGGCAGTGAGGGTGCCGTGCGCCAGGGGCTGATGCGCCGCTACCGCGACGATCCCGGGCGGCGCGAGCTGCACCTGTGGTTCAACCAGCACAAGCGGCAAGTCCTCGGCGTGCTCGGCACATGCCGTCTGGAAGGCGAGTCGTCGCTGCTGGAGGCGGCCCTGGAATGGTTCCGGCCGCGGCTGTGCGAGGGATGGGCCGAGACGGACTGGGAGGCCGACGCGCGGGAGTTCCTGCAGGGCACCGGCCTGCTCGTCCGCGACGAGGACGACTACCGCTTCCTGCACCACTCCTTCGCCGAGTACTTCGCCGCCCGTTCCTACGTGCAGCAGCTCGATCCCGCGTTCTCCGAGGCCGAGGAGTGGATCCTGCGCGCCTTCAAGGACGACGAGCGCACCTTGGCCATGTTCGTCCTCTGCCTCTGGGGCGAACGCGAGGACTGCGACGCGGGCCGGCTCGCCGAACAACTGCGCGTCGGGGCCGTCGGAGGCCATGAGAGGCCGCTGCTCGCCGGACTGCTGGCGGCCGAGGGCGTCGCCTTCGGCGCGGCGGACCGGGAAGAGACCTTCGGCCGTCTGGAGGGCGTGGCCCGGGGCGCGGTCGACGAGGAGTACCGGGAACGGGCCGCCCAGGTGCTGGGGGCGCTCGGGGGACAGCCCGGGGTGCTGGACCGCCTGGAAGGCATGGCCCGCAGCGAGTTCCTCGAGGCCGGTGTGCGGTTCTACGCCGTCGAGGCGTACGCGAAGGCCGGGAGCGCCGAGATCACTCAGGAGCTGCTGGGCCTCGTGCTCAGCGGCGTGTACGGGCTGCTCGGCCGGGCTGCCCGGATCGCCTGCACTCTGGGCGAGGGCGCCCGGGAAGCGGTGCGCGAGCGGGCCTGGCAGATGGTCGACAAGCCGGACGCCAATGCCTGGGAGATGTCCCTCGCAGCCGAGGCGCTCGCCACCCTGGGGCGGGCGCAGGACGCGGAGGAGCTGGCCCTGCGCGTCCTGCGGGAACCGACGGCGTACGGACCCGAGACCGAGCGTGCCGTCGAGGCATGGCTGACGTCGGCGCCGGACCGCGCGGTGGCCGAGGCGGAGCGGCTGGCGCTCGCCCTGCCCGACACCGCGCAGGCCCGACGATGGGCCGTGGGCAAGACCCTCGACAAGCTCGGCGCCGAGGCGGCCGCCGCACGGATCGCCCACAAGATGCTCGGCGTGGACTCCGTTCCGCTGAACGCACTCGAATGGGCGGCCGAGATGTGGGTCAAGGCCCGCGGCACGGAGGCCACCGAGGCGATCATCGCGGCGTTCGAACGCAGCAGCGCCGATCTCGGCCACTACTACTGGCACCCGGCCATGCTGCTCCGCACGATCGCCCCTTTCACTGCGGACGGCACCACGGCCGACTGGGCGCGCGACGTCTTCGGTGAGGAACGCTGGGGCGTGTACGGGACCGGGGACACCGTCGCCACCTGGCTGGCCGCGGTCGGCGTCGAGGGGGCCGACCAGATCATGCAGCGCCTCGACGGGGGCCGGCTGCTGTCCTCGTACGACCGCCCGCCCGCCGCGAAGGCCCTCTTCGACGCCGGTGCGCTCGACCGGGCGGGGGAGATGGCCGAGCTCGCCCTGGGCACGCCCAACGTACGACGGGACAGCTACGCGGATGCCGCGCGGGTGCTGCTCAAGACCGGCGGGCACGACGCCGTCGTCGGGCTCGAACGGATCTGGTCGGCCCATCCGAAACTGGGCGAGGACTCCAACTGGCTCAACGGAGTGCTGGACGCCCTGCCGCGCTTCGAGGACCGTACGACGGACGTGGTGGTGGGACGGTTCGCCCGGGAACTCGTCGACCTCCCCTCGGCGGACGTGTCCGACGTGCTGCGCGGACTGCAGGTCCTGCTGGGCAACGAGGGCCACGCCGTGGTGCCGTGGGTGCTGGAGACCGCCATGACGCACCGGCGTCTCTACTGGGGGCAGCGGCGGACGCTGGCCCGGGAGCTGGCCGCCCTCGGCGAACGCGACGCGGCGCTCACCCTGTGGCGGCACGTCCTGGGCTTCCCCTCCGCGCCGCAGAGCGGTGAGCTCCAGCTGCTGCTGGACCTCCAGGCCGCGGGCGTGACCGAGATCGCGGTGACCTGGCTGGCCGAACTGATCACCGATCCGGCGACGGAGGCGCCCCGGCGGCTGCGGCTGAGGCAGATGCTGGCGTGGCTGGTGACGGCCGACCCCGCGCTCCAGGAGCTCGTGCCGGCCGAGGCCGGGCCGATGCCGGCTCAGAGCGCGGCCCGGCGCACCGGCTCCGTGCTGCCCCGGCAGCAGCCGAGGGAGGCCTCCGCCTGAACGTCCCGGGCGGCCCGTGCCGCCTGAGGCCGTCCGCCCGGCCGGGCGTGCCGAACGCGCGACCCGTGTCCGTACCTGCGCCGCCGCGTCAGAGTTGCGTCAAAGACGCCCCCCGTCTGCCCCGACGCCCCCTTTGCCGGAATTCATGGCCGTAAGGTCGACGCTGCGTACACGGCAGTGACAGGAAGACAATAGGGCTCATGGCACGCGGCAAGCTTCGGATCTACCTCGGTGCGGCACCGGGCGTCGGCAAGACGTACGCCATGCTCTCCGAGGCGCACCGGCGCGTCGAACGCGGTACCGACTGCGTGGTCGCCTTCGTGGAGCACCACGACCGGCCGCGCACCGAGGTGATGCTGCACGGCCTGGAGCAGGTGCCGCGCAGGGAACTGGAGCACCGCGGCTCCGTCTTCACCGAGATGGACGTGGACGCCGTCCTGGAGCGCGCCCCGGCCGTCGCCCTGGTGGACGAACTCGCCCACACCAATGTGCCCGGCTCGCGCAACGACAAGCGGTGGCAGGACGTCGAGGAACTGCTCGCGGCCGGCATCGACGTCGTCTCGACGGTCAACATCCAGCACCTGGAGTCACTCGGCGACGTCGTGGAGTCCATAACGGGCGTACGACAGCGGGAGACCGTGCCGGACGAGGTGGTGCGCAGGGCGGACCAGATCGAGCTCGTCGACATGTCGCCACAGGCGCTGCGGCGGCGGATGGCGCACGGCAACATCTACAAGTCCGACAAGGTCGACGCCGCCCTGTCCAACTACTTCCGGCCCGGCAACCTCACCGCCCTGCGCGAGCTCGCCCTGCTCTGGGTCGCCGACCGGGTCGACGAATACCTCACCGAATACCGCAGCGAGCACCGGGTCTCCAAGATCTGGGGATCGCGGGAGCGCATCGTGGTGGGCCTGACCGGCGGACCGGAGGGGCGCACGCTGATCCGGCGCGCGGCCCGGCTCGCGGAGAAGGGCGCGGGCGGCGAGGTGATGGCCGTCTACATCGCGCGCAGCGACGGACTGACCTCCGCCTCGCCCAAGGAACTGGCCGTCCAGCGCACCCTCGTCGAGGACCTCGGCGGTACCTTCCACCACGTCGTCGGCGACGACATCCCCGCCTCGCTCCTGGACTTCGCGCGGGGCGTCAACGCCACCCAGATCGTGCTCGGCTCCTCCCGCCGCAAGACCTGGCAGTACGTCTTCGGGCCGGGGGTCGGCACCACCGTCGCCCGCGAGTCCGGCCCCGACCTGGACGTCCACATCGTCACCCACGAAGAGGTCGCCAAGGGGCGCGGCCTGCCGGTGGCGCGCGGGGCACGGCTCGGTCGCTCCCGGATCATCTGGGGCTGGCTGGTCGGCGTGCTCGGACCGGTCGTCCTCGCCCTGCTGCTGAACACCATGGACCTCGGCCTCGCCAACGACATGCTGCTGTTCCTGACGGTGACCGTCGCGGCGGCGCTCCTCGGCGGCCTCTACCCGGCACTGGCCTCCGCGGCCTTCGGCACCCTCCTGCTGAACTACTACTACACGCCGCCCCTGCACCGGCTGACCATCGCGGACCCCAAGAACATCGTCGCCATCGCGATCTTCGTCGGTGTCGCCGTCTCGGTGGCGTCGGTCGTGGACCTGGCGGCCCGCCGCACGCACCAGGCGGCCCGGCTGCGGGCCGAGTCGGAGATCCTGTCCTTCCTCGCGGGCAGTGTGCTCCGTGGCGAGACGAGCCTGGAGGCCCTCCTCGAGCGGGTCCGGGAGACCTTCTCGATGGAGTCGGTCGCCCTGCTGGAGCGGGAGAGCGACGTCGACCCGTGGACCTGCGCGGGCAGCGTGGGACCCGAGTCCTCCGCCCGTCCCGAGGACGCGGACGTGGACATGCCGGTCGGCGACCACATGGCGCTGGCCCTGTCCGGACGCGTCCTGCCGGCCTCGGACCGCCGGGTGCTCGCCGCGTTCGCGGCGCAAGCCGCGGTGGTCCTGGACCGCCAGCGGCTCCAGCACGAGGCGGCCCAGGCCAAGGAGCTGGCCGAGGGCAACCGCATCCGCACCGCGCTGCTGGCGGCCGTCAGCCACGACCTGCGGACCCCGCTGGCCGGGATCAAGGCCGCGGTCTCCTCGCTGCGCTCCGAGGACGTCGAATGGTCCGAGGAGGACCGGGCGGAGCTCCTCGAAGGCATCGAGGACGGCGCCGACCGCCTCGACCACCTGGTCGGCAACCTGCTGGACATGTCCCGCCTGCAGACCGGCACGGTCACCCCGCTGATCCGCGAGATCGACCTCGACGAGGTGGTGCCGATGGCCCTCGGCGGGGTCCCGGAGGACAGCGTGGAGCTGGAGATCCCGGAGAGCCTGCCGATGGTCGCCGTCGACGCCGGACTGCTGGAGCGCGCCGTCGCCAACCTCGTCGAGAACGCTGTCAAGTACAGCCCTGCCGACGAACGCGTCCTGGTGTCCGCGAGCGCCATCGCCGACCGGGTGGAGGTGCGGGTCGTCGACCGCGGACCGGGCGTCCCCGACGAGGCCAAGGACCGCATCTTCGCGCCGTTCCAGCGCTACGGCGACGCCCCGCGCGGCGCCGGCGTGGGCCTCGGCCTCGCTGTCGCCCGCGGCTTCGCCGAGGCGATGGCCGGCACCCTGAACGCCGAGGACACCCCCGGCGGCGGACTCACCATGGTGCTCACGCTGCGGGCGGTGGACCGCCGCCCCGACCTGGCCACCACACCATCAGGCGCAGAAAGGCAGGTCCCATGCTGAGCTCGACCGGGGGCGACCCGCGGACCCCCACGAGGGTCCTCGTGGTCGACGACGAGCCGCAGATCACCCGGGCCCTGGTGATCAACCTCAGGGCACGCAAGTACGAGGTCGACGCGGCGCCCGACGGCGCGACCGCCCTCCAGCTCGCCGCCGCCCGCCACCCCGACGTCGTCGTGCTCGACCTGGGGCTGCCCGACATGGACGGCGTGGAGGTGATCAGGGGGCTGCGCGGCTGGACCCGGGTCCCGATCCTGGTGCTCTCCGCCAGGCACTCCTCCGACGAGAAGGTCGAGGCGCTCGACGCGGGCGCCGACGACTACGTCACCAAGCCCTTCGGCATGGACGAGCTGCTGGCGCGGCTGCGGGCCGCGGTGCGCCGGGCGGAGCCCACCGGGGGCGGCGAGGACGACGTGATCGTCGAGACCGACGACTTCACCGTCGACCTGGCCGCCAAGAAGGTCAACCGCGACGGCCGCGACGTCCGCCTGACGCCCACCGAGTGGCACCTTCTGGAGGTCCTGGTGCGCAACACGGGCCGCCTCGTCGGGCAGAAGCAGCTGCTCCAGGAGGTGTGGGGACCGTCGTACGGCACGGAGACCAACTACCTCCGCGTCTACATGGCCCAGCTGCGCCGCAAGCTGGAGGTGGACCCCTCGCATCCGCGGCACTTCATCACGGAGCCGGGGATGGGCTACCGGTTCGAGCGATGAGTCGCACGCGAGTTCGCACGATGGTGCCGGGGGTACGTACGGGTCGGCGGCCCCCGGTACGCTTTCGGTATGAGTGCTGTTCCTCGTTCCGAAAAGCCGGCGGGCCGGTTCCGGCGGATGATAGACCGGCTCTCCTCGTCCCAGGAGGACCTGGAGTCCGAGGAGCTGCGGGAGGACACCGAGACCACCGGGTGCACCCGCATCGGTGACTGCCACGACCGCCAGATCGTCACGGTTACTGGTACGTTGCGCACGGTCACTCTGCGCCCGCGGGCCGGTGTCCCGGCCCTGGAGGCCGAGCTGTTCGACGGATCGGCCGCCCTGGACGTGGTCTGGCTCGGCCGGCGCTCCATCGTCGGGATCGAGCCGGGACGCAAGTTGATCGCATCGGGCCGGATTTCGATGAGCCGGGGCCGTAGGGTGCTGTTCAACCCGAAGTACGAACTCAGACCGCTCGGACGGGAGTAGCCGGTGACGTCGCTCGACAAGCCGACCGAAGACGCCCAGCAGGACTCCAGGGCCGTGACCGAGGCCGCGCTCTTCGATGCGTTCGGCGGCGTGCGGGGCATGGTCGAGACGGTCGTGCCCGGCCTGCTCTTCGTCACCATCTTCACGATCAACAAGGACCTGCACTGGTCGGCGATCGCCGCCCTCGGCGTGTCCCTGCTGCTCGTGGTGGTCCGCCTCGTCATGCGGGACACCGTCAAGCACGCCTTCAGCGGGGTGTTCGGCGTCGCGTTCGGCGTGGTCTTCGCGATGATGACGGGCAACGCGAAGGACTTCTACCTGCCGGGCATGCTCTACACGCTCGGTCTGGCCATCGCCTACATCGTGACGACCCTCGCCGGCGTCCCGCTGATCGGCCTGATCCTGGGACCGGTGTTCAAGGAGAACCTCTCCTGGCGCACCCGCAACCCCGGCCGCAAGAAGGCGTACGCCAAGGCCAGTTGGGCCTGGGGCCTGATCCTGCTCGCCAAGTGCGCGGTGCTCTTCCCGCTCTACTGGTGGGCCGACACCACCCAGTTCGGCTGGGTCCTCATCGCCCTGAAGATCCCGCCGTTCCTCCTCGCCGTCTGGCTCACCTGGGTCTTCCTCGCGAAGGCGCCCCCGCCGATCGACGTCTTCGCCGAGATGGAGGCGGAGGAGAAGGCCGAGAAGGAGCGCAAGGCCGCCCTCGCGGCGGAGCACGGCGACTCGGCACCCGCCCGCCACCGCCGGGAGACGTAGCCCACCCTTGCCGCGGGACGGCACTCCCCGCGGCCGGGCCGGCCCCCGCCACGCTCGCCGGGCCCCGAGGCTCAAGCGCGCGGTCTTCGCGAGGGGACGGGCGCCGGGTCCGCGGGACGGCGCGGACGGCAGCTCGGACAGCCTCGACGGCAGCTTGGGCGACGGGATCGCGCGCAGGCGACGGTCCGTGACGATCCACAGGCGACGGCCCCCGACGACGGCCCGCATCCGCAGCCGACAGCCCGCCTACGACGACGGGGCGCCCGGAGATCTCCGGGCGCCCCGTCGTCGTACACGCTCAGGACCGTCTACTCGGTCGCGTCCTCGCGGCGCACCGACAGCAGGTCCTCCAGCTGCTCCTCGCGGGCCTGCGCGGCCACGAAGAGGAGTTCGTCGCCCGCCTCCAGGGAGTCCTCCTGGGAGGGGGTGAGGACGCGGGTGCCGCGGATGATGGTCACCAGCGAGGTGTCCTGCGGCCACTCGACGTCGCCCACCGTGGTGCCCGCGAGCGCGGACTCCGGCGGCAGGGTCAGCTCGACGAGGTTGGCGTCGCCGTGACTGAAGCGCAGCAGGCGCACCAGGTCGCCGACGCTGACGGCCTCCTCGACGAGGGCCGACATCAGGCGCGGGGTGGAGACGGCGACGTCGACGCCCCAGGCCTCGTTGAAGAGCCACTCGTTCTTCGGGTTGTTCACGCGGGCCACGACCCGCGGGACCCCGTACTCGGTCTTCGCGAGCAGGGAGACGACGAGGTTGACCTTGTCGTCACCGGTGGCCGCGATGACCACGTTGCAGCGCTGGAGCGCGGCCTCGTCCAGGGAGGTGATCTCGCAGGCGTCGGCGAGCAGCCACTCCGCCTGCGGCACGCGCTCGACCGAGATGGCGGTCGGCGCCTTGTCGATCAGCAGGATCTCGTGGCCGTTCTCCAGGAGCTCGCCCGCGATCGAGCGGCCCACGGCGCCGGCACCGGCAATGGCGACCCTCATCAGTGACCGGCCTCCTCTTCAGGACCCTTGGCGAACGCCGCCTCGACCTTGTCCACCTCGTCGGAGCGCATCATGACGTGCACCAGGTCGCCTTCCTGCAGCACGGTCTGCGAGGAGGGCAGGATCGCCTCGCCCAGCCGGGTGAGGAAGGCGACGCGCACGCCCGTCTCGTCCTGGAGGCGGCTGATCTTGTGGCCGACCCAGCCGGAGGAGGTGTGCACCTCGGCGAGCTGCACCCCGCCGGTGGGGTCGCGCCACAGCGGCTCGGCGCCCGAGGGCAGCAGCCGGCGCAGCATCTGGTCGGCCGTCCAGCGGACGGTGGCGACGGTCGGGATGCCGAGGCGCTGGTAGACCTCGGCGCGGCGCGGGTCGTAGATGCGGGCGGCCACGTTCTCGATGCCGAACATCTCGCGGGCCACCCGGGCGGCGATGATGTTCGAGTTGTCACCGCTGGAGACCGCGGCGAACGCGCCGGCCTCCTCGATGCCCGCTTCGCGCAGGGTGTCCTGGTCGAAGCCGACTCCGGTGACACGACGGCCGCCGAACCCGGAGCCCAGTCGTCGGAAGGCGGTGGGGTCCTGGTCGATGACGGCGACCGTGTGCCCCTGTTGCTCCAGGGTCTGGGCAAGAGCGGAGCCCACTCTTCCGCAGCCCATGATGACGATGTGCACGACCGTCCTTCCGAATCTGATGGTTACGGCTCAGGGTGAACAGGGTCTCAGACCGCCGCCCAAGCTACACACGCGCGGTCCGTCCGGGGCACCCCTGTGCACGTTCGCCTGCGGGTTCTGGGTGGCGGCCGAGGAAAGGGAGATCAGCGGCGTGTGATGCTGCGGACACTCACCAGGGTCAGGATTCCGAGGCCGACGAGGGCGACGGCGGCTCCGATCAGCTCCGCGGTCACATGCATGGATCCTCCACGGCAGGGGCAAGGGCGGGGTTTTGTCATATAGACACGTGGATCCGTCCGGCCACGGAATCCGCAGCCGGACAGGTCCCCGTTTTCACTCGGAGAGCAGATGCTGTGCCGAAGCGGGGCGGCGGGTGGGCGGCCCCGTGTTCGAACCCTTACGCTTCTCTGTTGTGTCCAAACTGACCGACGTGCCCAAACGGATTCTGATCGGGCGCGCACTGCGCAGTGATCGGCTCGGAGAAACGCTCCTGCCGAAGCGCATCGCCCTTCCCGTGTTCGCCTCCGACCCGCTCTCCTCCGTCGCGTACGCGCCCGGGGAAGTGCTGCTGGTCCTGTCCATCGCGGGTGTGTCGGCCTACCACTTCAGCCCCTGGATCGCCGTCGCGGTCGTCGTGCTGATGTTCACGGTGGTCGCCTCCTACCGGCAGAACGTGCACGCGTACCCGAGCGGCGGCGGCGACTACGAGGTCGCCAACACCAACCTCGGTCCCAAGGCGGGACTGACCGTCGCCAGCGCCCTGCTCGTCGACTACGTCCTGACCGTCGCCGTCTCCATCGCCTCCGGCATCGAGAACCTCGGCTCCGCGATCCCCTTCGTCGTCGAGCACAAGGTGGCGTGCGCGGTCGCCGTCATCGTGCTCCTCACGCTGATGAACCTGCGCGGCGTCAAGGAGTCCGGCAAGCTCTTCGCGATCCCGACGTACGTCTTCGTGGCGGGCGTCTTCATCATGATCGCGTGGGGCGCCTTCCGCGGGCTCGTCCTCGACGACACCATGCGCGCGCCGACCGCCGACTACCACATCAAGGCCGAGCACCAGGGGCTCGCGGGCTTCGCCCTCGTCTTCCTGCTGCTGCGCGCCTTCTCCTCCGGCTGTGCCGCGCTCACCGGCGTCGAGGCGATCTCCAACGGCGTCCCGGCCTTCCGCAAGCCCAAGTCGAAGAACGCCGCGAACACCCTCGCGTTGATGGGCCTGCTCGCCGTCACCATGTTCTGCGGCATCATCGCGCTGGCCATGTCGACCAAGGTCCGGATGGCCGAGAACCCGGCCGACGACCTGATCCACAACGGCGCCCCGGTCGGCTCCGGCTACGTCCAGAACCCGGTGATCTCGCAGGTCGCCGAGGCCGTCTTCGGCAAGGGCAGCTTCCTGTTCATCGTGCTGGCCGCCGCCACCGCGCTGGTCCTGTTCCTGGCCGCCAACACCGCCTACAACGGCTTCCCGCTGCTCGGCTCGATCCTCGCCCAGGACCGCTACCTCCCGCGTCAGCTGCACACCCGCGGTGACCGCCTCGCCTTCTCCAACGGCATCGTGCTCCTCGCGGGCGCCGCGACCCTGCTGGTCGTCATCTACGGGGCGGACTCGACCCGCCTCATCCAGCTCTACATCGTCGGCGTCTTCGTCTCGTTCACCCTCAGCCAGACCGGCATGGTCCGCCACTGGAACCGCCACCTGGCCACCGAGAAGGACCAGGCCAAGCGGCGTCACATGGTCCGCTCCCGGGCCATCAACGCCTTCGGCGCCTTCTTCACCGGCCTGGTCCTGGTCGTCGTCCTGGTCACCAAGTTCACGCACGGCGCCTGGGTCGCCCTGCTCGGCATGGTGATCTTCTACGCGACGATGAGCGCGATCCGCCGGCACTACGACCGGGTGGCCGAGGAGATCGCCGCCCCCGAGGGCCCCTCCGACGACAGTGTCCGCCCCTCCCGCGTCCACTCCGTCGTCCTGATCTCCAAGATCCACCGCCCGACGCTGCGTGCCCTCGCCTACGCCAAGCTGCTGCGCTCCGACACCCTCGAAGCGCTCAGCGTCAACGTCGACCCGGCCGAGACCAAGGCCCTGCGCGAGGAGTGGGAGCGGCGCGGCATCGACGTACCGCTGAAGGTCCTCGACTCGCCGTACCGCGAGATCACGCGGCCGATCATCGAGTACGTGAAGGGGCTGCGCAAGGAGTCCCCGCGCGACGCGGTGTCCGTGATCATCCCCGAGTACGTGGTCGGCCACTGGTACGAGCACCTGCTGCACAACCAGAGCGCCCTGCGCCTCAAGGGCCGCCTGCTGTTCACCCCGGGCGTCATGGTGACGTCCGTGCCCTACCAGCTGGTGTCCTCCGAGGCGGCCAAGCAGCGCGCCCGCAAGCGGCAGGACTGGAACGCGCCGGGTGCGGTGCGCCGCGGTCCGGCGGAGGAGCGGACCAAGGAGTCCTCCCAGACGAAGGGCTGAGGCCTGTCCGGCCGTTCCCGGCGTCGCCCGCCGGGAACGGCCGGACAGGGCCCGGCACGGCCGCCTCGTGGTGAACGGCCGGACGACGTCCACGTAGACTGGTGGGCTGTTGTCCGGCCGTTCCCCCATTTCTCAACTGGAGTCACCCCGCCATGCAGGCAGAACCGAAGAAGTCGATGGTGGGGGCCGAGTACGAGGTCGAGATCGGCCCGGTCGCCCACGGCGGGCACTGCATCGCCCGCACCAGCGAGGGCCAGGTCCTCTTCGTCCGGCACGCCCTGCCCGGCGAGCGGGTCGTCGCCCGGGTCACGGAGGGCGAGGAAGGCGCGCGTTTCCTGCGCGCCGACGCCGTACAGGTCCTGGAGGCGTCGAAGGACCGCGTCGAGGCGCCCTGCCCCTACGCCGGCCCCGGCCGCTGCGGCGGCTGCGACTGGCAGCACGCCAAGCCGGGCGCCCAGCGCCGCCTCAAGGGCGAGGTCATCGCCGAGCAGCTCCAGCGGCTCGCGGGCCTCACGCCCGAGGAGGCCGGCTGGGACGGCACGGTGATGCCCGCCGAGGGCGACAAGCTGCCCGCGGGCCAGGTGCCGGCCTGGCGTACGCGTGTCCAGTACGCCGTGGACGCCGACGGCAATGCCGGGCTGCGCCGCCACCGCTCGCACGAGGTCGAGCCGATCGAGCACTGCATGATCGCGGCGCCCGGTGTCAGCGAACTCGGCATCGAGGAGCGTGACTGGTCCGGCATGGCCTCGGTCGACGCGATCGCCGCGACCGGATCCCAGGACCGCATGGTGATCCTGGAACCCCGGCCCGGGGCCCGCCTGCCCCTCGTGGAACTCGACAAGCCCGTCTCCGTGATGCGCGTCGAGGAGAAGGACGGCGGCATCCACCGTGTCCACGGCCGCGCGTTCGTGCGCGAGCGCGCCGACGGCCGTACCTACCGTGTCGGCAGCGGCGGCTTCTGGCAGGTCCACCCGATGGCGGCCGACACCCTGGTCAAGGCCGTCATGCAGGGACTGCTGCCGCGCAAGGGTGAGATGGCGCTCGACCTGTACTGCGGTGTCGGTCTCTTCGCGGGCGCGCTCGCGGACCGTCTCGGCGACACGGGCGCTGTCCTCGGTATCGAGTCGGGCAAGCGAGCGGTCGAGGACGCCCGGCACAACGTCGCCGCCTTCGACCGGGTCCGCATCGAACAGGGCAAGGTCGAGTCGGTCCTCCCGCGCACCGGTATCACCGAGGTCGACCTGATCGTCCTCGACCCGCCCCGCGCCGGCGCCGGCAAGAAGACGGTCGAGCACCTGTCGTCCCTGGGCGCCCGCCGCATCGCCTACGTCGCCTGCGACCCGGCGGCCCTCGCCCGCGACCTGGCGTACTTCCGCGACGGCGGCTACAAGGTGCGGACGCTGCGGGCGTTCGATCTGTTCCCGATGACGCATCACGTGGAGTGCGTGGCGATTCTGGAGCCGGTGGACAAGGGGCGCTGAGCCGCGCCGACGCCGGTCGGCGCGGGCGCGGGCCGACGGGGTGTCGGCCCGGTCGGGCGGAGCCGTGGGATCTGCTCGCCCCGGGTGACGCGGAGCCGGACACCGGGGTCCTCGTCCCCGCCCGTCCCGCACCGCCCCGCCCCCCTGCGCCCCTCGCGCGCGCCTGAGTATGCTCGCTGAGTTGTCCGTCCCGGTGTGGACGGAAGGTGGTGGGTGGGGGGCTTTCATGAAGATGTCGCAGCCCGGGGCTGCCGGCGTGGTTTCGCCCGCGCTCGATCGAGCCGCGGCATGGGGGGACCAGGAGCCGTCGGTCCTGCTGGTCGAGGACGACCCCGGCGACGCCCTGCTCGTCGAGGAACTGGTGGCCGACAGCGCGCTCAAGATGCGTCTGCGGTGGGTGCGTTCGATGGCCGAGGCATGCGACGTGCTCGCGACCGAACTGCCGGACTGCGTCCTGCTGGACCTGCACCTCCCGGACGCCCAGGGCCTGGAGGCGGTGTCCCGGGTGCGCGACCGCGCGGAACAGGTCGCCGTCGTGGTGCTGACCGGCCTCGCCGAGGAGGGCACCGGACTGGCCGCGGTGGCGGCGGGCGCCCAGGACTACCTGGTCAAGGGCCGTGTCGAGCCGGAGCTGTTCGGGCGGGCGGTCCGCTACGCGATCCAGCGCAAGCACGGCGAGCAGGACGCGGTGGCGTTGCAGGCGAGCCAGATGCAGGCGCAGGAGAACGCCCGCCTGGAGCGGGGACTGCTGCCGCGGCCGCTGCTGCGCGGCGACGGCGTCGACGTCGTCACCCGCTACCGCCCCGGCCGCGCGCACGCGCTGCTCGGCGGCGACTTCTACGACATCGTGCAGGGCGCCGACGGCACCGTGCACGCGATGATCGGAGACGTCTCCGGCCACGGACCCGACGAGGCGGCCCTGGGGGTGGCCCTGCGCATCGCGTGGCGCACCCTGGTGCTCAGCGGCGTCACCGGCGCCGACCAGGTGGCCCGGCTGGAGGAGATCCTGATGGCCGAGCGGGCCAAGGCGGGCGTCTTCGCCACCTTGGTCGTCCTCACCGCCACACCCGGCGAGCGCCGGGTCCGGATGGTACGGGCGGGACACCCGGGTGCGCTGCTGTGCGGGGACGGCGCCGTCGAGTGGGTGGAGGTCCTGGGCGGGCCGGCGCTGGGCATCGTGCCCGGCGGGGCGCGCTGGCGGGTGGAGGAGCTCTCGGTCCCCGAGGGCGCGGCGCTCGTCCTGTTCACCGACGGCCTGTTCGAGGGGCGCGTCGGCCGGGGCACGGAACGGCTGGGGGAGGAGGGACTGCTGGCCGTCGCACGCGAGCTGGTCCCCCTGGCCCCGGCCGCGTTCGTCGACGGGCTCATCGAACGGGCCGAGGGCCTGGCCGAGGGGCAGGGCGGGCTGGACGACGACGTCGCCGTGCTCTGGCTGCGCTGGGACTGAGGCCGGTGAAGAGCGTGAGAGAGAACAGTGAGTCCGAGGACGGGATACCCAGGATGACCGCCGAGCCGTGGGCCGGACGCCGGCTGACCGTGCAGGGCTGGTTCCGGCTGGTGCTGGCGCTGATGGCGCTGCTCGTGGTCGTGGGGACGGCGGTGGGCGCCGCGATGCTTCAGCGGACGGCCTCGGTCACCGACGAGATGCTCCAGCACGTCGAGCCGGCCCAGACGGAGGCGTACCGGCTGCAGTCCGCCCTGTTCAACCAGGAGACGGGTGTGCGCGGTTACGCCATCGCGGCCGACCGGCAGTTCCTGGCCCCTTACACCCAGGGACAGAAGGACGAGCGGCGCGCTGCCGCCCGGATCCGCGAGCTCATCGGTGACCGTTCCGACCTCCTCGGGAACCTGGAGGCGGTCGAGCGGCGGACGGCTGACTGGCGGCGCACCTACGCCGACCCCCTGGTGGCCGGTGTGACGCAGGGTGAACCGCGCACGATCGACCGGGCGACCGCGGAGCGCGGCAAGAAGGACTTCGACCGCATCCGTTCGGTGCTGGCCGCGCAGAACACCTCTCTCAAGAAGGCGGTCCAGGACGGCCAGGACCGGCTGGACCACGCCCGGAAGGTGCGCGACGCCGTGCTGATCGGCATGGTCGTGGCGTTCCTGCTGACCGGCGTGGCGCTGACGGTCCTCGTACGCCTGCTCGTGGCGCGTCCGCTGGAGGACCTGCGCACCGCCACCCGCCGGGTCGCGCGGGGCGAGTTCGGGCATGTCATCACCGGCGGCGGTCCGGTGGACGTCACCGCGGTCGCGCGGGACGTGGAGGACATGCGGCAGCGGATCGTCTTCGCGCTCGACGCCTCCCGCGAGCAGCAGGACGCCCTGGCCCGGCAGGCCGCCGACCTGGACGCCCAGGCCGTGGAGCTGCGCCGCTCCAACGCCGAGCTGGAGCAGTTCGCCTACGTGGCCTCGCACGATCTCCAGGAGCCGCTGCGGAAGGTCGCCTCCTTCTGCCAGTTGCTGGAGAAGCGGTACGGCGACCAGCTGGACGACCGCGCCCGGCAGTACATCGACTTCGCGGTCGACGGCGCCAAGCGGATGCAGGTCCTCATCAACGACCTGCTCACCTTCTCCCGCGTGGGCCGCGTCAACGACGCCCGGCTGCCCGCCGATCTGGACCAGCTGCTCTCCAAGGCACTGACCAACCTGGACAGCGTCGTCGCCGACACCGGCGCGGTCGTCGACCGCCCGGACGAACTGCCCCGGATCATCGGGGATCCGACGCTGCTGGCCATGCTCTGGCAGAACCTCGTCGGCAACGCCGTCAAGTTCCGTCACCCCGACCGCACGCCGCACATCCGCGTCACCTGCGAGCGCGATCCGGAGGACTCCGACGCCTGGCGGCTGTCCGTGAGCGACAACGGCATCGGCATATCGGAGGAGTTCGCGGAGAAGGTCTTCGTGATCTTCCAGCGGCTGCACAGCCGTGACGCCTACGGGGGCACGGGCATAGGCCTGGCGCTGTGCAAGAAGATCGTCGAGTACCACGGCGGCCGCATCTGGTTGGACACCACGTACACCGACGGCGCCCGCTTCTGCTTCACCTTCCCGTCCGTCGCCGACACGGCGGAGGGCGACCGGGCCGACGCGGCCGACGGCGCCGGCGGGGCGGACACCACGCGCACCGACGCGGGCGAGGGCACGCCCACCGCCAGGGGCGACGACACGCGCACCGACACCGGCGAGGGCACGCGCACCGAGACGACGGACGGCACGCGCACCGACGCGGACGACCGTACCGACACCGGCGGCAAGGCCGGCACCGAGGAGAAGAGCCTGACATGACCACCCCCGCAGCCACCCCCATCGACGTCCTGCTCGTCGAGGACGACCCGGGCGACGAACTGATGACCCGGGAGGCGTTCGAGGACAACAAGATCGGCAACACCCTGCACGTCGTGCGGGACGGCGAGGAGGCGCTCGACTTCCTCTACCGGCGTGGGGCGCACACCGACGTGCCGCAGCCCGATCTGATCCTGCTCGACCTCAACCTGCCCAAGTACGACGGCCGGCAGGTCCTGGAGAAGATCAAGTCCGATCCGGCGCTGTCGCACATCCCGGTCGTGGTGCTCACCACCTCCGCGGCCGAGGAGGACATCCTGCGCAGCTACAAGCTCCACGCCAACGCCTACGTCACCAAGCCGGTCGACCTGGACCAGTTCATCGCCGCCGTCCGTCAGATCGACGACTTCTTCGTCCAGGTGGTGCGCCTGCCCCGGCAGTCCGGCTGACCCGCGGGGCGCGGATCCGGGGCCCGCGCCGGCCGCCGGACTCATCCCGTTCCCCGGCCGGGCGGGCCGTCCGTCACCCCGGCGTCCCGCAAGGCCCGCCACACCCGGTCCCGGGTGAGCGGCAGTTCGGTGAAGCGGACACCCGTGGCGTCGCGCAGGGCGTTGGCGAAGGCCGGCGCGACCGGGTTGAAGGGGCTCTCGCTCATCGACTTGGCACCCAGCGGGCCGATGGCGTCGGACGTCTCCATGAAGTGGACCTCGGTGCGGGGCACGTCGGCGTACTGGGGGAGCCGGTAGCGGCGGAACGCGGCCGTGTCGACCGCGCCCGTCGCGTCGAGACGTACGTGCTCGAAGAGCGTGGCACCGAGTGCCTGGGCCACGCCGCCCTCGACCTGGCCGCGGCACTGCATCGGGTTCATCACCTTGCCCGCGTCGGCGGCGTGCACGCTGCGCAGGATGCGGATCTCGCCGGTGCCGGGGTCGACGGCAACCCGGAACCA
The DNA here is from genome assembly GCF_039543605.1 of Streptomyces siamensis. Taxonomy (NCBI): domain Bacteria; kingdom Bacillati; phylum Actinomycetota; class Actinomycetes; order Kitasatosporales; family Streptomycetaceae; genus Streptomyces; species Streptomyces siamensis. The sequence continues at coordinate 39,247 of NZ_BAABKB010000029.1, read as the reverse complement.
CTGGGCGTTGAAGGCGACGGAGCGCGGGGTGCCCCCGAAGTGCCCGTCGGCGCCGAGCTCCACGCCGACCGCGCGGGCCGCGTCGTGGAGTTCCTTGAGCGGCAGGCGTCCCCCGGAGTGCAGCACCGCCTCCTCCGCGAGCCGGCAGTCGGCGCGCGGGACGCGCAGATGGGCGGCGGCGAAGTCGAGCAACTGGTCCGCCAGGGCGCGGGAGGCGCGCAGGGTGGCCTTGCCCGCCACCACCGTGCCGGTCGAGGCGAAGGCGCCGGTGTCGTGGCGTACGACGTCCGTGTCGGACTGCCGTACGGCGATCCGGTCGACGGTCGTGGCCAGTTCGCCCGCCGCGATCTGGCGGTGCACGGTCGTGGTGCCGTTGCCGAACTCCGCGGTGCCGACGGCGAGATCGAAGGTGCCGTCCGGGAGCAGGGCCGCCCGCGCGTCCGCGATGTGGCCGCCCGGCGGACCCGTCGCGATCATCGAGAGCGCCGCCCCCTCGCCCACCAGCCAGCCCTGCGGCACGGGCTCGCCCGGCGGTTGTGCCTGGGCGCGGCGCACGACGGCCAGGCACTGGTCGAGGCCGTAGCTGGCGATGTGGAGGTCCTCCTCCTCGCCTCCCGGAGTGACCATCGGCTCGCCCGGACCGATGATGTTGCGTGCCTTGAACTCCAGCGGGTCCAGGCCGAGTCGGCGGGCGAGCTCGTCGAACGCCGACTCGACCGCGAACATCACCTGGCCCAGGCCGTAGCCGCGGAAGGCGCCGGCGGGAACGGTGTGCGTGTAGACCGAGTAGGCGTCGACCTTCTTGTGCGGGGCGCGGTAGACGGCCATCGACTCGCCGACGCTGTGGAACATCACCGCCGGCCCGTGATTGCCGTACGCCCCGGTGTCGGCGACGACCCGCAGGCGCAGCGCGGTGAGGGTGCCGTCCCGGCGGGCGCCCGCCTGCACCCGGACGACGAAGGGAGTCGAGGAGGAGCTGGGGCTGACCTTCCACGAGAGCGCCGCCGCCATGGTGCCGCACTGCGACGTCGTGACGGTCAACGCACCTCTGCACCCCGAGACGGAGGGCCTGTTCGGGGACGAGCTGATCGCCACGATGAAGCGCGGCGCCTACCTCGTCAACACGGCACGGGCCCGGATCGTCGACCGGGACGCCGTCGAACGGGCGCTGCGCGGCGGGCAACTGGCCGGATACGCGGGCGACGTGTGGTTCCCGCAGCCCGCCCCCGCCGACCACCCCTGGCGCACGATGCCGCACCACGGCATGACCCCGCACATCTCCGGCTCCTCGCTCTCGGCCCAGGCCCGGTACGCGGCGGGCACCCGGGAGATCCTCGAATCCTGGTTCGCCGGGCGGCCGATCCGGGACGAATACCTGATCGTGGACGGCGGAGCCCTGGCGGGCGCCGGAGCGCACTCCTACTCGGTCGGCGGCTGAGCCGCCCCGGACTCCACCCCCAGCTCCCGGGTGTCCAGGCGCAACCGCCACAGATTGCGGCGGTGGACGGCCGCGAACTCGGCCTCCAGCGGGGACGGCGGCACCGCCAGCACCGCGCAGCCGGCATGGGCGAGGCAGTAGCGGCCGACCGAGGAGCACAGGGCGCGGTGCAGCATGCCGCGCCGTCCCGCGCCGACCACGAGGAGGTCGTCCTCGTGGTCGGCGATCTCCACCAGCGCCGGCCCGGGGGCTCCCCGGGCGACGAGCGCGCGCAGGGTGACGTCCGGCCCGCCGCCGAACACCTCGTCGAGCGCGGTGACCAGCCGCTCCCGGGCCAGCCGCTGCCAGTCCTGGACACTCGGGGAGGCGGCCGGCACCCGCCGGGCCCCCAGGTCCCCGCCAGGCGGTTCCCAGGCCAGAACCGGCCACAGTTCGGCGCCCCGCCGCCGCGCCTCGCCGGCGGCCCGGCACAGCGCGGTGAGACTCCCCAGCGAGCCGCTCACCCCGACCACGACACGGGCGACAGGGGGCGCGTCGGGCTCGGACATCACGTCACCGTTCCTCACCCGCCCGCGCGGTCACGCGCGGGCGGTTCTCGTCGGATCCCCCTCCATCACACTCCTGGTCGGATGCCCCGAACAGCCAGGACAGCACTTCTTGGCACGGCTCTGACGGCGCGGGCGGGCCGCGCGCGGGGTGCCGTCAGCGTCCCGTCAGCGTTGGCCGGATCGCCGTCAGCATCCCGTCAGGGAACACCCGGAAGCCGGGGAAGACGGGCATAACGTCATCGGTGAGCCCCGGCCCGCGTCCTCGCGGCCGGGGCGCTCAGGCTCCACATCAGAACCACCCCGGATCCTCCAGGAGGCATCCCATGTCACAACCTCTGAGCGGCGAAGACCCCGAACCCTGCGATCGGTTCCCGGCCGGCCCCCTGTTCGTCCCGGTCCGGCCGGGCCCCTCGGGATGCGCCGCCCGGCTGTTCCGTACCCCCCTGGGCGACCGTACGGCCGTCGGCTTCACCTCCGCGCACAGGCTCACCGCGACACTCGGCCCCGGCCAGGCGTGGATCAGGCTCGCCGAACCCGCGCTGCGCGCACTGACCGCCCCGCTCGGCGTCACCACCGTCACGGTGGACCCGCAGTTCTGCGCCCCGGCCCCCGCCCCGCTTCGTCCAACCCTTCCCGAACCGGCCACGGCCGCCGCCGTACGGATCGGCTGAGGAGGCCACCACGATGACCACCGTGCACGAACCCGCCCTGCACACCCCGGCCGACGAGCTGTCGGTGTGGCCCGCCTCCACCACCGAGCCCCGTGCGGGCGACCTGGCGGTGGGCGGCGTACCGCTCGCCGAGATCGCCGACCGATTCGGCACACCCGTCTACGTCCTGGACGAGAGCGAGGTGCGCGAGCGCTGCCGCACCTACCGCCACGCCTTCCCCGACGCCGAAGTCCTCTACGCGGCCAAGGCGTTCCTGTGCCGGGCCATGGTCCACTGGGTCGGCGAGGAGGGGCTCGGCCTCGACGTCTGCTCCGCCGGCGAACTGGAACTCGCCGTCACCACCGGCTTCCCCGCCGAACGCATCCTGCTGCACGGCAACGCCAAGTCGCCCCGCGACCTGGAGCTGGCCCTGCGCCTCGGCGTGGGCCGCATCGTGATCGACAGTCCGTCGGAGATCGCCCGGCTCGCCGCGGCGGTCGGCCCCGGCCGCCGCCAGAAGGTGATGGTCCGCGTGGTGCCGGGCGTCAGCGCCGGCGGCCACGACAAGATCCGCACGGGTACCGAGGACCAGAAGTTCGGCATGTCCCTCCGCGACGGCTACGCCCAGCACGCCATCGCCCGCATACTCGACCAGCCCCGGCTCGAACTCACCGGGCTGCACTGCCACTTGGGCTCGCAGATCACCACCGTCAAGCCGTATCTCGCGGCCGTGCGCCGGCTGGTGGGGCTGATGGCCCGGCTGCACGGGCAGCACGGAATCGTGCTGCCCGAACTCGACCTGGGCGGCGGGCACGGCATCGCCTACCGCCCCGGCGAACCGGCTCTCGACCTCACCGCGCTGGCGCGGCAGGTGCGCGCCGAACTGACCGCGGGGTGCGCCGCGGCCGGACTGCCCGTGCCCCGCCTGATCATCGAACCGGGCCGGGCAGTCGTGGGACCGGCCGGGGTCGCCGTCTACCACGTGCTGTCCGTCAAACACACCGGCGAGCACACCTTCGTGGCCGTGGACGGCGGCATGAGCGACAACCCGCGGCCCGCGCTGTACGGGGTGCCGTACGCGCCGCGCCTGATCGGCCGGCACAGCGCCGCGGCCCCCGCCCCGGTGACCGTGGTCGGACGGCACTGCGAGGCCGGCGACGTCCTCGCCGCCGACGTCGCGCTGCCCGCCGACGTACGCCCCGGCGACCTGCTCGCGGTGCCCGTCGCGGGCGCCTACCACCTGTCCATGGCCTCCGGGTACAACATGGTCGGCCGTCCGCCCGTCGCCGCCGTCCACGCGGGTCACGCCCGACTCCTCGTACGCCGCGAGTCCCTGGACGACATCCGCAGCCGCGATGTCGGCCTCTAGGTTCTGTCTCTTTGGTCAGCGTCGGGTCCGGATGAGGATGCCCGCGAGGTGAAGCGCGGCCTGGTAGGCGATCGCGAGCTTGTCGGTTCGCGTGGCCAGGCCGCGCCACTGCTTGAGGCGGTTGATGCACCGCTCGACCGTGTTCCGTTGCTTGCACGCCTCACTGTCGAAGGCGGGCGGGCGGCCACCGGAGCGACCCCGCCGCAGGCGGTGTCCGACTTGGTCCGAGGGCCGCGGGATGACCGCGCGGATGCCCCGACGCCGCAGGTGACTGCGGATGGCGCGTGAGGAGTGCGCGCGGTCGGCCAGAACGGCCAGGGGCCGGGTCCGGGGTAGCACGAGGCCTCCCCAGTGCTCCTGATACTCCTCCACGCGGTCGATCTCCATCGGCGGGACGCCGAGCGCGAGCCACTGCTCCGCAAGCCGGCCGACCGGCAGCACGTCGATCCTGATGCCGGACGCTACTTGGCGCGCGCGGCCAACTGCCTGCCGCCCGCGGCCGGCGTGCTCCGCCGGATCGGGCAACAGGTCGAAAATCGGTGGTCACCTGAGCCGGCCGAGCCCACGCTGTACGCCATGGAAGAACCGCACCGCAGGATCCGCGCGCTCCACACGGCGTCCACGATCACCGTCTACCAGGCGTACCGCCCGGAGATCGGCGGACCCGCCGCCCGCAAGGGCCGTTTCCCCGCCGCGTGGAAGCCTGACCGGATGACGTGGATCATCAAGCAGCGTTCGCAGACCTTTGCCGCCGTGTGACCCGTGGGTGGTGCCGGCGGTTGTGCCCAGGTTGCCGGTCAGGAACTCAGGTGGGCCAGGAGCTCTTCGCTGGCGGGGTACGGCTGTTCCTGGGGGAGCAGTCGGGTGGCCGAGTCCAGTTCGCGGTCCCTGACGAGTGCGTGGATCTCGTGGGCGAGCGGGGTCACATCGCTGATGGACACGATCCACTCGTCCGCGTACCGCGTCGACGCCTCGCCCGAGAGCCCCAGTTGCAGCGAGCGGTGCGGCAGGGGGCGCAGGTGCAGATCGCGTTCGGGATCCCACTGGACACGGGCCGGTGCGCGTTTGAGGTCGCGCTGCCAAGCGTCACGATCGGGATGCAGTCCGCGCACGTAACTCGACAGGCAGGAATGACGCAGCGCCCAGTCGAAGCCGTCGCGAGTGATCTCGACGGCGAGGACGGTTTCCTGACCCTCCTTCGTGCCCCAGCCGGAGCGGTACATCATCCACATGAAACTGGGTTTTATCCACGTCATGCGGTCAGGCTTCCACGCGGCGGGAAAACGGCCCTTGCGGGCGGCGGGTCCGCCGATCTCCGGGCGGTACGCCTGGTAGACGGTGATCGTGGACGCCGTGTGGAGCGCGCGGATCCTGCGGTGCGGTTGTTCCATGGCGTACAGCGTGGGCCCGACCGGCTCAGGCGACCACCTAATTTTCGACCGCTGATAGTCGTGACGGAGCACGCTGGCAGCAGGCAGCCGTCCGTACTGGCCATGTGGCGTCCGACGTCAGAACGGGGGTTCCTCCGTACAGCCACCAGTCCAGACGTCACGGACGTAGCGAACGCGTGCGGCAACGTCAGCGGGACTCTCCAGGGCAGCGATGTCGTAGCCCCAGTTCTTGAGTGCGTCCAGACAGCGCTTGCGGTTGTAGCGGTTGGTACTTGTAGCGAGGAGGCGATGGATGCGGCGTCCAAGTTCGTCTCTGTGGCCAATGAGGGCGGGATGCTCGATCAAGGGGATGGCGGCGACGACCGCGGCCTCACGAACAGCAGTGTCTTCGTGGCCCAGGAAAGCTGAAACGGCACGGTAGAACGTGGGGCGGTGGTCCAGAAAGACACGCACTTCTGGATAGTCGTCGAGGTCGTCACCATCGAAGTGACGCTCGGCGGCGGCAAGGCACTCGTTGTAGGCGTCGTAGGCGAGTGATCCAAGCCAGTCCAGCAGGGCCGCCCTCACCGGACCGTCTCTTTCCGAGTCAGCCCGACGGCCTGCCCCGACGGCCGCCGTCGCGGGGTGGGCGAGGATCGCGGCCACGTACAGCGCCACGGGGAGCGTGGCTTCGTAGAAGCTGTTCTGATGACATACCGGCTCCAGCTCGCTGATGGCCCTGATCTGAATCGTCGGGTCGGCATCGAGAAGGCGAGGCAGCGCGGCCGACAGAAATCCGCCGTTCCCTCTCGCGGTGCCGAGTGAGGCCCAAGCCGTGCCCTCCAACAACGACTGGTGATGGGGCAGTTCATCAGGCGTCAGATCGTCAGTCTGCTGGTTCTCGCTGGTCACGAGGCAAAGGCTACGACGTACGTCCAGGATTTGGCGTCGGCCTCGTGTGCGGCCAGGGATGTGTGATGCCAGCCAGCAAAAGGTCTGTGAACGCGCCTTGACATGGATCNCGCGGACTGCATCCCGATCGTGACGCTTGGCAGCGCGACCTCAAACGCGCACCGGCCCGTGTCCAGTGGGATCCCGAACGCGATCTGCACCTGCGCCCCCTGCCGCACCGCTCGCTGCAACTGGGGCTCTCGGGCGAGGCGTCGACGCGGTACGCGAACGAGTGGATCGTGTCCATCAGCGACGTGACCCCGCTCGCCCACGAGATCCACGCACTCGTCAGGGACCGCGAACTGGAGTCAGCCACCCGACTGCTTCCTCAGGAGCAGGAATACCCCACCGGCGCAGAACTCCTGGCCCACCTGCGTCCCTGACCGGCAATCCGGCCACAACCGCCGGCATCACCCACGGGTCACATGGCAGCACAGGTCTGTGAAAGCTGCTTGATATCCATGTCAAGCAGCGTTCACAGACCTTCTGTGGCAAGTGTTCGAGAAGGTGGCTCCGGCTCCCGGGCCATGAGTCCTCGCAGTCTTCCACCAGCAGCACGGGAAGCACGGAAATCATTCCGGGACTCAGCGTCAGCACGGACAGGACCGCTGACCCGCGCCCGTGCAAGGGGGCAAGTTCCGCTGCCGATCGCGCAGCGACTCAGCTTCCGAAGTCAGCCGCCGAGCCGATTCGGTACCCGCCGCCGCCGGGCCGGAGCGCAGCCTTCGGCTCGACCGGTCCGCCCCGTCGACAACCCGCCCCCGCACGCTCATCGAGCCAACCTGCTGTCGTGGCCGCATACCTGCACCGGCTCGCGACTCCGTCCGGAACGGGGCCCCGGTCGGACGTCGGACACCTGGCGGGCCCGATGGGCGGGAGAGCCCCGGCTCTGCTGTCGCCGGAATGGAACTCGATGTGGCCCACCGGCGAAGGACACGTGAAACTCGCACAAGCCCAAGCCTTCAAGGCGTTCGAATGAACGAAAGGAGCCCCGATGGCCGTTGAGACCCCGGGCGTCCGCACCTGCGAGGAGGATCGCGAGGACAGCGACGCCCGTGTGATCGCGCGGTCCCGGGACGAGCCCGAACAGTTCGCCGCGCTCTTCGACCGGTACGCCGACGCCGTGCACCGTTACGTGGCCAGGCGGATCGGTCCCGAGACGGCGGAGGATCTGATGGCCGAGACGTTCGCGACCGCCTTCCAGCGGCGCCATACCTACGACCTCAGCCGTGCTGACGCCCGCCCATGGCTGTTCGGCATCGCGACCAACCTCATGAGCCGGCACCGCAGGGCCGAAGCACGCCGTTTCAAGGCGCTCGCGAAGGTTCCGGCGCCTGTGCAGCACGAGGAGCCGGTCGCGGACCGCGCGGTCGCCGCGGTCGGCGCCGCAGCAGTGCACCAGGAACTGGCAGCAGCGCTGGCCAAGCTGTCCGCCCGGCACCGGGACGTCGTGCTGCTGGTGGCCTGGGGCGACCTCGACTACCAGGAAGCGGGCCAAGCCCTCGGGGTGCCGATCGGCACCGTCAGATCCCGGCTGAACCGGGCTCGCAGCAGGTTGCGCCAAGCACTGGGCGGTTCCGATCCGACAGCTTTCCGAGAGGCAGACGCCCATGCGTGACATCGAAGAACTGCGAGAACTGAGGGAGTACGACGCGGGGACTCCCCCGCTCGACGACGCCACCCGGGGACGAGTGCGCGCACGACTGCTCTCCACGATGAACGCGGAAAACGGACCCGCCCCGGCGGTACGCCACCGCCGCCCCGTCCTGCGCATCGCCCTGACCGGCGCGGTCGCGGCCGCGGTCGTCGGCGGTGTTCTGGTCACCGGACAGGGCGACGACAGCGGCGATGGGAAGACAGCGGCACCGCCGGCGGCCAGTTCCCCGGTCATGCAGAACCTGAGCGTGCAGACCGTGCTCGACGGTGCGGCCACCTACGCTCGCCGGCACGAGCAGGCGGCCAGCCCGAGAGATGACCAGTTCATCTACACCAAGGAGATCATCAGGGAGACCAACGAGAAGACCGGCGCCACCAAGACCTACACCGACGAGGACTGGAGGTCGGTGGACAACTCGAAGCCTTCCTGGATCATGGAGATCGGGAAGGGCTGGTGGTCTCAGCCATCGAAAAAGAACGAGACCGTGTGGCCGCCCCAGGACTGGGGGACGCTGAAGAAGCTTCCGACCGACCCCAAGAAACTGATCCTTACGCTCGCCCACAGGAAGCCCAGCGACAAGGACGACTCGCTCAGCGGGATCGCCGACCAGACGTGGTCGATGGTCCACTTCCAGCTTGCCGGGCTGCTCAAGCTGGTCCCGGTGATGCCTGAGGGGCTGCGCCCGGCAGCATACGAGGCGCTCGGCATGATCCCCGGGGTGAAGGTGGTGCCGAACCAGAAGGACGCGAAGGGCCGTACCGGCGTGGCCATCGCCTATGACGACCCGACGCTTGCGGACGGGTCGGCGTCCTTCGGCGGCTACTTCATCTTCGACCCGAAGACCTACGCGTTCCTCGGCTTCCGTGACGCGCGCGCCTTGGTCATGAGCAAGCACAGGATCGAGCTCACCCAGCTCTCCTACCTCGACAGCTGGGCCATCGTCGACAAGGCCAAGCAGCGGCCGTAGCCGGAAGGCGGCCACGGGGCAGTTGCGGTGGCCGGGAAGTGGCGGCGGTACCTCTGAGGGCGGCCAGGATCGGAAGGTCCGCGGCCGCCCTCAGAGGTACCGCCGCGACGACGAAGTCCAACACCTCTATGCACCAAGCCGGCGAACCTTCTCGGTCAGCGCACCAGAGCACTTCCGGCACACGCCGTGGCACGGGGCCCGAGGACGGCGTCACCCCGGACGGGCATCAAGTCCCTCTCATCGATCGGTGCACGCCCACCCGATGTGCCAACAGCACTATCGCCCTCGCACACCTGCCGATCTGGACCGCCGCGTGTGCTTCCATCAAGGACCTGCTGGAGTACTAGAGGCCGCTGCCGGGAGCCCGTCCGCCGACGCCCCTAGCCGCCCTGCACACCCGGCGGCAGGGTGCGTTCGTCCGGGGCGCCGGCCGGTACCTCCTCCCGGGCCGTGCCGGCGTCGGACGTCCCCGCGCCCGCCGTGCGCAGGCGCTCGCCCTCGATGTCCACCTCCGGCAGCAGCCGCGCCAGCCACGTCGGCAGCCACCAGGCGGCCCGGCCGACGAGGGCGAGAGCGGCGGGTACGAGGGTCATGCGGACGACGAACGCGTCGACGAGGACACCGAAGGCCAGCGCGAACGCGATGGGCCTCAGCATGGTGCTGCTCCCCGGCACGAAGCTCGCGAAGACCGCGAACATGATCAGGGCGGCGCCGGTGACCACCCGCGAGGCGTGCCGTGAGCCGGCCAGGATCGCGTCCCGGGGCCCGGCTCCGTGCACGTACGCCTCGCGCATCCGGCTGACCATGAACACCTCGTAGTCCATGGCGAGTCCGAACAGCACCGCCATCACCAGGATCGGCAGGATGCTCACCACCGGCCCGGTCCGCGCCACGCCCAGCAGGTCGGCGAGCAGGCCCCACTGGAAGACGGCGACGACCGCTCCGAACGTCGCGGCCACCGAGAGCAGGAAGCCGAGGCCAGCCTTGAGCGGGACGACCAAGGAGCGGAAGAGCAGCAGCAACAGCAGCAGCGACAGGCCCACGACGACCAGGGCGAAGGGCACCAGCGAGTCGGCGAGCCGGTCGGAGACGTCGATGCCGACCGCGGTGCTCCCGGTCACCCGCACCCGGGTGCCCGACGAGCGCTGCCAGTCGGCCGACCGGTCCCTGATGTGCTCGACGAGCTCCCTGGTCCGCTCGTCGGCGGGCCCGGTCCGCGGCACCACCTGGACGACCGCCGCGTCACCGTGGTCGACGCGCTGGGGCGCGCCGACGGTGGCGACGCCCTCCATGGCCTTGAGTTCCTCGCAGAGCGCGGCCGTGGCCTGCCGGGGGTCCGCGGTGTGCGAGGTGTCGGCGAGGATCAGCAGCGGCCCGTTGAACCCGGGGCCGAACTCCTTCGAGACGATGTCGTACGTCCTGCGCTCGGTGCTGCCCGCGGGCGCCGATCCGTTGTCGGGCAGGGCGAGGTGCAGATCCCGTGCCGGGACGGCCAGGGCGAGCAGTGCGACGAGCACGGCGGCCAGGGTCAGCAGCGGGCGGCGGATCGCCAGCCGGCCCCACCGTTCGCCGAGGTTCGGCCGTCCGTTCCGCCCGCCGTCGTGGGCGGCGCGCTCCCGGCGGGCGGTCCGCGAACCGGGCCGGGGACGCAGCCGGTCACCGGCGAAGCCCATCAGGGCGGGCAGCAGTGTGAGCGCGACGGCCACCGCGATCAGCACGGCGGCGGCACCGCCCAGGCCCATCACGGTCAGGAACGGGATGCGGACCACGGCCAGCCCGCACAGCGCGATGACCACCGTGAGCCCGGCGAAGACGACCGCGCCGCCCGCCGTCGCGGTCGCGGTGGCCGCGGACTCCTCGGGGTCCGTGCCGGACGCCAGTTGGGAGCGGTGGCGGGACACGATGAACAACGCGTAGTCGATGCCGACGGCGAGACCGAGCATCGACGCGAGCGAGGGCGCGGTGCCGGAGACGGTCAGCACGCCGGTCAGCGCCTGGAGGCCGAGCAAGGTGACGGCGACGCCGGTCACCGCCGTCAGCAGCGGCATGCCGGCGGCGAACAGCGAGCCGAAGGTCACCGTCAGCACGACGAGCGCGAACAGCATCCCCGTCGCCTCCTTGGAGTGACCGGTGCTCTTGTCGCTGCCGTACGCGGACCCGCCGACGTCCACGGTGAGTCCGGCGTCCTCGGCCGGCCGGGTGGTCCTCTCCAGGGCGGTGAGGCTGTCCCCGGCCAGTTGGGCCTTCGTCACGTCGTAGCGCACCTGCCCGAGGGCGGTCGTGCGGTCGCGGGAGACGAGGCCCGCGGTCATCGGGTCGGTGACGTGGGTGACCTGCGGCGCCTTCCCGGCCTGTGCCATGGTCGCGCCGACGGCCCGCGCGTACGAGGGCTCGGTGATCTCGTGGCCCTCGGGGGCGACGAAGACGATCTGGGCGCTGGTGCCGGCCGCCGAGGGCAGTTCGGTCCTGAGGGCGTCCATCGCGCTCTGCGACTCGGAGCCCGGGATGGTGAACTCGTCGTTCGTGGTGCCGCCGAAGCCGGCCACGCAGGCGACGGCCGTGGCGAGCACGACGAGCCAGCCGGCCAGCACGGCACGGCGATGCCGGAAGGCGCCGCGGCCGAGCCGGTGAAGCAGGGAAGCCATGGGAGAACCACTCCTTGAAGGGGGACTTGCGGGGGCGAGCGGCACGTTCGGGGAGGGGTTTCTCGGGCGTCGGCCGGGGCGGTGCGGCGGGGGCCGGTACGGTCCCGCGCGTCCGGTGCCGGTGCCGACGGGGGCGGAGATCGGGGGCGGTGGGGATGGACGCGGTCCCGCGCGGCTCGGGCGGGCGCCGATCGGTGCGGGGGCGGGGGTGGCGGGGGACGGTGGTGCGGTCCCGTGCGTCCGGAGGCGCGCCGACGGGGTCAGACGTCGAGGGCGGCGCGGCCGCCGCGCAGGCTGAGGCGCAGCCCGTCGTCGGTGACCGTGAGCTTCTGCGGCTTCATGTCCATCGGGAGGCCGGTCAGTTCGACGGTGCGCCGCACCTTGCCGGTGATCCTCGCGGACAGCGCGTCGGGGAGGGGAGCGCCGTCGAACGTCGGCCGGGCGGGCGTGACGCGGACGGTCGTGCCGTCCAGTGACGGGGTGACGGGGACGGTGAGCGCGCCCGTGCGGCCGAGACGGACGAGGAGCCGTCTGGTTCCCGGGTCGGGGACGACCACCCCGTTCATCCGTCTCAGCTCGTCGCCGCCGAGCCGGTCGGCGCCGACGGTGACGTCCGCGGTGCTCGAACCGACGGTGACCGTTCCCGCGGCCCGCCGTACGTCCCGCAGATGGACGTCGACGCCGAGTCCGGTCATCCGCCGGGCGGTCACACCGTCGGCCGTGAGCTCGACGTCCGGGAACGCGCCCCGGGACAGCTGCATCAGTACGGGAGTGCCGCCCAGGCCGACGTCGGGGACCGTGCCCAGCCGTTCCGCCGCCGCGGTCGCGAAACGGTCGCCGACCCGGTGCCGGACCACGGCCTCCGCCGTCACCGCGGCACCGCCGAGGGCGAGGACCGTGAGCGCGGCGACCGCCCTGCGGCGTCTCGTGACGGTGCGTCCCGCGGCGGGGTGTCCCGGGCCGCGACGCCCCGGGGTCCGGCGTGTCAGGGCGCGCAGAGGCAGCCGCCCACCAAAAAGTGTCATGACTGACACGATACACAAAGTGTCAGGACTGACACTTTGCTGAACGGGGGCCCGGCGCCGCACCCGTGGCGTGACAGGATGACCAGGTGAACGACTGGGGCGAGCGCGAACCAGGGCTGCGGGACCGGAAGAAGGCCGCGACGCGGCGGACCCTGCTCCAGACGGCGGCGCGCATGTTCGCCGAACGCGGCTACCAGGAGACGACCGTCAAGGACATCGCCTCGGCGGCCGGCGTCACCGAGCGCACCTTCTTCCGCTACTTCCCCTCCAAGGAGGACCTGGTCTTCGCCGAGGTCCTCGACCTCGTACCCCTGCTGCGACGGGAGATCCCGCGGCGCCCGGCCGGCGAACCCCCGCTCACCGCCGTCCTCAACGGCCTCGTCGAGGCGGCCGGTGCGCTCGACGAGGGCCTGGCCATCCTGTTCGTCGGCACACCACCGCGCGCCCTGCCCACCGGCGCCCGGCGTACCCACGTCCTCACCGACTTCGAGGACGGCATCGCCGACGCGCTCGTCGTGCGCCTGGCCGAGCAGCACCCCGACGAGCCGGACGACCGGCGCGCGCGCAGGGCCGCCGTGCTGGCCCGCGTGTCGGTCGCCGTCATCCGCAGCGCCCTGCTCGCGCACGTGTCGGAGGACGCCGCGGGGCCCGAACGGCGTTCCGTCGACGACTTCGGCACCCTGCTGCGGGAGGCGTTCGACGCCGTACGGGAGGCCGTGTGACCCGGGCGCCGGACGTCGACCGGCCCGGGCGCCCGCCGTCGCCGTACCGCCGCGCCGCAGGGGTGCCGGGCGGCGCGGAGCCCGGCCTCGCCGTCACGCCCGCCCGGTGCGCCTGCGGTGGCGCCGCCACAGCCACAGACCGCCGGCCAGGAACGACGCGACCGCCAGGGCGATCGCCAGCACCGGCCATCTGCTCCCGGCGATGCGCAGGTCCGCCACGACGGCCAGGGTGACCAGGGCGAGCGGCACGAGCAGCGAGACGCACGCGCGCAGTCCCGCGGACAGCATCTCGGGCTCGATACCGGCGATCCGGCGGCGCGGGGCGGGTGCGCTGACCGCGCCGTACTGGGCGAGGGCCCGTTCCATCAGGCGGTTGTCGGAACGCCGGTAGACGTACGCCAGGTAGGGGAGCCAGACGAGCGGTGCCACCAGGCCCACCAGGAAGACCGCGACGACCAGTGTCCAACGGCCCGTCTGGACGGCGATCCTGCGCACCCGTCCCACCCCCGCGGTGTCGTCGCCGGTCGTGACCAGACCCAGCAGATAGGCCATCCGCACGGTGAGCCGCCACATGGCCGGCCAGCGCTTCAGAGAGGGGAGGGGTTCGGCGCGGGCGATCCCCGCGAGTGCCTCCTGCGCCCGCGGGGTGTCCTCGTACACGCCCTGCAGGGCGAGGAGTTCGGCCACGCGGGCGCTCGTCGTGGGGTCGTGACCGTCGAGCGCGGCCAGCTCCAGAACCGTGCGTCCCTGTCGCAGCAGCGCCGCGCAGAACGCGAAGGGCACCAGCACGAGGAACGGGCCGCCCACCATCGCCCCCTCCGCGACGACCGCGCGATGGCCCCGCGTGATCACCTGGGCCCGCAGTTCCGGGGTGCTCGCCCCGGGGTGGTCGTGACGCAGCCGGGCCACCGAGTCGGCCGCCGCGTGCCCGTGCCGCGCGACCGCGAAGGCCGCCAGGATCTCCGGCAGCCGGCCGGGGTCGCCGAGCGCCGATGCCAGCAGCGACCGTTCGGGCGAGGGCCCGGCGGGCCGGCGGGGTGCGGCGCGGCTCATCGGGCACCACACCGCCGCGGGCCCCGCCCGGACCGGCGTGAACGGATCGGCGCGTACCGCGTGCGGTGCGTCGGTTCCGGGGCGCAGCGTCGGCGGCCGGGCGCCCGCCGCGGTACGGCGCCCGGGTGTGCGCACCCGGTCCGCGTGCCCCGGGTGCGGCGGGGCGCACGGCTGTCGCGGAACGGAAGGGGCGACTGCGCCATATGTCGTATCTAGCATGAAAAGCCCGCCTCGGGGGCCCCGTACGGACTCCGGCACGGGACCGGCGACGCGGTCCGCCGCGCGGGCCGGGCCGCCGCCGTGCACGGGCCCGCCGACGCCGGCGCGGTCGTCACCCGAACGGCCGAACCCATGTGGCGGAGCGACGGGCCGGGGCCGAGGCTCGAACTCGACTCGGTGCTCGCCGCACGGGCGGGCCCGGCCGGCACCGCACGCCGACACCACACAAGGGGTCGCACATGAGCCAGGACGCCTCGCAGCCGTCGGACACCCCGCACGCCACCGGCGCCGCAGCCCCCTCCACCGGTTCCGCCGGGGGCGGCGAAGCGCCCCTCTGGGGAGACCAGGGACAGCCGGCGCCGGGCGCGCCGGCTGCGGGGTCCTCGCACCGGACCCGCGACGCCTGGGCGGCCGGCGGCACCGTCTTCGCGGGTGTCCTCCTGTGCGTGAACGGCGTCCTCCACGTCCTCCAGGGCATCTCCGCGATCGTCGAGGACACCGTGTACACGCGCGTGAACGGTTACGTGTACCGGATCAACCTCACCGGCTGGGGCTGGATCCTGGTGGTCCTCGGCGCCGTCGCGATCGTCGTCGGCTGGGGCATCCTCAAGGACGCCGACTGGGCACGCCTGACCGGCATCCTGCTCGCCTCGCTGAGCATCATCTTCCAGTTCATGTTCCTGCCGTACGCGCCGGTCTGGTCCCTCGTCGTGATCGCCATCGACTGCTTCGTGATCTGGGCCCTCGCCGTCCACAAGCCCGGCCCCACGACGGGCTGACGGGCGGCCCGCGGCGGGCCGGACGGACGGCTTCGTGCCGCACCGGCCCCCGACCCCACGCAAGGAGCATCCATGGCCAGTTCCGAAGACCGCGGGGCCAAAGGCGCCACGGGCGCGGACGGCGGTACGGAACTCGCCGACCTGCGGGCCAGGGTCGCGGAGCTGGAGCGCCAGGGCGGACCCACCGCCTCCCGGCACCGGCTGCGCTCGCTCGTCGCCGGTCTGCTGATCCTCCTGACCTTCGTGCTCACGCCGCTCAGCGCGGTGGCCGCCTGGGCCAGGAGCGAGGTCGCGGACACCGACCGGTACGTGGCGACCATGAAGCCCCTCGCCTCCGACCCGGACGTCCAGGCAGCCGTCGCCGACCGGGTGACCGACGCGGTGATGCAGCACATCGACCTCCAGACACTTCTCGAATCCGTCGCGCCCGAGGACCGGCCCCGGCTGAGCGCCGCCCTGGAGAAACTGAGCGGTCCGCTCACCTCCGGCCTCACCGGCTTCGTGCACAGCACCGCCGAGAAGTTCGTCGACAGCGACGCCTTCGCCACCTTGTGGACGGACCTGAACAGAAGGGCTCACGCCGCCGTCGACAAGGCGCTGACCGGCAGCGGCGGCGGCGCGGTGAAACTCACCGACGACTCCGTGGTCATCGACCTCGCACCCGTCATCGACCAGGTGAAACAGGCGCTCGTCGACAAGGGCCTGACGGTGGCGTCGAAGATCCCCGAGGTGCACACCGACTTCACGGTCCTGACCTCCGACTCCGTCGGCAAGGCCCAGAAGGGCTACCGGCTGCTGCAACTCGTCGGGTTCTGGCTGCCGGTGCTGACGCTGGTCCTCGCGGCGGCGGCCGTGCTGGCCGCCGTGCGCAGACGCCGGGCCCTCGTCGCGGTCGCCATCGCCGTCGCGCTCGGCGCCGCCGTCCTCGGAGTGGGTCTCTGGATCGGCCGCGCGCTCTATCTCGACGAACTGCCGGCGAAGGTCTCGCAGCCCGCCGCGGGGGCCGTCTACGACGCGCTGGTGCGCTACCTGCGGACCACGGTCCGCATGCTGATCACCCTCGGCGTCGTCGTGGCGCTCGCGGCCTGGCTGACCGGGACCGGCCGGACCGCCTCCCGGGTGCGGTTCGCCTGGACCGCCGGCATCGGTGCCGTGCGCGAGGCCACGGGCTTCGAGGCGGGATCCGTCGGCACCTGGGTGCACCGGTCCAAGCGCTGGCTGAACTGGACCGTGGTCGCCGTCGCGGCCGCCACACTGCTCGCCTGGAGCTACCCCACCGCCGCCGTGACACTCTGGATCGTGCTGGGTGCCCTGCTGGCCCTGGCCCTGGTCGAGTTCCTCGACGATCCACCCGAGTCGGGCGGCCTCGAGCTCGCCGGCTCCGGCTGACTCCGCGCCTGCGACCACCGCCGTTCCGCACAGCACCCGGCGGGCACCCGCCGATCAGCCGCGTGAACGACACGGCGAGGCGATACGGCTAGACGCTGTAGCCGCCGTCGACGCCCAGCGCCTGTCCGGTGATGAATCCCGCGCGGTCGGAGGCGAGGAACACGACCGCCTCGGCGATGTCCGTCGCGGCGCCGAAGCGGCGCAGCGGGATGTTCCGCCGGGTGATCTCCAGCGCGGCTTCGTCGAGCTCGCCGGAGCCGATCAGCCGCGCCGCGTTGCCGTCGGTCAGCATGCCGGGGCCGACGCAGTTCACGCGGACGCCGTACCGCCCCTCCTCGGCGGCCAGGGCCCGGGCCACCGCCTCGACGGCCCCCTTCGTGCCGGACGACAACCCGTCGCGGACGGGGAACCGCCGGGTGGCCACGGTGGTGACCGCGACGATGCTGCCCCGGCTCTCCCGCAGCAGCGGCAGCGCGGGATGCACGAGATTGAAGAACGCCCCCGCGTCCGCGTCGAGTTGGGCGCGGTACTGGCTCGGCGTGACCTTGCTCAGATGCACCATGGGCACGTGCGGACCCGCCGCGTACACGAGGGTGTGCAGCCCCCCGCAGGCCGCGGCCTCCGCCACGGCCCGCGCCGTGGCCGCCTCGTCGCTCAGGTCGACGCGCAGTGCCAGCGCGCGGCGCCCCGGCCGACCGACCTCCTCGGCGAGCGCGTCGGCCGCCGCCCGCCGGCCGCGGTACGTGAACGCCACGTCGCTGCCCCGCTCGGCCAGCGTCCGTACGACCGCGGCGCCGATGCCACCCGTACCGCCCGCGACGAACGCGATGCCCGGCCGCTTCGAGAAGTCCTCCACGCTCACGCCCCACAACCCCCCTGCACTCGGCGACGACGACCATCACGACCACACCACCCGTTCGGCAGCGGACGCGTGCCGCTCGCACGCAACAGCCCCTGTCCGAACGGGAGTTCCAGCATGCACCTCCGTGCGCCGCAGCGGGTCCGACTCCGGTGATCGGGCGTGCGGCGGGTGTCAGGGGCGAAGGCGCCGGAGGGCGCGGTGACGGCCGCGGCCGTCCACAGGGGCGTCATCATCAGGTAGTAGCCGTCCTGCGAACGGGTCGCCACATGGAACGCGCACCACGGCAGGACCGTCGCCGCCGGCCCGAGCCGCCGTACGAACAGCACGAACAGCGCGAGCAGACCGGCGGCCAGCGGCAGACTCGCGTGCGCGTACCAGGAGGGCAAGGGCGCCTCGGGCTTCAGGCGTTGGAGAGCGACACCTCGGTGGACTTGATGAGCGCCACGACGCGGGCACCGGAGACCAGGCCGAGTTCGGTGACCGCGTCCTTCGTGATGGCCGAGGTCAGCTCGCCGCCCGCGACGTCGACCTTGACGCGTGCCATGGCCCCGCCCGTGGCGACGTCCGTGATCGTGCCGGGCAGTTGGTTGCGGATGCTCACGCCGTCGACCGGCCCGGTCGCCAGGGAAACCTCCGTCGACTTGACGAGGGCCCGCACCGTCGAGCCGGCGGTCAGGCCCAGGTCCTCGACGGCTTCCAGGGTGACGGCCGCCACGATCTCCTGGCCGCCGTCGAGACGGACCTTCACCGTCGCCATCACCTCACCCGCGGTGACGGAGACGACGGTGCCGGGAAGCTGGTTGCGGATGCTCAGACTCATGGGGAGGCCTCGATCGCTCTACTGGGTGCCGGGATTGCTGGACTATGCGCAGTTTGCCGCAGCGAGTGGGCGTGCGACCGCGTCGCGGACCGTGTCGCTGTTGGGCCGAACGGGTGACCATGCGTAAGAATTGCCCGGTGCAGATACTGAGTGCGAGTCAGGACGGGGTGGACGGGTGAACAGCCACGACGTCACCGACGAACAGTGGGAGGGGCTCGCCCAGGTCGTTCCGCTGCGGGGCAGGGACGCATGGCCGTCGGCCGTCGGCCACCGGGCGATCCCCGACGCCCCGACCGAGGCCCGGCGCCGTTTCGTGGTGCTGCGGGTCAATGTCTTCGCGGACGCCCGCGAGGTCGCCGAGACGCTGATGGCAGGCATTCCGGTGCTCCTGGACCTGACCGGCGCGGAGACCGATGTCGCCAAGCGGGTGCTGGACTTCAGTACGGGTGTGGTCTTCGGGCTCGCGAGCAGCATGCACCGGGTCGACCGGAACGTGTTCCTGCTGACACCGCCGGGGACCGAGGTGCGCGGGCTGATGGAGGGGGCCGGGGTTCCCGGCGTCTGAAGGGGAGTTGGGCGGGTCCGGTACGGGGCCCGGGGTGTGCGGGGTCCGGTACGCAGTCCGGCGGGTGCGCGAGGTTCGGCTCGGGCCCGTGACCCCGTGACCCCGTGACCCCGTGACCCCGGGACTGAGGGGCGAACAGGACCCTGAACCGGGCCGGGTCCGGAAGCCGGCCGCGGGCCGGGCCGGGTCCGGAAGCCGCGCGAGTCGGGCGGGTGCCGGACCGGCTCGTCCTGCGAGGGCGGTGGCGGGCCCGTTCCGCGGGGGCCGGGGTCCGGCCGGCGCGGATCGCGGTGTGCGCGGCAGGCCGCGGCGCGCTCCCCCGATCGTGGGAAGGTCTCCGGGCCGGAACGGTTCGCAGCCCGGCGGAGGCCTACGGTCCGGATATGACCGTGTCATCCCCGGAGGCCGTCGTGACGGCGCGCACCCACCACCCCGACCGTCCGGGCATCACCGAACTACGGCTCGCCGCCTTCGCCGTCCACCGCCGGGTCCGGTTCCCGCTGGGACCGCTCACCCTCGTCACCGGTCCCAGCGGCAGCGGCAAGACCGTCGCCCTGCGGGCGTACGAGGCGTTGGCGCTGCTCGGCGGCGGCGCCGGACTGGCCGAGGTGTTCCCCGATCCGGTCACCTGCGTGCCCGAGACGGCCCGGCCGGACGCCCAGCGGCGACGCGGCTTCCGCATCGGCTGCACGGTGGACGGCCCCGAGGGTCCGGTGCGGCTCGACGTCGCCGTGCAGGCCGAGCCCGAACTGCGCATCGTGGGCGAGCGGTTGACGGCGGACGGGCGGATCCTGCTGGAGACGGCCCTGCGTGACCCCGGCCGCCGGTCCGTCCAGGCGGCCTGGCACACGGGAGGGTCGTCCGCGGTGACCAGGGGACCGCTCCCGGACGACCGCCTCGGTACCGCGCTGCTGCCGTTGCGCGTCGCGGGCCGCACGGACGGCGAACGCCAAGTCCTCGCCGCCGCCGAACAGATGGTGCTCGCCCTGCGGTCCGTGTACGCCTGCGCCCCGAGCCCCCGGCGCATGCGCGCGCCCGCACCGGTAGGCCAGGGCCGGCTCCTGGGCGGCTGCGAGAACCTCGCCGAGGTGCTGTGGCGCACGCGTTCGGAGTGCGCCCACCGCTACGCGCACCTGGTGGCGGCGGTACGGGCCGGATGCTCGGGTCCGGTCGCGGACGTGTCGGCCGAACCGCTCGGCGACGGCACCGTCCGCGGACTCCTCGACCGCGGCGACGGCGTGCGCACACCGCTCGGGCTGCTCGGCGACGGCGAACTGCGGTACCTCGCGCTCGCCCTGGTGCTGCTCACCGGGCCCGGCGTGCTGGAGGTCGACCAGGCGGGCGAGGTCCCGCAGGCACTCCAGTCGCTGACGGTCCTGGCCGACGGCTTCGACCACTGCCTGGACGCCCGGCAGACCCAGGAACTCGTGCGGCTGGCGGTGCGGATGTGCGAGCGCGGGCACATCCGGCTGGTGGGCGCCGTGAGCGACGCCTCCTGGGCCCGCGGGCTGCCCGGCGTCTCGGTGGTAGACCTTCGGTCGTGACGAGAACGGACGAACCGAAGGTGGAACTCTGGCCGTGACGGACGACCTGAACGTGGCGAAGCTCCAGCGCAGACTGGCCGAGTTCGCGGCCGCCCGGAACTGGCAGCAGTACCACACCCCCAAGAACCTGGTGGCCGCACTGAGCGTGGAGGCCTCCGAACTGGTCGAGATCTTCCAGTGGCTGACCCCGGAGGAGTCGGCCCGGGTGATGGACGACGCGGACAGCGCGCACCGTGTCACCGACGAGGTCGCCGACGTCCTCGCGTATCTGCTCCAGCTGTGCGAGGTCCTCGGCATCGACCCCCTCGCCGCCCTCGATGCCAAGATCGACCGCAACGAGCGGAGGTTCCCGGCGCCGGGGGAGAGGTGACGGGACCGGCCGGCCAGCGGCATCGTCACTCTATGAAGTCATTGAGTCAGCTTCAATCAATTCCGTGTCCACAGATTTCGGGCTTCCTCTGGCTTTTCGTCCCACAGACCCTCACTCTGGGTAGTGAACAACGGAGTTCGGGCGGACGTGCGAAAAGCACGTCGGGACAGACGGGGGCAGCGCATGGACGCGGTGCGGCTCATCGTGACGAGCAGGCGTGCCCTGGCGGAGAGCGGCGACACCCCGGAGGTGATGACGGAGGCGTGGCAGGCACACGCCCTGGCTCAGGCGATAGGCAGCCGCTTCGCCGTGTCGGGGCCTCCGGAACTACGGGGCGAAGCCCTGGGATTGACCGAACTGGCGGGCCGGGGCTGCGGGGTCCTCGGCGCGCCCGCCCTCGACCTCGGGGCACTGCGCGCCGCCCAGCTCTCCGA
The DNA here is from genome assembly GCF_039543605.1 of Streptomyces siamensis. NCBI lineage: Bacteria > Bacillati > Actinomycetota > Actinomycetes > Kitasatosporales > Streptomycetaceae > Streptomyces > Streptomyces siamensis. The sequence continues at coordinate 17,870 of NZ_BAABKB010000029.1, read as the reverse complement.
GCTGGGGGACGCCCGGGAGTCGCTGCTGTGCCTGGGGGCCCTCCTCGGAGAGGTCGGCATCGCCCTCGTCACCGTCGCCTGCGCGGCGGACGACGAGGGCACGTACTGGCAGTGCATGGAGGCCATCGACGCGGCCGACGAGTCGCGGGACCGCGTCCTGGAGATGCTGCGACGGCTGGCGGTCAGGGACCAGAAGGCGGTGGTGGAGCGGGACCGGGCCGCCGGGTAGGGGCGGCTCACGCCCCACCGCCGTGCCGCGGCGGGGCGCCCCCCACGGCGGGGGTGTCAGGCGCGGTCCGGCCCGTCCACCGGCACGGGCCGCCACCACGCGCCGAGTTGACGGACACTCACCCCGCAGGAGATGCCCACGTCGGCCGGCGCGGCCGGAGTCGACCACGGCCCTCGGCGCCGCGAGCTACACCAGCCGGGGCATCACCTCGGAGGCGATCAGCTCCAGGTGGTCCAGGTCGTCGAGATCCAGCATCTGGAGGTACATGCGCTGCGAACCCACGGCCTGGTACCGGGCGATCTTCTCGACCACCTCCGCGGGAGAGCCCGCGAGCCCGTTCGCCTTCAGCTCGTCGACATCGCGCCCGATGGCGTCCGCGCGGCGCTTCACCTCAGCGTCCGTCCGCCCGACACACGCCACCAGCGCGTTGGAGTACACCAGATCGTCGCCCTTGCGCCCGGCCTGCTCGGCCGCCGCGCGCACCCGGGCGAACTGCTGCTCCGTGTCCGCGACGGAGGCGAAGGGGATGTTGAACTCGTCGGCGTAGCGCGCGGCGAGGGCCGGAGTGCGCTTCGCCCCGTGACCGCCGACGATGACGGGCACCTTCGACTGCGCGGGCTTCGGCAGCGCGGGCGAGTCCTTGAGCTGGTAGTACCTGCCGTCGAAGGAGAAACGCTCACCGACGGGCGTGGTCCACAGCCCCGTGACGATCGCGAGCTGCTCCTCCAGCCGGCCGAACTTCTCCTTGGGAAAAGGAATGCCGTACGCCTCGTGCTCGGCCTCGTACCAGCCGGCCCCGAGACCGAGCTCCACGCGCCCGCCCGACATCTGGTCGACCTGGGCGACCTGGATGGCCAGGACGCCCGGGAGGCGGAAGGTGCCCGCGGTCATCAGCGTGCCGAGCCCGATCCGGCTCGTCTCACGGGCGATGCCGGCCAGGGTGATCCATGCATCGGTGGGGCCGGGAAGCCCGTCGACGGAACCCATGTGCAAATAGTGATCGGAACGGAAGAAGGCGTCGTAGCGCAGGTCCTCGGCGGCCTTGGCGACACGGAGCAGCGTCTCGTAGGTCGCGCCTTGCTGCGGTTCTGTGAAGACTCGAAGATCCATACACCCATCATGCACCGGTCACAACAACCGCCCCGCCGCGAACCGCTGGCGCCTGGTTCACAGTCGTGAAGCAGTCCGCGCGCGGGCGGAGGCGGTAGGTCCGGGGAAAATCCCGAGTCTGCCCAGGACGTTCACTGTACGTTGTCAGGGCGCGCCGACATGCGTCGCGTCCGACCACGTTTCCGCAGCTCAGAAGCTGCTTTAAGGCAGAGCCCCGTGTTCCTGACGATCAGTACCACCGGTACCCCAGAGCGCCCCGCCACCGACCTCGGCTTCCTGCTGCACAAGCATCCCGACAAGGCGCAGGCGTTCTCGACGTCCTACGGCACAGCGCACGTCCTGTACCCACAGGCGTCCGACGAGCAGTGCACCGCCGCGCTGCTGCTGGAGGTCGACGCGGTGGCACTGGTCCGGCGGGGCAAGGGCAAGGGGCGCGGCGGCGCGCCCGACGCCGCACTCGCGCAGTACGTCAACGACCGTCCGTACGCGGCGTCTTCGCTACTCGCCGTGGCACTGAGCGGCGTGTTCTCCAGCGCGATGAAGGGCCAGTGCGCCGCCAGGCCGGAGCTGCCCGCCAGGCCGCTGCCCCTTCGCATCGAGGTGCCCGCGCTGCCCGCGCGCGGCGGTGCCGAACTCGTACGCAAGCTCTTCGAGCCGCTGGGATGGACGGTGACGGCCGAAGCCGTCGCCCTCGACGACCACTTCCCCGAGTGGGGCGACTCGCGCTATGTGCGCCTGGTGCTGGAGGCGGCGGACCTCACGCTCGCCGAGGCCCTGCGCCACCTCTACGTCCTGCTCCCCGTGCTCGACGACGCGAAGCACTACTGGGTGGCCTCCGACGAGGTCGACAAGCTGCTGCGGGCCGGCGAGGGCTGGCTGCCGGACCACCCCGAGCAGAAGCTGATCACCAGCCGCTACCTCTCGCGCCGCTGGTCGCTGACCCGGCAGGCCAACGAGCGCCTCGAACTCGTCCGCCTCGCCGAGGCCGACGACACCGATGTCGCGGAGATCGACAACGCCGTCGACGAGGAGAGCGACACGGAGGAGAAGCCGGTGCCGCTCGCCGTGCAGCGGCGGGACGCGATCCTCGCCGCCCTCGACGCCGCCGGCGCCGCGCGCGTCCTCGACCTCGGCTGCGGGCAGGGACAGTTGGTGCAGGCGCTGCTCAAGGACGTGCGGTACACCGAGATCGTCGGCGTCGACGTGTCGATGCGCGCCCTCACCATCGCGTCGCGACGGCTCAAGCTCGACCGCATGGGCGAGCGGCAGTCCTCGCGCGTCAAGCTCCTTCAGGGCTCGCTCGCCTACACCGACCGCCGCCTCAAGGGGTACGACGCCGCCGTGCTCAGCGAGGTCGTCGAGCACGTCGATCTGCCGCGGCTGCCCGCCCTGGAGTACGCGGTGTTCGGATCCGCGCGTCCGAGGACCGTCCTCGTGACGACACCGAACGTCGAGTACAACGTCCGCTGGGAGACGCTCCCCGCCGGACACTCCCGGCACGGCGACCACCGGTTCGAGTGGACGCGCGAGGAGTTCCGCACCTGGGCCCGCGAGGTCGCCGAACGGCACGGCTACGCCGTGGAGTTCGTCCCCGTCGGACCCGAGGACCCCGAGGTGGGGCCGCCGACCCAGATGGCCGTCTTCGCACTGACCACAGCCACCCCGTCCCCGAAGGAGGAGAAGGCCGCATGACGCACGACGACACCACCACCCCCGGGCGGGTCCTGCCCGTCACCGACCTCTCCCTCGTGGTGCTGATCGGCGCTTCGGGCTCGGGCAAGTCGACCTTCGCCCGCAAGCACTTCAAGCCCACCGAGGTCATCTCCAGCGACTTCTGCCGCGGACTCGTCGCCGACGACGAGAACGACCAGAGCGCCAGCGGCGACGCATTCGACGTGCTGCACTACATCGCGGGCAAGCGCCTCGCGGCGGGCCGCCGGACCGTCGTCGACGCCACCAGCGTCCAGCAGGAGAGCCGCCGCCAGCTCGTCGAGCTCGCCAGGAAGCACGACGTGCTGCCCATCGCGATCGTGCTCGACGTGCCCGAGGACGTCTGCGCCGCGCGCAACGCGGCTCGCAGCGACCGCGCCGAGATGCCGCGCCGCGTCATCCAGCGCCACATCCGCGAACTCCGCCGCTCGCTGCGCCACCTGGAGCGGGAGGGCTTCCGGAAGGTCCACGTCCTGCGGGGCGTGGAGGAGGTCGAGGGCGCCGAGGTCCGCACCGAGAAGCGGTTCAACGACCTGACCCACCTCACCGGCCCCTTCGACATCATCGGCGACATCCACGGCTGCGCCTCGGAACTGGAGAGCCTGCTCGGCAAGCTGGGATACGTCGACGGCGTCCACCCGGCGGGCCGCACGGCCGTCTTCGTCGGCGACCTCGTGGACCGGGGACCCGACACCCCGGGCGTGCTGCGCCGTGTGATGTCCATGGTCGGCTCGGGCAACGCCCTGTGCGTGCCCGGCAACCACGAGAACAAGCTCGGCCGCCACCTCAGGGGCCGCAAGGTCCAGCACACCCACGGACTCGCCGAGACCATCGAGCAGCTGGCGGGGGAGAGCGACGAATTCGTCGCGGGTGTACGGGCGTTCCTCGACGGACTGGTCAGCCATTACGTCCTCGACGGCGGGCGCCTCGTCGTCTGCCACGCGGGCCTGCCCGAGAAGTACCACGGCCGTACCTCCGGCCGGGTGCGCTCGCACGCGCTGTACGGCGACACGACCGGCGAGACCGACGAGTTCGGGCTGCCGGTGCGCTACCCGTGGGCGGAGGACTACCGGGGCCGCGCGGCCGTCGTGTACGGCCACACCCCGGTGCCCACGGCCACCTGGCTGAACAACACCATCTGCCTGGACACGGGAGCCGTCTTCGGCGGCAAGCTCACCGCGCTGCGCTGGCCGGAGCGTGAACTCGTCGACGTACCGGCCGAGCGGGTCTGGTACGAGCCGGCCAAGCCGCTCGCCACCGAGGCGCCCGGCGGGCACGAGGGACGCCCGCTGGACCTGGCGGACGTGCACGGCCGCCGGGTCGTCGAGACCCGGCACGGCGGACGCGTGTCGGTCCGCGAGGAGAACGCGGCGGCGGCCCTGGAGGTCATGAGCCGTTTCGCGGTGGACCCCCGACTGCTGCCGTACCTGCCGCCGACGATGGCGCCGACCGCGACCTCGCACGTCGAGGGCTATCTGGAACACCCCGCCGAGGCCTTCGCGCAGTACCGGGACGACGGCGTCCCCCGGGTCGTGTGCGAGGAGAAGCACATGGGCTCGCGCGCGGTGGCCCTCGTCTGCCGGGACGCGGCGGCGACGCGCGAGCGGTTCGGTGTCCCGGGCCCGTCCGGTGCGGGCGGGACCGGTCCCACGGGGTCGCTGTACACCCGTACCGGCCGTCCCTTCTTCGCCGACGACGCCGTCACCGAGGAGATCCTCGGACGGGTGCGGGCCGCCGCGACGGAGGCGGGGCTGTGGGAGGAGCTGGAGACCGACTGGCTGCTCCTCGACGCCGAGCTGATGCCGTGGTCGCTGAAGGCGTCCGGGCTGCTGCGCAGCCAGTACGCCGCGGTCGGCGCCGCGTCCGGCGCCGTGTTCCCGGGGGCGCTGGCCGCGCTCGAAGGGGCGGCGGAGCGTGGTGTCGACGTGGCGGACCTGCTGGGCCGCCAGCGCGAACGTGCCGCGGACGCCGAGGCGTTCACGGAGGCCTACCGGCGGTACTGCTGGACGACGGAGGGACTGGAGGGCGTCAGGCTGGCGCCGTTCCAGATCCTCGCGGTGCAGGGCCGCAGCCTCGCCGGGCTGCCGCACGACGAGCAGCTCGCGCTCATCGACCGCCTCGTGGAGAACGACGGGAGCGGGCTGCTGCAGACCACCCGGCGGCTCTTCGTCGACACCGGCGACCCCGAGTCGGTGCAGGCGGGCGTCGACTGGTGGCTGGAGATGACGGGCCGCGGCGGCGAGGGCATGGTCGTCAAGCCGGTCGGCGCGGTGGTGCGCAGCGAACAGGGTCGGCTCGTGCAGCCGGGCATCAAGTGCCGTGGGCGTGAGTACCTGCGGATCATCTACGGTCCGGAGTACACCCGCCCCGAGAACCTCGCACGGCTGCGCGGCCGCTTCCTCAACCACAAGCGGTCGCTGGCGATCCGCGAGTACGCGCTGGGGCTGGAGGCCCTGGACCGGCTCGCCGACGGTGAGCCGCTGTGGCGGGTGCACGAGGCGGTGTTCGGAGTCCTGGCCCTGGAGTCCGAACCGGTGGACCCCCGTCTGTGACGGGTACGCACCCGACTTCGGGGGCCGGGGCTCCGGCCGCGGCCCCCGGCGCACGCTCCCGTCCTCGCCGACCGGACGGGCCGGCCGCTCGGCCGCACTCCGTGCGCCGGCGGCCGGGGCGGGCCCGGACGGCGGAACCATGCCGTGGTGGCCCGGCGTCTGCCAAGTGATCAACCGGAGGAGTACGCGCAGTGCGGATCTACATCAGCGCCGACATGGAGGGCATCACCGGACTCGTCGACGCCGACGACGTCCAGCCGGCCGGCCGGGACTACGAGCGGGGCCGGCTGATGATGGCGGAGGACGTCAACGCCGCCGTCCGCGGCGCCCTCGCCGCCGGCGCCACCGACATCGTCGTCAACGACGCGCACGGCCCGATGCGCAACCTGCTGCCCGAGGCCCTGCACCCGGCGGTCCGCCTCGTCCGCGGCAAGCCCAAGCAGATGGGCATGCTCGAAGGCCTCACCCCCGCACACCACGCCATGATCGGTGTCGGGTACCACTCCCGGGCCGGAGTGCTCGGCGTGCTCAGCCACAGCTTCATGGGGCATGAGATCGAGGACATGTGGCTGGACGGGCGCCCGGTCGGCGAGATCGGGCTGGCCCACGCCACCGCCGCCGCGATCGGCGTGCCGCTGGTGGCGCTCACCGGCGACGACACCGCCTGCGACGAGGCGACCGCGTGGGACGACTCCGTCACCACCGTCGCGGTGAAGTACGCGCGGGACCGCTTCGCGGCCCGGCTGCGCCCGGTGGACGAGGCGCGCGAGGCCATCGAGAAGGCCGTCACCACCGCTCTGTCGGCCCACGCCGTACGGGCCGAGTCGACGCCCCCGTCGGGACCGCGGGCTCCTCGTGAGCTCACCGTGCGCTGGCAGTCGGCATCCGTGGCCGCCACGCTCCAGGGCATCCCCGGAGTCACCGCCACGGACAGCCGGACCGTCCGGGCGGAGGGTCGACTGCCCTCGCTGTACCGGCTGTTCGGCGTGTGGATGAGGGTGGCGGCGTCCCTGACCAACCAGCCGCCGTACTGCTGACGGGGTGTCGCGTGCCGCCTGGGCACCGTCCGCCGTGGCCCGTCCGGCCCGGCGTCATCCCACCAGCCGCAGCCGCACCCCCGCCACCCCCACCCGCACCGTCTGACCCCACACCAGCTCCAGCGCGTCGCTCTCCATCCCGTCCCCGAACGCGATGAGGCGGTCGGACTCCACGGTCAGGGACAGGCGGTCGGACGCCGTGAGGTGGCCGGCCACGAGTGAGGTGCCGGTGGCCGGCGACGGCCAGGCCTCGCGGACGAACCACAGCAGGCGTTCGTCCGTGGGGCCGGGCAATGTCAGCTCCCCGCCCCGCTCCTGCCACACGGAGCGGAGCCAGCCGCCGGCCCCCGTCCCGGTGCCCACCAGGACCCCGGAGGAGGCCTGGGGCTCGACGGCACCCCCGTACTCGTCGAGCCCCAGCCGGTAGCGGGCCGTCTGATGGCCCGCGGCTCCCAGATAGATCTCGTTCAGCGCCACCAGGCGCTGCGTGTCGTCCGCGACGGCCTCGACCATGGTCAGCTCGTCGGCCCGGCTCCGGTGTGCCGAGGCGAGCAGCGCCGCCGCGTCCCCGGGGCGGTGCCGCACCAGTACCCCCGGGTTGCGCCCGGGGTCCGAGTCGATGCCGACGACGGGCTGTCCCGCGAGGTACTTGGCGACGTTCGCGACGAGCCCGTCCTGGCCGACCACGACGACCACGTCCTCCGGGGCGAACAGGAAGCGGTCCAGGTCGCCGCGTTCGACCCGGGCCTGACGCCAGGTCAGTGGGATCGCCGCGACCACGCCGGCCAGCGCCTCGCGGTCCCGTCGGTACCGCTCGGCCACCTCCGCGATGTCGCGTCCCCGGGAGGAGAGGAAGAACGCCGCCTGCCCGTGCGTCCCGTGCCGGGCGACGAGCTCCTCGTACTCCGTGGTGCGATGGACGAGGACCACCCGGGGCGCGAGGCTCACCGTTCGTCCCCGGCGTCCGGGTTGCCCAGCTTGGCGAGCAGCCCCGTGAGGACGTCGGGCGACACCGTGACGCTGTCGATCCGCGGCAGGTTCTCCGCGAGCCGGGTGCCCGTGAGGGCGTGCAGCGTGCTGACGTCCACGTCCGCGTGGACCCGCAGCCAGGCGGCCTGTGCCTCGGCGCGGGCCGCGCCGACCTCGCGTTCGGCCTGCGCCTCGGCGCCGGCGAGCCGCACCTTGCGGGTGGCTTCCGCCTCGGCGAGGCGCAGCGCGCGGGTGGCCTCCGCCTCCGCGAGGCGCACCGTCCGTGCCGCCTCCGCGCCCGCCCGCACCGCGTCGGCGGCCGCGTGCTCCTCCGCCTCGCGCCGCGCGTTGGTGCCGCGCTGGTCGACCAGCTGCTCCTCGCGCCGGGCGAGTTCGATCTGGCTGGCGAGTTCGTTCTCGGCGATGGCGCGTTCGCGCTCGACGGCGACGGCGCGGCGCTCGTACGTCGCCTTGTCGGCGTCCTGCTGGATCTGCTCGCGGGCCGGCGTGCGCAGCGCCCGCTCCACCTCGGGCTCCGGGCGCAGGGCGACCACGCGGACGGCCACCACCTCGATGCCCGTCGCGGGCAGTCGGGGCTCGGCCGCGAGCCCCCCGGCGATCCGCTCCCGCACCGCGGCGACGCCGTCGACCAGGGCGGACGCCAGCGAGGTGCGGGCCAGCACGTCCAGCGCGTGCTGCTGGGCCGTCTCGGTCAGCAGCGATCCCAGCTGTTCCAGGGGAGTGCCGCGCCAGGCGCCGGTGTCGGGGTCGACGGAGAAGTCCAGGCGGGCGGCGGCGATCGCGGGGTCGACGACGCGGTAGGTGACGGTCGCCTGGACGGCGACGTCCTGGAAGTCGGAGGTGCGGGCGTGGAACGTCATCGCCAGCTCGCGGTCGTCGACCGGGACCTCGGAGAGCGCGGCGGTCAGGGAGCGGTACCAGAAGCTGAGGCCCGGGCCGTCGTGGACCAGCCGGCCCGACCGGTGGTGCCGGACGTGGGCGGTCGGCGCTCCGCGCAGATGGCGCCAGCCGAACCGGCGCGTGATGTCGGCCATGGGAAACCCCCTCGTCGTCGGGCGTCCCCCGGGCGGGGATGATCTCCCGCCGCCGTGCGCCCGTCGTCCACTCCTCATTGTCGTCAGCAAGACGATAATGGCGAGGCGCACTTATCGTCAAGGGGACGAAATGAATGCGTTCGAGCTCGTGCGATCGGCGGGTGAACGCGCGTCCGGATGGTCAGGATGGAGGCATGGGATTCCAAGTCGACTCCGAGGCCGGGCGGCTGCGCCGCGTCATCCTTCACCGGCCGGATCTTGAGCTCAAAAGGCTCACCCCCAGCAACAAGGACGCCCTGCTCTTCGACGACGTGCTCTGGGTGCGCCGGGCGCGCGCCGAGCACGACGGATTCGCGGACGTCCTGCGTGACCGCGGGGTCACCGTCCACCTCTTCGGTGACCTGCTCGCCGAGACGCTGGAGATCCCGGCGGCCCGAGCACTCGTCCTGGACCGGGTCTTCGACGAGAAGGAGTACGGGCCGCTGGCCACCGACCACTTGAGGGCCTCGTTCGAGACCCTGCCCGCCGCCGAGCTGGCGCCCGTCCTCGTCGGGGGGATGACCAAGCGGGAGTTCCTGGACGTCCACCCGGAGCCGACCTCCGTGCGCTTCCACGTCATGGACCTCGACGACTTCCTGCTCGGACCGCTGCCCAACCACCTCTTCACCAGGGACACCTCGGCCTGGATCTACGACGGGGTCTCCATCAACGCCATGCGCTGGCCGGCGCGCCAGCGCGAGACCGTGCACTTCGAGGCGATCTACCGGCACCACCCGCTCTTCCGGGACGAGGGCTTCCACATCTGGTCGGAGGGTCAGGCCGACTACCCGTCCACCATCGAGGGCGGCGACGTGCTCGTCATCGGCAACGGCGCCGTGCTCATCGGCATGAGCGAGCGGACCACGCCGCAGGCCGTCGAGATGCTCGCGCACAAACTCTTCGCCGCCGGCTCGGCGCGCACCATCGTCGCCCTCGACATGCCCAAGCGGCGGGCCCTGATGCACCTCGACACCGTGATGACCATGGTCGACGGCGACATCTTCACGCAGTACGCGGGCCTCGGCATGCTCCGCTCGTACACCATCGAGCCGGGCGTGGAGGACAAGGAGCTCAAGGTCACCGACCACCCCCCGGAGCACATGCACCGCGCGATCGCCGCCGCGCTCGGACTCAATGAGATCCGTGTGCTGACCGCCACCCAGGACGTCCACGCGGCCGAGCGCGAGCAGTGGGACGACGGCTGCAACGTCCTCGCTGTCGAGCCGGGCGTCGTCATCGCCTACGAGCGGAACTCCACCACCAATACGCACCTGCGCAAGCAGGGCATCGAGGTCATCGAGATCCCGGGCAGTGAGCTGGGCCGCGGCCGGGGCGGGCCGCGCTGTATGAGCTGCCCGGTCCAGCGGGACGCCGTATAGGAGGCCGGCGGTGCGGTATGGCGCGTCGGGACGCCGCATATAGGAGGTGGGGGCATCGTGGAGGGAGTGCGGCTGCCGCGCACGAGGAGGCAGGGCACCGTATAGAAATGCTGAGTATCGTATAGAATTCCAAGGTCCTCGTCTTCGTAACCCTGGAGCGCCCCCATGGCGACAGTCCCGACCGCCCTCGCCGGCCGCCACTTCCTCAAGGAGCTGGACTTCACCGAGGAGGAGTTCCGCGGTCTGATCGAGCTGGCCGCAGAGCTCAAGGCGGCCAAGAAGGCGGGGGCCGAGACTCAGTACCTGCGGGGCAGGAACATCGCGCTGATCTTCGAGAAGACCTCCACGCGCACGCGCTGCGCGTTCGAGGTGGCCGCCGCGGACCAGGGCGCCTCGACGACCTACCTCGACCCCTCCGGGTCGCAGATAGGGCACAAGGAGTCCGTGAAGGACACCGCCCGCGTCCTCGGCCGGATGTTCGACGCGATCCAGTACCGGGGGGACAGCCAGGCGTCCGTCGAGGAGCTCGCCGCCTACGCGGGCGTGCCCGTCTACAACGGCCTGACGGACGACTGGCACCCCACCCAGATGCTCGCCGACGTGCTCACCATGACCGAGCACTGCGACAAGCCGCTGGGCGAGATCGCCTTCGCCTACCTCGGCGACGCCCGCTTCAACATGGGCAACTCGTACCTGATCACCGGCGCGCTGCTGGGCATGGACGTCCGCATCGTCGCCCCGCAGGCCTACTGGCCCGCCGACGAGATCGTCGCGCGCGCCCGCAAGCTCGCCGAGCGCAGCGGCGGACGCGTCACGCTGACCGAGATCCCCGCCGAAGGGGTCGCCGACGTCGACTTCGTCGCGACCGACGTCTGGGTCTCCATGGGCGAGCCCAAGGAGGTGTGGGACGAGCGCATCGGCGCCCTGTCCCCGTACGCCGTGACGATGGACGTCCTGCGGCTCACCGGCAACCCCGACGTCAAGTTCCTGCACTGCCTGCCCGCCTTCCACGACCTCGGCACCAAGGTCGGCCGCGAGCTGTACGAGACCCACGGCCTGGACTCCCTGGAGGTCACCGACGAGGTCTTCGAGTCGGCGCACTCGGTCGTCTTCGACGAGGCGGAGAACCGGCTGCACACCATCAAGGCGATCCTCGTCGCCACACTCGCCTGAGCGCGGCGGCCGGTCGCGCCCCGCGGCGCCCCGGCCCCGGCACGGCCCCCGCCGTGCGTGTCGCCGGCCCCGCTGTCACCCGCCCCGCGCGTGGCACCCCGGCCCCGGCGCTACGCGCGCCGCGCACGGCACCCCCGTCCCGCGGGACCCGCGACACGTGGCGCACGCCGGTCGGGTGGGCCGACGCGTTTCGCGCACCGGCCCGACCTGCCCGTACCATCCTCGACGGCCCCGGAACCACCCCTTCCGCAAGCCCGTCGCGCGGCCAACCCAGCCGCACCCGCACCACCGAAATGAGCACCACCCGCATGCCCGCTCCCGCCCTCAGGCCCACCCGCCGCGTCAAGTCCCCCGAGCTGCTGATCGCCGAATCCGGCGCGGACCTCGACGGGCACGGCCTCAAGCGCACCATGGGTCTCTTCCAGCTCATCTGCTTCGGTGTCGGCGCGATCGTCGGCACCGGCATCTTCGTCGGCCTGTCCGACTCGGTCGCCCAGGCCGGACCCGCCGTGGTCGTCTCCTTCGTCCTCGCCGCCGTCACCTGCGTCTTCACCGCGTTCGCGTTCGCGGAGCTCGGCGGCGCGATCCCGGTCTCGGGCTCGTCCTACTCCTTCGCCTACGCCGGACTCGGCGAGGGCACCGCCTTCCTGGTCGGCTGGTGCCTGCTCCTGGAGTACGGCGTCTCCGTGTCCGCCGTGGCGGTCGGCTGGAGCCAGTACGTGAACGAACTGCTCGGCAGCCTCACCGGCGCCCAGCTTCCCGCCGCGCTCTCCGCGGGCCCGTCGGACGGCGGGATCGTCAACCTCCCCGCGGTCATCGTGATCGCGCTGGCGTCGGTCCTGCTGGTGCGCGGCGTGCGCGAGAGCGCGCGGGCGACGGCCGCGATGGCCGTGCTCAAGCTCGTCGTCCTCGTCCTGTTCTGCGCCGTCGGCTTCAGCGCCTTCAAGGACGGCAACCTCACCCCGTTCTCCCCGGCGGGACTCGGCGGCATCGGCGCGGGCACCACCGCCGCCTTCTTCTCCTACATCGGCTTCGACGCGATCACCACCGCCGGCGAGGAGGCCAAGAACCCGCGCCGCAACATCCCCATCGCGATCCTGGTCTGCATCGGCCTGGTCACGCTGCTCTACTGCGCGGTCGCCCTCGCGGCGATCGGCGCCATCGGCGGGGACGAGGTGGGCGGCCGCCCCGCCGCGCTGTCGTACGTCGTGAACGAGGTCACCGGCTCCTCGGCCGGCGGCGGGGTCATCGCCTTCGGGGCCGTGGTCGCCATCGCGTCGGTGGTCCTCGCGGTGATGTACGGCCAGACCCGCATCCTCATGTCGATGTCCCGCGACGGCCTCATCCCGCGGGTCTTCGAGCGGGTCTCCCCGAGGACCTCGACGCCCGTCGCCGGCACGCTGATCGTCGCGATCGTGTTCGCGATCCCCGCGGCCTTCGCGTCCCTGGACTCCGTGGTCAACCTGTGCACCATCGGGACCCTCGCCGTGATGGCCGCCGTGAACATCGCCGTGATCGCGTTGCGCCGCTCGGAGCCGGGCCTGGCACGCACGTTCCGGGTGCCGCTCTACCCCGTCGTGCCCCTGCTCGGCGTGGGCTTCTGCCTCTACCTGATGTACGAGACGGGCTGGACGACCTGGATCCAGTTCGCCTGCTTCCTCGCGGCCGGGCTCCTGGTCTACGTGCTCTACGGGCGCCGCAACTCACGGCTGGCGGCCCGGGCCGCGGCGGCTACGCAGGCCGTCGCTGACGAGGTACCACAGGCAGTCTGAACCAGACCGCCTTGCCCGTGTCGGTGGGGCGGTGGCCGCAGGACGAGCTCAGGGTGCGGATCAGCAGCAGACCGCGCCCGTGCTCCTGCCAGGGGTCCGGCTCCCCGACCGGGTGCGGGACCGTGAGATGCCCCGGCGGCGCCGGGTCCGGATCGTGCACCTCGACCCGGCAGCCGGTCGGCAGCAGCTCCACGACCAGCTCTATGGGGCCGGTGCCCGCGGTGTGCTCCACCGCGTTCGCGACCAGCTCCGCGGTGAGCAGCTCCGCCGTGTCGCTGTCGGCCGCGTGCTCCAGCTCGGCCAGTGCCGTCCGCACCAGAGCACGCGCGACGGGCACGGCCGCGACGGTGTGCGGCAGCGCGATGCGCCAGGAGGCGGGGGCCGGGGTGTCGTGCAAGGCGAGTCCGTTCATGGAGCAGCCTGTCCTGCTTTCAACCTCAGGAATGGTACGGCGCCGCCGGGCAGCGGCGGTCGGCGGGCCGTTCGAGGACCTTTGGTGGTGCTGCGGGACGTCGGTCGGTGATCCGCCGGGACGTTCGCCCCGGCATGAGGGTGCGTACCCAGGTGGACGCCCCGTCTCCCCGAGGTGCTCCAGCCGTTACGCGGCTATCGAGGAACGGTGACTCGGTGACGGTGCGCTGTCGCATCGTGACGACGAGGCGCGAGGCGCGACACTCCGCCCGGGCTATTGCGTGGTCGTGACGACAGTCACGGATAGGTGATAACTTCGTGAGGGAGGAGCCCACAGGCACCCGCCGCCCGGTTCCCCCAGGCCGCAGACCGCCGCCCCCGCCCGAGGAGGCCGCACGTCATGAGTCCCTTCACCGGATCCGCCGCCCGCACCTCCGACTGGCAGCACCTCAGGTGCGAGATCGCCGACGGGGTCGCCACGGTCACGCTGGCCCGCCCCGAGAAACTCAACGCGCTCACCTTCGGCGCCTACGCCGACCTGCGCGACCTGCTCGCCGAGCTGTCCCGCGAGAGGTCGGTCCGCGCCCTGGTGCTGGCGGGCGAGGGCCGCGGCTTCTGCTCCGGCGGTGACGTCGACGAGATCATCGGCGCCACCCTCGCCATGGACACCGCCCAGCTCCTCGACTTCAACCGGATGACCGGCCAGGTCGTCCGCGCCGTACGCGAGTGCCCCTTCCCGGTGATCGCGGCGGTGCACGGAGTGGCCGCCGGAGCGGGAGCCGTCCTCGCCCTCGCCGCCGACTTCCGGATCGCCGACCCGAGCGCCCGTTTCGCCTTCCTCTTCACCCGTGTCGGACTGTCCGGCGGCGACATGGGCGCGGCCTATCTGCTGCCCCGGGTCGTCGGACTCGGCCACGCGACCCGGCTGCTCATGCTCGGCGAACCCGTGCGCGCCCCCGAGGCCGAGCGCATCGGACTGATCAGCGAAATGGCCGAGGAGGGCGCGGCCGACGAGACCGCCCAGCGGCTCGCCCACCGTCTCGCCGAGGGCCCGGCCCTCGCGTACGCCCAGACGAAGGCCCTGCTCACCGCCGAACTGGACATGCCGCTCGCCGCCTCCGTCGAACTCGACGCCTCTACCCAGGCCCTCCTGATGAACGGGGAGGACTACGCCGAGTTCCATGCCGCGTTCACGGAGAAGCGGCCGCCGAAGTGGCGGGGGCGATAGCCATGACGACACCGCGCGACACGGCGACGGCGACGCACGACGGCACCTCCGGACGGCCGGGCGACCCCCTGCGGGTCGCCGTGATCGGAGGCGGGCCCGGCGGACTGTACGCCGCCGCGCTGCTCAAGCGCCTCGACCCGCGCCGCGAGATCACCGTCTGGGAACGCAACGCCCCCGACGACACCTTCGGCTTCGGCGTCGTGCTCTCCGACGAGACGCTCGGCGGCATCGAGCACGCCGACCCCGTCGTGTACGCGGCGCTCCAGGACGAGTTCGTACGCTGGGACGACATCGACATCGTGCACCGCTCGGTCCGTCAGACCTCCGGCGGCCACGGCTTCGCCGCCCTCGGGCGGCGCAGGCTCCTGGAGATCCTGCACGACCGCTGCCGCTCGCTCGGCGTCGACCTCCGCTTCCGGGCACCGGCCCCACCCGTGGCCGAGCTCATGGCGGCCCACGACCTCGTGATCGCCGCCGACGGCGTGCACAGCGCCACCCGGACCGCCCACGCCGACGTGTTCGGGCCGTCCGTCGAGGAGCACCGCTGCCGTTACATCTGGCTCGCCGCCGACTTCGCCTTCGACGCCTTCCGCTTCGAGATCGCCGAGACCGAGCACGGCGTGATGCAGCTGCACGGCTACCCCTACGCCCCCGACGCCTCCACCGTCATCGTGGAGATGCGCGAGGAGGTGTGGCGCGCGGCCGGCTTCGCGGACCTCGACGAGGAGCAGTCCGTCGAACAGTGCGGAAAGATCTTCGCGGACACCCTCGGCGGCCGGCCGCTGCGGTCGAACAAGTCCGCCTGGACGACCTTCCGCACCGTCGTCAACGACCACTGGTCGCACGAGAATCTGGTCCTGCTCGGCGACGCCGCGCACACCGCGCACTTCTCCATCGGCTCCGGCACCAAGCTCGCCGTCGAGGACGCGCTCGCGCTCGCCGCCTGCCTGGAGGAACAGCCCGGCCTCACCCAGGCCCTCGCCGCCTACGAGGAGGAGCGGCGGCCGGTCGTCGCCTCCACCCAGCGGGCCGCCCGCGCCAGCCTGGAGTGGTTCGAGGACATCCGCTTCCATCTCGGCCAGCCCGCCCGGCAGTTCGCCTTCAACCTGCTCACCCGCAGCCGCCGCGTCACGCACGACAACCTGCGGCTGCGCGACGCGCGCTTCACGGAGTCGGTGGAGCGCGAGTTCGGCTGCCCGCCGGGGACACCCCCGATGTTCACGCCGTTCCGGATGCGCGGCCTGACCCTGCGCAACCGCGTCGTCGTCTCCCCCATGGACATGTACTCGGCCGCCGACGGCGTCCCCGGCGACTTCCACCTCGTCCACCTGGGCGCGCGGGCACTGGGCGGCGCGGGCCTGGTCATGACCGAGATGGTGTGCGTGAGCGCCGAGGGCCGCATCACCCCCGGCTGCGCGGGCATGTACACCCAGCGACAGGCCGACTCCTGGCGGCGGATCATCGAATTCGTGCACCGGCAGGCCCCCGGCACCGCCATCGGCGTGCAGCTCGGCCACGCCGGGCGCAAAGGGTCGACGAAGCTGATGTGGGAGGGCATCGACGAGCCCCTGGACGACGGCAACTGGCCCCTCGTGGCGGCCTCCCCGATCCCGTACAAGCCGGGGAGCCAGACGCCCCGCGAGCTGTCCCGCGCCCAGCTCACCGATCTGCGCGAGCAGTTCGTGTCGGCCGCCTGGCGGGCCGCACGCTGCGGCTTCGACCTGCTCGAACTGCACTGCGCCCACGGCTATCTGCTCTCCGGCTTCCTGTCGCCGCTGACCAACAGGCGCACCGACGGATACGGCGGCGACCTCACCCGGCGGCTGCGCTTCCCGCTCGAGGTCTTCGACGCCGTACGCGCCGTGTGGCCCGAGGAGCGCCCCATGACCGTCCGCATCTCCGCCACCGACTGGGCGGACGGCGGCACCACCGGCGACGACGCCGTGGAGATCGCGCGGGCCTTCGCCGCGCACGGCGCCGACGCGGTCGACGTGTCGACGGGGCAGGTGGTGTCGGACGAGCGGCCCGACTACGGCCGGTCCTACCAGACGCCGTACGCCGACCGGATCCGCCACGAGACCGGCGTCCCGGTGATCGCCGTCGGCGCGATCTCCTCCTGGGACGACGTCAACTCCCTCGTCCTGGCGGGACGCACGGACCTGTGCGCGCTGGCCCGACCGCACCTCTACGACCCCCACTGGACCCTGCACGCGGCGGCCGAGCAGGGGTACGACGGCCCGGGGATCGCCTGGCCCATGCCCTACCGGGCGGGCAGCAGGCCTCCGCGGACCGGACGCACCGACGCCCCCAAGCCCCGCCTCACGCTGGGCACTTGAGGGCGTCGAGAGTCGAAGGAGCGGCCGTCGTGGACTACGCGGACAGGTCGGCCATACCGGCCGTCAGCGTCGCCCCGTCGGCCGGGTCGACCAGGATGAACGCACCCGTCCGGCGCACCTCGGCGTAGTCGTCGAGCGCGAGCGGACCGGCGGTGCGCAGCACGATCCTGCCGAGGTCGTTCGCGGTCAGCTCGGTCGCGCCGCCCAGGTCCTCGACGACCGCCTTCACGGTCCGTGTCGTGTGCTTGACCAGCACCCGGTCACCGACCCGCAGCGCGCGGTCCGCCAGATGACACACCGCCGCCCGGACGTCCTGGGTGAGCGCGGGTGCGTGGGGCCCCGCGGTGATCATGTCGCCGCGCGAGACGTCACGCTGATCGGCCAGCCGCAGCGTCAGGGACTGCGGCGCGCGGGCGATGTCCGCCTCCCGGCCCAGGACGTCGATGCCGGCGATCGCGGAGGTCTGGCCGGACGGATGGACCGTGACACGGTCGCCGACGCGCAGCGTCCCGGACGCCAACTGCCCCGCGTAATGGCGGACTTCGCCGTGCCGGATCACGTACTGCACGGGGAAGCGCGCCGGAGCGGCCGACTCGTCGGAGGCCACCGGCACGGTCTCCAGATGCTCCAGCAGCGCCGGGCCCGCGTACCAGTCCATGTGCGCCGACCGCTCCACCACGTTGTCGCCGCGCAGCGCGGAGACCGGGACCGGCGTGAAGCCGGGCAGTCCCGACTCGGCGGCGTGGCCCGCGAAGTCCTCGACGATCCGCTCGAAGGTGGCTTCGTCGTATTCGACGAGGTCCATCTTGTTGACGGCGAGGACGACGTGGGGGACGCGGAGGAGGGCGGCGACGGCGGCGTGGCGTCGGG
>NZ_BAABKB010000028.1:0-87145 GCF_039543605.1 Streptomyces siamensis | reverse complement strand
CTGCGGAATCGGTGCCAGTCTTCAAGGGGACCTCATCGGTCAGAAGGACCCGAGGCATCCGCTCCGCACTGCATTAGAGGGTGAGCCTCCAGCAGTTCCTCGATCCGCCCGGCCAGCAGTTTGCGCTGGTCAAGGACTGCGGTCAGGGATCCGGCCAGGCTCGGGACGATCAGCGCGGCTGCCTCGGTGCCCGGAACGGTGACGGTCTGCTCGTCCAGGGCGGTGAAGAGCTCCTCGACCAGCCGCTCGGTCATCCGCGGGGCCTTCGGCCGTAACAGCGTGACCAGGCGGCGCTGTCCGGCCTTGCGGATCTGGGCCGGTGAACCGAACCGCTCCAGCAGGGCCAGCACCGCCGGGTGCTGCAGCCGTGGACCCAGCACCCGTTCCAGCGAAGGGTGGATCTGGGTCAGCAGGCCGTGGAGCCGGTTCGCGACCCTGGTGGCCTCGCCGGCGAGGTCGTCGTCGAACCCGACGATCATCTCCAGTTCGGCGATCGTCTCGTCCTCGCCGTCGATCGCCCGCAGCGTGTGGGGCATCGCGCGGGCCGCGTCGGCGATGATGAACGCGTCCTTCGCGTCCGTCTTGGCCTCGCCCGGGTAGAGGTCGGCGATCCGTCGCATCGTCAGGCCGGGAAGGTAGGCCACGGGGCAGCCCATGTCCCTTGCAACGGCCAGCGGCAGGGCCCCGATCGAGGCTGGCTGGTCGACCACGACCAGCACCGTCCCGTGCTTGGCCTGCAGCTTTGCGAACAGCTCGCGGAGCTTGGGTTCGGTGTTGGGCAGCCGCTTGTCGAACGCCTTCTTCCCGGTCGGGGTGACGGCGGTGGCGTGGTGTTCGCCCTTTCCGACGTCCAGGCCGAGGAAGACGTCGATGTCGCCGGTGTCGATCACGTGCAGGCCTCTCCGTCACGCTTTCGTCCGGCCCTGGCATGGCATCGAGCTGCCACATCCACGTTACGGAGAGCCCTTCCGGCTCGGGTGAAGCCGGTGCTCAAGCCCCTCATCAGCGGTCCGTCGATGCCTCCGGGCCCGGTGACACCACCCCCCGGATCATCAACAACAGGAGGGGGAAGTCATGCCGGACCCGAAGGCCGGAGCCCCATTGCGGAGCCATGAAGACGGTAACGGGGGGGCGGACGCCGGTCATGGGGCCCAAGGGTTCTCCACGGACCATGTGGTGTCCTCGGTGAAGGACGCCGGGTTGTCCCAGGCGTGCGCGCCGCCCGGTGTGGCCAGCCACAGTTCGGCGCCGATGTGCCTCAGGTACTGGCCGGGGAAGTTGGACGCCATCAGCCGCACGCCCCCGCTCCCTTGCACCGCGCACCAGGTGGCGTCGGACTTGAAGAGCGCGGATCCGTCACCGGGGTCCTTCCGGACCCGGAATTCGCGGTGCCGCAGGTACTCGCCCGGGTAGTTGCGCGACTCGAAGGAGTAGCAGGTGGAGTCCGCGAGACCCGGGACGATCTTCCAGGTGGCGTCGTTCTTCAGCAGATCGGGGCTGCCGGAGTCGACGACCTCGGTGTAGCCGAGGCTGTCCTTGTGCCGCACGTAGCGGTTGGTGTAGCCCGGTGTGGTGACACGCAGGGACTTGTAGACCCCGGTGGGCAGGGTCACGGGTGGGGCCGGGTTCCTGGAGGCGTCGACCAGTGCCTGATTGGCGGCCTTGACGCGTGCCTCGTCGACCTTGACCACCTGGCGGTCGTACGTCATCAGGCCGTTGGCCTCGTTCTCGACGTCGGTGATCTCGGTGTAGACGGAGGCCGACAGGCCCGCGGGCATCTGCTGGAGCCGGATCGCGTCCAGCAGCCCGATGAGCCGGTCATCGAGTCTCGCGGTGCTTGCCTGGTCCTCGTAGCTGAACCCGCCGCCGGGGTACCACTCGTGGCCGGACACCTTGTAGCCGAGCCCGCCGTACTCACCGAGGACGGCCGCGCGGGTCGCGGTCGGCGAGGTGACGCCGGGGCCCACGTAGACATGGTGGTCGACGACGTCGCCGTTTCCTCCGTCGACGGCGCCGCAGCAGTTGATCCCGCTCATGTTGTCCACCAGCCGGGACGGGTCGTAGGCCTTCACGTCGTTCGCGATGCGGGCCTGGTCGTACTGGCCCCAGCCCTCGTTCTGGTCGACCCACATCACCAGGGACGGGGAGCTGCGGTGCTGGTCGACGATGCGGTGGAACTCGCTCTCCCACTGGGTGCGGGCGGCGCTGCTCGGGGTGCGCAGGTCCATCGCCGGCATGTCCTGCCACACCAGCAGACCGAGCTTGTCGGCCCAGTAGAACCATCGCTGCGGTTCGACCTTGATGTGTTTGCGGACCATGTTGAAGCCCAGGTCCTTGTGCTTCTGGAGGTCGTACTTCAGTGCCGAGTCGGTGGGCGCGGTGTAGATGCCGTCGGGCCAGTACCCCTGGTCGAGGGTGCCGGTCTGGAAGACGAACTTTCCGTTGAGGACGGGTCGCAGCACGTTGCCGACCCTGGCCAGGCCGATGGAGCGCATGCCGGTGTAGCTGCCGGCCGTGTCCACGACCGACGAGCCGGACAGCAGGTCGGCCTTGACGTCGTACAGGAACGGGTCGTCGGGAGTCCACAGGCGCGGGTTCGGCACGGAGACGGTGAACTGGCTGCCGACCGGCCCCGTCGCGGTGCCGACCGTGGTGCCGCCCGTGGAGACGGTGACCCGTGCGGTCTGCCCGCCGACCCCGTCACCGCGCACCGTGACCTTCAGGGTGTTGTTCGTCAGGTCGGGAACCATGTCCAGGCGCGTGATGTGCGCGGTGGCCGTCGGTTCCAGCCAGACCGTCTGCCAGATGCCGGAGGCGGCCGTGTAGAAGATGCCGCCGCCCGCGTGCGGGGTCACGTCGTTGATGCGTTGCTTGCCGACCGCCTGGTCGCCGGTCTGGGTCGGGTCCCATACGGATACGACGACGGTGTTCGTCCCGCTGGTGAGCAGATCGGTGATGTCGTACGAGAACGCGTCGTACCCGCCGTCGTGCTGGGCACCGGCCTGCCGGCCGTTGACCCAGACTGTCGTACGCCAGTCACTGGCACCGAAGTTGAGCTGAACACGACGTCCGTTCCACCCGGCGGGGACGGTGAAGGCACGTCGGTACCAGAGCTTGTCGCTCTGGGTGATCTTGCGCTGGATGCCGGAGAGCGCGGACTCCGCGACGAACGGCACCCGGATCTGGTCGGGCCAACTGGTGGGCTGCCCGGCGTCCGCGGAGGTCACCGCGAAGTCCCAGATGCCGTTGAGGTTCGCCCAGTCCGGGCGGGTCAGCTGGGGGCGCGGATACTCCGGCAGCGGGTTGTCCTTCGGCACCTGGCCGGTCCACGGTGTCGTCATGGGCGCCGGTTTGGGCGTCCAGGCAGTCGCCGCCTCGGCCGTGCTGGCCGCGGCGGTCAGCGCCGCGGTACACAGCAGGACCAGGGACACGAAGGCGGCAGCGGTGTCGCGCAGTGTCCGTCTGCGTCGTGGCTGCGGTAAGGAAGCCATGAGTGCTCCTTGCGGGTGTGGGGAGGAGCCCCGGTCCTGTCGGGCCCGGGCGCGTTACAGCAGGCGCCACTGGTGGTCGGTGGTGCCGTTGTCCGTGAACTGCACGACCCGGGCGCTGTCTTCGCGGGACATCAGATGGACGCCGAGGACCTTGCCGCTGTTGCGGTTGCGGATACGGAAGAACCCGTCGCCGTCGTGTTCCGGGCGCCACTGGTGGTCGGCGGTGCCGTTGTCGGTGAACTGGACGACCTGGGCGCTGTCCTCGTGGGACATGCCGTCGACGCCGAGGACCTTGCCCGAGTTCTCGTTGCGGATGCGGTACCAGCCCGCGTCGTCCGGCAGGAAGGTCCACAGGTGGTCGGCGGTGCCGTTGTCCGCGAACTGCACGACCCGTGCGCTGTCTTCGCGGGACATGCCGCTGACGGCCAGCACCTTTCCCGAGTTGCGGTTCTCGATCCGGAGCGGTCCGTCCGGCAACAGTCGCCAGAGACGGTCGTCGGCGCCGTCGTCGGAGCGCTGGACGGCGGGCGCGCTGTCCGCGGTGGAGCCCCCGAGGACGCCGAGCACCTTGTCGCTCTCGCGGTTGCGCAGGCGGTACCAGCCGTCGCCCGCGTCCACGAGCTGCCATTGGTGGTCGGCGGTGCCATTGTCCGCGAACTGCACGACCCGTGCGTCGTCGGCGTGGGACATCCGGTCCACGCCGAGGACCTTGCCGGAGTTGGCGTTGCGGACGAGATACCGGTCACCGTCGGCGACCAGCTGCCACAAGTGGTCCGCCGTGCCGTTGTCGGTGAACTGGACGACCTGGGCGCTGTCTTCGTGGGACATGCCGTCGACTCCGAGCACCTTGCCGCTGCGGCGGTTGAGCAGCCGGAAGCAGGCGCCGCCCGTGGTCCACCGGGTCCCGGACGGTGAGGCGAGCGGAAAGGCGGAGATCCGCAGGCGCGCCGCACCGAGCGGGATCAGGGTCACCGTCTCCACGGGCTCGGTGCTCAGCGCCGGACTCGGCTGGAGGGGTTCGACCACGTGCTGGTCGTCCGCGCGCCATTCGGGGATGCGGCGTGCGGGGGCCGTGATCCGGTGGGGCACGGAGGCCTGGGTGAACGGATTGTCCGGGAGGTCACCGCCGAGGGAGGCGAACGTGAGACCCGCCGTGGGGTCGGCGGCAGTGGTGGCCAGCCCGTAGTTCCAGGGGGTGGTGGCGTGCACGTCGTACTCGGGGAAGGTGTCGCTGCCGCCGGTGCGGACCTGGTCCTCGCCGATGCGCAGGGCGTACGTCAAAGGTCCGCGGTCGATGCTGACGGACCGCCCGTTGCGCTCCCAGGTGCGCGCCGTGATGCGCTGGGGAAGGCGCAGCCGCACCACGTCGCCGTCGCGCCAGGTGCGGTTCAGTCGCACGAACGCCGGACCGGGCGAAACGGAGCCCGCCGACTGCCCGTTGACGGTCACACTCGGGTTCGGGCACCAGCCGGGGACACGGAGCAGGAGCGGGAAGGCGGTGGCTGCGGGGAGGGACACGGTGAGCGTGATGGTGTCCCCGAACGGGTAGTCGGTCTCCTCGCGTACACGGACCCGCACGGAGTCGGCGACCTCGGCGGTGACCTCGCACGGCGCGTACAGGGTGGCGCACAGTCCGCGGTCGGGCGTCGCCGTCCACAGTTCCTGGGTGAACCAGGGCCAGCCCATGCCGTAGTTGTGCGGACAGCACCGGTACTGGTCGACGCCCGGACGGTACGACTGCATCGCGAAGCCGTTCTGGAACTGGGCTCGCGTCTTGGGCCGGTTGTCGAGGTCGACGCAGTTGGCGCTGGTGATGTAGTGGACGGCCCGGCCCTGCGGGTCGAGCGCGGCCGGCAGCGCGTTGAACGCCAGGTCCTCGCAGCGGTCGGCCCACACAGGGTCCCCGGTGAGGCGGGTGAGCAGTTCGTGACTGGCCATCAACTCGACGATCCCGCAGGTCTCGAAACCCTGGCGGGGGTCGGTGAACCCGGGGCGGACGTTCTCGTCGCCGGCGAACCCGCCGCCGGGGAACTGGCCGTAGAGCCCCATGACCGAGTCGTACGTGCGGTAGGCGGCGCGGACGTCGTCGGCGGACCCGGAGCGGGCCGCGTACTGCGCGGGCTCGCGGAATCCCTGGGCGATGTTGACGTTGTGACCGCTCGGGAGCGGGCCGGTCCAGTCGGCTCCGCGTTCGTGCATGGTGTCGATCAGGTCGAGCAGGAACGCGTCCCCGGTGCGGTTGTACAACCACACGGCCGTATCGATGCCGTCGCCCCAGCGGTACGACACCCAGCTGCGGTCGAAGGCGGACGTCCCCTGCGCGTGCATGTACCGCAGAAAGGCCGTGAGGAAGGGGACGATGCGGCCGTCGCTCGTGTACTCCTGCCAGGAGCGCAGCGCTTGGAGGAGGGGCAGGAACGGCCAGAAGTCGGGGCCGCCGTCCAGTGAGGTCCGCAGCGGCTCGGGGCCGAAGAAGCCGTCGGGGCGGGCGGTGCCGACGATCGCCTCGATCCAGCGGCCGGCCCGGGCGAGGGCGTCGGCGTCGCCGGTCACGATCGCGAGGTCGACGAACCCGCGCAGCCAGTAGGGCACTTCCTCCCAACCGCCGCGGTCAGGGTGCGTCCATCCCGACGCCGACCGGTCGAGGAAGTGGGAGATCTCGTCGTACCGGCCGCACAGGCCGTCCAGTTGGAGCCGCAACTGACCCGCCAGCCAGCCGCGCGGCCGTACGGCGGTCACCGGCAGCCGGAGCAGTGCCGAGGGGTGCAGGGGCGCGGCGTTGGGATGGTGGAGGCCGCCGGGTGCCGGTGCCAGGGCCGACGGCGAGGGGCGGCCGGAGGCCGCCGCGACGGCCGCGGGTCCGGTGGTGGTGAGGACGGTGAGCGAGGCCAGACCGATGAACCGGCGTCTGTCGAGGGGCATGGGGGAGCCTTCCGTGGGTGGGGGAGGAGACCGGCCGCGGGCGGGTGAACGCCCGCGGCCGACCGGTGCGAACCACGGTGCGGTGTCGTGCCGTTGGTGCTTGGTGCTTGGTGCTTGGTGCTTGGTGCTTGGTGGTCCAGGTGGTCCAGGTGGTCCAGGTGGTCCAGGTGGTCCAGGTGGTGTGGGTGGTGTAGGCGGTTCGGCAGGGGCGGGGGAGGCCGCGGTGTCGCGGCCTCCCCGTCGTCGTCAGTAGGCCAGGCCGATGTTCTGCGCCGCGTTCGCGGTGTCGTAGGCCTTGTCCTGGATGATGATGTCCTGGGCGACCGGCTTGCCCTGGGTGAACTCGTCCAGGGTCTTGAGGGCCAGCGGGCCGAAGCGCGGGTTGGACTCGATGACGCCCTGGATCCACCCGTCCTTGATCGCCTGGACGGCGTTGCGGGTGCCGTCGACGGTGACGATCTCGATCTGCCCGGCCTTCTTGCCCGCGCCCTTCAGCGCGGCGACCGCGCCGAGACCCATCTCGTCGTTCTCGGCGTAGATTCCCTTGATGCCGGGCTTGGACTGGATGAGCTGCTCGGTGACCTGCTGGCCCTTCTCGCGGGTGAAGTCGCCGGTCTGCTCGAAGACGACCTTCAGGCCGGGCGCCTTCTTGGCGATCTGGTCCTTGAAGCCCTTGGTGCGCTCGGTGGTGACGTTGTTGCCGGCCGCGCCGAGCAGGATGGCCACCTCGCCCTTGCCGCCGGTCGCCTCGATCATCTGGTCGGCGGCGCGCTTGCCCTGCTCGACGAAGTCGGAGGCGATGAAGGAGACGTAGTCCTTGCACGCGGTCGCATTGATCTTGCGGTCGATTNGATCCTGCACGTCGCTGATCTGCTTGGAGAACTGCGACTGGGCGTTGGCCGTCAGCAGCTTGACGCCCCGCTTCTTCGCCTCGTCCTTGATGGACTGCGTCTCGGCGATGCGGAAGGGGTTCGCTTCCTTCTCGGACTGGGAGAAGCCGACGGTGGCGTTCTTGAGGTCCAGATTCTTCCCGCCGTAGTCGGCGACGGTGCAGGTCTCCGAGTCCGCCGCGGGAGAGGCGACCTGCTGTCCGCCGTCGCCCGCGGAGGCGGACGTGCTCTCGTTCTTCGCGGAGTTGTCTTCCTCGGACTTGGCGCAAGCGGCTGCGGAGAGGACGAGTGCGGCCGTGCACAGGGCGAGCACGGGGCGGGTGCGGATCCGGCGGTCGGTGCGGGCGCGGTGCGTCATGGGGAACCCCGTTCCGGGTGAACTTGATGACGGTTGCATGACAGGAGCAAAGGTCGAGTGGGTGAGGGTGATCACCCGTGAGTCGGGGCCTCGATGAGGTGCCTGGTGCGGGGTGGTGCGGGCCGGCTGAGGCGCGGGCCTGGTCTGCACCAGGGTTTTACATCGTTGGAAGAAGCGTGTAAAGGGTCGGTGCACCAAAGCGTTTCCGCCGCGGAAGGTCGGGTGTCCGCCCGGTCCGCCGAACGGGCAGATCAGGGGCCCTGCGCGGCGCGATGGACAGAACTCGGCTTTCCCGCACGGCAATTGGCTGGAGTGCGGGTGATCCCGGGACGCCTGCCGGGTGCAGGTGTTCAGGGTGGTGCCCGGCACGCTTGCATCGTTGGAAGGTGTGCCGTGCAGGTCCGCTGCGTCGGCGGGGCATGGTCTCAGCGGCGGCCGAGGGTGCTTTCCCGGCACACCAGCGAGTACCCGGCGTGGATCCGCCGCGCCTCGTGCTGTTCTCCACTCAGCCGGGCCAGTACGGCTTCCACGGCCATTCTGGCGATGGCCGGCTTGTCGGGCGAGACGGAGGTCAGGGTGATCGCCCCGTAGTGCCCCTCGACCACGTTGTCGAAACCGACGACGGCGACGTCCTGCGGAATTCGCAGCCCCCGCTCGGACAGCACCCGCATGGCGCCGAGCGCGATGAGGTCGTTGTAGGCGAACACCGCGTCCGGCTGGAGGCCGGCATCCAGGATGCGGGCCATGGCCGCGGCCCCGTCGGCGTGCCCCCAGCCGTCCGTGGCTCCCACCAGCCGGGGGTCGGCGACGAGCCCTGCGGCGTCCAACTCCTCGCGCCAGCCGCGCAGTCTGAGGTGGGCCGGCTGACTGCGTCCCCGGCGTGCTCCGAGGAAGGCGATGTCCCGCCGTCCCAGGGAGATCAGGTGCCGCATCGCCTGACGGGCGGCGGCCACGTTGTCGATCGCGATGTGGTCGTACGGCAGTGGGTACTCCCGCTCCCCGAGCAGCACCAGGGGGACCGCCTCGGCCCGTTCGCTGAGATCCTCCGCCTCCAGCTCGATGGGACTGAGGATGAGCCCGTCGATGACGCGGGTACGAAAGCCCTGACTGACCAGGATCTCCTGGTCACGCCGGCCGCGGGTGTGGTCCAGCAGCACCGTGTACTCGTGTCCGGCCGCCGCGTCGATGATCTCGGTGGCCAGCTCCGCGAAGTAGGGATTGCCCAGTTCGGGCAGGGCGAGGGCCATGATCCCCGTGCGGCCCTTGCGCAGGTGCCGGGCGGTGAGGTTGGGGCGGTAGCCGAGTTCGTCGATGGACCTCTGCACGCGTGTCCGCATGGCGGGGGTCACGTGCGGATGGTCGTTGACCACGTTGGAGACCGTCTTGATGGAGACGCCCGCGTGCAGCGCGACGTCCTTGAGGCTCACCCGCACGATGCTCCCTCCGCATCCGGGCAGCGGCCCGGTTCACGAGCCGCATGCGCGCCCGCAAGCGGGATCCCGGCGTGCCCGGAAGGCTTCACGCCGGGTTTTCCAACGTTATACGCGGCCGTGTTCGTCCATGACAAGGGCTCGCGCCGTACGCGGAAACGCCTCGAAGCATGTCGAGAGGGCCGAATTCTTCACCCCCGGCCGTATGTTCGACGACGTTGCTCTTCGGGGCTCTTGATGTCGCGTCGAGCTCGGATCACGGAGCCGCCGGAGAAGCACTTCGTGCACAGTCTCCGGCGACGCCGCTTTCTCGGCCCGACCGTCCGCCGTGCGTCGGGCACGGGCCCGGGGGCCGCTCCCATGGCTGCCCCCTGAGCCGCGATGTGCGCAATCACCCGGCCCACAGGACGGGTTCGGACGAAGACTTGACATACCGTCAGCCCTCGGCGGTCGGCCGTCCGCCGAAGACCCAGTTGTGGACCTCGATGTCGGCATACCGGCCCGGGGTCAGGACTGCGCGTGCCGCACCCGGGTCCGGCGCGCGGACCAGCGCCGCCGTCCCGAGCCAGGTGGTCCCGTCGTCGGCCAACAGCGGCCCGTACGCGATCAGTTCGTCCCGGTCGTCCGGGACGGTCAGGTCGGCGGCCTGCCCCGGGGCGAGGCCGAGGCCGATGACCAAGTACCGGTTACCCTCGGTACGGCCGCCGGGGAACTCCCACATGGTGCGCCCCAGCATGTTGCGCCATCTGCGCAGCAGCACGTCCCGGTAGGCGCCGGCCTGGTAGTTGGGCTCGTCCAGGGCGAACGCGCGGGCGGCGGCGGAGTCCGGCAGGTCGAGGATGTGCACGCTGCCGGTGGGCGTGTCACCGTCGTCGGCGAGTGTCGGACCGCGGGCGATCATCTCCTTCGCGTACTGGTCCATGTAGGACCAGTGCGCCTCGAGCAGCTCGTCTCGGAGCGCCAAGGAGCCTGGCCGGTCGCGGTGATAACAGAAGTACTCCATGACCGCTGACTCTCCCCGACGAAGGGGCACATCTCAACGGAGTTTGGCGTCCGCTGCCGCTGCCGGTTTCGGTGCGCGCGTCCGTCGACTCCCCCCCCCCGGCTGATGCCGGGGCCGACGGTCACGGCAGTTCGTACCGCACGAGTGCCCTGGACGCGGGCTCGCCGGTGCGTTCGGCGTACTTCAGCCGTGCGCGGACCTCGCGGAGCGTCCGAGGCCGGTAACCGGGACCGCCGCAGCAGCTCTTGTGGAAACCGCCCGCGTTCAGCAGCACCGAGAGCGTGCGCCACGCGGCGGTGTCACGCCGCCGGGGAGCGGCGAACGCCGACCCGGCATGGATCAACGGCCCGGCACAGCGCGGGCAGAGCCGCCACCGCTCCCGGTCGTAGGGCTGCTTGTACGACGCCCGGCACGGAAGGCAGACGTACGAGGTCTTCGCGTGAGCCATGGCCTGAGCGTAGGGAGCGCACAGGGGAGTGGCCACTGGAATACGTCCGGCGCCATCGCGCACCCCGACCGAACAGGGACGTCCTGGCGCCGCGTTGCGGTGCACGCGTTGCCGTTCAGACGCCTCTCATCTTCCCGATGCATACTTCCGGCCCGGCGAACAGGGAGAGCGGGGCGGGTCCGGGACTCCTGTCGCGGCCTGCCGCGCCGACGTTCCGGCCGCTGCGGGTGACACGACTGCTGGGGGGACGTCGTTGACCAGGCGGCACAGGTATTTCTCGCTGCGTGTCCGACTCGGCCTGCTCGCCGCCGCCGCGGTCGCCGTGGCCGTCAGCACGGCGGCCGTCTCCGCCTGGCTGGTCACCCGTCAGCAGCTCACCGGCCAACTCGACTCGAACCTGCGCAGCGTCCAGGCCTCGCCCCGGTACGTCCAGGCCCTGCTGGGCACCTGCGGTGTCGAGCGGCCGACGCCAGGCACAAGTGACCAGACACCGACGTCGTACACGGTGCAGGTGATCACCGCGGACGGTTCCGTCTGCGCCGCGCCAGGCAGCACGCCGATCGAAGTCACCGACGAGGACCTGGCCGTGCTCCGCGGCCTGCGAGGCACGGTGCTCCACGACGCAGTGTCGGAGAAGGGGGACTCGATGCGCGTCGCGACCTCGCGTCCCGACATGCCCAGGGCGGCGGGGGACTTCGCGGTGTCCATCGCCCAGCCCCTGGACACGGTGAACGAACCCTTGGGCAGGCTCGCCCTGATCCTGCTGGGCGTGGCCGGCGTGGGCATCGTCGGCGCGGCCACGGCGGGCGCCGGTGTCGCCCGCACCGGGCTGCGCCCCGTCAAGGCACTCACCGCGACCGCCGAACACATCGCTCACACGGATGATCTGACGGTGCGTATCCCCGCCGAGGGAGGCGACGAGATCGCCCGCCTGTCGGAGGCGTTCAACTCGATGACGGAAGCCCTGGCCACGTCCCGCACGCGTCAGCAGCAGTTGATCGCCGACGCCGGTCACGAGTTGCGCACCCCGCTGACATCGCTGCGCACGAACATAGAGTTGCTCATCCGCAGTGAGAGGACGGGGCGCCGGATACCGGCGGAGGCCAGGCTGGACCTGCTCACGTCCATCGGATCCCAGATCGGCGAGCTGGCGGGCCTCGTCGGCGATCTGCAGGAGCTCTCCCGCCCCGATTCCGTCCGGGGGAACGGACCTTTGGAAGTGGTGGCGCTCCACCACGTGGCGGAGCGAGCCCTGGAGCGGGCCAGGCGCCGCGGCAAGCATCTGGAGTTCGAGAGCACCATGGACGAGTGGTACGTCCTGGCCGAACCGGCCTCTCTGGAACGAGCCGTGGTCAACCTGCTCGACAACGCCGTCAAGTTCTCACCGGAGGGAGGAAAGGTCAGTGTGTCGCTCGGGTCCGGCCGGCTCACGGTGCGGGACGAGGGAGCGGGTATCCCTCCCGACGAACTCCCGCACGTCTTCGACCGCTTCTGGCGGTCGCCGACCGCACGAGGCCTGCCGGGCAGCGGCCTCGGACTCGCGATCGTCTCGCAGACCGTGCGGCGGTCCGGGGGAACCGTCGAGCTGCGCTCCGCGGGCGCCGTGGGAACCGAGGCGGTCGTACGGATACCGGGATCGCATCAGCCTCCCCCCGAACGGGCTCCGGGAAACCGGCCTGTGGACCCGTGACCGCCCGTGCAGCACGCCGGCTTGCCGGTCTCGGGGTGGTGCGCGAGCCGCGGCCAGGGCATGTGTACCGACAGACGCGGAGTCGATGTGACGCACGTCACGTCGTGATGCGTGCAAGTTTTACCCGACGTGATGATCAGGGCGGCCGATGCGTCCGTATCTCCTGGCATACGAGTCGCTCACGCCTGGAGGCCCCGTGCCCTTGCCCCGCAAAGCCGGAACCGTGTTCATCGTCGGTGCGCTGGGTCTTACCGTCTCGGCACTTGCCTATCCCGCCATGCTGGGGGTGCAGAACACGACGACCTCGCAGACCCGGGTCATCGCCAACACCCGCTACGGCCCGCTCACCGAGGCCGACCGCGACTTCGTCGTCAAGGTGCGCTCGGCCGGTCTGTGGGAGTACCCCCTCGGGGAGATCGCCCTGAAGAAGGGCTCGACACCGGAGATGAGGGAGGCGGGCAAGCATCTCATCGTGGGGCATGCGGGGCTCGACGCCCTGTGCCGCAAGATCGCACCCGAACTGAACATCACTCTGCCCAACCAGGCGACACCGCAGCAGCAGCAGTTCGTACAGACCTCGGCGGCGCAGTCGGGCAAGCAGTTCGACACCACGGCCGCCAACATCATGCGTGTCACCCACGGTCAGATCTTTCCGGCCATCGCCAAGATCCGTGCCAGCACGCAGAACAGCCTGGTGCGCGAGCTCGCCGACCTGGCCAACGACACGGTCCTCGACCACATCACGGTGCTGGAGAAGACCGGCATGGTCAACTTCGACCAGGTCAACTTCCAGCAGTCCTCGCCGCCGAAGCTGCCCGCCAGCCAGGTCACGCCGCCCGCGCCGCCGCCCGGCTCGCCCGTCGTCGTCCTCACCCCCCGGCCCGACCTGAACGTCAACACGCGCTCCCCGGCGCCCAGTCCGACGGTGCGGTGACCCGGCGGCCGCGCCATCGGGCCCTCACGAATCGAGGGCACCGCGAACGGGGGCGCCACCAACCTGGGGGCATCACGGGTCCGGGCAGGTCACCCCGGCCGCTGGTGCGCCCGTAATCCGGTCGCAGCCGGTGCCGCGATTCGGCACACTCCGGGATGTGGAACGTCTGCAGGAGATCGCCGACCGGCTGGCCGGCGTCGAAGGTGTCGTCGGCGTGGCCCTGGGCGGCAGTCGGGCGAGGGGGACCCACCACCCCGACTCCGACTACGACCTGGGCCTTTACTACCGGCCGCCCCTGGACACCGGGGCCCTGCGCCGCCTCGCGTCCGAGCTGACCGGCGAAACGGTCGAGGTGACCGAGCCGGGCGGCTGGGGGCCGTGGGTGGACGGCGGAGCATGGCTGACCGTGGACGGCCACCGTGTCGACTGGATCTACCGTGACCTGGACCGGGTGCACCGGATCTGGGACCAGTGCCGGCGGGGACAGGTCGAGGTGGGCACTCAGCCCGGTCACCCGCTGGGCGTCTACTCCCACGCCTACGTCGGCGAGTTGGCCCTCGGCCACGTCCTCGCGGACCCGGCCGGCGAACTGCGCGTCCTGCGGGGCGAGACCTGCCGCTACCCGGAGCCGCTGCGCGCGGCGCTGATCGCCCCCGCCGCATGGGAGGCGCCGTTCATCCTGGAGAACGCCCGCAAGGGGGCCGTCCGCGGCGACGTCTTCTACGTCGCGGGGTGTCTCTTCCGCGCGGTCGGAGTGCTCGTGCACGCCCTGCACGCGCACGCGGGCCGCTGGCTGCTCAACGAGAAGGACGCGGTCCGGGCCGCGGGTGAACTCCCCGCCGCCCCCGCGGGCTTCACGGCGCGTGCGCAGGGGTTGTTCGCCGCCCTGGGCACGGGTACGGACTCCCTCTCCGCGACGCTCGACGCGGCCGAGGCGCTGGCCGCCGAGGTGGCCGACAGCACGTCCGCAGGTCCGTGCCCTCCTGCGTGATCCACCGCGCGCTACTCCACGCTTGCCTGCTCGAACGCGATCGTCACCTGCTCCATCGCCGGACCGCCACCCGACTGGAACGACGGAGTGGTCCACTGCGCAGCCCAGGCGTTGGACAACTTGATGCGCCGGACGTGGTTCTTGTCGGCGTCCAGCTCGACGAGCGTGACGTCCTGCCGTGCCGATCCGAGAGACTGGTCGACGAGCGTCTTGTCGACCCAGTCGGTGAACGCCGGGCTCTTGTCCGAACCCCGGACGACGGTCACTTCGCCGTGGCGCGGCCCCGTCTCCTCGCGCGCCACGCCGGCCCCCACCGGTGTCGCGCACGGGCTCGCCGCGAGGGCCTGGTCGAAGTCCGCACCCGTCACGCGCTGCACCGTCTCCACTGGGAACCGCCCGAGTTCGATGACGAATCTGTGGTCCGTCGGCAGATCTGCGAGGTTCATCGCGACTTCCTTCCACGACCGTTGTGGCAACTGATAGTAGTCGCAGAGATGCGTTGTGTGATGGTGCGGTGGGTCGGCGGCGCCGCCGGGGGGATCTCGGTCGCCCGTCCGGCCGTGGACACACCCCTGGATGCGCAGGCAGGCGTGCGCCTCGGACCGCTGGGGGAGGCCGTGTCAGAGGCAGTGGTCTGCACGCCTGCGTCACCGTGAGGTGGGCGCGCGCCGCAGACTGCGTATCCGGGATCCACTCGGTCTTGTCGGCCCAACTCCCCTTTCCGCAGGTCGCCGTGCCCGCCCTGCTCACCAGCCGCGCCGGCCACAAGCGGAGGGGCGCCTTGTTCGCGGCTGCCATGGACGGCGTCCCCCGGCCGGGCGGAACATCCCAGCACCCACGGGCTGACGAGCACCGGCATCACCGCTCGAACCTCCCCGACGCCGGTCGGTCTCGCTGTCCGCCAGCTTCCGGGCCTTTGCCCGGACCGTCCCGAGGAGTGCCGTGACCGCACGGAGTGGACCAGACCCGAACCGCTCACTCGTAGGTGCGTCCGCGAGTGACGCCAAACTCGCCGAGAACTACCTGCGTGCCTTCGGCTACCTGCCCGAGGACGTTCCGTTGCAGAGCGACAGCGGGCGTGCCGCGGTACGGGCCTCCCAGGCGATGGCGCTGCTTGCGACCACCGGAGACATCGACGAGGCCACCCGCACGGTCTTCGAGCAGCCCAGGTGCGGCTTCCCCGACCGGCAGGGCGTCGAGGATCCCCGCAGCGGGAAGTCCCTCACGAGCGTCGCCGAGTTCGTCGCCTTCGGCACGGTGTGGGACCACGCGGTGATCACCTACCGGATCAACAACCTGAGCCCGGACTTCGACCAGAACCGGCAGCGGGCACTCATCCGTGCCGCCTGGGAGCGCTGGGCGGCCGTCGTCCCCCTCGTGTTCCAGGAGACCACCGGCGCGCCCGACATCGAGATCCGCTTCGCCCGGGGCAGTCACGGCGACGGCTCCCCGTTCGACGGTCCCGGCAACATCCTGGCCCACGCGTTCTTCCCACCGCCCAACGGCGGAAGTCTCGCGGGGGACGCGCACTTCGACGAGGACGAGCAGTGGCAGGACGGCGTCCGTCCCGGCGGCTTCGACCTGTTCAACGTAGCCGTCCACGAGTTCGGTCACTCGCTCGGCCTGAACCACACCTCGGTGCCGAACTCCACGATGAACCCCTTCTACCCGGTGCCGAGCACCCCCGCCGCGGACGACCGCGAGGGTGTGCGGCAGATCTACCGGCGCCACATCTGGGCCGCCTCCCTGTACCGCGACGTGCTCGGCCGCCGGTTCGACGACGGAGGACTGGACTTCTGGGTGCGCAAGCTGTTCTCCAACAGCAGCCCGGAGCAGGTGGCCCGCGGGTTCCTCTACTCGCTGGAGAACTCCGGGCGCATCGCCACCGACCTGTACTTCACCCTCCTCGACCGGGCGCCGGAGCCGGCCGGCCTCGACCACTGGCGTACGCAGCTGGCCGGCGGTCTGGGCCGGCAGTCCGCGATCGTCGCCTTCCTGGACAGCGCCGAGTACCGCGGCAAGTACCCGGCGGACGACGCCTTCATCGATTCGCTGTACCGACGCCTGCTGCGTCGTCCGCCGGACGCGGGCGGCTACCGGTACTGGAAGGACATGATGAAGGGCGGCATGTCCCGCTACGAGGTCGCCCGAGGCTTCGTGCTGAGCGACGAGTACTGCCGTGCGTACGCCCGTGGCCTGTACCGGAACTATCTGCGCCGCGAACCGGAGCAGGCCGGCTGGGACGGATGGACGGGTCGTCTGAAGGCGGGACTGAACCATCAGGACGCGGAGACCGGCTTCGTCGCCTCGCCGGAGTACCAGAACGCGGTGGTCAGTTGGTGGTGACCGCCCGCCCGCGGCGCCGTCGAGGCCGCCCGGGTGCCGCGCGCCGGTGGCACGCGGCACCCGTGGGGAGCGGGCCCGATCAGGGGGCGTGCCAGGCGTAGGTGGATGTGGTGATCTGGCTCGTCCGCGTCGTGGGCCGGCAGTCGACGAGTACGTGACCGTGGCCCCCGACGGTAGGGACCTCGCAGTTCGACCGGCAGGTGACCGGAGTGGCTCGTCGGCGCTCCGCCGCCCGCCGGTGATCGCCGGTCACTCGAGGCCGGGCCGCTCCTGGGGCGCCATCCGGTGTCTGCCGGTGGCCAGGAGACGGGACACGGCGTCCACGGGGGCGAGCTCGCCGGGGCTGGACATCGGGACGGACCAGTAGACACGAAATCCGTCCGGGCTCTTCGCGGTCACCGGAGGGACGGCGAGGCAGCGGCCCCGCCCGACGTACTCCGCGTCGGCGTGACGGAGCGTCGCCCACTCGCGGAGC
Organism: Streptomyces siamensis; assembly: GCF_039543605.1. NCBI lineage: Bacteria > Bacillati > Actinomycetota > Actinomycetes > Kitasatosporales > Streptomycetaceae > Streptomyces > Streptomyces siamensis. Next base: position 70,167 of record NZ_BAABKB010000028.1, on the reverse strand, counting down.
CGGCCGACGCTGGGTCCCACCAGCACGGCGTAGAGCCGGGAGGCCCTGTCGAACACCACGGGGCCGCCCTCCAACATCCGCGTCAGGAAGGCGGACACCTCGACGGGGTCACTCGTGCCGGCGGCGGAGTGCACCACGTCGCCGGCGACGCGGACGGCACCGAAGAGCGTGCTGCAGCGCAGCAGGGCGACGCCCGACTCCTGCCACTGCGCGCGAGCCAGCCGTACGTCCTCCGCAGCGGACAACAGCCAGTGCTCCACGGCGAGGTCCCGTTCCGCGCCGGTGGTCAGGTGCGGTTCCCGGTCGGCCCGCGCGTCGTTCACGGCGCGGGGCTCCCTCCCCGGCTCTTCCCTCAAGACGAGCCAACTCCCTTGCGACCCGACCCGCCCTGACTTCGGGCGAGCATTCCTCGGACTTCTCTGCCCAAGGAACTTCCGGACTTTCACCGGGAGCGGATGCGGCTCCTCGCGGAAGCGTGCGGCTTTCGGCCGTCCGGCGCGGGGAGGCCCGGTCAGGGGCGGGTCAGACGTCCGTCACCGTCGTGGTGACCGGCGTGCCCGTCTCGATCGTGCGGCTGACCGTGCAGAGCCGTTCGTGGGAGGCCTTCACTGCCCGGGGCAGGATGGCGCGCGCCCGGTCGCCGGGCTCGCCGTCCGGGAACGTGACCGAGAAGGTGACGTGCAGGTCGGTCATCCGGTTGCCCAGCTCGTCAGTGATCTTGTGGCCGGTCACGGTGATGTCGAACCGGTCGGGTTCCGCGTGGCGGCTGGTGGCGACATCGACATCCGCCGCCGTGCAGCCCCCGAGCGCGGCGAGCAGCAGCTCGACCGGGGTGAATTCGGTGTCGCTCTGCTCACCGGAGCCGGTGCCGAAGCTGATCGTGCCGCCGCGGGCGTTCGTCGCCGTGTAGTGGCCGGTGCTGGTGCGCTCGACGGCGACTGAGCGCAGGGTGTTGTCGGTCATGCCGACGACACTAATGTCGCGCCGGTCCGATCGGTGCGACCCGGGTCGGCCTCGACGTCGTGCCGGGTGGGCGAGCGTGCGGCGGGCGGCCCCGAGGCCGTGCCGGGTGGACGGGCGTCGGCGGGCGGGTACCGAGGTCGTGCCGGGTGGACGCGGGTCGGCGGGCCGGCCCCGACGCCGTGCCCGGGTGGACCGGCCGGACGCCGGTCCACGCGGGTGGTGGATCACAGGAAGCGGCGGATGGGTACGACGGCCGCCTCACGGGCCCGCTGCACGAGCGAGCGCCGCTTCCACCGGTCGGCGCGGATCAGCTCGCTGGCCTCCCGGTCCTCTTCGAACTGCGCGTCGAGGGTGGCCGTGAACTCCCGGTCCAGGACGGCGAGCATGACCTCTTCGTCGTGGTCGAAGGACCGGCGGTTGAAGTTGGTCGATCCGATCAGCGCCGCGGTGCGGTCGACGGTGATGACCTTGGTGTGCATCATCGTCGGCTGGTAGTGGTAGATCTTCACCCCGCTGTCGGTGAGGTCGGTGTAGAAGTGCTGACCGGCCAACTGGCACACCCGCTTGTCGGTGTGGGGCCCGGGCAGCACGATCTCCACCTCCACCCCGCGTCGCGCGGCGGCGCAGAGCAGTTCGACGAAGTAGGCGTCCGGCGAGAAGTAGGCGGTGGTCAGCCGGAAGCGCTCCTCCGCGGACTGGAGCATCACGCGGATCAAGGTCTGCATGTCCTGCCAGCCGAAACTGGCCGAGCCGCGCACCACCTGCACCACGGCGTCACCGTGCGGCCGGTGCTCGACGAACCGGTCGCGCTCGTCGAAGAGTTCGTCGTGGCATTCGGCCCAGTTCTGCGCGAACGCTGCGGCGAGACCGTCCACCGCGGGGCCCCGCACCTCGACATGGGTGTCACGCCACTCGTTCTCGTTGCGGGCGTCACCGCACCACTCCTCGGCGATCCCGACGCCGCCGGTGAAGGCCACCTGCTCGTCGACGACGAGGACCTTGCGGTGGCAGCGGTGGTTCTGCTTCAGCGGCGAGAGGTACAAGGGCTTGCGGAACCACGCGACCTGCACTCCGGCTCGCCGCATGGCCTCCAGCAGCTCCTCGTCGATGAGCCTGCTGCCGAAGCCGTCCAGCAGCAGGCGCACCCGCAGGCCCGCCTCGGCCCGTTCCGCGAGGGCCATCGCGAACTCCCGGGCGATGTCGCCCTTCCAGTACACGAAGGTCATCATGTCCAGCGTGTGCTCGGCGGAACGGATGCGGTCGAGCATGGCCGCGAAGATCTCGTCGCCGTTGCGCAAGGGGCGCAGCGCGTTGCCCTCGGTCGCGGCGATGCCGATCAGCCGCTCCAGTCGCCGTCGTATCCGTGCCGCGCGCTCCTCGAAGTCGTCCGGGGCGGCGGGTGTGCCCGGCTCGGGAGAGGGCGTGTCCGTGAGTTCGTCCGTGTTGGTCATGGCTGTGTTGGTCATTGCCTCTCCTGGCCGGCACTCGTCTGAGGAAACGGGACGCCGACGCCGCCCGGTCCGGCGTGAACCGGCGGGCGCGGCGGCGACGCCGGTCAGCGCCGGCGGCGGGAGGACCAGCCGGTGCCGACCCCGGCCAGGTGCAGCGCGAGCACCGTGAGCCCGATGAGCATGATGTTCGTCGACGTGAACGTGTCGTTCGTGGAGATGTCTGCGGCATTGATGAGGAACGAGATGAAGAACAGGACCGCCGCACCTATCGCGAGCATGAGGATCTCCGATTCGAGTGTGTGAAGAACGAGTGAAGTCCGAATGCCCCCAAGCAGCCGATCGACACAACCCAACTCGGCGGACCGCGTCACGAGTCGAGCAGCCCGGTACGTCGGGTCACGAGTCGAGCAGCCCGGTACGTCGGGTCACGAGTCGAGCAGCCCCGTAGGGGGCGCGCGTTCCGCCCCGGAGGCCGCTCGACGGAACGCGGCCTACGCGTGCCGGCTCTTCGCCGCGTCGCGCACTCCGGTCAGGAACCGGCGCACCGCGGCGACTTCGCCGTCGTCGAAGGTGCCGAGCAGGTCCAGTGTCTGAGCGATCAGCGGACCGAAGTGCCGCTCGCCCAGGGCGACGGCCTGCTCGCTGACCTGGAGGCGCACGCGACGCCGGTCGTGGACGTCCCGCACGCGTTCCACGTGACCGGCACGTTCGAGACGGTCGATCGCCGAGGTGGTGCCGGCCGAGTGGAGGCCGAGCCGCGCGCCGAGCTCACCCGGCGTGAGAGGGGCGCCCGCTCTTTCCGCGTCCAGCAGACAGATCAGAGCGCGTACGTCCGTCGTGTGGAGGCCATTGGTTCGCGCGAACTCCCCCTGGAACAGGGCCAGTTCGACGGTCACCTCGCGCAGCAGGTGCACGATTCCCATCCCGGTCCCACCCTCGCCCATACCCGCATCCGCCTTATTATCTCGCTCAGCGAGAATAACGCCGAGCGAGAGAACTGTGCACGACGGGGGAGACCTGATGTCCGAGACGTTCTTCGACGCGTACGACGAGCTCCTGGACCGATGGGGCCCCGACGTCGAGCGCCTGGACGTCCCCACTCCCTACGGCACCACCCGGGTCAACTGCCTCGGCCCGCAAGGAGCCCCACCGCTGATCCTGCTGCCGGGCGGCGGGGACAGTGCGGCCAGTTGGTTCGCCAACGCCCCCGCATGGGCCCGCACGCACCGTGTTCTGGCCGTCGATCTGATCGGCGACGTGGGCCGCAGCACCGTGGCGCGGGGCCGCCGGATCGGCAGCGTCGCCGACCTCAACCGCTGGCTGGACACGCTGATCGAGGAGCTCGGACTCGAACGGACCACCCTGGCAGGCCACTCCTACGGCGCCTGGATCGCACTGCACCACGCCCTCGCCTCTTCCCGCGTCGACCGCCTCGCGCTCCTCGATCCGACGAGCTGCTTCACCGGATACCGGCCCGGGTACCTGCTGCACGCACTGCCGATGCTGCTCGCGCCGACCCCCGCGCGCGTCCGCTCCTTCCTGGGCTGGGAGAGCCGCGGCGCACGCTTGGATCCGGCGTGGCTGGCACTCCAGGAGGCGGCGGCCGGGTTCGAGAAGGCCCGTCCGGTCACCGGCCCGCGCCCCGACCCCGAGGCCGTACGAGACCTGCGTACGCCCGTGCTGCTCCTGCTCGCGGGCGGCAGCCGGGCGCACGACACCTCCCGAGTGGCGACCGCCGCGGCACGACTCCTGCCCCACGCCGAGCTGAGCGTCCTGCCCGGCACCGGCCACCACGGCCTGCAACACCTTGCCGCCCATGAAGTCAACGAGAAGGTGGGCGCGTTCATCGGATCCCCTCGCCGGACTGAAGGATGACCGAAGGGCCGTGGGCGCCCGCCGAGCATCACCCTCCGGCCGCATGATCGAGTGCGGGACCGGGGCGGTCGGATTACTGGGGAATTCGGACTTCTTTTCACGGAGGTCATGGGCGACCGACCGCCCATATGTGCCTGACGGGACGTCAATCGACACGCTTTCCGTGCGCCGAACGGATCGTACCGAGCCGACCTGCCGCGCGCATCCGTTGGCGATAGGCTGGCCGGGAACCCTCGAATCCGCCAGCCTGCTCGTGCTCGCCCGGCCGCTCGCCGCGCACAAGGCTTTCGAGACGTTCAGGCGGCGATGGAAGCAGGTCGCCATGTCAGCAGAAGATCTGAGCAGGGAACCCACTCCGGATGCGGCCGAGGACAATGCGTTCTTCCCTTCACCGTATTCGCTCAGCCAGTACACCTCGTCGACGACGGATTTCGACGGAGTGCAGCACAAAGGTGCCTACACCCAGGGAAAGTGGAAGGTACTCATGATCGGGGCGGAGGAAAGATATGTCCTGCTGGAGAACGGAAAGATGTTCTCCACCGGAAATCACCCCGTCGAGATGCTCCTTCCGTTGCACCACATGATGGAGGCCGGCTTCGACGTCGACGTCGCCACGCTCACCGGATACCCGGTGAAACTCGAACTGTGGGCCATGCCCCGGGAGGACGAGGCGGTCGTCGGTACGTACGAAGCCATCAAGGAGAAGCTCAAGCAGCCCAAGAAGCTGTCCGACGTCGTCGCCGACGACCTCGGTGACGACTCGGACTACATCGCCGTCTTCATCCCCGGCGGACACGGCGCCGTGGTCGGTCTGCCGGGCAGCGAGGCGGTGGGGGAGACGCTCAACTGGGCCTTGGGCAACGACAAGTTCGTCGTCACGCTGTGCCACGGGCCCGCCGCCCTGCTGGCGGCCGCGTCGAGCAAGGGCGAATCACCGTTCAAGGGCTATTCCGTCTGCGTCTTCCCCGACGCGCTCGACGAGGGCCCGAACCTCGAGATCGGCTACCTTCCCGGTCGTCTGCGGTGGCTCGTCGCCGATCTGTTGAGCAAGCAAGGGCTGAATGTCCTCAACGACGACATGACCGGCCGGACCCACCAGGACCGCAAGCTCCTCACCGGCGACAGCCCCCTCGCCTCCCACAAGCTCGGACTGCTCGCGGCCGACGCACTGGTCGAGGCGGCCCGCGCTGCGTCCTGACGGTGTCCGGGTGCCGTGCGGTCGGCCGTTGCGGCCGTGATCCGTCACAGAGGGCGACGAGAATGTCATCGAGCGCGGCGGGCGGTCTGTGGCGTCTCGCCCGGCAGCCGGACGCGCACGGACCGGGGCGGGAACCCTCGCCCCGACCGCTGCCGCGCCTCACGGAGTGGGGTGGCGGTCCGTGCTGAGCAGCTGTTCCGCCCAGACGGTCTTGCCGTCGGGCGTGTAGCGGGTTCCCCAGCGGTCGGCGAGCTGGGCGATGAGGAACAGGCCCCGGCCGCCCTCGTCGAGCGTGGCCGCATGGCGCAGATGCGGTGCGTTGTGACTGGTGTCGGAGACCTCGCACGTCAGGTAACGGTCGTACAGGAGGCGCACGGTGATCGGCGGGTCGCCGTAGCGGATGGCGTTGGTGATCAGTTCGCTGAGGATGAGTTCCGCGGCGAACAGGTCGTCGCCGATGTCCCACGCGGTCATCTGCCGCACGCAGGCGGCGCGGGCGGGTGCGACGGCCGCGGGGTCGTCGGTGATGTCCCACTGCGCGACACGGTCCGGTGCGAGCCGGCGTGTCTCGGCCACCAGCAGTGCGATGTCGTCGCGCTGGGGCGAGGGCAGGAGCGCGTCGAGCACTTCGGTGCACGTCTGCTCGCAGCTGCGGCCGGTGCCGGCGAGGACCGCGGTGAGCCGGTCCAGCCCGGTGTCGATGGACTGGTCCCGGCTTTCGACGAGGCCGTCGGTGTAGAGGACCAGCCGGGTTCCGCCGGCCAGGTCGGCGGTGTACGTCTCGAAGGGCGAATGGCCCAGTCCGAGGGGGAGGTTGGCAGGGACGGGCACCAGGTCCACCGTGCCGTCGGGACGGATCCGGGCCGGCGGAGGATGTCCCGCGCACGCCATGTGGCAGCGGCCTGTGGCGGGGTCGTAGACGGCGTACAACATGGTGGCGCCGGTGACGGGCGCGGTCTCGGAGGCCGCCGTACCGTCCTGGTCGAGGCGGGTGACCAGCTCGTCCAGGTACGTGATCAGCTCGTCGGGGGGCAGGTCCAGCGCGGCGAAGTTGTGGACGGCGGTGCGCAGCCGCCCCATGGTGGCGGCGGCCTGGAGACCATGGCCGACCACGTCGCCGACGACGAGGGCGACGCGCGCGCCGGGCAGCGCGATGACATCGAACCAGTCTCCGCCCACGCCCGCTTCGGCGGGCAGATAGCGGTACGCGGCGTGCACGGCGTTCTGCTCGGGGAGCTCCGCGGGCAGCAGACTGTGCTGCAACGCGACGGCCAGGGCGTGCTCGCGGGTGTAACGGCGGGCGTTGTCGACGCACACCGCCGCCCGCGCGACCAGTTCCTCGGCGGAGCTCACGTCGTCGTGGTGGAACTCCCCGAGCCGCCAGAAACTGGCGATGCCCAGCACGGTGCCGCGCGCTCGCATGGGCACGGCGATCAGCGACCCGAGCCCGTCTCCCAGCACGCGTTCGGCGAAGACGGGGTTCATGCCCCGCCACTCGGAGGCGGCGGTCAGGTCGGGCACGAGGACGGCCTTGCCGTCGCGCAGTCCCTGTGCCTGGAGTGCGGTGGGGTCCACCGGCACCGCGGAACCGACCGGGTGCACGGCCCGCTCCTGCGCCGCGCCGCGGATGGCGGCGCGGCGCAGGATGCGGCGGGTGCCCGCAGGAGGTTCCTCACCTGCGACGACCGGGTCGAGCAGGTCGACACTGACCACGTCCGCGAACCGTGGCACCGCGACCTCGGCCAGCTCCTCGGCGGTACGCGTCACGTCGAGGGTGTTCCCGATCCGGGCGCTGGCGTCGTAGATCATCTCCAGTCGCTGGGACGTGGCCTCGACCCTGCCGGCCAGGGCGCGCAGTTCGGTGGCGTCCCGGAACGTGGTGACGGCTCCGGGGGGCCCGCCGTCACGGCTGGTGTGACGGTGGTTGACGCTCAGCAGCCGGCCGCCCGCCGGATGCACCTCGTCGACGGCTTCGAAGTCCGAGGCCAGCAGGTTCCGGATGCTGTGTTCGAGATCCAGTTCGTCGATGTGACGGCCCTCCATGCCCTCGGGGAGGGCCAGGAGCCGTCTGGCCTCGTCGTTCGCGAGGACCAGGCGCCGATCGCGGTCGGTGACGAGCACGCCCTCGCGCACCGTGTGCAGCACCGCGTCGTGGTGCTCGTACATGCGTGTCACCTCGACCGGTCCGAGCCCGCCCGTCTGCCGGCTCAGCCGCCTGCCCACCCCGCCCGCCGCGGCCGTGGCCAGGACGAAAGCCCCCGCCACCCCTGTCAGCAGGAGCGGCAGTTCGCTGTTCAACGTCGCCGAGACGGTCGTGACCTCCACACCTGCGGTGACGATCCCCACCACCTCGCCGTCCGGCCCCCGTACGGGTACGACCGCGCGCACCGCGTCCTGGGGCGCTCCGCTGAAGTGCTCCGTGTAGGACAGGCCCTGGAGCGCTCGGCCGAAGTCGCCCGCCGCCCGCTGACCGATGAGGCCGGGGACGGCGTCCGTGTACCTGATCCCGTCCCTGTTCAGCACGGCGATGAAGTCGACTCCCACGGACTTCCTCATGCGCTCGGCCACGGGCTGGAGGGCCGACGTCGGGTCCGGTGACAGCAGACCTTTCGCGGTGTCCGGCAGCTGGGCGACGGCGACGGCACTGGCCATGGACCGGTCTTCCGCGCGGTGCAGGTTCGCGGCACGGGTCTGCAGGACCAGCGCCACCGCTCCTCCCACCACGAGCAGCACGATGATCACGCATTGCAGTGCGAACACCTGAGCTGCGACGCTGCGGTCGGCCAGCCGGCCCCCGCCCCGTGGCCGTGCGAGACGATCTCGTATCGCAGGCCACCCAGCATGCTTTCGTCTCATACAACCCTTCTACACCAATTGGTTGAATTTGCTCTTCGGGTCGTGTGCTGCGCGCTTCGCGTCACGTACAGCGCACGCATCAAGCGCTTGCTCAGGGGGAGCGGCAGGACCGAGGCTCATGGGACACCGGGAGCCTCGGGGCGGGGCGGCCGCTGCGGTCCAGCCGACCCCACCTCTACGGCGTCGTCGTGCCCACCGCCGTGTCGCTGACCTGACCGCCGTCGCGTCGTGCGGAGGGGCATCCCATAAAGGGGCGCGCGGGAACCGCTTTTGGATACGCTGAGCGTTCGTCGGTTGTATGGGGGTATGTCTTGACGGACGACGGAACGGCGCGGCGGCCGAGGCTCGTGTTCCAGGCACTTCGGGCCGAAGCGGCGGCCGGCCACGATGCCCGTGCCACCGGCGAAGTCTGAGGCCGCTGCCGTGCCCGGAGGCCGCCACGCCCTGCTCATCGCCACCGGCCGTTACGACCACCCCGAGCTGCGCCGACTGCGTTCGCCGGCCCAGGACGCCCAGGGGCTCGCCAAGGTGCTGCGCGATCCCCGGATCGGCGATTTCGACGTACGCACCGTCGTCGACCGCAGGCACCACGAAGTGAACCGCGACATCGAGGAGTTCTTCCTCGACCGCAGCAGGGACGACCTCCTGCTGCTGCACCTGTCGTGCCACGGCATCAAGAACGACAACGGCGAACTGTTCTTCGCGGCCAAGGACACCGACCCCAAACTCCTTGCCTCCACGGCGGTCACGGCCGAGTTCCTGCACACCCAGATGCGCCGGAGCCGCGCCCGATCCATCGTGCTGCTCCTCGACTGCTGCTACAGCGGTGCGTTCCTGCCCGGCAGCAAGGGGGACACCTCGGTGCACGTCAAGGACGAACTGGCGGGCCACGGACGGGCGGTGCTGACGGCGACCAACCGCACCGAGTATGCCTGGGAGGGCGGCCACCTCGGCGAACTGGCACCCGAACCGTCCCGGTTCACCGGCGCCGTCATCGAAGGGCTGCGCACGGGAGAGGCGGACGGCAATCGCGACGGCCTGGTGAGCGTGAAGGACCTGTACGAGTACGTGTACGAGCGCCTGCACGCCGAGCGGGCCAGGCAACGGCCGCAGATGTGGGCCGAGTTGGAGTACCGGGTGGTGGTGGCCTACGCGGGCCGCGCTCCGGCGCCACCTGCGGGCGGGGGCTCCCCGGCGCGCGGTCGGGGAGCCGTTCCCTCGGCTGCCGTCCGCCCGCTCTCGATGGCGCATCCGGTACGGGGAGCCAAGCCCGCCGGGACTTCGGTCACGCCCCCGCCCCCGAAGGCGGACTCGCGACGCGGGGCCGAGCGCACCGAGAAGGACCGGGAGGGGGCGGATGCGAGCCCGGCGGCCCCAAGCCCTGCGGCCGCCTCTCCGTGGCGGACGTTCTCGTACGGGCTGCCGGTGCTCGCCCCGATCCTGATCCCTTACCGGGCAGTCGGTTCCATGTGGGCCGTCGGTTACAACACCGGCGTCGATTTCGCCGTCCCCAGCGGGACACGCGTGCGGGCCGTGACCGCGGGGCATGTGGTGGCCGCGGGATGGGCCGGCTCCTTCGGTTACGAAGTCGTCGTACGGCACGCGGACGGTCACTACAGCCAGTACGCCCACCTGTCGTCGCTCATGAAAAGGGCGGGGCAGGACGTGCTGTCCGGCGAGGTCATCGGCAGGTCGGGCAGCACGGGGAACTGCGCCGGACCGCGGCTGCACTTCGAAGTCCGGACAGGTCCCGGCTTCGGCACGGACATCGATCCGCTGGCCCATCTCGCAGAGCGCGGCGTCGACGTCGCCCGGGCGCCGGCGCCCGACGATCAGCCCGCGCCGCCGCCTTCCGCTCAGGACCACCGCACAGGTGCCGTCGCGGCAGCGCGCGCCGAGGGGCCCTGGGGCAGCTCCGAGCTCCATGAGCCGGCCGAGGGCCGGGTGGACCTGGGCGGCGGCGAGGGTCCGACGGCCCCCCGCGACCCATCGTCCTGAAGCCGCGGGACGACGCGATCCCGACCCGCGGCTCGGAGTGGGCCGTCCGGCGCCGAAGGTGACAACGCCCCTCCACGGACGGGGAAATGCCCAGTCCGCCTCGGCCGTTCAGCCGGTGCTGTCCGGCGGAACGGCCCCTGCGGTCAGCCGTGGTGCGTGTCGATGACGCAGAAGCGGTTCCCGTCGGGATCGGCCAGGACCACGAAGTCGGCGTCCGGGGGATAGCGGTCCCAGTCGACCCGCCGGGCGCCGAGGGCGACCAGGCGCTCGACCTCCGCGGCCTGATCGGCGGCGTCTCCCGCGTACAGGTCCAGATGGATCCGGGGATGCTCCTGCACGGGTGTCTCGCTAAGACCGAGCGAGAGCTGGGTGCCGGTCCCTTCGGCCGGCACGAGGACCACCCAGTCGTCCTCCATCTCCTCGCGCGGGACGTAGCCCAGCGCCTCCGTCCAGAACGCCGCCGCACGCGGCACGTTCGACACACCCAGCACTACGGATCCGATGGTCAGCACGCCCTCCTCCTACCCCGCGAGGACCGGGCGGCTACCTCGTGCCGTCCTGCCGCGTTCCGGCGTGCAGCGGCTCCGCAGGGGAGGGCTCCGGCCGGGATTCCTTCCGTGCGCGCGCCCGGTCGCGGAACCACGCGCCCACCCCCACCAGCACGGCCGCCCCGGCCCCGTAGAGCGGCAGCCACAGGGTCGTCGTCGCCGACAGGCAGCCGGCGATGGCGTCACGGCTCTTGGACTCCGCCGCGTACGCCGCGGCGGTGCGGTCGAGGCCGGTCAGGCCGGCGAGTGTGGCCCGGGACCGGACGGCCTCGTACCGGCCCAGCCAAGTGCAGTCGATGCGGGTGCCCGGCATCGGGAACACCCAGGCCCAGCGCTGCATCATGGGGGCCAGCGCGATCGCCACGCAGAGGCCGACGACCAGCGCATACGCGATCAGACCGCGCATGTACGCGGACCGCAGGGCGGATGTCCACGGCGGCCGACGCTGAAAGGCGAAGATCACCGAGAGGAGTGTCACCCCGATGAATGTCGCGAACCACTGCCACGAACCCTGCGCGAGAGCGAACGTCAGCACGGCCGCGAGCCCGATGCCGATGACCCCGGCCTGACTGCCGGCGTCGGCGCCCGCGCCGGTGGATGCCGGCGGTCGGGGTCCTTGCGGGATGTGGTCGTTCACAGGCCTCTCCTGCAGGCGGGAGGCCTCAGCTTCCGCCGTGGGGCGGCGCAGGTCCCGGAGCCATGCCGGGCGCGGCCGGCATGGCGCCCGGATGGGGGAGTCGCCCTCCGGGCCACCACGCGAGGATGCCGCGGTCGGCGCGGCCTATTGCTTGAACCTGCCCAACTCGACTGTGCACGGCGGAGGTTGCCCCGTCGAATCCGAGGGAGGGGGGACCGGAAGCCACGGCGCCGCTCGGTCGACTCCCGTCCGCAGCCCGCACGGGCGTGCCCCTCGTAGGTGGCTCCCTCCCGGAGCCGGGGCGTCGCGCGAGCCTCGTCGTGGCTCACGGAATCCTCCTCGCGCCCGCGCCGTGCCGGGGCGCCGGTGGCGGACGGCATCGCGGCGTGCCTGCCGTCGGTCCGCCGCCCTGGTCCCCTGGGCCGCCGATGTGGGCCGGACGGCCCAAGCGGTCTCCCGCCTTTTCGGAGAGGCTGGAGGCGCGGGGCGGTCCCGGTTCCGGGAGACGCGCCGGTCGGCGCCGGTCGCCGACGACGCGAGCCCCGTGGTGCGAGGCATGACGAGAGGACGTGGCGAGTCATGACCGGACAGGTACGGACGAACACGGTGGAGGCGCCACCGCTCGGCGATCTCGGCCGACGGCTGGTCGCGCGCCGGGCGGAACTCGGCCTGACATGCGAGGAGGCGGCCGCGCGAGCCGGCGTCGCGCCCAACTACCTGCGCTACCTGGAGGAGAGGCCGGGAGCGGCACCCGGGACGGGCACCCTGCTCAGGCTCGCCGAGGCACTGCACACCACGATGACCCATCTCGCCGGAGGCGACAGCGACCGGCCGCCCGGCCCCGGTCAGGCCGGACGGAGCCCCGACCTCACCGAACTGAGCCCCTCCGAGTGCCGGACGCTGCTGTCGAGCCACGGCGTGGGGAGGGTGGCGGTCCTCACGGCCACGGGCCCCGCCGTCGTACCCGTCAACTACGGCGTCGTCGACGACGCGATCGTCTTCCGCACTTCTCCCGGCGCCACGCCGGCGCTGGCCGCGGGCTCCGAGGTGGCCTTCGAGGTCGACCGCATCGACGACGCGTTCAGCGAGGGCTGGAGCGTTCTCGTGCGCGGCCACGGGCAGGCCGTGACGGACGAGGAGGAGGCGCGTCGGCTCACCGGCCTGGCACGCAGCGAGCCGTGGGCCGGTGGCCGGCGTGAGCTGTGGGTGCGCATCGACGTCCACACCGTGACCGGCCGCCGGATCACGGTCTGACCGAGAACGCCCGTCGGGACGGGCCGGGACCGTTCGCCGCGAGGGCCGTGCGCGTCGGCCGTACGTCCTGTACCGAGCCGAACGTCCGGGACCGAAGCCGACCGGCCCCGGGCGCGGGACCATCGGCACATGCGCCGCGGCCCGGACGGGAGGACAGTGGAGTCAGGAGCGGCACCGTTCCCCCGCGGTGTCGCTCCGTTCGCACGCGGAGAAGCTGTCGCTCACGCAGGTTTCGCTCCGTTCGTACGCATACGACTGCGCCGCTCTGTCCCTACGACGTGCACGACGGCGCCGCTCCGCCCGTAGGCCGGCCGTGCCCGACCCCGGCCGTGCCCGACCCCGACCGGTTCCCGCGCGGGCCGCGAGGCCCCCGTCACCGCCGCTCGGTCCACTCCTCGGCGCGCGCGGACGCGTGGGCGAGGTGGCAGCGGACGTCGACGACACCCTCCACGGCGCGGGCCAGGCGTTCCGCCACGGGGACCAGCCCGGTGCTCTCCACCCAGCCGGCGAGGGTGACCACGCCGTCGGAGGCCTCCACCTGTATGTGGTCGGCGGACAGGGGGAACAGCCGGTCGACGACCTCGTGGCGCACTTCCTCGGCGAGGTCCTCGTCCTCGCGCAGGAACACCTTGAGCAGGTCCGCGCGGCTGACGATCCCTTCGAGCAGTCCGACGTCGTTGACGACGGGAAGTCGCTTGATCTTGCGCTGCGCCATGATGCGCGCGGCCTCCGCCAGGGCCGCGTCGGCGTGCACGGTCACGGCCGGCGTGCTCATCAGGTCCCAGGCCGTGAGCCCGCTCGCCTTGGCCAGGTCCGCCAGCCGGCGTTGCCGGGTGAACCGCTCCGGGTCGCTGTCCCGGAACTCCTCCTTGGGCAGCAGATCGGCCTCGGAGACGACTCCGACCACGCGCCCCTCGCCCTCCAGTACGGGCAGGGCGCTGACCTTCCACTGCTCCATCAGCGTGACGATGTCCTTGAACGGCGCGTCGCGGCCTACCGCGACGACGGTGGGTGTCATCACGTCGCTCACGATGTGCGGGCTGCCGTGCATGATCTCCTCCTCGGAAGGTCGAAGTGCGGTCGACAGCAGGGCCGACGACTCTTCGGTCCCGCGCGCCCGGTGTGCCGACCAGGAGCGAACCTGTTCCGGTCCGGTGCGGCGGTCCCTCGGCCGTCCTCGCCGTGGAGTCCTCGACTCCAGCGTGGGCGCCGACGGAGCCGTCCGCCACGGGCCGCTCGGACCTGGCACGGGGGCGTTCGGCCCCGGTGGGGCTCCGCGCGGCCGTGCTCGGGAGGGCGCCGCCGAGAAGGCGACGTCATGACAGGACGGGAAGGACGCCATCCGCTTCTCGCGGATCCTGATTGCGCGGTGCACGGCTGTCGGCCGCTTCCCCGCGTCTCGGTCGGGTCCTCCCCGTCACCTACAGGACACCACGGGATCGGCCCGGCCACCAGGGCCGGCCGGCATCAGGGCTCCCCGCCTGGGCCGAACGTCCCCGACGAGAGCCGACGTGCCCCTCGTACCGGACGGCCGTGGCCGGCAGGGTGAAGTTGAAGCCCCGTACTGCCGGCGTGGCAGTCCGACGAAAGGCGGTGGGGACGATGATGACACTTCCCCTGGTCGTGGGCGTCGACGGTTCGGACTCGAGCCTCCAGGCGGTCGACTGGGCGGTGGACGAAGCCGCCCGTCACGGACTGTCGCTGCGACTGGTGCACGCCTCGCTCTGGGAGCGCTACGAGGGAGCCCTGCCGTCGAGTGGCCTGGACCGTCCTTCGGAGCGCGTGCTGACCGAGCACATCGTGGCCTCCGCGGCGGAGCGCGCCGAGCGACGCGACCCGGACGTGAAGGTGTTCACCGATGTGATCCCCGAGGACGCGGTGGAAACCCTGCTGCGCGAGGGCAACAACGCCTCCGCGTTGGTCACGGGATCGCGTGGCCGGGGCGGGCTGCCAGGACTGCTGCTCGGTTCGGTCGGGCTGGCCGTGGCGGCCCGTGCCCACTGCCCGGTGATCGTGGTCCGCGGCGACAGCGCCGGTCTGGCCGGCGGCCACGAGCGGATCCTGCTCGGTGCCGGGGATCCCGTCACCAGTGGCGAGGCCGTGCGGTTCGCCTTCCGCGAGGCCGAGACCCGCGGGTGCGTCCTCGACGTCGTGCGGGCCTGGCGCCGCCCCGCGCACGAGGTCACCGGACCGCCCGAGCCGGACGGAGCTCCCGGGCGCCTCTACGAGGAGCGGGCCGCGGCCCTGCTCCACGCCCTGCTGCACGACGCCGTGGCCGACCACCCCGGCGTACGGGTGCGCGGCGTGACCGCCGAAGGGCCGGCCCGCCGGATCCTCGTGCGGCGTTCGGCGGCCGCCGATCTGGTGATCGTCGGCGCCCGCCGGAGGGCGGGCCACTTCGGTCTCCAGCTCGGCCGGGTGAGCCACACCCTGCTCCACCACGCGTACTGCCCGGTGGCGATCGTGCCGCAGCTGGTGTGATCGTTTGAAGGGCCGGTCCACGAAGGGCCGGACCACGAGGGGAGCAGATATGGCCGTCCGGTCCCACGACGTGATCGGTTCCGCGCCGCGCCGTGCCACGACGGTCGCGTCCCACGGGGCAGCGGCGCGATGACCGGCTGGACGTGGGAGTACGAAGGGTTCGACCCCGCCGAGGAGAGTCTCAGGGAATCGCTCTGCACACTGGGCAACGGCTACCTCGCGACCCGCGGCGCACTGCCCGAGTGCGCCGCGGACGGCGTGCACTACCCGGGCACCTATGCCGCCGGCTGCTACAACCGGCTCACCTCGGACGTCGCGGGCCGCCGGGTCGAGAACGAGGACATCGTCAATCTCCCGAACTGGCTGCCGCTCCGCTTCCGGCTGCCCGGACAGCACTGGCTGACACCGGAGACCGCACCGGTGCTGGACCACCGTCTGATCCTGCGCCTCTCCTCCGGCCTGCTGGAACGCCGCACCCGCTACGGCCTCGGCGACGGCCGTGTCCTGTACGTGCGGCAGCAGCGTCTCGTGCACATGGCCGACCCGCATCTGGTCGCGCTGCGAACCGAGTTCACGGCCGAGGAGTTCGCCGGGGAACTGGAGGTCGAGGCCGCGCTCGACGGGGGTGTCACCAACGCGGGAGTGCCGCGCTACGCGGACCTCGACGGCCGCCACCTGACGCACGTGCACACCGACACCGCCGGTCCCGACACGGTCTGGTTGCGCTGCCGGACCCGGACCTCGGACATCAGGATCGGCATGGCGTCCCGGCTCACCGCGCACGTTCCGGTGACGCAGCACCACGACTTCCCGCGCGCGGTCCAGCGGGTGCGTCTGTACCTGACACCCGGCCGCACCGTCGGAGTCGACAAGACCGTCGCCGTGCACACCTCACGCGATCCCGCGATCAGCGATCCGTGGGACGCCGCCGTCGACCGGGTCCGTGACGCCCCCGGGTTCGACGAACTGCTGGAGCCGCACCGGATCGCCTGGAGCCAGATGTGGCGCCGAGCCGAACTCGACGTCCCGGGAGAGGCGGGCAGCATCCTGCGCCTGCACCTCTTCCACGTGCTGCAGACCCTCTCCCCGCACACGGCCGACCTGGACGTCGGGGTGCCCGCCAGAGGCCTGCACGGCGAGGCGTACCGCGGCCATGTCTTCTGGGACGAGCTGTTCGTCCTGCCCTATCTCAACCTCCACTTCCCCGAGGTCTCCAGAGCCCTGCTGCGCTACCGCCACCGGCGGCTCGACCGCGCCCGTGCCGCCGCCCGTGCCATCGGCAGGCGCGGCGCCCTCTACCCGTGGCAGAGCGGCAGCGACGGGCGGGAGGAGACACAGCAACTGCATCTGAACCCGCACTCGGGCCGCTGGCTGCCGGACAACTCACGACTCCAGTGGCACGTCGGCTCGGCGGTGGCCTACAACGTGCTGCAGTACCACGAGGCCAGCGGGGACGCCGAGTTCCTGCACACCAAGGGTGCCGAGATGCTGTTGCAGATCGCCCGCTTCTGGACCGACTCGGCCACCTACGACGACCACTTGGGCCGGTACCGCATCAAGGGCGTGGTGGGCCCCGACGAGTACCACGACGCCTACCCGGACGCCGAGCGGCCGGGCCTCGACGACAACGCCTACACCAACGTCACCGCTGCCTGGGTACTGGCCAAGACCCTCGAACTGCTGCGTGCGCTGCCCGAACCGCGCCGCCGTGAACTCACCGAGCGCACCGGGCTGGACGGCGCCGAGCTGGAGCAGTGGGAGGAGGTGTCCCGCACGCTGCACGTTCCCTTCCACGACGACGTCATCAGCCAGTTCGAGGGCTACGGCGATCTCGCCGAACTCGACTGGAAGGGCTACCGCAAGAAGTACGACGACATCCGACGGCTGGACCGGATCCTGGAGGCGGAGGGCGACACAGTCAACCGCTACCAGGCGTCCAAACAGGCCGACGTGCTGATGCTCGGCTACCTCTTCTCGCCCTCCGAACTCCAGGAGCTCTTCAGCCGGTTGGGCCACCACCTGGACGAGGCGACCTGGCTGCGTACGGTCGAGTACTATCTGCGCCGGACCAGTCACGGATCCACTCTCAGCGGTCTGGTGCACGGCTGGATCCTGGCCCGCGCCCGGCGCGCGGAGGCATGGTGGTTCTGTCAGGAGGCCCTGCGCGGAGACATCGCCGACGTCCAGGGCGGCACCACGGGTGAGGGAATCCACCTGGGCGCCATGGCAGGCACCCTCGACCTGATTCAGCGCGGGCTGACCGGACTGGAGACCCGCGCCGGCGCGCTCTGGCTCGACCCGGTGCCGTTGCCCGAACTGTCCTCCTACGGGATCTCCCTGCGCTACCACGGGCACTGGGGCGTGCGGCTGCGTCTGGAGAGCGGGCGGCTCGAGATCGCGGTCCCGTCGTCCGACCGTTCGCCCATCGACATCCGGCTCCCGGACCGCGCCGTCTCCGTCGAGCCGGGCGAGAGCTGTCACCTCGTGCTGCCGGACTGATCCCCCCACCGCACCTGCTCGTATCCTTGGCCCATGCACGCAGGTACCAGCCGCCGCACCCGCCGGCCATGACCGGAGCAGCGCCGGGCGACGGTACGCCGCCGTTCGCCACCCTGCGGCAGGTCCTCGCCCACGACGAGGACGGCATTCTCCACCTCGTCCTCGCGCCGTCCGGCCAGGACACGGCCGTGCACGGTGTCGTCATCGGCGAGGAGGACGCGCCGCGCCCGTACGACTGCCACATCGTGCTCGCGACAGGCGTGCGGCCGGGCACCGGCGCCGCCCCGGACGCCGTACGGGAGGCCGCACGGCGCGGCGCCGTCGCGGTCGTCCTGCGCGGCGGAGGCGAGGACGCCCTGCCCGACACGGTCCTCACCGCCGCGCGGGAGAGCGGGGTCGCGCTGCTCACCCGGGCCGAGTGGGCGGAATGGGGAGACACCCTCGAACTGGTGCGGTCCGCGCTGGCGTTGGGCGCGGTGGGCAGCGAGGACCGCCTGGCCCAGGCCGCCGCGGGTGGCGGCCTCGCCGTACTCGCCTCGGTCGTCGCCCGCTACTGCCGTGCCTCGATCACGGTGGAGGACACCCAGTTCAGGGTCGTCGCGCACTCGGCGACCAGCGCCGACGCGGACGGACTGCGGCAGTCGACGATCCTGGGCGGCAGGGTCCCCGACTGGCGGGTCGCCGAACTGCGCCGCAGCGGACTGCTGCGCGCCCTGTGGACCTCACGCGACGTCATCCACCGCCCCGCCGACCGCACCGACCCCGAACGCCTGGTCGTCGCCATCCGCAGCGGCGGTGAGGTCCTCGGTTCGATGTGGGCGGCGGCCGACGGGGGACAGCTGTCGCCGGACGCGCCGGACGTGCTGCGCCGTGCCTCGGAGGTCGCCGTGCCGTACCTGCTCCAGCACCGGCTGCGGGGCAGCGCCGGCCGGCGGCGCCAGGAACACGCCCTGCGCGGCCTGCTGCTCGGCGAGGGCGACCGGCGCTCCCACATGTGGTCGCTGGAACTCGCGCCCGACGTGCCCTGTGCCGTCGTGGTCGCCGAACGGGACCGCGCGGTCGGCCCCGCCGCGGAACGCAGCCTCCAGGCCCTCGCGTTGCAGGCCGTCGCCCACCGCGCCACGGCACGCGTCTGGCGCGAGAACCACCGCCTGACCGTCCTGCTGCCGCTCCCGGACGGCGACCCGCGCGACGCCCTGGGCCTCGCCCGCGAACTCGACTCACTTGCGGCCGCCATGCCGGACGCCCCCGCCATCCGGGTCGGCGCAGGAACACCGGCGGACACACCGGCCGGTGCCGCCGCGTCCTACGAGGAAGCCCTCCTGATCGTCCGGGCCCTGCGCGCACGCGAGGCCCGGGCCGTCCCGGCCGACCGTGCCGCGGCCTCCGACGGGGGAGCGGGGCTGCGCTCACCGGTACGGCACGCGGGGCCGGGCGACGTCGGGCAGACGGTGGCCGTCCTGCGGGTCCTCGACGCGATACGCCCCCTGTGGGAACGCGACGGGGGTCCCGTCCACGACATGGTGGCGTCGGATCTCGCCGCCGGAGGCGAACTGGTGCGCTCGCTGCGCGCCTATCTCGACGCGGCCGGCGACATGTCCCGAGCGGCCCGTCACCTCGTCCTGCACCCCAACACCCTGCGCTACCGGCTGCGCCGGGTCCGGGAGCGCTTCGGCATCGACCTCGACGACCCCGACACCCGGCTCGTCGTCACGCTCGCGCTGCGCCTGGCCGAGACCGAAGGGGGCCCGGAGACCTAGAGCCCGCCGACGATTCCCGCCTGCCTCGCGACGCCGGTGACGCCAGGCCCCGGAAGCGGTGACGGGCTGCGGCGCCGTTTTCGGAGGCGTGGACGAACAATCCGCGATCCTTTGTACGGGACCACGAAGACTGCGACGGGCCCCGGGGGCCACGCTCTTGTCACCCCCCTCCACCGTGACGAAGGCCCCCCCGTGACCCTGAACAGCGACGTCCGTCCGGACCATCCGTCCGCACAGCCCACCGCCGCCGCCCCGCGCTCCGCCGAGCACGCCGGCACCGTCCTGCGCCACGCGGTCGAGCGAGGACTCATCGGCGCGGCCCGGCCCGTCGCCGGCTTCCTCGACACGGACGGCATCCGCGCGTCGGTGGCCGCCCTGCACAGCGCCTTCGACACCGTGCCCGAGGTGCTGCACACCTTCGCCGCCAAGGCCTCCTCCCTCGTACCGGTTCTGCGGCTGCTCGCGGACCAGGGCATGGGCTGCGAAGTGGCGAGCCCCGGAGAGCTGCGGCTGGCCCGGGACGCCGGGTTCGCGCCGGACCGCATCGTCCTCGATTCGCCCGCCAAGACCCGCGAGGAGATCGCCGAGGCGCTCTGCCTGGGCGTCTCCCTCAACGCCGACAACCTCGACGAACTCGACCGCATCGAGGCGCTGCGGCCCGCCGGCTGCGCGTCCGTCATCGGTCTGCGCGTCAACCCCCAGGTCGGCGGCGGCGCCATCGGCGCGATGAGCACCGCGACGGCCACCTCCAAGTTCGGGGTCGCCCTGCGCGACGCGGGAGGGCGCGACGGCGTGGTCCGGGCCTTCGCCCGGCATCCCTGGCTGACCCGGCTGCACGCGCACGTCGGCTCGCAGGGCTGCCCGCTGGAACTGATCGCCGAGGGGATCGGCGAGACGTACCGCCTGGCGGAGGAGATCAACGCGACGCTGGGCCGGCAGCAGATCACCAGCCTGGACATCGGCGGCGGCCTGCCGGTCAACTTCGCCGACGACGAGGTGCGTCCGACGTTCGACGACTACACGCGCGCCCTGCGGTCCGCGGTGCCCGGCCTGTTCGGGGGACGCTACGCGCTGGTCACCGAGTTCGGCCGGTCGCTGCTGGCCAAGAACGGGTTCATCGCCGCCCGCGTCGAGTACACCAAGCAGTCGGGGGGCCGCCGTATCGCCGTGACCCACGCGGGCGCGCAGACCGCGACCCGGACCGTCCTGATGCCCGGCTCCTGGCCGCTGCGGGTCGGCGCGTTCGACGCGCAGGGGCGGCCCAAGACGGGAGAGTCCGTGGCCCAGGACGTCGCGGGGCCCTGCTGCTTCGCCGGGGACGTCGTGGCGGAGAGCCGTGAACTTCCCGCCCTGGACGAGGACGACCTCGTCGTCCTGTACGACACGGGCGCGTACTACTTCTCCACCCCCTGGGCCTACAACAGCCTGCCCCGACCCGCCGTGCACGGCTACATCGTCGACGGAGCGGACGTACGGTTCGCCCCCGTCCGCGACGCGCAGACGCTCGACGAGATCGCGGCGGAGAGCGGGGCGCGCCACGCCGAGCGCCTCCTCGCCCTCGCCCCCCGGGCCACTTCTCGCTGACCTCGGCGCCAGGTCGCCGACCGTGCGACGTTCGCGGATCCCTGGCAGTACGCGAGCGGCGTGCGCGACGTGCTGGTGGCGGGCGCGTGCGTCCTGCGCGAGGGTGGCACGACCGACGCGCGGCCCGGCCGCGTACTGCACCGCGTGCCGCTCACCGTCTGAGGGGCCGTCCCTCAAGTCCGGGGGCAGCGGGGTCCGTTCCGGGGGTGGCGTCGGTCGTGCCGCGCGGGGAGGATGCTCAGTCGCGTGGCACGTACCGCCCCACACGGCTCCGGGAGTCCTCCGATGGGTTCACACGCCGCACCGAACCGTCGCCCGCGCATCCTGTTCGTCTCGTTCGGCCTCCTGCTGCTGGCCGCGCTTCTCGTGGTGCCCAGGGCCGACGGTGCGCCCCGCCCGGCCGACGCCTGCCGCGCCACGGGCACCGAACTGCCCCGTGGTGACTGCGGGCCGTTCTGGCAGGTCCTCGCCGAGGACTTCAACGGCGACGACGTGCCCCTCGGAGGGTTCAGCGACTGCGACCACCGCGTCGACACCTCCGCCGCGTACTGCGGGGGGCTGAGCGGGACCTACCGGGACAACTGGTGGGCGTATCCGACCGGTTGGCGCGACACCGCCAACGAACGGGGTCGCGACGTCGTCGGTGTCTATCACCCCGAGGACACCGTGAGTGTCGGCCGCGCGGAGAACGGTGACGGGAGGATGCGCATCAGGATGTGGCGCCCCGAAGACGGTGGCCCGGTGCACGCTGCGGCCGTCGTGCCACGAGCCGTGATGCAGATGGCGTACGGCAAGTACAGCGCGCGCATCAAGGTGACCAGACTCGCGCCGGGGTACAAGTCCGCCTGGCTGCACTACGGCGGCGGCTGCGAGATGGACCATCCCGAAGGCGAGTGGACCGGCACCATCACCGCCTTCCACCACCCGTGTGGCGGGGGCGAGCAGGGCTACTACCCCAGCGGCGACGACTGGACCGAGTGGCACACCGTGTCGACGGAATGGACCCCCGGGCACGTCCGCTTCTTCGTCGACGGCCGGCAGACCGGACACGACACCAGGAACGTGCCGGACCGTCCGCTGTCCTGGGTGCTCCAGAACGAGAGCGCGCTGGAAGGGCCGGGCGCGGCCCCCGGCAGCAGCGCGGAGCTCGACGTCACCTGGGTCGCCGCGTACGCGTACGGATGGAAGTGACCGGTGCCTCCTCGGCCGGAGCGCCCTGCCGACCGGCCCGGGCGGGAACACCGTGACCTCTCCTCGCCTTGCCGTCCGACAGGTGCGAGGCACGCAGCGGTGCGTCCGAGAAATCCAGACCCGGTTTGTTTTTGAACCGGGTATTGTTATTGTCGTCGTGTGACAGGGCTTCGTGAGCGCAAGAAGGAACAGACCAGGCAACGCATCGCCGCGGTGGCGATGCGGCTGTTCATCGAGCGCGGATTCGACGCCGTGACGGTCAACGAGATCGCCGAGGCCGCGGACGTGGCCAAGGCGACGCTCTTCGCGTACTTCCCGACCAAGGAAGCGCTCGCCCTGCACGGCGTGGGCGGCGACGACCTGGCAGGGATCGTCGCCCGTCGGCCGGCCGGCCAGACGTTCCTGGAGGCGCTGCGCGCCCATCACCGCGCGCTCGCCGCCGGACGCATTCCGGAATCGGACATGGAAGCGCTGATCGCCCGCGTGCGCGTCGTCCAGGAGAGCGCCGCACTGCAGAACGCGGCGAACGGACTGCTGTACCGGCAGCGCCAGGCGCTGGCCCAGGTCCTGGCCGACGAGTACGGCGACACGGCGGCGGCGCTCATGGCGGCCCAGATCGCGGCGTCCCTGCTCACCCTCCAGGAGGCGTACTTCCGGCGACTGCTGGGCGGCGCGTCCCCCGAGGCCACCGGCCGTGCTCTGGCCCAGGACGTCGAGCTGGCCTTCGACCTGCTGGAACACGGACTCGACCATGTGAAAGGCCCCTGACGTGCGCGCACGCGGCATCAACTACGACACCGGGACGTTCCCGGGAGACCGGTTCACCCGGAAGACCTTCGAGTCCGAGGCGGTCCGCCGCGAGATGGCGGTGATCGCGGGTGAGCTGCACTGCGACGCCGTGCGTGTCTCCGGCCGGGACGCCGACCGGCTGGGCATCGCCGCCCGGCACGCGGCGGACGCCGGGCTCGAAGTGTGGTTCTCGCCGTTCCCCGTGGATCTTTCCCCCGAGGACGTCCTGGCGTTCCTCGCCGACTGCGCGCGGCGCGCCGAGGCGCTGCGCCAGGACGGCGCGCAGGTCGTGTTCGTCACCGGCTGCGAGCTCAGCGCCTTCGCCCACGGCTTCCTTCCGGGCGAGACCCATCTCGACCGCCTGCACGCCATGGCCACCGCCGACATGCAGTGGTGGCTGTCCCTCGACGCGGTCCCCGAAAGACTCAACGCCTTCCTCGCCCGAGCCGCGGCGACGGTCCGTGCGCACTTCGGCGGCAGGATCACCTATGCCTCGGGCCCCTGGGAGCCGGTCGACTGGGAGCCGTTCGACCTTGTGGGCATCGACGCCTACCGGTCCGCCGGGAACGCCGACACCTTCCGCGCCCACCTGCGGGAGTCCCTCGCCCACGGCAAGCCGCTCGCCGTCACCGAGTACGGCACCTGCGCCTACCTCGGCGCGGGTGACCTCGGCGGCATGGCCTGGCAGCCGCCGCGGGGAGCGGTCCCCGACGAGGACGAGCAGGTGCGCTACCTCACCGAACTGCTCGACGTCTTCGAGGACGAGGGCGTGGACACCGCGCTGTGGTTCTCGTTCGCCAACTACGACAAGCCCCGTGCCCGCGACATCGCCTCCTACGGCGTCGTGCGTATGCTCGACGACACCCGCTGGGAACCGAAGAAGGTCTTCCACGCCATGGCCGCCCGACACCAACTCCCGCACGGGCGCTCCGAGTCGCACTGACCCGGAGCGCTCATGGAGCGGTGTGGGCCAGCCCCCTGGCTGTCCGACAGGTGCGGACGAGCGGTGGCGTGACCGGCGACGTGGCGTCAGCGTCGGCGCATGCGGGGCGCGCCCGTCACCGACATCACCAGGGAGTACAAGGATGTCGTGGCGGTGATGAACATCCGGTTGTTCTTCCTGCCGCCGAAGGCGATGTTGGAGACGGCCTCGGGGACGCGCAGGCGGCCGATCAGTGTGCCGTCGGGGTCGTAGCAGTGCACTCCGCCGTTCATGGCGGCGGCCCACAGACGGCCCTGGTTGTCGAAGCGGATGTTGTCGAACCGGCTGTCGCCGTCGGTGGCTTCGGCGAAGACCTTGCCGTCCGAGAGGGAGCCGTCGTCCCGTACGTCGAAGACCCGGATGTGACCCGCGCGGGTGTCGGAGACGTAGAGCTGCTGCTCGTCGAGGGAGAGGACCAGGCCGTTGGGTCCCCCGAAACCGTCTGCGGCCAGGGTGACGTGGCCGTCGGAAGGGTCGACGCGGTAGACGTGACAGGCGCCGATCTCGCTCTCCGCCTGGTGTCCTTCGTAGTCGGAGGTGATCCCGAAGTCGGGGTCGGAGAACCAGATGGTGCCGTCGGAGTGCACCACGGCGTCGTTGGGGCTGTTCAGCCGCTTGCCCTCGAACCGCTCGGCCAGCACGGTGACGGTGC
This sequence comes from Streptomyces siamensis, assembly GCF_039543605.1. Taxonomy (NCBI): domain Bacteria; kingdom Bacillati; phylum Actinomycetota; class Actinomycetes; order Kitasatosporales; family Streptomycetaceae; genus Streptomyces; species Streptomyces siamensis. Next base: position 45,449 of record NZ_BAABKB010000028.1, on the reverse strand, counting down.
CGTCGTGCTCGGTGCGGGTGACGCGGCGATTTCCCTGCTCGCAGCTGATCAGCCTGCCTTCGCGGTCGAGGGTGTTGCCGTTGCTGTGGCCGGCGGGGGAGCGGAAGGTGCCGATGGTCCCCGTCTGCTCGTCCCAGCGCAGCATCCGGTCGTTGGGGATGTCGCTCCAGATCAACTGCCGCCAGGCGGGGAGGTACACCGGCCCTTCGGCCCACCGGCAGTCGTCGTACAGCGTCTCCAGCCGGTCGTCGCCGAAGGCGCAGCGTCCCGTGAAGAAGCGCTCGTCCAGAATCTCATACACAGAATTCGAAGGCTGACCGGACATGATTCCACCCCTGTAAGCTCGAACTGAATCTGAATCGTCGCGACACCACCTCTACCAGATGGATTACGGCTCACCTATGAAGCGTGTAGATGACATCGACCGTGAGCTGCTCGGCCTGCTCCAGGAGGACGCCACACAGTCCTACGCGGCGCTGGGCCAGGCGGTCGGGCTGTCGCCGGCCGCGGCGCACGAGCGCGTCCGCAAGCTGCGCGAGCGCGGCGTGATCCGCAGGACCACGATCGACGTCGATCCGGCCGCCGTGGGCCGGGGCGTACTGGCCTTCGTCATGGTCGACTCGAAGTCCTGGATGGGGGAGTCCGCGGCGGCGTTCGCGGCGCTGCCCGAGATCCAGGAGGCGCACGTCATCGCGGGCAGCGCGTCGGTACTGGTCAAGGTGCGCACGTCGACCACGGAGGAACTGCAGGACGTGCTACGGCGGTTGTACGCGATCGACGGTGTGAGCGGCACCCAGGCGACGATCGTCCTGGAGACGTTCTTCGAGCGGCCGCCGGGCGGAACGACGGGCGGTGCGGCCTGAGCCGGCCGCTCGGGCCAAGGCATCCGAGGCGGCCCGAAGCACCCGCACCGAGCGCCCCACCGGGCCGTCGCACCGAGCGCCCCGAACCCGACACCGCGCCCCGCGCGCACCTCACGAACGGAGAGAACGCGATGGCCACCTACGTCCTGGTCCACGGAGCCTGGCACGGCGGCTGGTGCTGGCAGGACGTCGCGGACCTCCTCCGCTCGGCCGGACACACGGTGCACACGCCGACCCTGACCGGTCTCGGGGAGCGCGCACACCTGCGGAGCCCCGACACGGGCCTCGCCACGCACGCGGAGGACGTTCGGAGCGTGCTCGAAGGTGAAGACCTGCGGGACGTGAAGCTGGTCGGACACAGCTACGCGGGCTTCGTCGTCCGGCAGGCGGCCGACCGTGTGCCGGACCGCGTGGAAGAGCTGATCATGCTCGACGCCTGGGCGGGCAGCAGCGGCGAGTCCCTGCTCGACCGCGCGTCCGAGAGGTTCCGTGCCTGGGTGGCCGCGCTGGCCGACGGGGATGTGCTGGCCGTGCCGCCCCCGGAGTCCGTGGGAGTCACGGCTCCCGATCAGGTGGCCCGGCTGAGGTCCCTGCTGACGCCGCAGCCTCGGCTCACGTTCACCGAAGCCGCGCAACTCACCGGCCGTGTCGACGCGGTGCCCTGCCGCGCCATCGTCTGTACGCCGTCGAGGATGCCGTTCCGCGATGTCGCCGTCGAGTTCGGCTGGGCGGTCGCCGAGCTGCAGAGCGGGCACGACGCGATGGTGACCGCGCCGGACGCGCTGGCGCGGCTCCTGCTCGCCTCGGCATGACCGTCCCTCCCGCCCCGGGGCGACGCGGTGCCGCCGCGTCGTCGTCGTCCCCGGGCAGTCGGATCACCGCTCACGCATGTCACAGACGTCCGGGCCTGTCTCGTCCACAGGGGTGACGGCGGTATCCGTGATCGGGAAGGTGATGGGTGTGAGGGTGTTCGTGGCGGGTGGGACCGGGGTCCTGGGCCGGCGGCTGGTGGCGCAACTCGTCGCCGGCGGCCATCAGGTGACGGCCACGACGACGAGCACGGCCAAATCGGGGGTGCTGGAGCGGCTCGGCGCCGACGGGGTGGTGATGGACGGGCTCGACGCGATGTCGGTCGGCGAGGCGGTGGCCAAGGCGCGGCCGGAGACGATCGTGCACCAGATGACCGCCATCTCCATGGCGCACGCCGGGAAGCCCGACCTCAAGCACATGGACCGCTGGTTCGCCACCACCAGCCGGCTGCGCACCGAGGGGACGGACCACCTGCTGGCCGCCGCCGAGGCGGCCGGCGTGTCCGGCTTCGTCGCACAGGGCTACGCCGGCTGGAACGGCATCCGCGAGGGCGGCTGGGTGAAGACCGAGGAGGATCCGCTGGACCCGCACGAGGGGACGGTCGCGCAGCCGGGACTCGCGGCGGTCGCGCACGTGGAGGAGGCGGTCGTCGAGGCCGGGGGTGCGGTACTGCGCTACGGCGCGTTCTACGGGCCGGGCGCCATCGACGACCAGGTCGAGCTGGTCCGCAAGCGGCAGTTCCCGCTCGTCGGAGGGGGCGCCGGGCACAGCTCATGGGTGCATCTCGACGACGCGGCGCGCGCCACCGTGCTGGCCGTGGAACAGCGGGCGAAGGGAGTGTTCAACATCGTCGACGACGAACCGGCACCGGCCGCCGAGTGGCTGCCCCACCTCGCGCGGTGCGCGGGCGCCAAGCCCCCGATGCGGGTCCCCAAGTGGCTGGCCCGACTGCTGGCCGGCGACGTGGCCGTGGCGATGATGACCGAAGGCCGCGGCTTCTCCAACGCCAAGGCCAAACGGGAACTCGGCTGGGAACTGCGCCACCCGTCGTGGCGGCGGGGCTTCGAGGAGGTGCTGGCATGACGCGGACCGAGGAGTTCGAAGAGCTGCGGCCACTGCTGTTCTCGATCGCCTACCGGATACTCGGCAGCGTCAGCGAGGCCGAGGACGCGGTCCAGGAGACCTGGCTGCGCTACGAGGGCTCCTCGGCACGGCCCCTGTCGACCAGGGCCTACCTCTCGGCGGTCATCACCCGGCTGTCGATCGACGTGCTGCGATCGGCCCGCCTCAGGCGCGAGGAGTACGTCGGGCCCTGGTTCCCGGAGCCACTGCTGGCCGACCCCTACGAGGACCCGGAGCGTTCCGCGGAACTGGCCGACTCCCTGTCGATGGCCGCCCTGCTGCTGCTCGAACGGCTGACCCCGCTGGAGCGCGCCGTCTTCGTCCTGCGCGAGGTGTTCGGGTTCGGCTACCCCGAGATCGCGTCCGCCGTGGGCCGCTCGGAGGCGGCGTGCCGCCAGCTCGGCGTGCGGGCGCGCCGCCACATGGAGGCGGGCCGGCCCCGGTTCGAGGCGGACCGCAGGGAGCGCGAGGAACTCGCCGGGCGCTTCTTCGAGGCCTTCAGGGAAGGGGACGTGGACGGGCTGCGCGAGCTCCTCGCCGCCGACGTCCGGATGATCGGCGACAGCGGCGGCAAGGCACCCCAATGGGGCCGGGCCATCGCCGGCGCCGGGAACGTGTCCCGGATGCTCGCCGCGATCGCCGGGCCGTTCATCCGGATCGGCGGCTCGGTCGAGGACCACGAGGTGAACGGCCAGCCGGGCGCGGTCTTCCGCGACCGGGACGGCAACGTCCTCAACACCCTGGCGCTCGACGTGCTCGACGGACGGATCCAGACGATCCGCTCCGTCATCAACCCGGACAAGCTCGGGCACGTGGGCCCGGTCGCGGACGCCTGGGCCGTCGTCCGAGAGGCGAAGGAGGCCCGCCTGCCCACGGACTGAACGTGACGGGCGCCTGCCCACAGGCGACCCCGGCCTTGGCCGGGTCAGGCCCTGCTGCACGCAGGCAGGCGCCCGACCTCCACGGACCGGCCCTGCTCCACCGGAAGCAGGTCTCGCCGGACGTCGCCGCGGGCCTCAACTCATCTGCCTGCGGCGGACGTTCGCAGCGACTTCTTCGCGAAGAACTCTTCGCAAACAGTTCTTCGCAATCTAACGTGGCCTCATGACCCAGGACCGAAACCCCGACCACATCACCCTGGACGCCAAGAGTCTGCGAGCGCTGGCGCATCCCGACCGGGTGCACATACTCACCCTGCTGCGCAGGGACGGGACGTCCACCGCCACCCGGATGGCGGGGGAGATGGGGATCAACTCCGGATCCGCCAGCTACCACCTGCGCCGACTGGCCGAGGCCGGGCTCGTGGCGGAGGACACGGAGCGGGGCAACGCGCGGGAGCGCTGGTGGCGTTCGGTGTACGACCGGACGGTCTTCGATGACCTGGAGCTGGCTCGGCAAGAACCCGAGGCCACCCTGGCCTATCTCCAGTCCGTGGTGAACTCGCACCAACTGCGCGTCCAGCAGGCCCTGTCCACCCTGTCGACGTTGCCGGCGGAGTGGCAGGCGAGCCTCGACATCAGCGACTGGGGGCTGGCGTTGACGGCTTCCGAGGCGCAGCGGCTGCGCCAGGAGCTGGCGGAGGTCGTGGAGCGCTATCAGCGGCGGGACGGCGCGCAGGCCGCGGACGGTGTGCGGGCTGCTGACGGTGCGGAGCCGGTCGTGGTGATGGCCTATGTGCTGCCCGTGCGGGAGTCGAAGCCGTGAGGCCGCCGCGCCCGGTCCGCCGACGCCCGTCACCGCTCGGCGGACTGGTCGCCGCGGTCGCCGTGTCCCTCACCGGCACAAGGGTGGCGGCCGTTGTCCTGCCCTGGTTCGTCCTCGTCACCACGGGCAGTGCCGCGCAGACCGGCGTGGTCACGTTCTGCGAGACGGCACCGTACGTGGCGTCGAAGGCGCTGAGCGGACCGTGGATCGACCGGCTCGGCCCGCGCCGGATCTCGTGGACGGCGGACCTGGCCAGTGCCTCCGCCGTGGTCCTCGTCCCCCTGCTGCACGCGCTGAGCCTGCTGTCCTACGCACCGCTGCTGGTCCTGGTGGCCGTGGTGGGAGCCGCTCGCGGCCCGGGCGACCTCGCGAAGGAGGTCATGGTTCCGCAGGCCGCCGAGCTCACCGGAGTGGTTCTGGAGCGCGGCACGGGCTGGATCGGGGTGATGGAACGGCTGTCCGGCACGCTGGGCCCGGCGGCCGGCGGCGCACTGGTGCTGCTCTTCGGGCCGATGGCCGGTCTTGTGGCCAACGCGGCGGCATTCCTGGCCGGTTCGGCACTGGTCGCCCTCGCCCTGCCCGGGGAGCTCGGGGGACCGGCACCGGCGGGCCGCCGGCGCCCCGGCTATCTGCGCAGTCTCGGCGAGGCGTTCACGCTGCTGCGGAGCGACCGGCTGCTGCCGGCCGTCATGCTGATGCTGGCCGTCACCAACTTCCTGGACGCCGCCTTGGGCGTACTGCTGCCGGTCTGGGCCAGGGACTCGGGCAGCGGCGCCGGCATGCTGGGCCTGCTGATCGGGGTCGGCAGCGCCACCGCGGTCGGCGGAAGTCTTGTCGCGGCGTCCGTCGCGCACCGATTGCCGCGGCGCCGCGTCTTCTTGGCGGGCTTCCTGATCGGCGGGGCGCCGAAGTTCCTGATCCTCGCCGTGGACGCCCCCATCTGGGCCGTGCTCGCGGTGTTCGCGGTGGGGGGCTTCGGTGCCGGGTTCCTCAACCCGGTGCTGGGAGCGGTCCTCTTCGAGCGCATCCCTCCCGAACTCCTCGGGCGCGCACAGGGCGTCGGCAGCTCGCTGGCCTTCGCCGGAGTGCCGCTCGGCGGGCTGCTCGCCGGTGCGGGAGCGACAGCGGTGGGCCTGATGCCTGTGCTGGCCACCGTGGGACTGGCGTACCTCCTCACCACGCTCGTGTCGGGCATGTTCCCGGTGTGGCGCGGAATGGACGCACGGCGAGTGAACGCCGCGGCGGCGCAGGCGTAGGCCCGAGCCGCTCGTGCCGTCGGACCGGGTCCGAGGCCGGCCGCACCGGCGACGTGAAGGCGCCGCCGGTGCGTGGCGGACCTTGCTCGGGGGTGCGGTCCCGACGTCCGTTCTCCTCTCGGGCCAATTCTTGAATCGTGCTTTGCATTCGGAGCTGCAACCGCGGGCAAGCGCTCACTGTCCAACAGAACGTTGAGGTCGGTACGATCACGAGCCGGGGTAAGCGTGAAGCGACGTAGCGGTATAGCGGTGGCACTCGTCATGGCCGGAGTGCTGGCGGGCACCAGTGCCTGTGGCGGGGGCAAGCCGAAGGCCAGTTCCGGTGGCGGCAAGGGCACGTCCGGGAAGCCCACCGCCACCGCGAGTCCGTCCCCGTCGAAGCCCGCCGGGCCGCCGATGCTGCTGGAGACGATCACACCGCAGACCGGCTCCACGGTCGGCGTCGCGATGCCGATCTCGGTGATCTTCACCAACCCGGTGGCCCAGAAGGCGCGGGCCGACATCGAGAAGCACATGAAGGTGACCTCCTCCCAGCCGATGACGGGTGCCTGGCACTGGTTCGGTGACCGGCGCGCCGACTGGCGGCCCAAGTCCTACTGGGCCGCGGGCACCAAGGTGCGGATCGACGCCGACCTGAAGGGCGTCACCAACGGCAACGGCCGCTACGGCACGCACTCCTACGTGCACGACTTCACCGTCGGTGACGACGTCCGGGCGGACGTCTCCGCCACCGGTCACACCATGAAGGTCACGAAGAACGGCAAGCCCGTCCGCACCCTGTCGATCAACGCGGGCAGCACCCAATACCCCACGTGGAACGGCACCATGGCGGTGATCGACAAGCAGAAGAAGGTCCACATGACCTCGTGCAGCGTCGGCATCAGCTGCACCAAGGGCAGCCCGGACTACTACGACCTGACCCTTCCCTGGGACGTCCACCTCACCCAGTCCGGCACGTACGTCCACTACTCCACCGGCGACCCCAATCCGGGCAGCGGCAGCGCCCGGGGATCGCACGGCTGCGTCCACCTGTCCATGTCCGACGCCAAGTGGTTCTACGGGCAGGTCAAGCAGGGCGACCCGATCACGGTCACCGGCTCACCGCGCGCCAAGGCCCCGGCGGACAACGGCTACGCCTCGTTCAACCTGAGCTGGGAGCAGTGGCTGGCGGGGAGCGCGGCAGGCCCCGTCCAGGCGGGCTGAGCCCGACGGATCACGGACGGCGTGGCGGTCAGGCCAGTACGGCCAGATCGCCCGGCCGCACCCGTGCGGTGACGGGGAGGACGGCCTCGACCTCGCCGTCGGCCCCGTAGGGCACCGGCCGGTCGGCCTCGATGCGGATCTCCCGGCCCGTCAGGATCTCCACCTCGGGCCGGTCGATGTGGCTGCCGGTCTTGAGCTCGTTCATCAGGGCGAAGAACAGCCGGCGCGGGGCCTCCCGGATCATGACGACGTCCAGCACGCCGTCGTCCACCCGGGCGGCCGGGGCGATGATGCGCCCGGAGCCGTAGTAGGCGGAGTTGGCGGCCACGACGGTGTAGCCGCGGTGGAGGTGTTCCTCTCCGTCGACGGTGACCCGGTAGGACGCCGGACGCCAGCTCGTGACCGCGCGCAGACCGCCGGCGTAGTAGGAGGCGGCCCCGCGCAGTACGCGCGCCTGGTTGGCGTGCCGGTTGGCGAGCGCGTCGACGCCCGCGTACACGCTGCCCAGGACCACGGTGCGCGGGTGCACGGCCGACTCCACCTCGATCGTGTCGACCTGACGTGGTTCGTTCTCGAGCAGGACGCGTGCCAGGTCCGCGGCGCCGGGGGGCAGTCGGAGCGCGCGGGCGAAGTCGTTGCCGCGGCCGGCGGGCACCAGGCCCAGGACGGTGCCCGTTCCGCTGAGGGCGCCCCCGATGCCGCCCGCCATCCCGTCACCGCCCACGGCGAGCACGACGCGTCCCTGTTCCCCGGCGCGGCGTGCGAGGTCCTGGGCGTGCGACAGGCTGCGGCTGTACTCGGTCTCCAGCCCGGCTCCGGCCTCCCGCAGCAGTCGGGCGACCTGGAGCAGCGCCGCCGCCCCGGTGGAGCCGCCCGCTGTGGGATTGACGACGGCGGTGAACTGTCGCATCGGTGTGCCTCCGGACGGTGACGGGTGGATCGGAGCGGGGGACGGGCGGAGCTTCGGTGAGCGAACGGCGCTGGGACCCGGTCAGTCGACGGGCAGCAGGATCCCGGGGCTGAGGAGGCCGTCGGGGTCGAGCCGCCGTTTGACGGCACGCAGGGCCTCGACGCCGAGCGGCCCGGCCTCGCGGACGTACCAGTCGCGGTGGTCGGTGCCCACGCCGTGGTGGTGGGTGATCGTGCCGCCCGCGTTCAGCACGGCCTCGTTCGCGGCCCGCTTGGCCGGCTCCCAGTGGGCCACGGCGTCGTCGCCTTGCGCGGAGACCACGGTGAAGTACAGCGAGGCGCCGTTCTCGTAGACGTGCGAGATGTGGCACATGACCAGGGGAGGGGTGCCCGCGGCGGTGAGGGTCTCGGTCAGTGCGGTGCGGACGGCCGCGTACAGCTCCGGGATCCGGGACCAGAACGTCGCGGTCTCCAGCGTCTCGGCGAAGGCGCCGGCGTCGAGCAGGGAGTCCCGCAGGTACGGCGCCGAGTAGCGGCCGTGGGCCCAGCGTTCGCCCGGCTCGGCGCCCAGGTAGGTGCCTCCGGCGGCGCGCAGGACCTCTGCGGCGCGTTCACGGCGGTACGTCGTGTCCTCCTCGGTCCCCTCGTACCCGGCGATCGCCATGCAGCCGGCGCTCGACGGGACCTCGGCCGCACCGATGGCGTCGGGCTGGGCGAGTCCGACGAAGGTCTCGGTCTCGTCGGACAGCCGCAGCACCGTGGGGCGCGGACCGTCCTGGGCGAGGCGGCGCAGGGCGGTGGCGCCTTCTTCGAACGAGGCGAAGCGCCAGCCTTCGTAGACGCGGGTGTGCGGCACCGGGCGGACCCGGACCGTGACGGCGGTGATCACCCCGAAGGCGCCCTCGGAGCCGAGGATCAGCTGGCGGAGGTCGGGGCCGGCCGCCGAGCGCGGCGCCCGGCCGACGTCGAGGGTGCCCTCGGGCGTGGCGAGGGTCAGGCCGAGGACCATCTCGTCGAAGCGGCCGTATCCGGCGGAGGCCTGTCCGCTGGAGCGGGCCGCGGCGAACCCGCCGATGGTGGCCCACTCGTAGGACTGGGGGAAGTGCCCGAGCGTGAACCCGTACTCGGCGAGGAGAGCCTCGGCGTCGGGTGCGCGCAGCCCCGGTTGCAGTGTCGCGGTGCGCGAGACGGGGTCGATGTCGAGCAGGCCGTTCATACGGCGCAGGTCGAGCGCGACGAAGGAGCGCCGCTCGGGGGCCAGGCCGCCGACGACGGAGGTGCCGCCGCCGAACGGGACGACCGCGAGGCCGTGTTCGGCGCACACCCGCAGGACGGCGACGACGTCGTCGTGGGAGGCGGGCAGGACCACGGCGGCGGGGGCGTCCTCGACGTCTCCGGCGCGGATCCGCAGCAGATCGGGCGTGGACTTGCCGCGGGTGTGCCTGATCCGGCTCTCCGCGTCGGTGCGCACGTGGGCCTCGCCGCCGACGGCGTCCGCCAGCGCCTTCGACGTGGCGGGGTCCAGCGAGGACTCCGGGACGGAGATCTCGTCGAGAGCGCGTGCGTCGGTGTCCCGCGGCTTGACGCCGAGCAGGTCCCGCAGCAGTCCGGTCACCGAGTCGGGCAGCGGGGCTGCCTTGGCGGGGTCGCCCCAGCCACTCCACAGCATGTCCATGAACGGTTGTCCTCATCGGTCGGTTCGCGACGTGCCGTCTCCCGCACGGCCGCTCAGGGCGTTACACTGTTACACATGACGCCTATTCGTCACAACCACTCGGACAGCGATCCCGTTCTCGACGCCGTGCGCGACTGCGTGCTGGCCGTCGGAGTCCGGCGCACCACCCTGACCGACGTGGCCCGCCGCGCCGGCGTCTCGCGCATGACGCTCTACCGTCGCTGGCCCGACGTACGCTCGCTCGTCGGCGATCTGATGACCCGTGAGTGGATCGACGTGGCCACCGAGGCCATGCCGCAGCGCCGACCGGACCGGGAGATGCGCGGGCTGATCGTGGACGGCCTGGTGACCGGAGTGGCCGCCTTCCGTGACCACCCGCTCTTCCGCAAGATCATCGACGTCGACCCCGAACTGCTGCTGCCCTACGTACTGGACCGCCGCGGAGCCAGCCAGGACGCTCTCCTGGACCTCCTCGCCGAAGCCCTGCGCGAAGGCCATGCCGACGGATCGGTGCGGCACGTCCCGGTGACGCGGCAGGCCCGCTCGGTGCTGCTCGTCGTGCAGTCCTTCACCTTGTCCCTGCGGACCATGACCGACGAGGACGACCCCGAACTGACCGGCACCGCCTTCCTCGACGAACTGCGCACCCTTCTGGAGAGGACCCTCACGCCATGAGCCCCACAAGCAGTGCGTCCCCCTCGACCGCCCCGGCCCCCGGTTCGTCGCTCAACGCCGCCCGCCGCCGCCGCGAACTGGCCGAGGCCGTGAACGGCGACATCGTGGACGTACTGGTCGTCGGACTCGGCGCCACCGGCGCCGGGGTCGCCCTGGACGCCGCCGCGCGCGGCCTCAGCGTCGTCGCGGTCGACGCGCACGACCTCGCCTTCGGCACCTCGCGCTGGAGCTCCAAGCTCATCCACGGCGGGCTGCGCTATCTGGCCTCCGCGCAACTCGACGTCGCCCACGAGAGCGCGGTCGAACGCGGTGTCCTGATGGAGCGCACCGCCCCGCACCTGGTGCGCGCCCAGCCCTTCGTACTGCCCCTGACGCCGCTCGTGTCACGCGGTCAGGCATCCCTGGCCTGGGCCGGCTTCCGGGCGGGCGACACCCTGCGGCTGGCGGCCCGCACCTCACGCGCCACCCTGCCCGCACCGCGTCGCCTGTCCGCGGTCGAGGCCCGGCACCTGGCGCCCTCGGTACGCCCGGACGGCTTGCGCGGCGGCCTCCTGTCCTGGGACGGCCGGGTGACCGACGACGCCCGCCTCGTCACCGCCCTCGCCCGCACCGCCGCCGCGCACGGCGCGAAGATCCTCACCAGGGCCAGGGTGCTGGAAGCCGGAGGGAGCGGCGCCCGCGTCCGCGACGAACTCACCGGAGAACAGGGCGAGATCAGGGCCAGAGCCGTCATCAACGCCTCCGGCGTATGGGCGGGCGACCTCGTCGACGGCATCCGGATCCGCCCCTCGCGCGGCACTCATCTGGTCCTGCGCGCCGACCTGTTCGGCCCTCTGCCGGCCGGCCTGCACATACCGATCCCCGGAGAGACCAACCGGTTCGTCCTCGTCCTGCCCCAGGGCGACGGACGCGTCTACGTCGGCCTCACCGACGAACCCGTCGACGGGGACATCCCGGACGTGCCCGAAGTGCCCGAGTCGGACATCGGTTTCCTGCTGGACGTCCTGGGCTCCGCGCTGGACGTCCCCGTGCGGCGCCACGACGTCGTCGGCGCCTTCGCGGGACTGCGCCCCCTGCTGGACGCCGAGCCGACGCGGTCGGGGGAGGAGACCCGCACCTCCGACATCTCACGCCGGCACGCGGTCCTGACCTCGGGCGAGGGCGTGATCACCGTGGTCGGCGGCAAGCTCACCACCTACCGGCGCATGGCGCAGGACGCCGTCGACACCGCCGTCGAGGCCCGCCGCCTCCGCGCCGGTGCCTCGACCACCGCGTCCCTGCCGCTGGTCGGAGCCGCCGCCCCCGACCGGCTCGGCGCGCTGCCCGCACCCGGCCACCTGATCCGGCGCTACGGCACCGAGGCCCCCGCCGTCCACGCCCTCGCCGCACGCGACCCCCACCTGAACGATCCCGTGTTGCCCGGCCACCCCGTCACGCGCGCCGCCCTGCTGTGGGCCGCGCTGCACGAGGGCGCCCTGGACGAGGACGACCTCCTCGACCGGCGCACCCGGATCGGCCTCGTGCCGCAGGACCGCACGGCGGCCTCGGCCGCGGCCCGGGAAGCGCTCGACACGGCCACCACCCAGCCGGCCTGACGCCCCGTATGCCACGCCACGGACGCGGGCGGCGATGCGCACCGACCGGTGCCGGGCCGTCCGCGCCCCTGGGGACGAGCCGCACGGTCCTGTGAGTGTGACCGTCAACTCACCTGTTTCAGGCCTTATTTCAGCGAGGACTTGCACTTCTGGCGCCGCTATATGATCAAATTTGCTGATGCGTACCCCCCACCACATAGACACGCATCGCTCCGGCCGTTCACCGGCGCCCGGTGAACACCGCGTCCCGTCAGACGGGATGCCGCCCCCCGAGGTTCCCCCCGTCCGCAATCCCTATGACGAACTGGCGGCCCTGGCGGACCCACCGCACGACGGCCTGCGGACCGCGCGCGACCGGTCGGAAGGAGAGCCGTCCGACGACGAGGAACCCTGGTCGCCGCCCAACCACCGGCGGGGCAGCCGCCGTCGCAACCGCGCCACCGGACTGCCCACCGTCTTCAAGTGCGCCGTCTGGCTCCTCACCGCGACCTGCCTGGTCACACTCGCCGATCGCTGGGCCGCCCTCTACGCCGAGCACAAGGCCTCGCAGAAGCTCAAGGACCAGCTGGACCTCGCCGCGGCCCCCGAAGTCAGCATCGGCGGCTTCCCCTTCCTCACCCAACTCGCCGCTCAGCGACTCGATTCGGTCAGCGTCACCGTCCCCGACGTGGCCGCCCGCAGGGTCACGCTGACCCGGATCACCGCCACCGCGCGCGACGTACGCATCGACGGCGACGGCCCCACCTCGATACGCGGCGCGCTCGTGCGGCAACTGCGCGGCCGGGTACAGCTGTCGTTCGCCGACATGAACCGTGAACTCGGCGCCTCCCAGGTGTCGTTCTCCTCGAACGGGGCCGACCGTGTCCTGGCCCGCGGCGCGCTCCCCGTCGCCGGACACGATCTGCGGGTACGGGCCGACGCACACATACGGCGCGAGGGCGACCGGGGCATCGCCCTGTCCGTCGACGGCATGCGGCTCGACATCGGTCACCTGGCCACCTACCGGCCCGGCACCCGCGCTTCGGAAGGGCTCCATCTGACGCCCGCCTCCGCGCGCCGGCTCACCCGCGAGAGCGAGAAGATCCGGGCCTTCCTCTCCGTTCCCGCGATCGTGCACCGCCTCGGGGTGCCCGACTCCCTCGTGCAGGCCGCACTGCGCGACGACGACAAGCTCCACCGGCTGACCGGCGCGCCCCGCTTCGTCCACGACCTGATGAGCCTCAACCTGGTCGACGTGGCACTGGCCCACCCCGGACTCCTCAAGCGGGTCGGCCTCGACCCGTCCCTGCTGACCGCGCTGACGCGGCTCACCCGCCCCGAGATCGCCGACCGCTTCTCCTTCTCCTTCCAGCTGCCGAAGCCGCGATCGGGGGACGTGCGCCTGCTCGACGTGGCGGTGGAGAAGGACGGAATCCGCGCCGACGTCACGGGGACGGGACTGCTGGTCGGCCACTGAGCCGTCCGGAGATCCCGAGGCGAAGGAACTCCGACCGGGTGCAACAGGGCCGGGACACGGCCCTGTTGTCCGCCGCCCGCCGTGAACGACAATGCCCCCACAGAGCCACGAGGGAGCGGGGGCGGCATGGACCGGGATCTCACACGGGCGTGGTGGTGGGGAGTCGTTCTCACCGCACTGGTACTCGGTGTGCTGCGGCTGACAGGCGGATACGACGGTGACGTACTGTCCGTGCTGACGCTGGCGTTCCTCACGAGCGTCGCCGGCGTGGTCCCCACACACGCTCTCGCCTTCGCGTGGCCGGCGAGAGGCCGTCGTCGCGTCCCCGGTTGGACCGCCTGCCTCGCTGCCGCCGTGCTGGTGTCGGCCGCCCTCTCACTGCTGGCCTCGATGATTCTCATGGGCCTGCCCCACGGTGCGGAGTCCGCACTGTCCTGGACGGACACACTCCGGCGCACGACCTGGATCGCCGGCGTTCTCGTCCCTGCCGCGGTCGGCACGTATGCGGTGATCGGCCTCGGCCACCGGCTTCGGACACGAGCCGCCTACCGCGCTCGGCCCGAAGCGCGCGGAGCCGCCGACCTCGTCGGCGCCGTGCGTCCGTGGACCGAGGCGGCCGGTCCCGCCGACCGGTCCCGGCTCTCCAAGCGTGGTGGCCTGCACCGTTGACCCGGCCGGGTGCTGCCCCGGAGTCCGGCTGCGGAGCCCGCCTCCCGTATGCGTCACCTGACGGGCGGCGAGCCCGACCCATGACGCGGACCGGGCTCGCCGACTCCACTCGTGACGACGGTGGTGTCAGCCGAACATCCCGGGCTGGTAGTCGCCGGCGGGCTGCTGGACCATCACGTTCAGGCGGTTGAAGGCGTTGATGACGGCGATGATCGACACCAGGGCGACGAGCTGCTCCTCGTCGTAGTACTTGGCGGCATTCGCCCAGGCATCGTCCGTGACCCCGCCGGCCGCGTCCGCGATGCGGGTGCCCTGCTCCGCCAGCTCCAGGGCCGCACGCTCCGCATCGGTGAACACGGTGGCCTCCCGCCAGGCCGCGACCAGGCCGAGGCGCACCGAGGTCTCACCGGCGTGGGCGGCGTCCTTGGTGTGCATGTCGGTGCAGAAGCTGCAGCCGTTGATCTGGCTGGCGCGGAGCTTCACCAGTTCCTGGGTCGAGGCAGGCAGCGTCGAGTCCGCGATCACCTTGCCTGCCGAGGTGAAGTGCTTCAGGGCCTTGGCGGCGAGCGGGCTGTCGAAGAGGTTCAGACGGGCTTCCATGGTGCACTCCTTGCCGTGGTGGGCGATACGCCTCTATGACGGGCCGACTCCGCGAGATGTGACATCGGTGTGTGTGACGCCCGTCTCCCCACGCGGACGCCGGTTCTGCCAGGGCCGCTCCACGACCGCGGCGGACGGGAACGGCCGTCGCGGTACACGCGTCGGCCGCGCGAAGCGGGTCTTCTGCTGCCGGGGGTCTGCCGGGGGTCCGGAGAAGGCGACGCCGCCCGGTGGACCTCGGCGGCGTTTCGCAGGCGGGGCGGCATCGGAGGCGATCTACGCTCGGCCCGTGGGACAACCCGAGCAACGCGCCGAGGGCGCGGGACCGTTCACCACCCGGCTCACCTGGCACCTTCCCGGCGGCGGCACCGCCGTGTGGGAGTCGCGGCTCGCGCGACGGCGGGGCGTCATGGCCGTGCGCCCGCCCGGCGCACCCACGAGCCGGCACACCAGCGCCGACGAGATCGGGCTCCGCCGTCTGCGCAGGCTCAACGCCACCGCCGCTGTCGCCTTCGTCATCGGCGGCGCCCTCTTCGCGGCCGGTGCCGGTGTCGCCCAGGTCGGCTCCGGAGACGCCACCACCTGCGCCTCGATCTACTTCGCCGGCGGACTCTTCTTCAACACCGGCGGCTACGTCTCCCTGCTCCAGGTGATCAACGCTCCCCGCCACGTGCCCGGCGGCGAAGGACGACTCGTCACCCACGGCTGGCGCTGGTGGAGTTACGAACCGGGCCGGGTCGACTGGCTGAGCACGTTCGTCCTCTTCGCCGGCACGCTGGTGTTCGGCGTCAACCTGCTGGACTCCTTCCTCCAGGGGCTGAGCGTGCAGCAGGTGAACCGGCTGATCTGGACCCCGGACGTGATCGGCTGCGTCCTCTTCCTGGTCTCCGGTCACCTCGCCTTCGCCGAGATCTGCCACGGCCGGATGTGCTTCCGCCGCCGCAGTCTCGGCTGGTGGATCGTCGCCGTGAACCAGCTCGGCTCCGTCCTCTTCATGATCTCGGCGCTCGCCGCCTACACCCGCCCCGCCACCGGCAGCCTGATCAACGCCGACATCGCCAACTGGGGCACCTTCGGCGGAGCCTTGTGCTTCTCCGTCGGCGGCTTCCTCCAGCTGTGCGAACGCCCGTGAGCCGGGACGGCGATCGGCGGCTGGATGCGGAGCGCGCGGTCACGGTCTGCGTCTCCGCAGGGGGAGCGGGACCAGGCGGCGTGAGACGGTCGTACCACCGGTGGTGACGGTTGCTCCACCCGTGCTCGCGGTCCGGGCGGCCGTCACCGCGCCGTGGCGCTGTTCGGGTCGCGTGGTCAGGTAGAGCGTGGCGAGGGCGAGCACGCCGGCGACGAGGTAACACAGGTCGCGGTAAGGGAGCACGGACATCAGTGCGGCTCCGGTGGCGATGCCCAGCGATTGCCCGCCGCTGACGAGGAAGTTGTCGACTCCCGCGACCCTGCCCATCAGTTCGTTCGGGGTGTTGAGCTGCATCGCGGTGATGGCGCCGACGGTGACGAACGGCAGGCCGAGTCCCAGCAGCCCGGAGCCGGCGATGACCACGGCGTCGTCGGGTACGGCCAGGACCAGTGCGCACACGCCGGTGACGGCGAGTCCCGCGGCGGTGAGCCGGCCCGGGCCGAGGCGTTCGACGAGGACTCCGGCCGAGAGTCCCCCGATGACGCCGGTGATTCCCATGGCCGTGACGATGACGCCGGCCCAGGACGGTGAGTGGTGCAGCCCCGTGGTGACGATCGCGATCCCCAGCGTCTCGAAGAAGCCCATGACGAAGATCCCCGCGGTCAACGTGACGGTCAGTTGGCGCAGGACGGGTGTCCTGACGAGAAACGCGAAGCCGGCAGCGGTCTCCCGCGGCCAGTGCGTCCCGGAGGGGGAGGGCCTGTCCTCGTCGACATCGATGAGGGCCCAGCAGGCCACGCCGACCGCGAACGAGGCCGCGTCCAGGAGCGCCACGGCGCTGCCGCCGTACAGGGCGAGCAGCCCCACGCCGAGCGCCGGAGCGATCAGGCGCTGGCCCTGCAACAGCGCCTGGGAGATCCCGTTCGCCCGGCCCAGCAGCTCCTTGGGCACCATCATCGGCAGCAGCGCGGCCGTGGCCGATCCGGAGATCGTGCCGGAAAGGCCGTAGAGGAACATGACGGCGTAGATCATCCAGACCTGGTCGGCGCGGTGGACCAGGGTGAGCGACAGCACCAGCAGGCCGGTCACCGAGTTGGTGACCAGGATGAGGGGCTTGCGGCGGACCCGGTCGACGAGCAGCCCTGTCAGCGGTGACAGCAGAGTCCCCGCGCTGAGGAAGAAGAGGCACAGCCCCGCCATCGAGGTCGAGCCCGTCAGCTCCTTGACCCAGATTCCGGCGGCCAGCCAGAGCGCGTGGTCGCCGATCTGGCTGAGGCTGTTGCCGAGGAAGTACAGACGCATGCGCGGTGTCGTCAGCAATTCGCCCATGTCGTCGCCGTCACGCTTCCGGATCGGCGGGGGCGAGGGTCTCGAAGGGATGCGTGAAGACCAGCATTTCGAAGGGGGTCGATCCCTCGGGGCGCTGAGCCGGATCGGTGAGGCGGTCCGCGAACCGCATCAGGATGTCCGTGATCCCGGCCTGTGCCTCCTGGATTTCGGCCGCCGTGCCGAAGACGACGAACTGGCTGCTGTCACTGACGGCGCGCACGTCGGCGGGGTACTGCTCGCGGTGGCTCTCGTAGTGGCGCATCCGGCTCAGCCAGCGGTCGAGCAGCACCTCGCCGAGGGCGTGCGCGGCATGGCTCACGGTCGGGTCCGGAGCGTCGGTGTCGAACCGTATGCCGGTGTTGCCGAGTTTCCACGGCCGCTCCCGGCCGCTCCCGCCCTCCGCCTCGACGACGTACCCGTACTTCGCCAGCGTCCGCAGGTGGTAGGAGACGTTCGGGACGCTGCCGCCGACGATCCGCGCCGCTTCGGTGGCGGTGAGGGGGCCGCCGACCGCCACCGCCTCCAGCAGGGCGACACGTGTCGGGTGTGCCAGTGCGCGCAGCGCTCGCGCGTCCGTGACCTTCGGGGGAGCGGAGTACGAGGCGCCGGGGTCCGCCGCCGGTGCCTGCTCACGGTCTGCATCGCTCATGCACGGGACTCTAGACGGGAAACAACTCTTTCGAAAGAAGTATTGCGAAAGACTTGTTGCGTGATGAGGGAACCGTCGCACGCCGTGGATCCGCACCGGTGCCACGGCTCTGTGCGTGTGGCGCACGGAGGTCGGGGCGATCACGCACCTCGTCACACCGCACTGTTCGCCGGAAGCCGCAGGCTGAGTTCGTAGCCGCCGTCGGGTGTCGGGCCGGAGGTGACCACGCCGCCGAGGAGCGCGGCGCGCTGGTTCAGGCCGATCAGGCCGTAGTGCGCGCTGGGCAGGGGGAGGGCGGGACGGGTCGGCGCCGAGTTGGTGACCGTGACCTGCACGGCGCCCCCCTCGGTACCCATGCGCACGGTCGCGTCGGCGCCCGGGGCGTGCTTGCGGACGTTCGTCAGCGCCTCCTGGACCGTGCGGTAGATGGCGCGCTGCACGGGCGGCGAAAGGCCCTCGGGCAGGTCCATGTGCAGCTCGGCCTCGATGCCGCTGTTGTCGACCAGCTGCCGCAGATCGGCCAGCGAAGGCTGCGGTGTCAGCTCCGTCGGGCGGCCCCCGGAGGCGCGCAGGACGCTGACCATGTGGCGCAGTTCGTCCAGGGTCTGGACGCTCAGCCGTCGGATGGTGATCGCGGCCTCCCTCGCCTCGGCGTCCCGCGCGCCGACCTGGAGCGCTCCGGCCCGTACCGCGATCAGGCTGACCTGGTGCGAGACGACGTCATGCATCTCCCGGGCGAGCTGGGCCCGTTCCCGGGCCAGCACGGTCTGGTCGGTGAGCATCCGCTCGTGGTCGCGTGCCTCGGAGATCTCGGCGATCCGCAGCGAGAGGTCGCGCCGGGTCTGGACGAGCTGGCCGAGGAACACCGCCGCACCCGCGGTGCCGCCGGTGTAGCCGAAAGTGACCAGCGTCGACGGCTCCGACAGATCCAGGTGCGGGTTCGGCCACGAGGTCAGGTCGCTGATGGTGAACGCCACCGCGCACATGGCCAGCAGGACACGGCGCCGGCTGTGCGAGGAGAGCGTGTACAGCGCGGCCAGCGCGGAGAAGACCGCGTCGGAGAACAGGACCGCCGGCATCGTGAGCAGGAACGTGAAGAACGGCCACCGGCGCCGCAGCAGCAGCGAGAAGGCCGCGACCAGGGCGCACGCCATGCGCAGCGGCTCGGTGCTGTCGAAATGCGCCCAGACGTCGAGCAGTGACACAGCGACGAGCGCGGCGTCCGCCAGGGGGCCGTGCCAGCGGCGGGAGTTCATTCCCGTTCCTTCTTCAGGAGGCCGGCCTGCTGGGCGAGCAGGGCCGCCTGCACCCGGCCGCCCACCTCCAGCTTGGTGAGGATCGCGCTCACATGGTCCTTCACCGTGCCCGTGCTCAAGTGCATGCGTCCGGCGATGTCGGCGTTGGAGAGCCCCTCGGCGACGAGTACGAGCACGTCGCGCTCGCGGTCCGTGAGCCGGTCGAGGCAGTGGGTCGCGGCGCCGGGGGAGGCGGCCTCCAGGTAGCCGTCCACGACGGCCCTGGTGACCTTCGACGACAGGACGGTGCCGCCGTCGGCCAGCGTTCGCACCAGGAACGGCAGCTCCTCGGGGTCGGTGTCCTTGAGCAGGAATCCGGCGGCGCCCGAGCGGAGGGCCGCTTCCACGTACTCGTCCATGTCGAAGGTGGTGAGCATGGCCACCACCGGAGGATCCGGCTGCCGGCGCAGCGCGGCCAGGACGGTCAGGCCGTCCACGTCCGGCATCCGGATGTCGAGCAGTACGACGTCGGGCCGTACCTCCTCGGCCGTGCGGATCGCGTCGCCACCGGGTACCGCCGCGACGACCTCGATACCGCTCGCGGCGTCGAGAATCCGCTGGAAGCCCGTCCGGATCAGGGCTTCGTCGTCGACCACCAGTACCCGGATCACCTGTGCTCCACTCGCCGCCGGACCACTGTCCGATTCGTACCACGGCCGGGGACGCTCCGCCCGGCGCCCCGCGCCGGACGGTCGGCGGACAGGGCCGGGCCAGCCACTCGGCGGGGTGGTTGCGGACACCTGCCGGATGGTTTTCGCCCACGCGGTCACGAACTGTGGAACGCATGAGGCATGGCGTATCCGAAGCCGTCCCGTACACGGCGCCGCTCACGGAGGGCTCCCCCTTCGGCACCCCGTCCACGGGACGCCTGATCGGCCTGGACCTGGCTCGCGGTCTGGCGATCTTCGGCATGTTCGCCGCCCATGTGGGACCGGACCCTTCGGTGGGTGGCCCGCTGGGGTGGGCGATGGAGGTCTCCCACGGCCGGTCGTCCGCGCTGTTCGCCCTCCTCGCGGGGTTCACCCTGGTCCTGATCACGGGCCGCCCGCAGCCGCGGACCGGGCGACCGGGCCGGCAGGCCGTGGGACGGGTGCTGATCCGGGCCGCCGTGCTGATGGCCGTGGGCTACGTACTCACCGCCATGGACACGTCGGTCGACGTGATCCTCGCCAGTTACGGGCTCCTCTTCATCCTCGTCCTTCCGCTGCACCGGCTGCGACCCGCCACCCTGGCCGTGCTGGCCGCGGCGGCGGCGCTGGTCATGCCGCAGGTTCTGTTCCTGCTGCGCATCGCGGTCGACGGCGGCAGCTGGGCCGACACGGTCGTGGCGGCCGATCCGCTGGCCCGCCTCACCGACACGGACGGGTTCCTGGAACTCTTCGTCACCGGCGAGTACCCGGTCCTGACGTGGCTCCCGTTCATCCTGGCCGGCATGGCCCTGGCCAAGGTCGACCTCACCCGGCCCCGCGTACTCGCCAGGACGGCCCGGTTCGGCGCAGCACTCGCCGTCGTCGGCTACGGAGGATCGTGGCTGGCCCTGCACCTCGTGCCGGGCGCGCAGGCCGCTGTGAGCGCGGCCACCGACGGCGGACCGGCCGCCTCGGCCTGGTGGTCCGACGCGGTCGGCGACCCCACGACCGGTGCTCCCGCCTGGCTTCTGGTGGGCGCGCCGCACAGCCAGACCACCTGGTCGATCCTCGGCAACACGGGCGTCGCCCTGTGCGTGCTCGCCACCTGCCTCATGGCCGCCGAGTACGCCGGTGTGCGGCGGGTGGCCACGCCGTTCGTCGCGGTCGGCTCCGTCTCCCTGACCGTCTACGTCGGCCACATCATCGCCATCAAGACCCTGGGCACCGACGACATGCCGGACGCCGCTGCCCTGCCGGTCCTCCTCGGCTTCATCGCAGTCGCCATGCTGCTGGCCGTGGCCTGGACCCGACGCTTCCGGCGAGGACCCCTGGAGTACATGCTCTACGCCGCCACCACACCCGCGCGCCTGATCCACTAGCCCGTGCGCGGGTCCACGCCGTCCGGCGCCATGCCGGGCCGATCAAGGAGGACAGCCCCATGACGGTCAGCCTGACATTCGTGTGTGCGACTGACGGGGACGCGACCCGGGCCCTGAGCGGCCAGTCCCCCTGCCTGACCGCCCTGCGCGGGGCGGGCAGCGCCACACCGGCGTCTCCCGCGTACTCACTGGCTGTCCGGGGGCCCTCGGCCCGCTGCGCGCACACCGCCGACGCACTGGGCCTGGAGGCGACCCCGGAGCCCGCGCTGCGCGACTTCGACCACGGCGCCTGGGACGGCTACTCCATGGCCGACGTGGCGGCCAAGGACCCCTACCGGTACTCCGTGTGGTTCACGGACCCGGATGCCGCCCCGCACGGCGGCGAGTCCATACGGCAGATCTGCCGTCGGACCGGGAACTGGCTGAGCGGCCTGCCACCCCACCCGGGACAGGCGGTGGCCGTCACCGAGTCGTCCGTCGTGCGGGCCGCCCTGGTCCACGCCCTGTCGGCTCCGATGCGAGCCTTCTGGCACTTCGACCTGCCGCCGCTGTCCGCGGTCACGCTGACGAGACGTGACGGTCACTGGCGCGTCCACCCCGGCTGCGTCATCCTCGGACGCTCCGGCCGCTGGCTCGTTCCGCCCGAGGCACCCCCGGGCCCGCGCGTTCCCGAACTCGTCAGGGCCGCACACAGCGGCATGTGACGAGCCTCCGCACGAACCCGGTCGGAGAGCGGCCGACCGGGTTCCGCACGTCGGCACCCGAGGGTTGCCGCGGACGGCGTCTCCGCGCCCAGGGGGGGCGGCTGCGGATGACGCCTCCGTGCCTCGGTGGGGCGGCTGCGGTGGACGCCTCGGCGTCAGCGGCTGCGGATGGCGCTGGTGGTGAAGAACCCGGTGGCTGCGGCGGCGATGAGAGCGCAGACGGCGAACAGCGTGGTGCGGCGCATGGGATGTCCTCTCTGAAGGTGCATGGCTGAGCACGGTGCACAACGCCGGTCGTGCCCGCCGGGGTTCGCCGTGGCCGCGTACGCCACCTGCTTGGACGCGGCCGCTCGTGGTCCTCGGCCCGCGGTTCCCGTGCCGGGGCCACGACGGCCGGAGCGGACGCCTCCGCCGCGCAGGGTACGGCCGACATCGCCCGCGGCCCGGCGCGGTCAGCCGTCCGGCAGGACGCCCCGGAGAGCCTTGTCCAGTTCCGCGGCCAGGTCGCCGTCGCTCGGCGGGTCGTCGCTGAGGAGCTTGCCGAGCGCGGTCGTGAAGGTCTGGGTGAAGGCGCCGTAGAGCGGGGTGCGCGGACGCGACACGGCCCGCGCGAGGCCCGGGAGAAGGATGGTGCGGGCGTACGCGGGCCGTCCGTCGGCGTCGCGCGGCATCCGGTCGGTGCTCTCGGCCGACGACGAGGGCGAGGGGCCGGCGGTCGCGGCTCCCCAGGGCCGCGCGGAGCGGCACGTCACGTCACCGTCCTGGTACGCGGACTTCCGCGTGGCGGCGAAACCCGCGTCGAGCAGACAGCGTTCGCTCTCCGGGCCCGTCAGGAACCCGATCAGATCGCGTGCCGCGTCCACCTGCCCGGACGAGTGCGTGACCGCGAGGTTCTGTCCGCCGAGCACCGCGGTGCCGGGCAGCGGGGCCACCCCGAGCTGCTTCGTGCTCAGCGACTGGTGGAGGGTGCGATAGGCGTACGGCCAGTGGCGCAGGAACGTGGTCCGCCCGTCGGCGAAGTCGGTGAGCGACTCGGCCTCGTCGGAGTGGAGGGCGTCCTTGAGCAGGTACGGGCCCTGGGTGCGGGTGCGCAGTTCCGCCAGCCCCTTCTCCAGGTCCTCCACGGAGGCGGTGTACCGCCCGTCCTCGTCGGTGAGGGTGACGTCGTCCGGGGCGGACGCGAACGCCTCGACACCGTTGACCGTGCGGCCCTCGTACGCGCCGAACTGCGAGGTCCAGCCCTTCTCGTAGGCGCTCGGCCGGTCCTTGCCCCGCTTCTCGTCGACCGTGCCGATCAGCGCCTTCAGCTGTGTCCAGTCGAGCCCCTCGCTCAGGTCGGTGTTCTGCACGCCGGCCTTCTCCAGATAGTCGCGGCGGTAGTAGAGCAGCCCGACGTCGCTGTTGAACGGCATCGCGTAGACCTTGCCGTCCCACCGCGCCGTCCGGGCCACGGACTTGATGACGTCCCCGTCGACCATGGTCCCGGGCAGCGTGCGGATCAGCCCCGCGTCGGCGAACTCCGGCACCCATGTGACGTCGAGGTTGATCACGTCGTACTGAGCGCTGTCGGACTGGAGCGCGCCCAGGAGCTGGCTGCGCTGCTGGTCCGCGGAGCCCGGGAGTTCCACCAGGCGGGCGTGGCGGCCCGTGTGCAGCCGGTCCTGTCGCGCGTTCCACGCGTCGACGAGCTGCTGGCGGATGCCGCCCTTGCCGGTCACGTCCCGGCCGCTGGCGACGACTATGTCGCCGGAGCCGCCGGGAGCGACCGTGGTGCCGGACGGCGCGGCCGTGCCTCCGCCGGTGCAGGCGGTGCAGGCCATGAGCAGAGCGGCGAGCACCCACCTCGCCGCCGGTGTCCGTGATGGCCTCACTCGTCCCCCGTCCCGGTGCGCGCCACTTCGTCGCGCAGGCCCGCCACGAGGTCGGTCTTGGTGTCCAGACAGCGGCCGCCGCTCGCGTCCGAGACGCGGGCGTCCGGCTTGCCCCGGTCGCAGCCGCCGCTGTCGAGGGCCGCTATGACCACCGGAACTCCCTTGTCCCCGGCCGACTCGACGAGCCTGTCCAGCTTTCCGCCGGTGAGGTGGTTGTTGTCCTCGTCGTCGGTGACGTACACGATCAGCTGGGGCCGGTCGTCGTCCTTGCCCCGCCCGGCCATGTGGTCGAGGGCGGCCGTGAGCGCCGCGTACGGGTCGGTCTCGGTGTCCTGGACGGCCGCCGTGCGGTCGATGGTCCGCTCGGCGTCCGACCGACGGTGGCGGTGGAAGGGCAGCAGCACGCGGGAGGGGCTGTCGCCGTGCGAGGCCACCGCCCATACGCCGTACTCGTCCCGGTCGCCGAGGCCGCCGAGCGACTGCTTCAGGATGCCGGGGGCGCCGCCCGGCCCCTCCCACAGGCCTCCCATGGAACCCGAGCTGTCCAGCAGGAAGAGGACCCGGCCGGGGCCGTTGGCGTTCCGGTAGCGCTGCAGGGCCGTCGTCATCGCGTCGGCGGCGGCGGGGGCCGGAAGCGCTCCGGGGTGCGCGAGCGTCCCCGCCTCCGTGTCGGGGGCGGCGAGGAAGTCGTGGGCGCCGGAGACCGCGCGGAAGCCGTCGTGGCCGAAGACGTCCAGACCGCCGCCGGGCTTCCCGCCGTGACCGCCGCCCTGCGTGAGCCAGCCGCGGAAGCGGTCGACGGCCTCGTCACGGGCCGCCTTGTCACGGTCCGCGTCCTCCCAGCGGACGCGGACGAACGTGGGGTCCAACGCCGGTACGTCCGTGGGGTACTCGGCCATCCGCCGACTGCGCGTCGGCCGGTCGCAGCCGACCCCGCTGATCATGAGGAACTCGGGCACGAGCGCTGCCGTGCGGTCGTCGACGGCACGGTCGTCGGGCAGCGTGCACAGCAGGTCGGAGCCCGTGTGCGAGGGCGGCCCCGGCTGCGCCACGCTTCCCTCCGCGCGGCTGACGCCGTCCGCCTGCGGACCGTACAGGCCGACGGTCGCCAGCAACGCCGAGTCCGTGAACTCCGGGTCCGTGCGCCGCACGTTGGCGTCCTCCTGCCGTTGGACGAGCTTCTTCCTGAGCACGGAGAGCGAACCCCCGGTCCGGTCGTCCACCGAGTCCTCGGCGATGTTCTGCGGCACGGCCAGCACCATCGGGGAGTACGCGAAGGGGCCGTGCGACTCCAGCGTCAGGTAGGTGCGCGGCGGCTCGACCGGCTGCGCCCGGGCCACGCTCGCCGACGACGCGGGGATCCAGATGTCGGGCTGCGGCCCGATGTCGCGCTGCGGGTCGAGGTCGTCGCTGACGGGGCGCTGCCACGGGTCGGACTGGTCGCGGAACCCCGTCACGGCGTCCGTGGCGCCGGCGCTGTACACCGTGATGCCGCTGCGGCGGCAACCGTCCGACGTGGTGTTCGCCGGGGACGTCAGATAGGCGTCGGCGGTCGTACGGACGGTGGACTCGATGTCCGGGTCGGTGAGCAGTCGCAGTTCGAGGGGCGGCCCGCAGGACGACTGGTCGGGGCCGGAACCGGCGGAGGCGAGATAGCCGCCGAGGCCCGCGCCGACGAGGACGGTCATGACCAGCGCCGTGCGGCGGGGCCTGCTCCGCAGCAGGCGCAGCGTCCGGCCGGCGGCGGACGGCCCGGCCGGGCCCCAGGACCGCAGACGGGGCAACAGGCGCCGCCACCACGGCGGTTCGGCGGGCCTCGCCGGATCCCCGGGGCGCGCCTGCGAGGGCGTCGAAGGCCGCCCCGGCGCGTGCGAGTGGGACGGCTGCTCCTGCTCGCCGAGGGACTCGGCGGTTCCCTTCACGGTGTCGTCCGGTGGCTCCAGGGACGGCGGCGGGTGCTCGGGAGGCGGCGGACGGCCCGGGAAGGTCGCCGGGATCCCGGACGGAGCCACGGCGGACGGGCGCGACAGCAGGACGTCCGTGTCGCCCCACCGCTGCGGCTCCCACTGTTCGTTGCGAAGAGTCGTGTGGTCGGCGGACATCTGGGCGGTGAGCGCCTGCGACAGGTCCCGGAACCCGACGTCGTTGCCCTGCCCGTCGATGCCTTCTTCCAGAAGACGCACCAGCCGTGCCGTGAACGGGGTGGGCGTGGCGTCGTCCCCCGCGTCGATCCGGTTGTTGGCCTGCACGCTCATCAGCACCGAGAAGCGGCGCTTGTCGGCGAGCGCCTCGCACACCTGGGCGGCATTGCCCGCGTTGCAGCAGTCGAGGACGACGACCACATGCCGGGCCCGGCTCGTGGCGAGCACGGTCAGCACGCTGGAGAAGGGGTCGGCCCCCGGGAACACGGCCCGGCTGCCCGGCACGACGCGCGCGTTGCGCATCTGCAGCCACAGCTCGTCGCCCGCGCTGGGCACGGCCCCGTGACCGGCGAAATAGAAGAGGAGCAGCCCTTCGGCCTCGTCGGCGGCGATGCGCAGCGACTCGCTGAAGGCGTCCAGGTACGGCGACCGGGAGACGACGACCTCTCCCTTCCGGAAGACACCGCCGTGCGACAACGTCTCCTCCAGCAGGGAGACGTTGTGCGCCACGGCGGCGAGATCGCCCGGCACTCCGTGCGGGTCGTTCGGCCGAGTGGAGTCGTACGCGGACACACCGACCAGCAGCGCCCGGTTCACCTCGCCACGCGGCTCGAAGCGGGGCACCGGCCTACCTCTCGTCGAGATGCACCGGATCGACGTCGTAGTCGGGCGGATCGCCGCTCTCCACGGAACGGCGGTTCTCGTACCAGGCCTTGACGCCCCTGCCCACCTGCTTGAACACGGTGTCGAACATGGACTGGGCGGCCGCCCCGGACAGCAGCATGAGGATCTCGATCGCGGCGCCCATCGGGGTGCCCTGTTCGTCCGTACCCTGCTGGTCGCTGCCGGCGCTCTCCTGGATCCGCAGTTCCCCGCTTCTGACCAGTTCCTCCAGGGGTTTCTCCCGCTCCAGCCACTTCTTCAGAGCGCCGATGTCGCTCTGGCTCGCGGTCCCGTCCAGCCGGACGCGGATCGCACGGGTCACCACTCCATCCCCCTCAGTCATAACTCATCATCATGGCACGCACTTCGACATCGAGGGAGGACAACGGAGCCGCCGCGTCCGGCTGCCCGGCGATCGAGGGTGATGCGCCGCCGGTGCGCCGCGAGTGACGGGCTTGGACAATCGTCGGGCACTTCTTGGACTTTCGTGCCGCGCGTGGTCCGGACCTATGAGCAGAGACACTGGTCATCCGACCTCTCCAGTAAATCACCAGCAGAGAGGTCCCGTTGACAGCCCGCGGAGGGCGACTTGAAGATCAGACCTCCGATGAATGGGAGCTGTTCATGCGTACGTTTCCAAGACGTTGGTCTCGACTGCTCGGCACCGCCGCCGCGGCGATGCTGCTGCTCACGGTGCCCCAACCGGCCGCCCAGGCACAGGAGTCGGCCCCGTCGCCCCCGCCGACGGTCCCCGCCCTCGCCGACTGGACACCCGCGCACGGCAGTTACGCCTTCGGCCACGCCACCCGCATCGTCGCCAGGGACCGGGCCGCGCTGGACGCCGCCCGCACGCTGGCCGGCGATCTGCGCGCCGCCGGCCACGGCACGGTCCCCGTGGTGCGCGCGGGCGCGCGCACCGGCGACATCGAGATCGGTGTCGACCCGGCGGCCGAGGCCACGCTCGGCGCCGAAGGATACGAACTGCGGGCCGGACAGCGCCTGTCGGTGACCGGCGCCACCGGTACGGGAGCCTTCTACGGCACCCGCACCGTGCTCCAGTTCCTGGCCCAGGGCGACCGCGTTCCCGCCGGCCACACGGTGGATGTCCCGCGCTACCGGGAGCGCGGCGTCGGCGTCTGCGCCTGCTACGTGCACATCTCGACGCGGTGGCTGGAGAACCTCGTACGCGACATGGCGTACCACAAGCTCAACCAGCTCCTGCTCGAACTCAAGGTCAAGAGCGACGCCCACCCCGAGGCCAACACCTGGGGCTACTACACCAAGGACGAGATCCGGAACCTCGTCGCCCTCGGCGAGAAGTATCACGTCGACATCATCCCCGAGATCAACTCGCCCGGTCACATGGACCCGTGGATCGCCGACCGGCCCGATCTCCAGCTGACCGACTCCGACGGCAACCGACAGCCCGCCCGCCTCGACATCACGAAGCCCGAGGCCTTCGCGTACTACCGCAGCCTCATCGACGAGTACGCGCAGGTGTTCACATCCGACTCCTGGCACATGGGCGCCGACGAGTACATGCTCGGCTCCGACTTCGCCAAGTATCCCCAGATCCTCGCCTACGCGCGGGCGCGGTACGGCGCTGACGCCACGCCCCAGGACGCCTTCATCGACTTCGTCAACCGCGTCCACGCCTACGCTGCGGCCAAGGGCAAGAAGCTGCGCATCTGGAACGACGGACTCACCGGCGCCAACACCGTACCGGTCGCGGCGGGCACCACGGTCGAGCACTGGCTCGACGTGGCCACCAAGCCGAGCCGGCTCATCGCCGAGGGCCACCCGCTGATGAACGCCGCCTACTCCCTCTACCTCGTGCGCGGTGGCTTCCACACGAACACGAAGGCGCTGTACGAACAGAGTTGGGACCCCCGCAGCTTCGAGGGCGAAAAGCTCACGTCCGCCGCGGGCGTCACCGGCGCGAAGATCAGCCTCTGGCCCGACAACGGCCGCGGGGAGACCGAGAACGAGGTCGCCGGCGCCATGGTCCCCGCGCTGCGGCACATCGCCCAGGCCACCTGGGGCGCGGCGCACCCCGACCCCACGTACGCCGAATTCACCGCACGCGGGACGGCCGTGGGACACGCACCGGGATGGCGTGACCCGACCCGGGTGCCGGTCGCCGACGGGACCTACACCTTCCGCGCCGGGGCCACCGTCGTCGACCTCGAGATCGGGCGGACCGCCGACGGCTACGTGACCCTGAAGTCCGCGTCCGACGGCACCTGCCTGGAGGTGACGGGCGGAAAGCTCACGCTGAACGTGCCGCTGGAGCCCGGTACGCCCGTGACCGGATCGGCCTGCGACCCCAGGAGCACGCTCCAGCGCTGGGAACTGGACCCCGCCCCCGGCGGCTACCGGCTGCTGAACGCGATCACCCGCATGACGGTGCACGTCACCGGCGAGGGCCGGCTCCTCCAGTACCCGCCCGACCAACAGCAGCCCACCACCTGGACATTGACCGCATCCTGACGTGAGGAGCCCCACCCGCATGGCCGTCTCCCGACGCCTCTTCGTCACCGCAGCCGCCGCGGTGGCCGCCTCCGGCGGTGCCGCGCCCGCCCTGGCCGCCCCCGGCGGCACGGACCTCACCCCGGCCGCGTCCGGCGGAGCGGACCCCGCCGCGGCCGGCATCTCGGAATCCCCCGGGTACCGCATCCCCGTCAGCCCCGACGACACCGAGGCCGACCTGGTCCGCAAGGCATCCCGGGTCCGCCCCACCGCCCGGCAGATCGCCTGGCAGAACCTGGAGCGCACCGCCTTTCTGCACTTCGGCGTGAACACCTTCACCGGCCTCGAATGGGGCACGGGCGACGAGGACCCCGACGTCTTCCAGCCCGTCGGCCTCGACACCGACCAGTGGGCCCGCTCCCTGCGCGACGGCGGCTTCCGGCTGGCCATCCTCACCGTCAAGCACCACGACGGCTTCGTCCTCTACCCTTCCCGCTACTCCCGCCACACCGTGGCGTCCAGCAGCTGGCTCGGCGGACAGGGCGACGTGCTGCGCGCGTTCGCCGACTCCATGCGACGGCACGGCATCAAGGTCGGCGTGTACATCTCACCCGCGGACGAGAACCAGTACCTGCACGGCGTGTACGCCAACGGCAGCGCACGCTCCGGACGCACCGTCCCGGAACTCGTCGAAGGCGACGACCGCACACCGACGACGACGTACACCCTGGACGCCACCGACTACGGCGCCCACATGCTCAACCAGCTCTACGAGGTGCTCACCGAGTACGGACCTGTCGACGAGGTGTGGTTCGACGGAGCCCAGGGACGCATTCCGCCGGACAAGGTGGAGAAGTACGACTGGGACAGCTGGTACGCGCTGGTGCGGGCGCTCGCCCCCGACGCCTCCATCGCCGTGTCGGGGCCGGACGTCCGCTGGGTGGGCAACGAGGGCGGCCTCGCCCGCGAGGACGAGTGGAGTGTCGTGCCCGTCGCGGAGAAGGACTACGGACGCACGGACTACGCCCTGTCCTACGACGCCGCGGACATGGGCAGCCGGGACGCACTCGTCGCCGCCCGTCCGGTCGCCGATCACCTCCAGTGGTGGCCGGCCGAGTGCGATGTGTCCATCCGCGACGGCTGGTTCTACCACGCGGACCAACAGCCCAAGAGCGTGGATCAGTTGACGGACATCTACTTCCGGTCGGTGGGCCGCAACTCGGTGCTCCTGCTCAACATCCCTCCGGACACCCAGGGGTTGCTGCCGGCCGCCGACGTGACGCGGCTGAGGCAGTTCCGTGAGCGGATCGACCGCGAGCTGCCCGAGGATCTCGCCCGCGGCGCCCGGACCACCACCGGGCGAGGGGTCTTCACCGTGGACCTCGGCAAGGAGCGGGAGGTCGACCGCATCAGGCTCGCGGAGGACGTCCGGCACGGCCAGCAGATCGAGCACTTCGTGATCGAGGCCCACGACGGCGACGGATGGAGGCAGGTGACCGAGGCGGGTGCGGTCGGCGCGAGCCGGATCCTGCTCCTGCCGGCCCCCGTGCGCGCGCGACGCTGGCGCGTGCGCGTGACGGCGTCCCGCGCGACCGCGCACATCGCCGCGTTCCGCCTCTACCGGTCCGACGTCTGACCGACGCACGAGGACGGCGGCCCTGCAACCGGCAACGTCGGCCCGGGCGCTCGGCCCGGAGGCGTCGGTTGCAGGGTCCCGTGAACGGACTCACGCTGAGAAGAGAGGGGTTCGTGGCAGGGGTTGGTCGTCGTGAGCGGATCCGCAGACCGCACACCGGGGCTGTTCTCGGGCCGGGACCGTGCGGTCATCGCCGCCGCCTCGATGTCGATGCTGCTGGTGCAGATGGACTGGTTCGCGCTCAACCTGATGCTGCCGGTCATCGCCCGCGACTTCCGGACGCCGACCACCGACCTCCAGTGGCTGGTGAGCGGCTACATGCTGACCCTCGGCGCACTGATGATCGTCGGCGGGAGGGCGGCCGACGTGCACGGCCGAAGACGGGTCATCGTCCTGGGACTGACGGGCTTCGCCCTGGTGTCGGTGGTGTGCAGCGCCGCGCAGAACGTGGCGTGGCTGACGGCGGGACGCGTGGTGCAGGGAGCGACGGCGGCGCTGATCTTCCCCGTCGCGGTGGCGGTGGTCACCTCGCACTTCCGTGACGACCGGCAGGGCCGGGCCGTGGGCATGGTGCTCGCCTTCAGCGCCATCGGCACCGCGCTGGGTCCCTTCGTCGGCGGGGCGTTCGCCGAGCACGTGAGCTGGCGTGCGGTGTTTCTGTTGAACGTGCCGATCTGCGCCGCCGCGGTGCTGCTCATGCTGCGCTGCGTGGCCGAATCGCGCGACGAGGAAGCCGTACGGGGTCTGGATCTGCCCGGAGCGCTCGCGCTGGCCGTCGGGCTGACCGCCTTCATGCTGGCGGTCGACCAGGGAGCGCACTGGGGCTGGGGATCGGCGGCGACGGTGACGTGCTTCGTTGCCGGGGCGGCACTGCTGTGGCTGTTCGTGGTCGTGGAGCGCCGTACGGCGGAACCGCTGCTCGACCTCTCCCTGCTGCGCAACGGACCGTTCATGACGGTGACGATGGCCGGAACCGTGTCGAACGTCGTGTACTGCCTGGTGGCAGTGCTTTCGGCCCTGTATCTGCAGCAGGCGCGCGGGCTGTCGCCGTTCGGCTCGGGACTCGTCTTCCTGGCGCTGTCGGCGGGCGCGGGGTCGGCCAGTTACTGGTCGGGGCACCTGGCACGCCGTTGGCGTCCGGAGGCGCTGATGGCCACAGGGCTGCTGCTGAGCGGGACCGGACTGTTCGCGCTGACCTGGGCGGATCCCCTGGCGCTGTACACGGTCGTGTTCGCGGTGGTCGGGGTCGGCCTCGGGCTCGGCTGGGCGCTGACCAACGTGGCGACGCAGTCGTACGTGTCCGCCGGGCGGCTGGCGGCGGCGTCGGGGCTGGTGCTGACGTCGCTGGTCCTGTGGGGCGCGGTGGCCGTGGCGGTGGCGGCGACCGTCCTCGAAGTGGTCAGCGGATCGGCGGCGCGGGCGGCGTCCGACGGTCCGGCGATCGAGGTGGTGCTGCGGGCGGCCGCGGCGCTGGCCCTGATGGGTGCCGCGCTGCTCGTGCCGCTCGTCCGCTCCCACGGCGAGGCCCGTGCCGGACAACCCGCGGACGGCGACGTCGGCACGACTCCGCAGGTGCGCTAGTTTTCCCCGGCGTTGAACGCTCTCGGCCTCCCACACCGGTCCCAAACCCTTTGATGCGTCGTTCCGGAGCAGCGATGATGCACGGATCGTCGACTCTCCGGGGGAGCAATGGGTCTGGGAACGGTAGCGGTGACCGGCGCGGCAGGGACCATCGGCTCCGCGGTCCGGGAAGCACTGCGGCACGATGCGTCGCGGCTGATCCTGCTCGACCGCGTACCGCTGCGGCCGCAGACCGCGAAC
This sequence comes from Streptomyces siamensis, assembly GCF_039543605.1. Lineage (NCBI taxonomy): Bacteria > Bacillati > Actinomycetota > Actinomycetes > Kitasatosporales > Streptomycetaceae > Streptomyces > Streptomyces siamensis. The sequence continues at coordinate 13,194 of NZ_BAABKB010000028.1, read as the reverse complement.
GAGGACGTGCACACGGTGGACCTGCGGGACGCGCCGGCCGTCGAGGCGGCGCTCGCCGGGGCCGACAGCGTGCTCCACCTGGGAGGTGTGCCGGACGAGGCACCCCTCGCGGACCTGCTCGAAGCGAACGTGCTCGGCACCCACCACGTGCTGGAGGCGGCGCGACGGCACGGCATCGAGCGGGTCGTCCTGGCCGGCAGCAACCGCGTGACCGGCTTCTACCCGGCCGGACACCTCACCGGCCCGCAGGAGCCGATCCGCGCGGACGGTCTCTACGGGGTCAGCAAAGCCGCGGTCGAGGCTCTGGGGCGGCTGTACTCCGACAAGTTCGGACTGTCCGTGATCTGTCTGCGCATCGGGAGCTTCGAGCCGGTGCCCGTCGAACCGCGGCACCTGGCGACCTGGCTGAGCCCGCGCGACGCCGTGGGCTATGTCCGGGCCGCGCTGACCGCGCCCCGTTCCACGCGCTTCGCCACGGTGTACGCCGTCTCCGCCAACACCCGCCGTTTCTGGGAGCTCCCGGAACCGTCCGTGCTCGACTACACCCCCGTCGACGACGCCGAGCTCCACGCCGGGGACATCCCCGGAGCCGACCTCCCGGCCGACCCCGCCGCACCCCAGGCCGGCCCCTACGCCTCGCCCGAGTTCACCCTCGAACACATCCGCCCCTGACGCCGAGCCGCCCGCCGGGGCACCACGTTCCGATCCGTCCGGGGGCGCAGCCATGCGATCGGCCACCCGGCGGGTCCGAGGGCCCGCCGGGCCCGCCCGTCCGCCGCACACGGTGATCACCTCAACGAGCGCCGGGAGCCAGGTGCCTTCCGGGAGTGCGGGCGCTCCGGGAGTGTTCTAGCGTCGTAGGAGCGAGGGTGGTCGGAACCGAGCCGATCGGTCGCGGAGGAAACACACCACCCGCTCGCCGGGCACGGCACATCGCCGCCCGGCCGGGGAGCGCGGTGCTCACCTCGGCGCGGCACGCACCCTCGGAGCGGTGCTCGCTCGGGCGCGGTGCTCACCCCGAGGGAAGCGCGTCTTTCGGGCTGTTGCTCGCCGCCGCCCCCGCACACGGTTCCGTGCAACCGGGACCGTACGACCCGACACCGGAGAGCAGGTGCATCCTCATGCGTCGCTCGGCAACCATTCCCAGCGTCCTCGCCGGCCTGGCCCTCGCCCTGGGTGGCGTCGTCATGGCCGCTCCGGCCGCCCACGCGGACATCGCGGCCTGCCAGGACCACGTCCAGAACCAGGGGACCGAGGTCACGGACGACGTCCGGATGGCGTGTTACGTGGGCCTGGTGGGCGACCAGACCCGCTGCGTCAGCGACCTCGCACAGGCGGGCGTGTCGAACGCCGTCGCGACCGAGGCGTGCCGCCAGGCTCCGCGATGACCGGGGTCTGCGACCGGGCTCCGCAGTGACCCGCGCAGGCGTCGGAGTCCGCAGTGACCGGGGCCTGTTGCTGTCGCCAGGCCCCGGAGCGCTGCGCGCGTCCGTACCCGCGCCCATGAGGAGTGGCTTCACGAGTACCGGCAGACGGTGACCGACCCGGTCGGAACGTCGCTCTTCGTACCGCAGCCGATCTTCGTGTACCCGCTCTGGATCATGTTGTAGTAGTGACCCCACTTCGTCATGTAGCCCTGGCTGTTGGGGTCGTGGTCGGAATCGGCGTCGTAGGCGCTCTTCTCGGACGCCCATTGCCCTGTCGCCTGACCGGGCCCGGCGCTCGACATGTTCTCGGCGGCGTTGTCGATCGAGTCGTGGTGCAGCCCTCCGCCGGCGGTGGACGCCGGGTTGTCGGCCCAGGCCTGAGCGTCCTTGGCGAGGGAGTCGTCCCAGGCCAGAGGCGCCTGACCGGCAGCCTGACGGACGCTGTTGGTCTCGGCGACGATGGCCTCCTGATCGGAGGCACTGATGTCGGAGACGGCCGCCGAGGCGTTCGTCGTCAGAAAGGTGCCTGTTGCCATCAGCGCCGCTGCGACGACAGCCGTGGCACGACGGTGTATGCGAGTGGAGCTCTTCATCGCGACTCCCTGGTCACACGGAAACTGCAGCGAGGAAAGGCTGCTGGTGGTGGGGAAGGAGCGGAGGAGAACCACGGAAGGGGAAGGAGCGCCGCCCCGCCGGTGCGTGTGTCGGCAGGGGGCCGTCGGCGGGGGACGAAGCGGTCCTGTCTGCCGGATGGCGGTCCTCCGTGCCACCAGCGTAGGACGAGGGTGTCGCCACGGCGACCGGAGCCACCGGCGGCTCCGCCCTTGGCGTCGCTCCCAACAGGCAGTCTGCTCCGGCGAGTTCTACGTGTCTCGTGGCGGCGCCGGTCCCGCGCGCGCCGTCCGGGCACCGGTCGTCGAGCCGTGCCGAGCGGCCCGACTCCAAGACGCCCCCGTCTTGGGGGACTTGGGCCTCACCGCTGGGTCACGATCGTGGGCCCGGCGTCGGCTCGGACAGCGGATCCGGCTGCCGTGGCGGCGACTTCGGTGGTCGGCCGATGAGGCGACGTGACGTCACGCGCGTCCCTCACTCGCGCGTTCGCGTCGCGCGGCGCTCTCCACGGGGTCTTCGGCCCTGAGCGGGCCGGCGCCCGGACGGCTGTGATGGTGCGTGGTGCAGAAGCGGATCTCGTGCCCGTCGGGGTCGTGCAGCTGCGGCAGGATCCAGCCGATGGCGGCGAAGTGCACACCGGCGTGGGTGTCGCCGAGGGCGGTCAGGTCCTCCGCCAGTGCCTCGTCGGCGGCGTTGTCCGGGACGCCGATGGCGAAGTGGTCGAAGCCCGCCGCGGCCTTGGCCCGCGACGGATCCAGGCGCAGGGCGAGTCGCGGACCGTCGGCCGGATGCCGCAGGGCGTAGCCCCGCTCGGCGGGGCTTCCCCGGCAGGCGCCGGGGCCGGGCGACCGGGCCGCACCCGCGGTCGTGCGGGCGAAGCCGGGCGAGCGCCGTCCCCGACCGTGCGGGCGGGCTGCAACCGTGAGCGTGTGCCCGCGACCGTACGGCCGGTGGGCGTCAGGGTTTGGCGAGCGGCCCGGCGCGCAGGGCGCTCAGGCGGCGCCGGTACTCGTCCTCGTCGATCTCCCCGCGGGCCAGCCGTTCCCGGAGGATGTCCTCGGCCGGGGGTGCGGCCGGCGTGCGGGTGTGCTCGCGGGGCCGGTCGAGGGCCCGGAAGAGCAGTACGGCGACCGCGATGATCAGCGCCCAGAAGAGGACCATCCCGACCGACATCGCGAACCAGCCCCAGCCCCCGTGGTCGTACCAGAACAACATCACCCTTCACCTGCCTTCGGCGTCGTCGGGTGGCCGCGTGCGGACGGGCGCCCGGCGGACTTCTGCCTTCACCTGCATCGTCCCGCTGTCCGCCGCGGATGTCCGGGGCCGGACGGTCCAGGACGGGTGGGCCACAGTGCCCCTGGCGGCCGCGGACGACCGGGCGCAGGCTGGAAGACAAGCGGACCAGGGAGGCGAGCAGCCCATGGGTGCCCTCGATGTCGCCGTCGTCGTGGCCTCGGCCGTGCTGATCGGCGCGCTGGCCCGGTACTTCTTCGGACCGCGCCGCGCCGGTGCCGCCCGGCTGGAGGACGGGGTGCAGCGGGTCGAGGTGACGGTGCGGGGCGGCTACAGCCCCGACCTGATAAAAGTCCGCCAGGGCACACCGGTCGAGATGGTCTTCGACCGGCAGGAGGCGGGGGAGTGCACCGCCCGTGTCGTCTTCCCGGATCTGAGGATCGGCGCGGGGCTGCCCGCCCATATGCGGACCACCGTGCGGCTGAACCCCGACCGGCCCGGCGCTTTCGGGTTCACCTGCGGCATGAACATGATCCAGGGCACGCTGCTGGTCGAGCCCGCGGAAGGCCCGGTGCGGCCGGCTCCCGACGGCGACGGCACCACCACGACGGCGCCTGACGTCCGCGCGTCCGGCGGACCGTCGCAGGGCGTCGAACGGACGGCGGCCGAGACGGAGGCCGCCGACGCCGCCGAGCGTCGCGCCGAGATCAAGGACCTCACACGCCGGGTGGCGGTCGGCGCGGTGCTCACCGCCCCGGTGCTGTTCGCGGTGATGGCGCACGAACTGTTCGGCGCGGACTGGGTGCCCGGCTGGATGCTGAACCACTGGTTCCAGCTGGCGCTGATCGCGCCGGTGATGTTCTACACCGGCTGGCCGGTCCATGTGACGGGCTGGCTGACCCTGCGCCACCGCGCTGCCGACATGAACTCGCTCATCACCCTCGGCACGAGCGCCGCCTTCGGCTACAGCTTGATCGTCACCCTCGCCCCGGGCCTGCTGCCCGAAGAGGTGCGCGAGGTCTACTACGAGGCCGTCGGCGTCATCCTGACCCTGATCCTGCTGGGACGGCTCCTGGAGGCGCGGGCGAAGGCGGGCACCGGAGAGGCCATCCGTGCCCTGCTGGGCCTGCAGGCCAGGACCGCTCGCGTCGTGCGGGACGGAACCGAGAGCGAGATCCCCGTCGAGGACGTCGTGGTCGGAGACCGACTGGTCATCAGGCCCGGGGAGAAGATCCCCGTCGACGCCGAGGTCCTCTCCGGCTCCTCCGGGGTCGACGAGTCCATGGTCACCGGTGAGCCGATGCCGGCGACCAAACGCGCCGGGGACACGGTCATCGGCGCGACCGTCAACGGCACCGGGTCCCTGCGAGTACGGGCCGCCAAGGTCGGAGCCGACACGATGCTCGCCCGGATCGTCCGCCTCGTGCAGCAGGCACAGGCGTCCAAGGCGCCCATCCAGCGGCTGGCCGACGCCGTCTCGGCGTACTTCGTGCCCGCGGTCATCGCCGTCGCGATCGCCACCTTCGCCGTGTGGTTCACGCTGGGCCCGTCTCCCGCGCTGACCCTGGCGCTGGTCTCCGCGGTCGCCGTCCTGATCATCGCCTGCCCGTGCGCGCTGGGTCTGGCCACCCCGCTGTCGGTGATGGTCGGGACCGGCAAGGGAGCCCGGGCGGGCATTCTGATCCGCTCCGCCGAAGCCCTGGAGACCGCGCACAAGCTGGACACCGTCGTGCTCGACAAGACCGGCACGGTGACCGCGGGCACACCCGTCCTGACCGACGTCCACCCCCTCGGTGGTGTCGACGAGACGCGGCTGCTCCGGCTGGTGGCCGGGGCCGAGGCCGACAGTGAACACCCGCTGGCGCAGGCGATCGTCGCGGGCGTCCGCGACCGTGGCCTTCGCCCGCCCGCGGCGACGGGCTTCGACTCGGTCACCGGCAAGGGCGTGCAGGCCACCGTCGACGGGCATCCGGTCCTGGTGGGGACCGCCCGGCTGCTCGGTGACGTCGGCATCGACACCACGGGGCTGACCCCCGTGGCGGAAGCCCTGTCCGGCGAGGGCAAGACCCCCGTCCTCGTCGCGGTCGACGGACGTCCCGCCGGCGTGCTCGCCGTCGCCGACACCGTCAAGGAGGACTCCGCCGCGGCCGTCGCAGCCCTGCGCGATCTCGGCATCGACGTCGTGATGCTCACCGGGGACAACGCCCGTACCGCCGCCGCCATCGCCGCGCAGGTCGGCGTCGCCCGGGTGCTGGCCGAGGTGCTGCCCGAGCACAAGGCCGACGAGATCCGCCGCCTCCAGGCGGAGGGCCGCACCGTCGGCATGGTCGGCGACGGCATCAACGACGCCCCCGCCCTGGCCGCCGCCGATGTCGGCCTGGCCATCGGCACCGGAACCGACGTCGCCATCGAGGCCGCCGACATCACCCTGATCTCCGGTTCGCTCGGTGGGGTCGTCACGGCGATCCGGCTGTCGCGGGCGACGATGCGCAACATCCGGCAGAACCTGTTCTTCGCCCTGCTCTACAACGCCGTCGGCATCCCGCTCGCCGCGGGCGTCCTGTATCCGTTGTGGGGCATCCGCCTCAGTCCGATCATCGCCGCCGCGGCCATGGCGCTGAGTTCGCTGTCGGTCGTCACCAACGCCTCCAGGCTGCGCCGCTGGCACCCACCTTCCTTGCCGACCGCCCGGCCCGCGCGTGCACAGCCCCAGGTCGAGTCCGCGGCCGACCGGGCCCCGGACGACAGTTCACACGGCCACCCCGAAGCCCAGGGCGACGGCGACGGCACGGTCGCGGACCCGGTGTGCGGCATGCGAACGGCCGCGGCGACCGCCGCCGCACACCGGCGGACCGAGCAGGGCACCTACTACTTCTGCTCAGCCCACTGCGCCGCCGCCTTCGACGCGGAGCCTGGCCGGTACACCGCGCCGGCCGCCGGCCACGCGCGCAAGGAGAGCGGCCCCCGCTGACCACCGCTCGGCCGAGCGGACCGGCGCCCGGCCCCCGGCGGCAGCCGGTGGCGGACCGGCGAGCGGACCGGCGCCCGGCCTCCCCGGCGGCAACTGGTGGCGGACCGGCGCCCGGCTACCCGCTACCGGCGGCGGAACGCGGCGTCCAGCGTGCGTGTGCTGGTGTTCCACATGTTGTCGGCGATGTTGACCGTGTGGCCCGGCGGCACGATCTCGTCGATGCGGTCGAGCACGTCATCGGACAGGTCGACGCCGTCGGCCGTCAGATAGGAGTCGAGGTGGTCCATGGTGCGCGGGCCCACGATCGCGGAGGTGACCGCCGGGTGGCGGGTGACGAACGCGATCGCCATCTGCACGAGCGTCATCCCCGCCTCGTCAGCGAGCGCCCCGAGCGCGTCGGCGGCGTCGAGCTTGGCCGCGTTCGCCGGGGACGTGGCGTCGTAGGCGCCGGGGAATCGCTGCTGCCGGGCGACCGAGCCCGGACCCGCGACGTCCCGGCCCTTGCGGTAACGGCCGGTCAGCCAGCCGCCGGCCAGCGGGCTGTAGGTCAGCACGCCCATTCCATACCGCCGGCAGGTCGGCAGCACGTCGTACTCGACGGCGCGGGTCAGGAGCGAGTACGGCGGCTGCTCGGTGCGGAGCCGTTCGCGGCCGCGCCGCTCGGCGGTCCAGTGCGCCTCGACGATCTCGGAGGCGGCGGCCGTCGACGCGCCGAACATCCGGATCTTCCCGGCGTGCACCAGATCGGACAGGACGCCCAGCGTCTCGTCGATGTCGACGGCCGGGTCGAGGCGGTGGACCTGGTAGAGGTCGATCCAGTCGGTCCCGAGGCGGCGCAGTGAGTCGTCCACCGCCTTGGTGATCCACCGCCGTGACGTCCCGCGCCGGTTGGGGTCGTCACCGGACGGCAGGCCCGCCTTGGTGGCGAGTACGACGTCGTCGCGGAGCGAGCCGGTGAGCGCCTTGCCCACGATCTGCTCCGACTCGCCGCCCGAGTAGACATCGGCGGTGTCGATGAAGTTGATCCCCGCGTCCAGGGCACGGTGGATGATCTTGACGGAGTCGTCGTGATCGGAGTTGCCGAAGGCGCCGAACATCATCGCGCCGAGGCACAGTCGGCTGACGGAGACGCCGGTGCGTCCGAGGGGTCGGTAGTCCATGGAGGGCTCCTCCGGTCGCCGCGAACCGGTCGCGGCAGGTAGGTAGAATCAGGCCCCACGCAGAAGTGGACAGCCTGTCCGTTCAGCGTACCGGATAACCTATCCACTTAGGGAAGCGATGACCCCGGACCAGCCGACCGCACCGCCCAGGCGTGCCGACGCCGAGCGCAACCGCGACAAGATCCTCGCCGCCGCGCGCGCCGCGTTCGCCGAACCCGGCGCCCAGGTGTCGATGGCCGAGGTCTCGCGGCGCGCCGGGGTCGGCATGGCGACCCTCTACCGCAATTTCCCCGGCCGCCGAGAGCTTCTGGAAGCCCTCTACGTCGACGAGGTCGACGCCGTCTGCGAGGCCGCGGGGACCGTCGACGGCGCGACACCGGGGGCGACGTTCGCGGCCTGGCTGCACCGGTTCTTCGCCTTCTTCATCAGCAAGCACGACATCGCCTCCGAACTCCTGGCGCAGACGGACGGCGACGACCCCGTCTTCAGCGAGAACCGTGCCCGGGTACTGGCCGCCGGCCGGCCGCTCCTGGCCGCCGCGCAGGAGGCGCGCGAGATCCGCGAGGACCTCACCCTCGAGCAGATGTGCGACATGGTCATCGCCATCGCCGCGATTCACGGCGATCCCGACTACGTCGAGCCGATCCTGCGGGCCGCGCTCGACGGCCTGCGCCCGGCGGGCGACGGGGCGCCTGCCTAGGAAGCGAAGGCGGAGCCTGCCCAGGGAGCGACTGCGGCGCCTCCCCGCCTGGCGGGCGGGGAGGCGCCGACCGGTCGGTCGCGCCGGTGTGCGGCACCTCCGACGTTCACCACGACCGTGTACGCGGGCTCTTGGACGGTCCCGGGGCGGACCACTGCGGAACGAAGCCGTCGGGCCCGCCCTTGCGGCTCAGTCCGTCCCGGGCAGCGCGAACACCGCGCAGGTGGTCGTGGCGTGGGCGTACAGCTTCCCGTCGGTGGTCCCGACGACCCTGGCCTCCGCGGTGGCGGTGGTGCGGCCCGCGTGGATCACGGTGCCCTCGCAACGCAGGGTCGGGGTGTCCGCGAGGACGGGGCGCACCATGTTCACGCCGAGCTGGATCGTGGTGTAGGCGCGCCCCGCGGCGAGCGTCGACATCACCGCGCTGCCGAGGGCCGAGTCGAGGAGCGTGGCGAGGAAGCCGCCGTGCACGGTGCCCATGGGATTGAGCAGGTGCTCGGCGGGCTCGCCCTCGAAGACGGCCCGGCCGTGCTCGGCCGCCACGAGCCGGAAGCCGAGCGTCCCGCAGATCGGTGCCTGCGGGAAGCGACCCTCGACGCACAGCCGGAGCACCTCCAGGCCCGAACGGCCGGCTCCGTCGGCGTAGCTGGTGGGCGGCTCCCAGGTGTGGGTGCGCGAGCGGACGCCGGGGCCCGTCCCGGGCGGGGCGCCGGCGCCCGTCGCCGGGGCGGAGGTCGTCGATGTCATGACTGGTGGATCTCCTGTGCTTCGGACCGGTGTACGTGGAGGGTGTGCTGCGGGACGGAGCCGCTCAGGGCAGCTTGACCGCGAGCAGGTCGACCGGCCGGATGTCGGGAGCCGAGGCGAGCATGGTCTCCGCGGCCCCCATGAGCGCGGCGGCGATCCGACCACGCAGATGCTCCGTACGGTCCTCGTCGTTGTCGAAGGTGTCGAAGACGCCGAACGTGGTGACGTCCTCCCGGAAGGCGAACCAGGTGACCGTCCGCTTCTCCTCCTCGGCGAGCTGCACGGCGTCGGTCAGCATCCGGGCGACCTGGTCGGCGTAGTCGGGCTTGGCCTCGATGCGGGCCAGCAGGCCGATGTTGTTCATGACGGTGGGCTCCCTCTGTTCGGTTCGGTGCCCCTTTCGGGCACCCATGGCGCGATCGCCCGGCACTCCGCTGCGGGAGGCGGTCGGCGCGGTCGCATGCCCCGGTGATCGGGGACGTCGTTCACGCTAGGCCGGTGAACCGCCCGGCCCCAGTGTCGGAAACGACACGTCTGATAGCGTTCCCGACATGGATGTCGCGGTACTCGTGTACGACGGTGTGTTCGACTCGGGACTCAGCGCGGCGCTGGACGTCCTCGACGCGGCCAACGCGATGCGCGGCGAACTGCCCCAGCCCCCGCCGGCCTGGAACGTCACGACGGTCGGCTTCAGCGCACAGGTACGCACCGGCGCCGGACACCTCGTCACCCCCGAGCCCGCTTCCGTCGCGGCCACCACGGATCTGCTCGTCGTGCCCGCACTCGCGGAGCGCCGGCCCGAGGCTCTCCTCGACCGGGTCGCCGGCCCCGACCTCGCGGGGGTGCGGACACTGGTCGCCGAGTGCCGGGACGGGGGAACCCCCGTCGCCTCGGCCTGCACCGGCACCTTCCTGCTCGCCGAGTCCGGCGTCCTCGACGGCCGCCGGGCGACGACCACTTGGTGGCTGGCGCCCGTCTTCCGGGGCCGTTACCCGGCGGTCGATCTCGACGAGACCAGCATGGTGACCACGTCGCAGGGGGTGACCACGGCGGGCGCCGCCTTCGGGCACGTCGACCTCGCCCTCGCCCTCGTACGGATGGCCAGCCCGGCCCTCGCCGACCTCGTCGCCCGCTACCTCGTCGTCGACGAACGGCCCTCCCAGTCCGCGTACACCATCCCCAGCGCGCTGGCCCAGAGCGACCCCCTGATCGCGGCGTTCGAGCGCTGGGCGCGCCTGCACCTCGACGCGCCCGACAGCCTCTCGCAGGCGGCGCACGCGCTCGGCGTCAGCGAGCGCACGCTGCAGCGCACCGTCCGCCGTGTCCTCAACACCACGCCGGTGCGCTTCGTCCAGGACCTGCGCGTCGAACAGGCCACGCATCTGCTGCGGACCACGGACCTGTCCCTGGAGACCATCGCCCGCAAGGTCGGCTACGAGCACGCCACCACCTTGCGCTCGCTGCTGCGCGACCGCACGGGCGCCACCACCGCGGGCCTGCGTACCCGCTGAATGCCGTGTGCGCACGGCACCGGCCCGAGGCTCTTGAACTCACCCCGTACGAAGGGGTCATGCGCCCTGGACGGGCCGGTCGGTGAAGATGTCGGCCCCGGGCAGGAGTCCCTGTCCGATCCCCGACGGGGCGTGCCGCACGTTCCTGCTCACCATCGTCGCTCCCAGCAGTGTCAGCGTGTGGATGACGGTGTTGCCGTGACGGTGGCTGGTGATCAGGCCGGCATCGCGCAGCGCCGTGGTGTGGTGCGTCGCGGTGGCCGGGGTGACTCCGGCCAACCGGGCGGCCTCCGTGGTGGTGGCACCGGCTGCCGTGGCCCGCAGGACGGCGGCCCGCGCCCGGCCCAACAGGAGCTCCAGGGACGGCGAACCGGCGGCGTCCGCGCCCGTGCGGGCCGACCCGGGGGGCACCTCGTGGTGCAGCGAGTGGACGAGAACGGGGGGTAATCGCGGATCGGCGAGGGAGACCGGCCCCTTCCAGCAGAAGTAGGAGGGTATGAGCAGCAGTCCGCGGCCCTCCAGCCGGATGTCGTGTTCCGTCGGGTACGTGCCGATCTCCAGGCGTGGGTGCCGCCAACGGACCGCCGGCCCGAGCCCTTCGAGCAGACCCTCGGTACCTCCGTCGAGCAGATGCCGGGCCAGCCGGACCCGTTCGGTGTGCACGCTCTCGTGCACCCACTCGTCGTAGGGTTCGATGACGGTCCGGTGGTAGGCGCGGAGGATGCCCACCAGCTCCGCCCGGGCCTCCTTCTCCGTCAGCCGGCCGAGCGGGGCCGGCACCCTCCCGATCCGGGCGAGGGTGGCGAGTTCCGCCGCCACCCGGTCCGCGGGTGTGGCCAGGATCGCCTCCAGTCCGGCCTCCAGCCCGGCCACCCCTTCCAGCGGTGTGAGGAAGTCGGGCCAGTACGACGTGCGCGGGAAGAGGGGCAGGAGGACCTGCCGCACCACGCCTTGGAGCCCCGCCTCGCGGAGCCGCGCACGTGCCGTGCGGTACCAATGCGCGTACGCCCAGCGGCCTGCCGGGGTCTGGAAGCGGTGAAGGCTCGAGGCGATCTCCCACAGCGGGTGCGGAGCGGCGGCGACCCGCGTCCTGGCCAGATCCTCGGCCGAAAAGTGGAAGCGCAGCACGGCCAACACCCTTTCCACCTGCGACATTTCACCCTGTTCGAATGAGCATGACAGAAGGCGGCGTACACCGGAGCATGAACTCGCTCCGCCGCACCGATCCCCGCAGCACCCCGGCTCCCAGGCGCCGTGCGAGGCACCGCGCAGCGACCTTCCCCGCGCATCCCCGCACCGTCCGCACGCCTGCGAACGCGGAAGGAACCCGATGGCGAAGACCTCCTCGGTGTGGACCTGGCAGGCGCCGTCGCGCGCGTCCGGATCGCCTGCCGAGACCCACCGGGACCGCTGGACCGGTGCGCGGGCTCCCGCTCTGCCCGCTTCAGCGATCGGAGAGTTCAGATGACCCGCACCCGGCGAACGACGGCCGTCCTCGCGGCCGTGACCGCGCTCCTCACCGGTGCCGCCACCGCGCCCGCCCTCGCACAGTCCGAAACGGCCGCCACGTCCTGCTACGGCGGCGCCAAGTCGCTCACGTACCACTACTCGGCCACCGCGGTGGAGTTCGGCACCTACACGACCAGTTCGCGGTGCGCCGACATCAACATCAAGCTCAGCAGCTCGGCCACCGGCTTCCTGGACGCCTGCATCGTCTTCGTGGACCACACCTCGCTGTGCAACCACGACGACACGTACTCGACGTTCGGCCCCCAGTGGGCGACCGTCGCCACCGACGTCAAGGACGGCACGCACTTCAGACTGCGCGTGCACGCCTACGACACCGACGCCCAGGTCGTGCCGTTCCAGCTCGCCTACTGACGACCGACCAGCCTGAGCGCCCCACCCGCCCACGCCTCACAGGGAGTCACCATGACCTTCATCCCGAACCGCCGCGCGATCCTGCGCGGAACCCTCGCCGCGACGGTCGGCGCGTTCGCCGGCCCCGTGCTCCTCTCGGGCACCGCCCGCGCCTACAACTGGACGCGCACCATGAACCAGGGCGCGACAGGAGCCGATGTGACGGAGCTTCAGATACGGGTCGCCGGCTGGGCCGCGGACTCGGCCTCCCAGTCGCGGGTGAGTATCGACGGCGACTTCGGCCCGGGCACGGCCGCCGCGGTCCGCAGATTCCAGGCGGCCTACGGCCTGTCGGTCGACGGCAGCGCCGGCCCCGCGACCCAGGCGCAGCTCAACGCCCTCGAGCAGTCGGACGGTTCGACGGCGCACTTCAACTGGAGCGAGTTCACCGACCGTTCGAGCGGCAACTTCGACGGCGGCAAGGTGAGCGCGGCGGCCGTCAAGGAGAACGCCCGCCGGGCCATGTACAAGCTGGAAGCCCTGCGCAAGAAGCTCGGCAACACCGCCATCACCGTCAACTCGGGCTTCCGCAGCATCGCGCACAACGCCGAGATCGGCGGGGCCAGCGACAGCATGCACCTCTACGGCACCGCGGCCGACCTCACCGTCCCCGGCGTCAGCAACCGCACGGTGTACCAGAAGGCGGAGACCTGCGGATTCTCCGGTCTGGAGCGGTACACCGTCGACCACCAGCACGTCGACAGCCGCGCGGACCTCGGCCGCGCCTGGTGGTGGGAGAGCGGCACCATCTGACAGCCCGTCGACACGAGCGCCCGACCGTCGGCAGGGCGGCTCGCCGGGCGGACACCCGGGACCGGACCGCCCGGGACCGGACCGCCCGGGACCGGACAACCCGGCGGACCGCCCGGGACCGGACAACCCGGCGGACCGCCCGGGACCGGACAACCCGGCG